>NZ_FMXH01000001.1:734052-956803 GCF_900103575.1 Pseudomonas sp. NFACC51 | reverse complement strand
ACACGCGACCGGCCTTGATCGCCCGGCCCATGCGGTAGGCGCGGTTGATGTCGCGGGTCCACAGGCCGGCACCGAGGCCGAACTCGGTGTCGTTGGCGATCGCCAGGGCTTCGGCTTCGTCCTTGAAGGTGGTCACGCCCACTACCGGGCCGAAGATCTCTTCCTGGAACACACGCATTTTGTTGTGGCCCTTGAGCAGGGTCGGCTGGATGTAATAGCCGCTCGACAAATCCCCCTCGAGTCGCTCGGCAGCACCGCCAGTAAGCAGCTCGGCGCCCTCTTGCTGGGCAATTTCAAGGTACGACAGGATCTTGTCGAATTGCTGCTCGGACGCCTGGGCGCCAACCATGGTCTCGGTGTCCAGCGGGTTGCCACGCTTGATCTTGGCGATCTTTTTCATCACCTCGGCCATGAACGGCGCGTAGATCGACTCTTGCACCAGGGCCCGGGATGGGCAGGTGCAGACTTCGCCCTGGTTGAAGAACGCCAGCACCAGGCCTTCGGCGGCTTTCTCGATGAAGGCCGGCTCGGCCTGCATGATGTCTTCGAAGAAGATGTTCGGCGATTTGCCGCCCAGTTCCACGGTGGACGGAATGATGTTCTCGGCGGCGCATTTCATGATGTGCGAGCCGATCGGGGTGGAACCGGTGAAGGCGATCTTGGCGATGCGCTTGCTGGTGGCCAGGGCTTCGCCGGCCTCGCGACCGAAACCATGGACGATGTTCAGCACGCCGGGCGGCAGCAGGTCGGCGACCAGCTCGATGAAGACCATGATCGATAGCGGCGTCTGTTCAGCCGGCTTGAGCACGATGCAGTTACCGGCAGCCAGGGCCGGGGCGAGTTTCCAGGCGGCCATCAGCAGCGGGAAGTTCCACGGGATGATCTGCCCGACCACGCCCAGCGGCTCGTGGAAATGATAGGCCGTGGTCAGTTCGTTGATCTCGGCCGCCCCACCCTCTTGGGCGCGGATGCAGCCGGCGAAATAACGGAAATGGTCGGCCGCCAGCGGCACGTCGGCATTGAGAGTTTCGCGTACGGCCTTGCCGTTGTCCCAGGTCTCGCTGACAGCGAGGATTTCCAGGTTCTGCTCGATACGATCGGCGATTTTCAACAGCACCAGGGAACGGTCCTGCACCGAGGTCTTGCCCCAGGCATCGGCCGCGGCATGGGCGGCATCCAGGGCCTTGTCGATGTCGGCGGCGCTGGAACGCGGGAATTCGGCAATGACTTCGCCATTGACCGGAGACGTGTTCGTGAAGTATTCGCCGTTGACCGGCGCGACAAATTCGCCGCCGATGAAGTTGCCATAGCGCGGCTTGAAGGAAACGACGGCGCCTGGAGTTCCGGGTTGTGCGTAGATCATGATGGGCCTCTGCCTGGTCGATGCCTGTCGCGGGACAGGCGATAGACCGATGGTAGAGAGCCCCGCGCGGCGGACGAATGCGTCGTTGGCAGGGGGACTCTCGTTATTTGGTCGTAGATTCAGAGCAAGGCATCCGCGAACGTGAACCCATCGCAGATACCTTTGTGGCGAGGGAGCTTGCTCCCGCTGGAGTGCGAAGCGCTCCCCTTACCTCGGTTCATGGCCGAAAAACTGGCCCGCCGGGTTGGCGACTGCTTCGTAGCCGAGCGGGAGCAAGCTCCCTCGCCACGGTTCAGTGCGGATATCAGCGTTTGGCCACCAACGCTTTCGGCAACTTGAAGGTCCAGAGCATCCCGCCCTGGTTGAAGTCCTTCACGCGCTTGGCCACCTCGCCCCCCCACAGCGGCACCGCGCCGCCCCAGCCGGAGACCACGGAGACGTATTGCTCGCCGTCCATTTCCCAGGTGATGGGCGAACCGAGCACGCCGGAGCCGGTCTGGAATTCCCAGACCTTTTCCCCGGTCTTGGCATTGAACGCCTGCAGGAACCCTTCAGGCGTGCCGGTGAACACCAGGTTGCCCTTGGTGGTCAAAACCCCGCCCCACAGCGGCGCGAAGTTCTTGTGGCGCCAGACTTCCTTGCCAGTCTTGGGGTCGATGGCCCGCAGCACGCCGATATAATCCTCGTTCAGCGGCTTGATGGTGAAACCGGCGCCGAGGAACGCCGCGCCTTTCTTGTAGGCGATGCCTTCGTTCCAGATGTCCATGCCCCATTCGTTGGACGGCACGTAGAACAACCCGGTGTCCTGGTTGTAGGCCATCGGCATCCAGTTTTTCGCGCCGAGGAAGGCCGGTGCGACGAACACCGAACTGCCCTTGGCTTCGCTGCCCGGCGCACCCGGACGGCTGGCCTCGTTGTAGATCGGCCGTCCATCCTTGTCCAGGCCAGTGGCCCAGGTGATCTTGTCGACAAACGGGAAGCCGCGGATGAACTTGCCGTTGGTGCGGTCGAGCACGTAGAAGAAGCCGTTACGGTCGGCGGTCGCTGCCGCCTTGATGTCCTTGCCACCTTCCTTGTAGTTGAACGAGATCAGCTCGTTGACGCCGTCATAATCCCAGCCGTCGTGAGGCGTGCTCTGGAAGTGCCATTTGATGGTGCCATCGTCCGGATTCAGGGCCAGGCGCGACGACGAATAGAGGTTGTCGCCAGGACGCAGGTGGGAGTTCCACGGCGCCGGGTTACCGGTGCCAAACAGCAGCAGGTTGGTTTCCGGGTCGTAGTAGCCGCCCAGCCAAGGTGCGGCACCGCCGGTTTTCCAGAGATCGCCCGGCCAGGTCTTGCCCGCCTCGCCGCCGGAAATGCCATTCTCGACGGCCTTGCCGTCCTTGTAGACGTAACCCATGTGGCCTTCCACGGTCGGACGGGTCCACAACAGGTCACCGTTCTTCGGATCATAGGCACTGATCTGGCCCACCACACCGAACTCGCCACCGGCCACGCCGGTGATCAGCTTGCCATTGACGATCAACGGCGCGGCGCTGATGGAGTAGCCTTCCTTGTGGTCGGCAACCTTCTTGCTCCACACCACTTTGCCGGTGTCCTTGTTCAAGGCCACCAGCTTGGCGTCGAGGGTGCCGAAGAACACCAGGTCGCCATACAGCGCCACGCCACGGTTGATCACGTCGCAGCAAGGGCGGATGTCATCGGGCAGGCGCGCATCGTATTGCCACAGTTTCTTGCCGGTGCGCGCATCCACCGCGAACACCCGTGAATAAGAACCGGTGAGGTACATCACCCCGTCCTTGATCATCGGCTGGGCTTGCTGGCCGCGCTGCTTTTCGCCACCGAAGGAAAACGCCCAGACCGGCCGCAGGTCCTTGACGTTGTCGGTGTTGAGGGTGTCGAGCGGGCTATAGCGCTGGCCCTGGACGCCCAGGCCGTTGGTCACGATCTGCTCGGGGTTCTTCGGGTCCTGGAGAATTTCCTGATCGGTCACGGCTGCAAGGACCGAACCGGACAGCAGCATGGCACTGAGCAGCAGGCTCACGGCGAACGGTTGGCGACGTGCGGGTTGACTCATGACGGCTACCTCTGCGGTTATTGTTATACCCGGGAAATTTTCCCGGTCTGTCGCAGATTCTTGGCCCCAGGGCCGCTGGCAACAATTGCCCGCAGTGTTGAGTTTTCTAGTTCCTTGGTACATGTCAAAGGCGGCTTGGTCGGCCAACGCAACGCCCCCGTGGAGAGGGAATGAGCAACTGCTCCCTCTTATTTGAGCACCCTGACGTTTGTGCGGCGGTCTCGTCGGTAAAAAACCACAACTTCTTGGGCATCTGTCCAATGCAGTCTGCTTAAGGTCTTTCTATCCACGCGCAAGTACTTTATGCGTGAGCTCGGTTACGTTCCTTCACCAATGTAGCAACCTCTTGAAATGTGGCTGATTGCAGTCTAGCGCGATACGGATTCAACTATTTCCGGGGCGATGCCCTCAAGGAAAATAAGTCAAGTATTTATCGCGAATTCGGTTTTGCTCTGCAACCAAACCAGACTCAGACCTCGCTTTCAGTGCATACAATCGCAGCCTAAGTTTATATGCATCAACTATTTCCTCGTCGAACTTTAGACTGTTGTCTTCTAGGGCGTCTGCAAGATACTCGTTTCTATCCGGTAACACCTTCTTCTCCAAATGTTCGAAGATACCACGATGCTTAGTTTGTTCGATGGCCGCTTGGCGCTGCATCGGCTCTAAATGAGGTTCTAGGATTTTGCCTGCCAGTGAAGAAAACGGATGGTTTTCAGGGCGCGCCGCCTTATAAGCAAGGTTATCAAGTCGGATTCCGGTTTGTGGCGTGGTGTTTTTTTGGGGGCCGCCCCCCGGGTTCAATACCTTGTTATCTGCTTGGAAGAGCTGCCTCTGAGCATCACGTTTAATCTCCTCAATCTCTTCATCTAAAGCGTTAATTCTTTTTAACGCACGTTTTCCTTTAAAGCTGGTGACCCCTTTCTTTGTCCAAAGACCTTCACCCACGTGCGTTGTTTTCAGGCCTAACCATTCCAGTGGGTTGTTCCCTGTAGGATCGCATCTATTAATCGGGTCGCCCAAGCAGTATGCATATCCATTTAGTCCACCTTCCCCAAACGGACTAAAACTGTCTGGACTGTTAAATCGCATCAACACCGGGCTGAACGCCCGACGCCCATTACCCAATAAATAATGCCCGGTCACCGGATCCGCTCGTTCGCCGTTGAACCCCAGCAAACTGGCTATACCGCGTTCAATGGGGCGATGGCCGTAAGGTGAATAGGCGATAGGTTGTCGCTGGCTGTTTTCACTGAGCGTGTGCAACACCGACCGCTGGCAATCGGTTATCAGCAGCGCAGTGTCAAACTTAACGCCATGACACTGTTGCGCGAGTAGCTGGTCGTTGTATTGGAATATTGAATTTTTTATCGTGCCTCGAATCTCTGTGACCAGGCGCTTTCTGCAGTAGAAACGCTGTGATTCAGGCCCGTTCAGCAACGTACAGCCGATCAAACGGTCGAGCGGGTCGTAATGGTATCGACAGAGCAACGATTCGTGTTGGGTAGGCATAGGATGACACCTAGTAAGTTTTGACGTGCAACTGAAGGGTAGTGGGTACTGCATCAGGCGACTACTAACAGAACTGTTAGGTTAGCGAATTGGAACACCGCGCTTTTGGATGCTTCAGGCAGCTGCGCAGCCCTGCGGGAGCAAGCCTTCATGAAAAAAATCACAACCTGCTGATTTTTAAAAAACTCTGCTAAACACAGTTCGGCAATGTGGCCTCAGTTAGGCGAGCACCTCCCTTTGTGGCGAGGGGATTTATCCCCGCTGGCTGCGCAGCAGCCCCATGAGCCCGTCCAGTCACCCCGATAGTCGGCAGAAGATAGAGGGCCGCTTCGCGCCCCAGCGGGGATAAATCCCCTCGCCACAGAGGATTTGCTCAGCCAACGGTCATTGGGCGTCCACCCGCTTCATCCCCGCCCGCTCATAGCGCGGATAGAGATGGCTGACACTGCGAATCAGCTCATAACGACTCAGGCTGATCCCGGCAAAGCGCTCGGGAATGGGGCTGCGGATCATCTCGGCCATGTCATCGCCCCGCGCCGCGCCGTCGCGCATCAGTTGGTCGAGCCAGCCCAGGTAATCGCGCATCTGCGCAAAGGGTTGGGCGCCGGTCGCCACTGGGCCGTGGCCGGGCACGATCTGTTTCCAGGGCAAGGCCTGCAAGGTGTCGAGGTCCTGGAGCCAGACCTCCAGCCCCGGGCTGTTGGGGGTGGTCAGGGCGCGTTCGTAGAACACCAGGTCGCCGGCGAACAGCACGCCCGTGGTTTCGTCGAGGATCGCCAGGTCGGCCCCGGTGTGTCCGGCCAGTTGCAGCAGCCGCAACGCGTGATTGCCCACCTTGAGCACACCGGGCGTCAACGCTTGGGTGGGCAGCACCACCTCGGTGCCGCGCATCCAGTCGCCCACCAGCCGGTACATGTTCTCCGCCATGGCGTCGCCCTGCTGGCGCAGCAGGTCCGTGGTCCCGGCCAAGGCGCCGATGGGGACGTCGCTGAAGGCCTGGTTGCCCAGTACGTGATCGGGATGATGATGGGTCAGCAGGACCTGGATCACCGGCTTATCCGTCGTTGCCGCAATGACCTGGCGCAGGGCTTCGCCGTAGCGCTTCGACGGCCCGGTGTCGATCACCACCACGCCGGCATCGGTGACGATGAACGCGGTGTTGACGATGTTGCCGCCGTTGGCCTTGGCAAAATTCTCGGTGCTGCCTTCCAGCAGCCAGGTGCCTTCGGCGATCTGCCGGGGCTTGAGCGCGTAGTCCGTCCCGGCCCACGTCGGCCAGCACAGGCTCAGGAACATCAGCAACAACCAGCGCATGGCGCGCTCCTTGTGGTCAGGGGATCGCCGCCTCGAACGTATTGCCGCTGTTGTCGCGCAGCAGCAGGCGGGTCTGGCCCGGGCCTCGGATGTCGAAGCCCAGGTTGGGGTTTTCACTGACCGCCGGGAACAGCTCCAGGCGCGCCAGCACCTGGCCGTCGGCGTCCAGCAGTTGCGCCTGGTTGAGGAAAAACTCCGGGATGCCGCTCACCAGGCCGTTATCCATCGGATGAGCGACCTGCAAGCGCAGGCGGCTCGAATCGCCCCGGGGATAGCGGGCGCCTAGCACCTCGCCCAAGTGTTCCTCCCAACCTGGCTGGGTGCGCACCACGCTGGGCGCGGTGCAGCCGCCACCGGCCGCGTCGATCAGGGTCGAGCCGACGTGCCACAGGCCATCGCGGGTCTGCACGGCAGCACGCAGCGGCGTGGCTTGTTCGATACGAATACGGATCGACAACCAGGGCAGCACACGCGCCCCTGGTTGGAAGTCGACGATTTTCGGCAACGGGTTCAGTTCGGCCCAGGCCAGCACCCGTACGACGTCGCCAGTGAAGGCCCGGGCATCGATTTCCAGTGGCACCTGGCGTGCGTCTTCGGCAAAGGGTGGCGCCAGCAGGCGCACCCGTTCATCGAACACGAACGGCGCATCGCCCAGCAGTTGCTTGTGATAGAAGGCCCACATCACCGACGGCACCGGGTCCTTCCCCGGTTCGACCGCCGCCAGCGCAATCGTCGGCAGGCCGCACCACAGCAGGCACCACATGGCCCATTTCATCCCTGCGCTCCTATTGATACATCTCCGGCACTTCGTAACGCAGGCCGTAATGGGCATAAAGAGTCTTGACGCTGCCGTCGCGGATCAAGCCTTCCAGCGCCTCTTCCACCGCATAGGCCAACTGACGGTTGCTTTCATGCACCGCCATGCCGATTTCCCAACGTTGCTTGCCCATGTTCGGGTAGGCGTTTTCCGCCAGCGCCAGTTGCGGATCAGCCGCCTCGTGCACTTGCCAATCGACCTCACCGCGCATGGCCATGACGGCGTCCACCTCCCCGGCCTGCATGGCCCCGAAAGCTTTGGCGACGCTGGGGTAATGGCGGGTCTTGGCACTGAGCATGCCGTTGAACACCGAGGTCAGGTAGAACGACGGCACACTGTCGACTTCCACCCCGATGGGGTGTTGCTGGAACACTGCGACACTGCCCACCGAATCCAGTCGGCGGCGGTCATATGCCACCTGCCAACATTCCTGCTGATAAGGTCCGAACATCACCACTTGGGCATTTTCCAGCTCACCGATGTCGTTGCGCTTCTGCACGTAGTCGTGGTCGTACGGCACACGCATCATCAGGTCGGCCAGTTGTCGGTCGTGCAGCGGGCTGCTGCGCCAGATGTAATCGCGCAAATCGTCATCAAGCTTCTCGCCGGGAGGCGCCCACATCAATGTCAGACGCACGCCCATGGCCTTGGCCAATGCCTGCGCTAGCTCCACGTCGACGCCCCGGGGCTGGCCTTGGTCTTCGAAACTGTAAGGGGCGAAATCCTTGTAGACCGCCACTTTCAACTCTCCGGCGGCGATTATCTGATCATAGCTGCGCACCTGCGCCTGCGCCGCCTGGCCACACAGCAGCAGGCTGCACATCACCCACGCGAACAGGCGCATGGCGATCACTCCTCGACGTGTACGCTGTCGAGATAGGTGCGCACCGCCCACAAGGCTTCCTGGCTCAGGTAGTCGGCCATTTTCGGCATGTAGACTCGGCCGTCGCGCACCGCGCCGTGACGTACGCGCTCGACGAACCATTCATCCCCGGCTTCGGCGGCGTCCAGCATCCGCAGGTCCGGGGCGATGCCGCCCGACTTGGCCTCCAGGCCATGGCACGCGGCGCAGTTCTGGTTGTAGGCCGAAGCGCCGATTTCTATGGCTTTGTCACGCTCGGGGGAACTGCGATAGGGGTTCTGGGCGGCCCAACCATCACCGTCCAGCGGCAGGTTGGTGTCCTTGATCGGGGTCAATCCCTTGGTTTCCACTGCCTGGGGCACTACGTTGCCATGGGCCCATGCGGAGCCTGCGCCGGTCAGCCCCATCAGCAGTGCGGTAGCGATGATGGCGTTGCGTTTTGTTGTCATTGTTATGCCCTCTGGATTGCACGCAAGACCTCTGTGAAGAAGCCGTGCCGTCATCTTAGGAACCGCCCTGCCCCAGCCGAATGCTGCTTTGGTGGCCGGGATCTAGTTCCTTGGTAGCAGGCCATCCGACGCAGGTCGTAAAGACAGGCGGTTTGGGAAGTCTTCCCGGCAAGGGCGGGACTTTTTCCGTATCGGCCGGGTCGTGGCACCACTCACCCTAGTCAGGCCAAAACCTTTCACTGGGAACTGCCACCATGAGAATAAAAACGCTACCCGCCCTCTCCTCCCTGACGGTCGCCTTGCTGCTGGCTGGCAGTCTGTCAACGAGTCCGTTGGCGAGCGCTGCCGTCACCTGGGAAGACATCGCCAACGACCACCTGACCACCCAGGACGTGCTGCAATACGGCATGGGCACCAACGCCCAGCGCTGGAGCCCGTTGGCCCAGGTCAACGACAAGAACGTGTTCAAGCTGACCCCGGCCTGGTCCTACTCATTCGGCGACGAGAAGCAGCGCGGCCAGGAATCACAGGCCATCGTCAGCGACGGCGTGGTGTACGTCACCGGCTCGTACTCGCGGGTATTCGCCCTCGACGCCAAGACCGGCAAGCGCCTGTGGACCTACAACCACCGGCTGCCGGACAACATTCGCCCGTGCTGCGACGTGGTCAACCGTGGCGCGGCCATCTACGGCGACAAGATCTACTTCGGCACCTTGGACGCGCGAGTCGTCGCCCTGGATAAGAACACCGGCAAAGTGGTGTGGAACAAGAAGTTCGGCGACCACGCCGGCGGCTACACCATGACCGGGGCGCCGGTGCTGATCAAGGACAAGACCAGTGGCAAGGTCCTGCTGATCCATGGCAGTTCCGGCGATGAGTTCGGCGTGGTCGGCCAGTTGTTCGCTCGCGACCCCGATACCGGCGAAGAAGTCTGGATGCGCCCGTTCGTCGAAGGCCACATGGGCCGCCTCAACGGCAAGGACAGCACCCCGACGGGCGATGTCAAGGCGCCCTCCTGGCCCGACGACAAGACCACTGAAACCGGCAAGGTCGAAGCCTGGAGCCACGGCGGCGGCGCACCTTGGCAGAGCGCCAGTTTCGACGCCGAGACCAACACCATCATCGTCGGCGCGGGCAACCCTGGCCCGTGGAACACCTGGGCGCGCACGGCCAAGGATGGCAACCCTCACGATTACGACAGCCTCTACACCTCCGGCCAGGTGGGTGTCGACCCAAGCACTGGCGAAGTGAAGTGGTTCTACCAACACACGCCCAACGACGCCTGGGACTTCTCCGGCAACAACGAGCTGGTGCTGTTCGACTACAAGGACAAGGACGGCAAGGTGGTCAAAGCCACCGCCCACGCCGACCGCAACGGTTTCTTCTACGTGGTGGACCGCAACAACGGCAAGCTGCAGAACGCCTTCCCGTTCGTCGACAACATCACTTGGGCCAGCCACATCGACCTCAAGACCGGCCGCCCGGTGGAAAACCCCGGCCAGCGTCCGGCCAAGCCATTGCCGGGTGAAACCAAGGGCAAGCCGGTGGAAGTCTCGCCGCCCTTCCTCGGCGGCAAGAACTGGAATCCCATGGCCTACAGCCAGGACACCGGCTTGTTCTACGTCCCCGGCAACCAGTGGAAAGAGGAATACTGGACCGAGGAAGTGAACTACAAGAAGGGCTCGGCCTACCTCGGCATGGGTTTTCGCATCAAGCGCATGTACGACGATCACGTTGGCAGCCTGCGGGCGATGAACCCCACCACCGGCAAGGTAGTCTGGGAGCACAAGGAACCGCTGCCACTGTGGGCCGGAGTACTGGCGACCAAGGGCAACCTGGTGTTCACCGGCACCGGCGACGGATTCTTCAAGGCCTTTGATGCGAAAACCGGCAAGGAGCTTTGGAAGTTCCAGACCGGCAGCGGCATCGTTTCCCCACCCATCACGTGGGAGCAGGACGGCGAGCAATTCATCGGCGTGACCGTCGGCTACGGTGGTGCCGTACCGTTGTGGGGCGGCGACATGGCCGAACTGACCAAGCCGGTGGCCCAGGGTGGGTCGTTCTGGGTGTTCAAGATTCCGAGCTGGGATAAGGCGACGGCGCAGAAATAGCCCAATCCCACCTGAATCCTAATCGATACAACAATCCCCTGTGGGAGCGAGCCTGCTCGCGATAGCGGTGGTTCAGCTGGCATTCATGTTGACTGACATGGCGCTATCGCGAGCAAGCTCCCACAATTGCCCGAGCTCATGCCATGAGATGCTTGTCATTGCTGCTTTTGTTCGTTGGCGCCTTTGCCAACGCCGACGAGACCGACACCCCGCTCACCCTCAACGGCTGCCTCATCGCCGAATCCAGCCAATGCCCCGGCGCCAACCTGCGCGGTGCAAAACTGGCGAACCAGGACCTGCGCAAAATGAACCTCAGCGGTGCCGACCTGCGCGACGCCGACCTGCGGCACGCACGGCTGGACCTGGCCAACCTCGAGAAAGCCCAACTGCAGGGCGCCAACCTGACCCGTGCCAGCCTGCAACAAAGCAACCTGCGCCTGGCGGACTTCAGCGGCGCCACGCTCAAGGCGATCCAGGGTTGGGGTCTGTTCGCCCAAGGCACGCAGTTCCAACGCGCCGACCTGACCGCCGCCTACCTTCAGTTCGCCCGCTTGTCCGGCGCGCACCTGCAGGGTGCCAACCTGCAGGCCGCTGACCTGGAAATGGCCTGGCTGAGCAAGGCCGACCTCAAGGGCGCCGACCTGCGCGACGCCAACCTGCAGGAAGCCAAGCTCGGCGAAAGCAACCTGGAACAGGCCAACCTGAGCGGTTCTCGCCAGCACTACGGGAATTTCCAGGATGCGAATATGGAGGGCTGTACCGGTTGCCCGACTTCCTGGGATCAGTAAGGATTGCCACAACCCCCTGTGGCGAGGGAGCTTGCTCCCGCTGGGCTGCGCAGCAGCCCCCCTCCGCCGGCCAACTCAGTCAATCCGTCCTACCGAGGTGCCTGGTTTCAGGGCCGCTTCGCGCCCCAGCGGGAGCAAGCTCCCTCGCCACAATGAACCTGGGATTCACCCCGCCACCCGCACCACCCCCATATCGATCCCCAAGTGCACCAGCTCGGCATGGGAGCTGACCTGCAACTTGCTCTTGAGCAGCGTCAAATGGTTGGACACGGTCTTGGCGCTGATGCACAGCTGTTCGGCAATGGTGCGGGCGGGGGTGCCCTTGGCGAGCATGACAAAGATCTCCAACTCCCGTTGAGTCATGCATTGCAGCCGCGGGTCGACATCCTGGCGCGAACGGGTGCAGGCCAGTTGCGTGGCCAGGGATTGCTCGATGTAGACATGCCCGGCCAGCACTCGCCGCACCGCGTCGACCAGCACCTGGGGTGCCGAATTCTTGGTCAGGTAGCCCGCGACGCCAGCGTCCAATGCCTGGCGCACCAAGGGCAATTCATCGTGCATGCTGAAAAACAGCACCCGCAGTTGCGGCAGGCGATGGCGTAGCCGGCGGGTGGTTTCCAAGCCACTGATACCGGGCAGGCCGAAGTCCATGATCACCAGATGCGGCACCTGCTCCTGCACCTGGCTCAACGCCTCCTCACCGGTCGCCGCTTCGCGGACCTGCAGGTCCGGCATCAACACCCGCAAAAGGCTGGCATAGCCCTGCCGAACCACCGCATGGTCGTCCACCAACAGAATGTTCATCACGCCTCCAGGGGGATATTCAAGGCCAGCGCCCAACCGGCGCCAGCCTGGCTGAGGATGCGCAGCTCACCGCCCAGGCTGCGCGCCCGCTCGGACATCGAGTGCAAGCCGACACCGGCGCGCGATGGTTGCGTCGCTCCACAACCGTTGTCGCGCACCAGCAACCGCAGGCGCCCGGCGCGGTGTTGCAGGCGTATCCGCACCTGCGTGGCGCCGGCATGCCGGGCAACGTTGGTCAACGCTTCCTGCAACAAACGATACAAGTGGGTCTTGTCCGGACCGGACAAGGACGGCAGTGTTTTGTCGATCCACACCTGACAGGTGATGCCCTGGCTGGCCTGCCATTGCCCGGCCAATAGCCTGATGGCCTCGCACAATGGCAGGTACTGCAACACCACTGGGTACAAGTCATGCACCAGTGCCCGGAAACCCGATTGCAAATGCTCGCAATGCTCTTCGAGCTGGCTGACGGTCTGCTCCAGCGCCAGCGGCTGATCCATCAACAGCCGCAGCAGGCAGGCGCGAGCACGAATGCCGGCCACGTATTGGCCCAAGTCGTCGTGCAGGGTCTGGGCCAGCTGGGTACGCTCCTGTTCCTGCACGGCCAGCAAGGCCTGGGTAAGCCGGGCGTTATCGGCCTGGGCCTCGGCCAGCGCAGCGGTCATGCGATTGAAATGCCCCGCCAGATGCTGCGCCTCCGGGACACCCTCAGTGCCCAGGCGCACCTGCAGGTTCCCGGCTGAGACCTGACGCAACGCATGCAGCAGCTCATCGAGCAAGCGCATGCCCCGGCGTACCCCCCAACGAATCACCAACAGGCTGAGCGACAGCGCCAGGGCACAGACGTACAACAGTTGCACCAAGGAATCGAGAATCTCGTCGATTTCATCGCGAGGGTCGACGGCAATCCAGGCCCGCCGACCGTCCGGCAAATCCACCACCTGAGCCGCGGGTCCGTCATCCAGTAACCGGCGGCCGAGCCAGGCCTTCATTCCGGATTCATTCGCCGGGAACAACTCCCCAGGGGCCAGCCAACGGACCCGCACATGCCGCAGGCTGCCGGTCAACCGCGGCTGGAGACTGGCCGGATCGCGCTCGGCGGTTTCGCGCAGGTAATGCACCACCGATTCGGCCGATTGCAGCTCTCGTTTCACATCGGCCATGGCCTGGTGCAGCAGCAGGACTGCACAGGCCAGGGTGACCAGGGCGAAAAAGGCGGAGACCCAGAGGTTGATGCGCCAGAGGGCTGACATGGCTAGCGCTCCAGCCCTGAATTGACACCTACACCCTGTGGGAGCGGGGGTTTCCCGGTTTTGGGACGGTCAACCCCGATCAAACTCAGGATCAGCAGAAACGGCAACAGCAGCGCTTTGAGAATCCGCATGGTCTGCCCCCTCCTGGTCAATGACGATGCCTGCATGCTAAAACCCCGACCTCCAAGGTGAGTTACTACCTTGGTACTGCACCGGCGGTACTTTCTGCATATTTCCCCATGCCCCTGGGCTTTCTATGCTGGCGCTACCTGCAATGGAGGATGTCATGCGCCGGCTCGTCAGTTACGCCCTGGTTTCTCTGCTGGCAGCGGCAACTGCTCACGCGGGCGATGCCACGCCGCTGCAAGTGCGCATCGGCTACCTGGGTTACCGTCCCGATCCGGGCCCGTTGCTATCCAACGTCATTGCCGAACCGGCCGATGCCGGGTTGCGCGGCGCTGAATTGGCGATCGTCGACAGCAGCAGCACCGGGCGTTTTCTCAAGCACGACTACCGCCTGGAAAGCACCAGCGTCGACACTCCCGAAGCGCTGCTCCAGGCCGCCCGGACCCAACATGACCAGGGCCTGCGGCTGTTCGTGGTCAACGCACCGGCCGCCAGCCTGCGCCAACTCAGCGCCGCCCTGCCCGACAGCCTGCTGTTCAACGCCGGTAGCCCCGACGACAGCCTGCGCACCACCGACTGCCTGGGCAACGTGCTGCACAGCCTGCCCGACCGCGCCATGCTCGCCGATGCCCTGGTGCAGTTCAGCGTCGTGCGTAAATGGCAGCGGGCCTTGCTGATCGTCGGCCAGACGCCCGAGGACCAGGCCTATGCCGCCGCATTGCGCCGGGCCATGAAACGCTTCGGCATGAAGATCGTCGCCGAGAAGGCCTGGCAGTTCGACAACGACCAGCGCCGCAGCGCCCAGGCCGACATGCCGCTGTTCACCCAGACCGCCGAGTACGACGTGGTGCTGGTGGCCGATGAGCGCGGCGACTTCGGTGAATACCTGCCCTACCAGACCTGGTACCCACGCCCGGTGGCCGGCACCCAAGGGCTGACGCCCACCGGTTGGCACAAGACCGTGGAAACCTACGGCGCGGCGCAACTGCAAAAACGCTTTGAAGCCCTGGCCGGACGCTGGATGAACGACCGCGACTTTGCTGCCTGGATCGCCGTGCGCAGCATCGCCAGCGCCGTGAGCAAGTTGCGTCAGGACGACCCGCTCGCCATTCGCCAACTGGCCCTCAGCGACCAGTTGCCCCTGGACGGCTTCAAGGGTCGCAAGCTCAGCTACCGGCCCTGGAACGGCCAGTTGCGCCAACCGATTCCCCTGGTCCAGCCCCGGGCACTGGTCAGCACCTCGCCCCAGGACGGTTTTCTCCACCCTTCCAATGAAATGGACAGCCTGGGTTATGACCGGCCCGAAGTGAGCTGCCGTTACCCCTGACCGAAAACAACAATAAGGAAAACCGCCATGTGCCGCCCGCTGTTCAAACCGGCCCTGCTCTGCCAAGTCCTTGCCCTGGGCGCTGTTCTGCTGGCTGCCGGCCCCGCCGCCGCCAGCATCGCCTGGGTCTCCAACGAGAAGGACAACAGCCTGAGCCTGATCGACATGCAGAGCCTGGAAGTCATCGAGACCCTGCCGGTTGGCCAGCGCCCCCGGGGCCTGCTGCTGTCCCACGACAATCGCCTGCTGTACATCTGCGCCAGCGACTCGGACCGGGTCCAGGTGATGGACGTCGCCACCCGCAAGATCATCAAGGAACTGCCTTCCGGCAAGGACCCGGAGCAGTTCGCCCTGCACCCCAACGACCGCTGGCTGTATGTCTCCAACGAAGACGATGCCCTAGTCACGGTGATCGACACCCAGACTTCCGAAGTGCTGGGCCAGATCGGCGTGGGTGTCGAACCCGAGGGCATGGCCGTCAGCCCTGACGGCAAGTGGGCGGTCAACACCAGTGAAACCACGAACATGCTGCACTGGATCGACACCAGCACCCAGACCCTGGCTGACAACACCCTGGTGGACCAGCGGCCACGTTTCGTCGAGTTCAATCGCGACGGTACGCAGCTCTGGGCCTCGGCGGAGATCGGCGGCACGTTGACCGTACTCGACGTCGCCACGCGCCAGGTGCTCAAGACCCTGACGTTCCAAATCAAGGGCGTGCACCCGGACAAGGTCCAACCAGTGGGCATCAAGCTCAGCGCCGACGGCAAGCTGGCGTTCGTCGCCCTGGGCCCGGCCAACCATGTGGCGGTGATCGACGCCAAGACCTTCGAAGTGCTGGATTACCTGCTGGTGGGCCGACGGGTCTGGCAACTGGCGTTCACCCCGGACCAGAAGCAGCTGCTGGCGACCAACGGCGTCAGCGGCGATGTCTCGGTGATCGATGTAGAAAGCCGCAAGGTCCTGAAGTCGGTGAAAGTCGGGCGCTACCCTTGGGGCGTGGTGGTCACGCCATGAACGCCCTGGAGGTCAGCGACCTGAGCTTTGCCTATGGCGCGCGCGAAGCTCTCAAGCAGATGAACTTCAGCCTGCCCGCAGGCCGTTTCGCCGCGCTGCTGGGTCCCAACGGTGCCGGCAAGTCGACGCTGATCGCCCTGCTCACACGCCTGTACGACCTGCAACGTGGCGAGATCCACATCGGCGGTCATTCCCTGCAGAAATCACCAAGACCGGCCCTGCGCCAGTTGGGTGTGGTGTTCCAACAGAGCACGCTGGACCTGGACCTGAGCATTGAACAGAATCTGCGCTATCACCTGGCGCTGCACGGTTTTTCGCGGCGCCAGGGCAGCGCCCGCATCGACGCCGAACTGACCCGCCAGCACCTGACGGAGCGCCGCCACGAGCGGGTACGCGACCTCAACGGTGGCCATCGACGCCGGGTTGAGATCGCCCGCGCCCTGCTCCACGAACCGCACCTGCTGCTGCTCGACGAACCCAGCGTCGGCCTCGATCCGGCCAGCCGCCTCGCCCTGGCTCTGCACATCCGGCAACTGTGCAGCGAGCAAGGCATCAGCGTGCTCTGGACCACTCACTTGCTCGACGAAGTGCAGCCCAGCGACGACCTGTTGATCGTGCACCAGGGCCGTCTGGTCGCCAGCGGACAGGCCGACGCGGTGAGCCTGGAACATGGGGGCACCCTCGGTTCGGCCTTCACCCGCTTGACCACCACGGGAGTCGGGCCATGAATGCGTACTGGCAATGTTTCAGCGGCATCGTGACGCGCGAATGGCTGCGCTTCGTGCTGCAACGCACACGGCTGCTCAGTGCCCTGGTACGGCCCCTGCTGTGGCTGCTGGTGTTCGCCGCCGGTTTTCGCGCGGCACTGGGCATCGCCATCATCGCGCCCTACGACACCTACATCCCCTACGAGGTGTATATCGTGCCCGGGCTGGCCTGCATGATCCTGTTGTTCAACGGCATGCAGGGCTCGCTGTCGATGGTCTACGACCGGGAGATGGGCAGCATGCGCGTGTTGCTCACCAGCCCCTTGCCCCGGGCTTTCCTGCTGGCGAGCAAGTTGTTGGCGACCTCGCTGATCTCACTGTTGCAGGTCTATGCCTTTCTCGCTATCGCCTGGCTGTACGGCATCCAGCCACCGACCATGGGCCTGCTGCTGGCCCTGCCGGCCCTGTTGCTGGTGGCCCTGATGCTCAGCGCCCTGGGCTTGTTGCTGTCCAATGCCATCCGGCAACTGGAAAACTTCGCCGGGGTGATGAATTTCGTGATCTTCCCGATGTTCTTCCTGTCTTCGGCGCTGTACCCGCTGTGGAAAATGCAGGAAGCCAGCCCTTGGCTGTACTGGCTTTGCTCGGTCAGCCCGTTCACCCACGGCGTGGAGTTGGTGCGTTTTGCGCTGTACGAGCAGTTCAACCTGCTGGCGATGGCGGTGTGCGTGGGGTTGACCCTGGTGTTCGCGCTGTTGGCGGTGTGGACGTTCAATCCGCAGCATGCGGCGTTGCGCAAGGCCAATTGAATTGCCCCATACCCATATCCCACGGGGGTTCTGTGCAGGGCTCATGGCCAAAATTACTACTTTAGTACTGGTTTTCCTGTCTATGGTCGCATTCACAAGACCTCGACCCTGGCATGTAATGGGCGCATAACAAAAAGGATAAATCCTATGCCCCGTTTGCTGGCGATCCTCCTGCTGGGCCTGGCGCTGAATGTCGCGCAGGCCGATACCGCGCTGTTTTCGGCGCAGGGTTATCGCATCGCCCAATACCGCAGCCCGACGCCCGCCACTGTCGACGGCGCCCAGACCCTCGATACCCAGGCCCTGCAACAGCTGCTTGAGCAAGCCTCGCCCCCGGTGCTGATCGACGTTTATCGCCGGCCGTGGGTCCAAGGGCGTTTCATCGACAACGAACCCCACGCCAACCTCCCGGGCAGCCTGTGGCTGGCCAATACCGGTGACGGCGACCTCGACCCGACCTGGCAGGACTACTTCAGCCATCACCTGCGCACGGCCACCGGCGGGCGGTTGGATTCACCGTTGGTCTTTTATTGCCGCGCCGATTGCTGGCTGAGCTGGAACGCGGTAAAACGCGCCACTGCCATGGGCTATAACCATGTGTACTGGTATCGCGATGGCCTCGATGCCTGGGAGGCGGCCAACCTGCCCCTGCAAGCGGCCCGGCCCGAACCTTTTCCCTGATCTTGCAAGAAGTGCGTGCAACTGCCCTGCCCCACACGACAATAACGAGGTGAATGGCCATGTATAAAATCCTGATAGCCGACGATCACCCACTGTTTCGCGAAGCCATCCACAACGTCATCAGCGACGGTTTTCCTGGCAGCGAGGTCATGGAGACCGCCGACCTGGACAGCGCCTTGGCCTTGACTGCCGAGCACGACGACCTGGACCTGATCCTGCTGGACCTGAACATGCCCGGCATGCACGGGCTCAATGGCCTGATCAACCTGCGCAACGAGGCACCGACCATTCCCGTGGTGATTGTCTCCGCCGAGCAGGACAAACAGGTGGTGCTGCAGGCCATCACCTATGGTGCGGTGGGCTTCATCACCAAATCCTCGCCACGCTCGCAGATGACCGACGCCATCGAGCAGATCCTCAACGGCAACGTGTACCTGCCGCCCGACATCATTCGCACGCAAAAAAGCCCGATGGGCCGCCGCCTGAACGAAACCCCGGCATTCCCGCCGGAACTGCTCCAGGCCTTGACCCGCAAGCAACTGCTGGTGCTCGAACGCATGACCAAGGGCGAGTCGAACAAACAGATCGCCTACACCCTGGACATCGCTGAAACCACGGTCAAGGCCCACGTCTCGGCGATCCTGCGCAAACTCAACGTGCACAACCGGGTGCAGGCGATCCTCAGTGCCGGGGATATTGATTTCGGGGCTTATTTGCGGCGCTGAACAGGCGCCATGAATCCCTGTGGCGAGGGAGCTTGCTCCCGCTGGGGCGCGCAGCGGCCCTGAAAAGTCTGCAACAACACCGATAATCAGGGTGGCGCGCGAAGGGGGCTGCTTCGCAGCCCAGCGGGAGCAAGCTCCCTCGCCACAACAGTGTTCGGCTCAAGATCGGGAGGGATCCAACAGATGACTCATCGCAATCTTGAGCTTCATCGGCCGCACCGGCTTGTGCATCAGGGTGTGCCCGCGTTCGCGGATCTGCTGCTTGAGTTCGTTGCTGTAGTTGGCGGTGATCATCATGGCCGGGATCGGTGAGGCCCGGCGGGCGTTGATCCTGGCCACCGCATCGACGCCATTCTGATCGTTGTCCAGATGATAATCGGCGATCAACAAGTCGGCCTCGGCATGGTAGTTGTCCACTTGGCGGGCCAGGTCCTGTTCCGACAACGCGGTCACTACCTGGCAACCCCAGCCCTCCAGCAACGTACGCATGCCGGCGCAGATCGCTGCATCGTTATCCAGCACCCAGACCCGTGCCCCGCGCAGGCGTTCGAGCATCGGCTCGCTCATGTCCAGGCACGGCAGCGGCTTGGGCGCGGTGGCGCTCAGCGGCACGTCGATGGAGAACATCGAGCCCTTGCCCGGCCAAGAGCGCACCTGGATCCGGTGCCCGAGGATCCCGGCGATTTTTTCGACAATCGCCAGGCCCAGGCCCAACCCACGGTCCTGGTTCGGGCGTTGCACGTCGCCACGCTTGAACTCCTGGAATATTTCCTCGAGGCGGTTCTCGGCAATACCGATGCCGCTGTCCCAGACCTGGATCGACACGCGTTGGCGGTGTCGCCGGCAACCCAGCACCACCCGCCCGCTGGGAGTGTAACGAATGGCGTTGCTCAGCAGGTTGCGCAAGATCCGCGCGAGCAATTGCATGTCGCTGCGCACCAGCACCGAACAACCGACAAAGTGCAGCTCCAGCCCTTCGCTGCGGGCGATCTGGGCGTATTCGGCGGCCAGGTTGTCGAGCAACTCACTGAGGCCGAACGGCGCGACGTCGGCCTTGATCACCCCGGCGTCCAGCTTGGAGATGTCCACCAGGGTGCCCAGCAGGTTCTCCACGTCCTGTAGCGAATTGCTGACGTTACGCACCAGTTGCGCGTTGGCGACCGGCTCGCGGCGCTCAAGCAAGGCACTGGTGAACAACCGGGCAGCGTTGAGCGGTTGCAGCAGGTCATGGCTGACCGCTGCGAGAAACTTGGTCTTCGACAGGTTGGCCTGCTCGGCCTCGCGCTTGGCCTCCCGCAGGCGCAATTCCACCCGGCTGCGCTCGTCGATCTCGCGCAGCAACTGGTCATTGAGCGTAGTCAGTTCGGCGGTCCGTTCCTGGACCCGCTGTTCCAGGTTCTGGTAGGCCTGGTGCAGCGCTTCGGCGGTGCGCCGGCGTTCGGTGATGTCGCGGATCAGCACGAAAATCCCCACCACTTCACCGTTGGCCAGGCGGTTGGGTACATAGGAGCGCAGCATGTAGCGCTCCTGGTTGTTGATGTTGGTCTCGGCGAACTCAAACGTCACGCTCTCCCCCGCCAACGCCCGGGCCACGTAGGCTTCCAGGCGCTGGTAATGCTGCTCGCTGTGGGCCTCGCGCAGGCTCTGGCCGAGCATCACGCCACGGGGCCAGCAATACCATTGCTCGTAGACCTTGTTGGTGAACTCGTAGACCAGGTCGGCGTTGAGGTAGGCGATCAGCGCCGGCACATGGTCGGTGATCAGGCGGATCCAGCGCTCGCTTTCGCTCAGGGCTTCGGCGTGCTGGTAGCGTTCGGTGATGTCGGTGAAGGTGTTGACGTAGCCGCCAGTGGGCAAGGGATGCGTTCGGATCTCCAGGACCCGGCCATCGGACAGGCGCTGCTCGGATTCGTGGATCAGCCGGCCGTTGCTGTCGCGACTGGCCGGGGTCAGCAGTTGCAACTCACTGTCGGCAATCACTTCGTTGAACGGCCGGTGGGCCGCTACCGGAGCCAAGCCGCTGAGTTCCAGGAAGCGCCGGTTCCAAAGCTCCAGCACGCCTTGGGCATTGACCATCGCCACGCCCTGGGACAGGTTGTCCACCGCCCGCTGCAACAGGTGGGATTTCTGCGCGATGGCCTGCTCGCGACGCACGGTTTCGCTGAGCTTGACGTCAGTGATGTCGGTAAACAGGATCACCCGCCCGCCCTCCTGGGTCGGCCGCTCGCTGACTTGCAACCAACGTCCGTTCTGCAAGCGATACAGCACATGCTCGTCGGCCTGGCCCCGGGGCTCTTCGCTGAACAGCCCGTTGGCGGTCATCAAGCGCTTGACCTCGGAAAGGCGCATGCCGGCGATGATGCGCACCCGGCTGTTGGCCCAGAAGGCCTTGAAGCGGCTGTTGAACAGGACAATGCGTTGCTGCTCGTCGAACAGCACAAACGCATCGGAGATGCTTTCGATGGCATCGATCAGGTGCCGATGGGCGGTTTCCGCCCGCAGCCGCGCCTCGCCCAGCAAGTGATTGCCGGCCTTGAGTTCGGCCATGGCCTGGTTCAGGGCATCGGTGCGCTCACGCACCTGCTCAGCCAGCACCACCGAGTGCTGGAACGCCGCATACGGGTCGTTGCCCCGAGTTACGCCGGACTCCACCCGTTCGATCAGCGCCTCATTGATGCGCCGCAACTTGCGGTTTTCATGCTGCTGGGCAGCGAGCTGGGCCTGCAGCTCAGCGATGGCCGGGGACGCGATGTCGGGCAATGGCAACTCCGGTGAACGTCTGGTTGATGTGCATGCCATTGAACTGTTCTCCATAGGTGTTGAACCCCATCACCCGTTGTTCGCGCAGGAACTGGCCGATCTGCTCCAGGCCGCCGCGATCTTCCAGCTCCAGGCGCCGGAGAAAGCAATCGCAGCCGATGGTCAGCAGCAAGTCGCCGAGGCGTGCCTGCAAACCGTCGAACAGCGTTTGCAGGTTGTGCAGCAAAGGACCGGGCGTCATCGCGGTGAGGACAATGCCGTTCTCCACCGCACAGTAGAAACTCAGGCTCAAGTCCGGATGCACCTGCTGGATGGCGCGCACGTAGTACTGGTCGTTGATGCGCACCGCCAGTGGATGGGCGGCGAAGACCCGGTAGTCGAGGGCGCTCACCGGCACGCCGATGTGCCGGGCGTATTCTTCGGCGGCGGGTTCGGCGTTGAGCTCGTAGACCCGTCGCGAGGCGCTGTCGGCGCCGGTCACCACCAATTTCTCCTCCCGGGGCAGGATGTGATGGGTGGTGAAGACTTCGAATTCCAGCCAGGTGTTGATCAGCACCACCACGGCCGCGCCACTGTGGAACTGGCCTTCGAAGTACACGTGGGTGTGAGTCAGGTAGTTGTCATCGCCGGCCGACCCGCCGAAATGCGGGATGTCTCCCAGCGCGGCGCTCAAGGCTGCCAGCACCATTTCCTCGCGGCTGGACAGGCCATCGAGCAGGGTCAAGGCGAAGCTGTGGCCCTTGATCGGGGCCAGGGCGTTGCTGCGACAGCCACTCGCCAGACGCTCGACCATTTGCTGGGCGTCGATCAGGCTGAAGTGCTCCATCTCGCCGATCAGTTCGGCGGCGATGGAAAAGTGCCGGTGATCGAAACCCACCGCCGTCACGCAGTTGCGACCATAACCTTGCGCGGTGATTTCACCGGCGCTGGTACAGCCCACCAGGCGAATCCCACCGAAACTCTGGGACAGCGCCTGGCCCAAGGCCGGCAGGTCATATTCGGCGGAACAGAAAAACAGCACGAAGCCCAGGTGCGGGTGCAACAACTGCCGCGCCAACTCCTGGGCCACCTGCTGGACGTCCGTGGCCTGGGACATGGCGCTCACCACACCTTCGCTCTGGGCCTGCTGCATCTTCGCCTCCGACGGGTGCGTGATAGGAGCCCTGAGTGTACGAAGCCGCGTCGAGTCGACGTATGCTACTTGGGTAGCGGGTGGACGCTTCCATGGGATGAGAAGATCGGCGCACACGACGCCGCCGCCAACATCTACACCCCTGATATGGAATACCTTTGTGGCGAGGGAGCTTGCTCCCGCTGGGTTGCGAAGCAGCCCCAAGCAAATTGAATGCAGTCAACCTGACACAGCGCGCTGTCAAGTCTCAGGGCTGCTTCGCAGCCCAGCGGGGCGGTGCGACGTTTCGCTAAATCCCCTCACCACAAAGGCGGTTCGGTGTGCAGGCAATATCAGTGACTCATCGGCGACATGGCGGTCGCCTGCCCCAGCAGTTTCTGGTCGATGTCTTCCAGGCGCAGCACCCGACCACCGGTATCGCTGGCGAGTTTTTGTGCCGCCTGGGGGTCGGAGAACGAAGCCAGGACAACGCCCATGGCGCCCTTGAGCCCGCTGCCGATGACGAAGTAGGCGGTCCGGGCGTCGATCAGGTGGGCGTCATCCGGTGTGTCCCAATGGCTGCGGCCCATGTCGTGGACATACAGCTTGACGTCGGCCCGATGGTTTTCCGGCTGCAACCACCAGCCCAGCATCTCCGCCGGCGAGCAGAATTTCTTTACGCCCCCTGCCCCGACCGCCGCGCCCTTGGGCCCGGGAAAGTCAGTGATGACCATGCCGCACACATGGCACTCGTCACCGGGATGGAACGCCAGCGCCGCCTCGCTGGCCGCGGGTGGCTCGGCCTTGCCGCAAGCCGCCAGTGCCAGGCACATCAATACCCCGACCCAAAGGCGACCCGCCTTGAAATACACCCTGTTCATCGTTGCATGCTCCCTTATCAAGATTGAAATTCACGGGCACCGGCGATTGAACAACCGATAGGCCAGCCACAACGGCGCCGCCATCCACAGGCCCAGGCACAGCCAGAGCAAAGGCGCCGACACCGGCAGGTCGCTGCCCAAGGTCAGCACCGCGGCGCCGCTGGACGCCGCATCGAACCCGGACAGGTTGATCAGCCGATACACGTCGGTAGGGTTGAACAGCAGCAGCCATGGCAACAGTTCCGGGCTGAAGCGCCCTTCGCTCAGCACCAGCAATGCCAGCAACGCCAGGTCGAACACCAGCACGAAGAAAAACCACACCCCCAGCGCCAATCCGGCCGCGGTGGATTTCTCTGCCGACAAGCTGCTCAGCACATAGGCCAACCCGAGGAACACCCAGCCCAGCAGCGTGCTGGACACCATGAAGCGACCGAAGGCCCAGAGCAGCAGGCTCAACTGGACATCGTCCACCAACAGGGCGATAGCCAGCATCGCGCAGCCAAAACCGATGAAGGTGGCCAGGGCCAGGATCAAGCCGTGCCCCACGAACTTGCCCAGCAGCAATTGTCCGCGGCCCAACGGGTAGGTCAGCAACAGCAGCAAGGTGCCGCTCTCGTCCTCGCCGACAATCGCGTCATAGGCCAACAGCAAGGCAATCAGCGGCATCAGGAAGGTCGCCAGGCTGGACAGGCTCGCCACCGTGGCCGGCACCGAGGTGAACCCCAGTTGACCGGACGCCGCCGCGCCGAGCCAGGCGATGCCGATCGCCAGCACCGCGAACAACAGACTGATCGCCAACAACCAGCGATTGCGCAGGCCATCGCTGAATTCCTTGCGAGCCATGTTCCAGACCGGATTCATAGGCGGGTCTCCTCGGCCGCGGCACGGACCATGTAATGACGGTACAAATCCTCCAGCGACGGCGGCTTGATCTCGACATCCGACGGGTCATCCTGGGCCAGTAACTGGCGCAGCAATTTAAGCTTGCTGCCATCCGGCGCGGACACCTGTACCCCCTCGGCGCCCCAGCCTTGGGTGGCGTGCCCTTCACTGCGCCAATGCTGGCGAAGCCAATCGGCCCGCGACAGGCCCGAGGCGCGGATCAGCGTCGGCAACCCGGCGTCCTCCCTCAGGCGGGCCAGGCTGCCCAGGGCCAACAGGCGACCCCGGGTGAGAATCGCGGCGCGGTTGATGTGAGCTTCCACGCCAGGCAGGACATGAGAACAGAGAATGATGCTGGTGCCCTGCCAACGCAGGCGGTCGAGCAACTGATAGAGGTCCTGGGTGGCGATGGGGTCCAGGCCCACGGTCGGTTCATCCAGCAATAACAGGCGCGGTTGGCCGAGCAGCGCCTGGGCCAGGCCGAGACGCTGGCGCATGCCCTTGGAATACGTCTTCACGCGTCGTGTCGCGGCACCCGCCAGCCCGACCTCTTCCAGCAAACGCTGCACCTGCTCCGGTGCAGCGCCTTTGAGCCGGGCAAAATGGCGCAAGGTTTCCAGCCCGCTCAATTGCGGATAGAACATCACGTTCTCGGGCAGATAACCGAGCATCTGCCGCACGCTCGGGTCACTGGGCGCGCGGCCGAAGACACGCACCTGCCCCTCGCTGGCCCGCAGCAAACCGAGGATCAGCTTCATCGTGGTGGTCTTGCCCGCACCGTTATGCCCGAACAGGCCGAGCACTTCGCCCTGGGCCAGGTTCAAGTCCAGCCCGCGCAGCACGGCGACATCGCCATAGTACTGGCTGACGCCTTCGATCTCGACGACGTTCAAGACGCGTCCTCCTGGGCACTGTTGCGTGGCGGGGGCTGGACAGGCGTTTCCATCAGCGGATGGCTGTCCATCACCCCGGGGGATTTCATCACCGGGAAGGCTCGCTGCACCCAACGCAGCAGTTCGATCCCCGGGCTGTTCATCAACAAGCGCACCTGGGGATACAGCCACAGCAGGCGATCGACGTTGTCGTTGGGTTCATAGGCGACATCGCCCAAGCCATCGCCATTGCGATCCCAACCCAGGTAGTCGCTCCAGTAATTGCCGCGGCCATCCACCGACCATTCCTGCAACCGCGTGGCCACGTATTTGACCTGGCGCTGGTTGTGAACGAAGGCATTGCCGGCGATGCGGTTATCCTCCGAGCCCGCCGTCAGGTGGATACCCACGGCGCTGCGCTCGAAATGGTTACCTTCGATGCGGTTGAACAGTGAGTTGTAGATGAACAGGGCCTTGCCCTCGGCGCCAGTGATCATGGTGTCGCCGGTGGACCCGTCGCGCACGTCGGTGACGAAGTTGTCGCGCAGGGTCGAATAGGTGATGTAGTTCATCAGGATCCCGTAGTTCTGATCCTGTTCGGAGCGATTGCCGATGACCGTCAACTGGCGGCTTTGCATCAAGGCATAACCGGTGCGAGTACGCCGGGTGACGTTATCCAGCAGGCGGTTATCGTTGGCGAACATGTAATGCACGCCGTAGCGCAGGTCCTCCAGGACATTGCCCTGGAGCAGGTTGCCGCTGGAGGTATCGATGTAGATGCCATCGCGGGTTTCGCGCACCTGGTTACCGATGACCCGGGCGCCGTGTACGGCATACAAATGGATGCCATTGCCACGGTCCTGGGAGCGCAGGCTGGGGTCGCCCTGGATGCGGTTGTCGATCAGGCTGACGTCCCGCGTGCCATCGACCCAGATACCGAAGCCCTGGCCCTGCATCCGGTTGCCACGCACCACCGCGCCTTGGGCAACCGGTTGGATGAACACGGCCGCGTTCATGGCCGTCAGGTCGTGGCCCCAGTCCAGGAACGTACATCCCTGGACCCGCACGTTCGGGGCGCGAATGATCACGCCATTGCCCTCGCCCAGGCCCTGGAATACCGCATCCGGCGCACACGTGAGGGTCATGGGCTGGTCGATGCTGAACGAGCCACGGTACTGGCCTGCAGGCAGGCGCCATTGCTGGTCGCCCTCGGCCTGCAAAGGCAAATCGGTGATCGGCTGCGGCGCGCCGAGCACGCCGCCCGACAGCAGGCTGAACACCAGGGCAATGACCAGTCGACGAACGTTTGGATGCTGCATATTCCCGGTCATTGCGCCTGTCTCCCTAGTGAATGACTCAGGCCTTTTCAACCAGCATGCGCCCGACCATCTCCATGTGCAGCGCGTGGCAGAACCAGCTGCAGTAGTACCAGTGCAAGCCGGCCTTGTCGGCGGTGAAGGTGATGGATGAGGTCTGTTGCGGACTGATCTCCATGCTGACGCCATGGTTGGTCATGACAAAGCCGTGGGACACGTCCTCGATCTGGTCGATGTTGGTGATGGTCACCGTCACCTCATTGCCTTGTTTGACGGTGAACTCCGTCAGGCCATAGGCCGGCGCCATCGACGTCATGTACACCCGAACCTTGTTGCCGTCGCGGATGACCTTGTTGTCGGTTTCCAGGTTGATGCCGTCCTTCTTCGCCCGGGCCACGGTGTCGGCGAAAAACGGATCGTTGCGGTTCCAGATCTTCTGGGTCTTGATCTGATCGCGCCGCGCGAGAATGCAGTCATGCGGTTCGGCGAACGCCGGGCCGTCGTGCACCAGCTTCATTTCTTCACCGGAAATGTCGATCAGTTGATCGTTCTCCGGGTGCAGCGGGCCGGTGGGCAGGAAGCGGTCCTTGGAGAATTTGCACAACACCACCAACCACTTGCCGTCCGCCTCGCTGGTTTCGGTGAGAGACGCATGGTTATGGCCAGGCTGGTATTGGACGTCGAGTTTCTGCTTGATGTAATTGATCTTTTCGCCCTTGTAGGCGCGGATGGCCGCGTCCATGTTCCACTTCACCACCTGGCTGTCGATGAACAAGGTGGTGTAGGCATTGCCGCGCCCGTCGAACGTGGTGTGCAATGGCCCGAGCCCCAGTTCCGGCTCGGCGACGATCACTTCGCGTGGGTCCTTGAAGCGGTCGGCGAACAAATCGTCCAGGCGATCGATGGCGATCATCGAGACCGTAGGCGACAGCTTGCCGTTGGCGATGAAGTATTTACCGTCCGACGAGGTATTGAGCCCGTGGGGGTTCTTCGGCACGGGAATGTAGCGGGTGAATTCGGAGTCCTTGCCATCGATCTTGCGGCCATCGACCACCGGCACCTTGGAACCGTCCAGGTTGATGAACTTGCCGGCCTTGATCGCCGCCTCGATGCGCGGGATGTTGAAGACCACCACCCAGTCGCGCTCGTTGCGCATCATGCCGCCCAGGTCGTAGGCCTTCTCGGAGTTGTAGCAGGTGCTGGCGGCGTATTTGCCGGTGTAGTCAGCATCGGAGTTGTCCAGGTTGCCGTCGACGATCACCTGGAACGCCATTTCCATTTTCTCGGCATCGATGGCGTTGAACATCGTGAAGCTGTTTTTGTCCTGCAGGTCGAAGGTATGGCCGTCGTTGGGGTGCGGGATCACGAACTCAGCGTTGGCGAACACGTACTTGGTGTACGGCACCTTTTGCAGGCGCAGGCCGTGGATGGCTTGCACGTTGGGCACGGTGAGGATCTTGTCGCACTTCATGATGTCCAGGCGAATACGCGCGACCCGCGAGTTGGCCTTGTCGTTGATGAACAGGTATTTGCCGTCGTACTTGCCGTCGGTCATGGAGATGTGCGGGTGGTGGCAATCGCCGTTCTGGTACTTGGCGCTGTCGCCCAGGATGCGCTTGCTTTCGTTGGTCAGGCCCCAACCGGTGGCCGAGTCGACGTTGAACACCGGGATACGCATCAGCTCACGCATCGATGGCACACCTAGCACCCGCACCTCGCCCTGGTGGCCGCCGCTCCAGAAACCATAGTATTCGTCCAGCTCCCCAGGCCCGACGTGAATCTTGGACTTGGCCTCCTTGGCCGCCGCAGCCCAGGACTCACGGGTGAACGTCCCGGCCCCCAGCGCCGTCGCGCCGGCCAGTACGGCACCGGTTACCGCGCCAGTGCCGAGAAAACTGCGCCGGCTAACACCCCTGGGTTCTTCCACCACGCCCGGGGTTTGGTTTTTTTTATCGCTCATGCTGTGTGCTCCATGAAGAATGAAACGGTCAAGGGACAGGCCATTGGGGTGCCTCAAGGCGCCGGGTTCACCTGCACCACGGGAATCAGTTGCGGATCGCTCACGGCCGCCTTGCCGCGCTTCTTGCGCTTGTTGATCAGCGGCGGACATTTGTTTTCGTTGTGCCAGGTCATCTGGCAGTCGAGGCAGTAATGGCATTCGTTGGCATTGATCCGGCCATCGGGATGAATCGCCTGGATCTCGCATTCCTTGGCGCACAGCTGACAGGGGTTGCCACATTCCTTGCGGCGCTTGAGCCAGTCGAACAGCCGCAGCCGGGTCGGCATTGCCAGGGCCGCGCCCAGCGGGCAGACGTAGCGGCAATAGACCTTGCGGGTAAACAGGTTGATCACCAGCAGGCCCACGGCGTACGCCACGAACCACCACTGGCGGTCGAACCTGAGGGTGATGGCGGTCTTGAAGGGCTCCACTTCGGCCAGCCGCTCGGCGGTGGCCATCGACTCCAGCGAAACGCCGAACAGCACCAGCAAAATGATGTACTTGATCGCCCAGAGCCGCTCATGCACGGCAAACGGCAACTCGTATTGGGGCACCTTGAGCTTGCGCGCCAGTTCGTTGATCAACTCCTGTAACGCGCCGAACGGACACAACCAGCCGCAGAACACCCCACGCCCCCACAGCAGAATGCTGCCGGCGGTGAACACCCAGAGAATGAAGATCAGCGGATCGGTGAGAAACAGTTCCCAGCGAAAGCCTTCGAACAAGGCGTGGACGAAGGTCAGCACGTTGACCACCGACAACTGCGCCAAGGCGTAGCCGCCCAGAAACACCACGGTGAAGACCAGGTAGCCGCGGCGCAGCCAGTGCAACAGCGTCGGCCGCCGGGCCAGTGAATCCTGGAAAAACAGGATCGCCGTCAGCACCAGCAGGGCTACGCCAAGCACGGTGATTTCGACACTTTTCTGATACCAGAGCGTCAGCCACATCGGCCGGCTCGCTTCTTCGGCGGCCGCCAGTTGCTCGGCGGTCGGCAATGGCCGCTCCAGGTAAGGCTCCGGCAACTGATAGGCCAGCTCGAAGCTGCTGAAAATACCGCTGACCGGCCCGGTCTGGCGGCGGATCAGCAGCTCCAGGCTCCAAGGCGAACCGGGGTCGAAACGGTGGGACGCGCGAACGATGAACACCGCCATTTCGTCGAACTCAGGCATGTCCTCGGCGGCCACGTCATCCAGGCGCTGGAAGTCCATGTCACGGAAACTGATGACGTCGCCGAACTGACGCACCAGCACCCGGTCGAAAATGCCGCCGCGCACATAACCCGAGCCCTTGAAGGAATAGCGCCCGCTGCCCATCACGGCAATGGCTTGTTCGCCGGGTTTGAGCTCGCTCATCAGCGTGCGATATTGCCCATCGCCCAACAGATTGCGGCCAATGGTGGGCGGGTTGAGGTGGGTGACGTACAGGTCGATGAACGTGTCGTCGGCCTGGGCGGCGCTGGCAACTTCGACCTGTTCGGCGTCGGTGCCTTTGAAGGTGGCGTCTACTTGACCGCGAGTCAGGTGCAGGCGCCGTACAGCGCCGTTGCCGGTCAGGGTCTTCCAGTCGGCGGGCTCGTAGATGTCCTCGCGCACACGAGCCGGCGCCACGGCCAACCCCGCATCGCCCTTGACCAGGCCCAGGGACACCGCGACATCGTGGGCGGCACGCATGATGACTTCGTTGACCACCATCGCCGTCACGGTAGCCCCGGCGATGGCATCCACGGTCACGGCATTCGGGTCGCTGGAATGCCCCACCACCACCCGCTGGTTGACCTTGATGCCGCTGTAGCGCGCGCTGAACGCGTGGAGTTTTTCTTCGGCGATGCCGATCAGCAGAATCGGCTCATGGTGTTCGAGCACATAGGCATCGAGGATCACCCCTGCAGGATCGAGAATGACCTGGACGTTGATCGGCTTGCCGGAATAGGCGGGAATGTCCACCACGTCCAGGCTCTGGAACACATAGCCCAGGACCTTGCCGGCAGCGGACAGCGTGCGCACCTTGAACCGCCCTTCGGGCTCGGAGATCGCGTCGGTCTGGCCCAGGACATGGTGGATGCGCTGTTGCGGGGTGTCGCCGTAGTCCTTGGCCTGGGCCAGGCCCGTGAACAACAGCAGGAAAACGAACAGTCCACGGAGCCAGAGGCGGGATAGGTGCAGCATCACAAAGGGAGGGGTCATGGACGCCAGGGCTTAAAGACAGGATCTTGGCGATCATGGTAGGGGCCGGCCCCATCTTCGGCCCTTGATTGAAATCAACTTGGGAAAAAACTTGAGCCTCGCCACAAAGGTCTTCCATTACAAGGTCGTGGATGTGGGCCATACCGCTTTGTGGCGAGGGAGCTTGCTCCCGCTGGGCTGCGCAGCAGCCCTAAAGCCTGTCATTGCTGTGAGTCATCAACTTCATTAGGGGCGCTTCGCACCCCAGCGGGAGCAAGCTCCCTCGCCACAGGACCGTGCCCACTTTTGTGCCATGTTCACCGTTGGTATCCTGGTCCAGTCCACTCTGCCATCGCCATAATGCAGCGCCATAGCGCCCTGAAACGTTGCACCAACGTCCACAAGGAATGCCCGATGCCCCCACGCCACGCCCCCGCTTCAACCGCTGACTTGCCGCAAGGCACCGGTTTCGTCCGGGTGCGTGGCGCCCGCGAACACAACCTCAAGAACGTCGACGTGGATATCCCCCGCGATGCCCTGGTGGTGTTCACCGGTGTGTCGGGGTCCGGCAAGTCATCGCTGGCCTTCTCCACGCTCTACGCCGAAGCACAGCGTCGTTATTTCGAGTCCGTCGCCCCCTACGCACGGCGCCTGATCGACCAGGTCGGCGTGCCGGACGTGGACAGCATCGAGGGCCTGCCGCCGGCAGTCGCCTTGCAGCAACAGCGCGGCACCCCCAGCGCACGCTCATCGGTGGGCAGCGTCACCACTCTGTCGAGTCTGATTCGCATGCTTTACTCCCGCGCCGGCAGCTACCCGGCCGACCAACCGATGCTCTATGCCGAAGACTTCTCGCCCAACACGCCACAAGGTGCCTGCCAGGAATGCCATGGCCTGGGCCGGGTCTATGAGGTGACCGAAGCCTCCATGGTGCCGGACCCGTCGCTGACCATCCGCGAGCGCGCCGTGGCCGCCTGGCCCATGGCTTGGCAGGGGCAGAACCTGCGGGACATCCTGGTGACCCTGGGCTATGACGTCGACATCCCCTGGCGCGACCTGCCGAAGCAGCAGCGGGACTGGATTCTCTTCACCGAACAAACCCCTACCGTTCCCGTATACGCCGGGCTCACCCCGGCCCAGACCCGCGCTGCTCTCAAACGCAAGCTCGAACCGAGCTACCAGGGCACGTTCAGTGGCGCCCGACGCTACTTGCTGCACACCTTCATGCACTCCCAAAGCGCGCAGATGCGCAAACGCGTGGCGCAATACATGCGCGCCAGCCCCTGCCCCGTGTGCGAAGGCAAGCGGCTCAAACGCCAGGCGTTGACGGTGACCTTTGCCGGCCTGGACATCGCCGAGCTGTCGCACCTGCCGCTGCTTGAGTTGGCCGAAGTGCTCAAGCGCGTCCTGGCACCCGACTACCTGGAACAGGCCGAAGAAACGGGCGACGTCCTCAGCCACCAGCAAACCCGAAAAGCCCGCGAGCAACGCGCCGCCAGGGGCGACAACCCGCACGCGGGTGGGCCCGACGCGCGCCACACACCCAATCTCTCCCTGGAGAAACGCCTGGCCGCCCAACGCATCGCCGCCGAGCTGCTGGAACGGATCGTCACCCTGATCGACCTGGGCCTGGGCTACCTCGCCCTGGAACGCAGCACGCCGACGCTTTCGTCCGGCGAACTGCAACGCCTGCGCCTGGCGACCCAGCTCAATTCCCAGTTGTTCGGGGTGATCTACGTGCTGGACGAACCCTCCGCCGGCCTGCATCCGGCCGACAGCGAGGCGCTGTTTGGCGCCCTGCAACGCCTCAAGGCAGCGGGCAACTCGGTGTTTGTGGTCGAACATGACCTCGATACCATGCGCCGGGCCGACTGGCTCATCGACGTCGGCCCGGACGCCGGCGAACAAGGCGGGAAAGTCCTCTACAGCGGTCCGCCGTCAGGCCTCGGCCAAGTGCCGGAATCACGCACCCGCGCCTACCTCTTTGGCGAGGAACACGTTATGGCACGCAGCCCTCGGACACCCAGGGATTGGCTGCGCCTGGAAGGCATCACCCGCAACAACCTCGACAACTTGAGCGCGGCCTTTCCCTTGGGTTGCTTCACCGCCGTGACCGGCATCTCCGGCTCAGGCAAATCCAGCCTCGTCAGCCAGGCCCTGTTGGATCTGGTCGGCGCCCACCTGGGCCAGGCCAGCCCCAACGCCGAACCCGATGAACAAAGCCTGGAAGACGAACCCGTGCAAACCAGCGGCGGACGCGTTAGCGCTGGGCTTGAAGCGGTCAGGCGGCTGGTGCAGGTGGACCAGAAACCCATCGGCCGCACCCCGCGCTCCAACCTCGCCACCTACACCGGGCTGTTCGATCACGTGCGCAAACTGTTTGCCGCGACAGCGCAGGCGCAAGCACTGGGATTCGATGCCGGACGGTTTTCCTTCAACGTCGCCAAGGGCCGTTGCGAGACCTGTGAGCGCGAGGGTTTCGTCAGTGTGGAATTGCTGTTCATGCCCAGCGTGTACGCGCCCTGCCCCACCTGCCATGGTGCGCGCTACAACCCGCAGACCCTGGAAGTGAACTGGCAGGGCTTGAACATTTCCCAAGTGCTGCAACTGACCGTGAACCAAGCACTCGAGGTGTTTGCCGAGCAAGCGGCGGCCAGGCGCTCATTGCAGGTGCTGCAAGATATCGGGTTGGGCTACCTGCGCCTGGGCCAACCGGCCACGGAACTGTCCGGCGGCGAAGCCCAGCGGATCAAGCTGGCGACAGAACTGCAGCGCAAGGCCCGGGGGGCGACGTTGTATGTGTTGGATGAGCCCACCAACGGGCTGCACCCCCAAGACGTCGACCGCTTGCTGGTACAGTTGAATCGCCTGGTGGAGGACGGTCACACGGTGGTTGTGGTGGAACATGACATGCGCGTCGTGGCACAGAGTGACTGGGTCATCGACATCGGCCCGGGCGCAGGTTCCCAAGGTGGGAACGTCGTGGCCTGCGGGGCTCCGGAGGAAGTCGCGGCCTGCCGGGAAAGCCGGACGGCGGCGTTTCTGAAAAGGGCTTTGCAGCCCGGAAGATAACTCCCGTGGCGAGGGAGCTTGCTCCCGCTGGGGTGCGAAGCACCCCCAATGAAGCTGACTACATCAACCTGATACACCTCAGTGACTGGCCTTGGGGCTGCTTCGCAGCCCAGCGGGAGCAAGCTCCCTCGCCACAAGAGCGGTTTTCAGACCGTACGCGAATACTGAACCGTCTGGTCCGCCCCCAGGTACGCGTCGAAAGCCATGGCCACGTTGCGCATCATCAATTGCCCCTGGGGCAACAACACCAGCTTGTCGTCGCGAAGGTCCAGCAGTCCGTCGCGCACCAGCTCCTGGAGTCGGTCCAGGGCATCGGCGAAGTACTCGGTAAATCGAATGCCGTGGGCGCGCTCGATCTGGCCGAAATCGATGCGTGCGTGACACATCAGTTCGCTGATGACCTCGCGCCGCAGGCGATCGTCGTCGCTCAGCCGATAACCACGCTGCACCGCCAACAAGCCTTGATCCAACCGGGCGTAATACTGGGAAAGCTCCTTGACGTTCTGGTTGTAGCTGTCGCCCACCTTGCCGATCGAGGACACCCCCAGGCCAATCAGGTCGCAGTCGGCGTGGGTGGAGTAACCCTGGAAATTGCGCTGCAGGCTGCCCTGGGCGCGGGCGCGTACCAGTTCGTCATCCGGCAAGGCAAAGTGGTCCATGCCGATATAGACGTAGCCGGCTTCAGTCAGGCGATTGATGGTCAGCTCGAGCAACTCCAGCTTGCGCTCTGGCGGCGGCATGTCTTCTGGCCGGATCATCCGTTGCGCCCGCACCCGTTGCGGCAGGTGGGCGTAGCTGTAGGCCGCGATCCGGTCCGGACGCAGGGCGATGATCTTGCTCAAGGTGACATCGAAACTGGCGATGGTCTGCAAAGGCAGGCCATAGATCAGATCGACGCTGACCGACTTGAAACGCGCCAGGCGCGCGGCCTCCACCAGCTCGACGACCTGGGCTTCGCTTTGCACCCGATTGACGGCGATCTGCACCTGGGCATCGAAATCCTGGACGCCAAAGCTCAGGCGGTTGAACCCCAGCTGGCGCAAGCCTTGGATCTGTTGCGCATCGATGGTCCGCGGATCGACCTCGATGGAAAACTCATGGGCGTCGCTGTCGTCCATGTCGAACGACTGGTGCAGGCAGTCCATCAGGTCGGCCAGTTGCTCATGGGTCAGGTAAGTCGGCGTGCCCCCGCCCAGATGCAGTTGGGTCAGTTTGCGCGAGCGATCGAACAAGCCCGCCTGCAGGGCAATTTCGCGCTTGAGGTAGGTCAGGTATTCGACGGCACGATGGCTTTTACGCGTGATGATCTTGTTGCACGCGCAGTAATAGCAGAGGCTCTGGCAGAACGGGATATGGATGTACACCGATAACGACTTGGGCTGCGGCGCCTGGTTGCTGCGCTGGGCAGCCTGCTGGTATTCGTCCATGGCAAAGGCCTGGTGGAACTGCGGCGCCGTCGGATAAGAGGTGTAGCGCGGCCCCGGGCGGTCGTATTTCTCCACCAGGGCACGATTGAAACCGGATACAGCATTCATGATGGGTTCAACTTTTCAAAAGGGTGTGGGCCTGCGTCATCCATTCCTGGGTCGAACAGATTGCAGATCGCATCGACGTTCAAGCGCCCGGCGGGCAGGATGCCGATAAACCGGCTCGACAGTTCGATCAATCCCTGGTCATGCAACACTTCCAGCGACGGCCAGACAGACGCGAAATGCTCGCGAAACACCAGGCCGAAGCGTGCCTCGATGGCCAGGATATCCAGCTCCAGATCACAGGACAGCTGCTCGGTCACGCTCGCCTTGACCTGATCCTGCGCTTCACAGCGCCAGCCGCGACACACCGGCAACTGCCCGGCGTCCAGCTGTTGGCAATATTGATGCAGGTCGTCGGTGTTCTGTACGTACAGGTGCTCGATCTGAGTAATGGCCGACAGACCGAAGCCCACATGATCACAGCAACCGTGACGGGTAAAACCCTGGCAATTGCGATGCAGGCGTCCGTGCTCCTGGGCCACCGCCAGGTCATCGTCGGCCCTGACGAACTGGCCCAGGCCGATGTAGTGATAGCCGGCGCCAATCAGTTGCTCGCAGCAGATGCGCCGCATGGCGTCCTTGTCGGTCGGGCTGCAAAAGGCACCGGCCACCCCGGCGTTCTTCGAGCGGTAACGATAAGGCGCGCGGGCATAGTCGAAAACGTGCAACCGGTCCGGTTCCAGTTCGATCAGCGTCGCCAGCTTCAGGGCGAAACTGCTGGGCGTCTGCCAAGCGTGACCGTAGCCCAGGTCAATGTTGATGGAGCGAAAACCAAACGTGCGCGCCGCATCGATCAACGAATGGATCGGAGCCGGATTCTGGTAGCAATCGACCGACAGGTCGCTGTCGACGCCAATGTCGGGGACGCCGATGCTGACATGAGTGAAACCCTGGTCACGGATCAGGCCCATGGTCGACCAATCCGTGTGGTGCAGGTCCACCTCGATACTGTGGTCGCCACCGTCGTATTCACTGAAGTCGAAGCGCTTGCGCAGGTCACTCATCAACTTCTGCAGATGAGCGATCACCGGTGTGCCACCGGTCAGGCAAAACTGCTCGACACGCCGCCCTGCGCCCAAGTGGCAACCGACCAACCCCAGCTCATACGTCAGACGTTGCAGATAACCCTCGATCTCGCCGCACCGGCAGTCACTGGCCAGGGGCGAACACGACGCCAGCCGCAAGCGCGAAGGCAGGTGCACCGCCAGGGACAAGGGCCGTCGTTTCTGACGGCTGCTGCGCAACCCTCGAAGCAGGTCGAGCGAACCGATGCCTGTGTGGAATCTACGTGTACCGACCGGACAATCGAAATCAGCCACCACAGACGCGAGGCCCGAAGGTCGCTCACCGAGGGTATGGAACGGGTCGAACATGACAATCTCCGAGTGGCAGTGCGGGAGCAGTTTGCGGGGTAACCCGCCGGGGCACCTTGACCTGTATCAAGCGCCTTGGAACCACGCGCCAGCGCTTACCAGGTGACGTAGAACATGGCCTTGGCCAGCAGCACGATCGCGATCATGTGCAGGAACACGCTGGTATGGATGATGTGCACGTAGCGGGCGTTCATGCGCCCACTCCTGAACAACCACATGGCCCAGAGGAAATGGCCCAGCACACTGCCCGCCAACAGGATCTTGAGCCCCAGCAGCAAACCGAAGGATGACTGCAACGGCGACGAGAGCACCGGCCAATAGCGCAGCCAGACCATGCCAATGCCCGCGCCGAACAGCACCAGCAGCACCCACGGCATCAACTGCCGGGCGCGTTGGCTGATGCCTTGCTCCAGCAGCACCATGACCTTGATGGGCAGTTGTTTGCGGATGCTCTCCAGGAACAGGACTTCGAAGAAAACCGTGCCGATGAAAACCAGCGCGGCAAACAGGTGCAAGGTCAGAAACAGCGGATAAATCATGGGGTTCCTCGGTCGCCCTCTTCAGCGGGGCGATGGTTTATTCGAGGTTATCCCGCAGCCCTGGAAACGAGCTTGATGCCAATCAAGGAAGCCGCATGTCCGCCACACCAACGGCCCCACAGTAGGCGGCGTCGGGCTTCAGAAAGCGTCAACGAAACGTTACTCCTGCCCATTCCGACACAACCGCTGATCAGTTAGTCCGGCTTTTTGACACTTTCCCCGATATGCGGTCACAACTTTTGCGCTCCGTTGGGTCATAACACGAAGGTCGTCGATGGAATGTTGACGTCTACCTAGGTTTAAGCCTGATACGGAGATAAGCTCATGATTTTCAACGTACAAAATTTTGGCGCCAAAGGAGATGGCATCACCGACGACACGGCAGCCATCCAAAGTGCGATTGATGCGGCGGCAGCGGCCGGCGGTGGGCAGGTGTACATGCCGACCGGTACCTACATCGTTTCGGGGGGTGAGGAACCTTCCGATGGCTGCCTGATGCTCAAGAGCAATGTCTACCTGTACGGCGACGGCATGGGCGAGACCACGGTCAAGCTGGTCGACGGCTCCGACACCAAGATCACCGGTATCATCCGCTCGGCCTACGGCGAGGAAACCCACGACTTCGGCGTCAGCAACCTCACCATCGACGGCAACCGCGACAGCACCACCGGCAAGGTCGACGGCTGGTTCAACGGCTACATTCCAGGCGAAGAAGGCTACGATTCCAACGTCACCCTCGACAGCGTCGAGATCAAGGATTGCTCCGGGTACGGTTTCGACCCCCACGAGCAAACCGTCAACATGGTCATCAAGAACAGCGTGTCCCACGGCAACGGCCTGGACGGCTTCGTCGCCGACTTCCTCAGCGACAGCACCTTCGAAAACAACGTCGCCTACGACAACGACCGCCATGGCTTCAACGTCGTCACCAGCACCCACGATTTCACCATGACCAATAACGTCGCCTACGACAACGGCGGCAATGGCATCGTGATCCAGCGCGGCAGCGAGGACATTCCCTCGCCCAGCAACATCACCATCACCGGCGGCGAGGTGTACGGCAACGGCGCCGAAGGGGTGCTGATCAAGCTCTCCAGCGAAGTGACCGTCACCGGCGTCGACATCCACGATAACAGCAGCGCCGGGATTCGCATCTACGGCAGCAACCACGTCGAAATCATCGACAACACCCTCAACAACAATTCCCTGGGCGGCGCCGTACCGGAAATCATCATCCAGTCCTACGACGACACCCTGGGCGTGTCCGGCAAGTACTTCAACGGCAGTGACAACCTCATCCAGGGCAACATCATCAGCGGCAGCGACCTGTCGACCTACGGTGTTGCAGAGCGCAATGAAGACGGCACCGACCGCAACGCCATCATCGCCAACACCATCAGCCACACCAGCAAGGGCGCCACGCTGGTCTATGGCGACGGCAGCTACGTCAGCGCCACGGTGCCGATGACCACCGTGCAAGGTACCGCGGGCAACGACACACTGCTCGGCAGCGCCGCCAGCGAGATTTTCTATGGCGGCGCGGGCAACGATACGATCAATGGTGCGGCCGGTGGCGACATCCTGGTCGGTGGCGCCGGCATCGACAAACTCACTGGCGGCACCGGCGCCGATACGTTCCGGTTCGTCGCCCAGTCGGACAGTTACCGCAACGCCACCTCCAGTTTCGATGACACCATCACCGACTTCGACGTCACCCAGGACAAGATCGACCTTGCCGGCCTCGGTTTCACCGGCCTGGGCAATGGCCGTGGCGGCACCCTGCAGGTCAGCTACAGCGCCAGCAGCGACCGCACCTACATCAAGGACTACGACGCCGATGCCAGCGGTAATCGCTTCGAGTTGATTCTCTCGGGCAACCTGAGCAGCACCCTGACGGCCAGTAACTTCATCTTCAACCGGGTGATCACCGGCACCAGCGGCAGCGACTCGCTGTTGGGTAGCGATGCGGCCGATACCCTGCTCGGCCTGGCAGGCAATGACAGCCTCAGCGGTGGTGCGGGCGACGACAAGCTCGACGGCGGTGCTGGCATGGACACCCTCACCGGTGGCGCCGGGGCGGACACCTTCGTGTTCTCCAACCGCCTGGACAGCTACCGCAACTACAACACCGGTGGCGCCAACCTCGGCGACCTGATTACCGACTTCAACGTCAGCGCCGACAAGATCGACCTCTCGGCCATGGGTTTCACTGGCCTGGGGGACGGCAAGAACAACACCGTGTACCTGGTGCTCAACAGTGCCGGCACCAAGACCTACATCAAGTCCCTGGAGGCCGACGCCAATGGCAACCGCTTCGAAGTGGCGTTGGATGGCAATTACCTCAACACCTTGACCAGCGCCAACTTCGTCTTCGCCACCACCTCGCCGACCAACCAGGCGCCGGTACTGGCGACGCCGCTGTTGGACCAGAACGCGACCGAAAATACCCCGTTCAGTTACGTGGTGCCGGCCACCAGTTTCACCGATCCGGACAACGACAGCCTGAGCTACACCGCCAAACTCGCCAATGGCAACGCCCTGCCCAGCTGGCTGGTCTTCGATGCCGCCACCCGCACCTTCAGTGGCACGCCGCCCGACACCGCGTCGGGCACCTACGCCATCCAGGTCACAGCAAGCGACGGCAGCAACGCCATCGTCAGCGACAGCTTTACCCTCGCCGTGCAGGACGTTCCCACCACCATTGTGATCAATGGCACGCCGAACAACGACACGCTGACCGGCACCGCGGCCAATGAACAACTGTTCGGTGGCGCGGGCAACGACACCCTCAATGGCGGTGCCGGCAACGACATCCTGGTCGGCGGCACCGGGGTCGACAAACTCACCGGTGGCACCGGCGCCGATGTGTTCCGCTACACCTCGAAACTCGACAGCTACCGCACCAGTTCCACCAGCGCCAGTGACCAGATCCTCGACTTCGAGCTGACGGCGGACAAGATCGATGTCTCGGCGCTTGGCTATACCGGCCTGGGCAACGGGCTCAACGGCACCCTGCAGGTCACTTACAGCTCGTCGACCAACCGCACCTACCTCAAGGACCTCACGGTCGACGCCAACGGCAACCGGTTCGAGATCTCGATGGCGGGCAACTTCGTCAGCAGCCTGACGGCCAGTCACTTCGTCTTCGCCGACCAGACCAACCCCACCAACGTGGCCCCGGTCGTGGCCACCCCACTCCTGGACCAGAACGCCAGTGAAAGCACGCCTTTCAAATACACGGTGGCGAGCAACAGCTTCACCGACGCCAACCAGGATGTGCTGACCTATACCGCGACCCTCGCCAATGGCACTGCCCTACCCACCTGGCTGAGCTTCAACGCCACCAGCCTGACCTTCAGCGGCACGCCAACCAGCACCGCTGCAGGCAACTACGACATACTGGTCAAGGCCACCGACCCCTCGGGCGCCTCGGTCAGCGACAACTTCAGCCTGGTGGTGGCCGATGCGCCCGCCAACACCATTACCGGCACCAACAACGCCGAAACCCTCAACGGCACGACGGGTGCGGACCTGATCCTCGGCCTCGGCGGCAACGATACGATCAAGGCCGGCACCGGCGCGGATATCGTCGACGGCGGTGCCGGACGCGACTCGTTGTACGGTGGCGATGGCGCCGACACGTTCCGCTACAGCAACCTGTCCGATAGCTACCGCGACTACGACACCGGGGGTGTCACAGCCACCGACACGATTTATGACTTTACCGTTGGCGTCGACAAAATCGACGTTTCAGGGCTGGGCTTTCTCGGCCTCGGCGATGGCAGCAACGGCACGCTGTACATGACCCTGAACACGGCGGGCGACAAAACCTACATCAAGTCCGCCGACGCCGACGCCGATGGCAATCGCTTCGAGATCGCCCTCAACGGCAACTACCTCAACACCCTCACCGCCAACGACTTCGTCTTCGGCGAGCGCGCCCAGCAGGACATTCTCTACCTGCCCACCCTCGGCCAATCCAATGCGCGCCTGCTGCGCATGACCGAGGACGATGACCAATCCGGCACCTCGATGCTGGTCAATGACTTGAACCGCTACACCACCTACGACGTGCGCAGCCAGTTCACCGATGCCGATGGCAACGGTATCGACATCGCGGTCGGCGGCAGCACGGTCAACGGCCTGTCCACTCTCAGCCCCGAGGAACTCCAACTGTGCTGGTGGCTGACAGACACCAACCAACCCGGGCCGGCACTGTTGCGGGCGGTGACGTTGCTGCGCGACCAGCGCACCGAACTGCAGTCGATCGACAACGTCACCATGGGCATCATCTGGGGCCAGGGCGAGGAAGCCGCCCAGGAAATCGCCCGCGCCACGGACAAGGCCGCGGCAGCAGCGGCCTATAAGGCCGCGACCCTGAAGGTGTTCGACTATTTGCATGCCCAATTTGGCAACTTCAGCGTCTATCTGATGGAAACCGGTCACTACGAAGAGGATGCGGCCCGGGCCCGGGGTTATTCGGAAGAAAAAATCGCGTCCATCGTCGAGGGCGTCGGTTATGTCCGCGCCGCCCAGGAGGCCATGGCCGCCGAGCGCGCCGACGTCAAGCTGGCGGTGGACTACACCGACCTGCCCTTGCGCTACGAAGTCGACCCGCTGGTGTATCCCGATGACGTCTGGCACCTGCACGAGGAGTCAGCGGAAATCGTCGGTCAACGCCTGGCGGACTACATTGCCGATGACCTGGGCTTCCAGGGCAACCCCAACGACAACAACAGCGTGCAGGACATTTTCGACAACGCCCAGAACCAGGGCGGGATGATCTCCGGCACCGACCAGGACGACACCCTGGTGGGCAGTTCGGGCAACGATACGATCGATGGCGACCTGGGCGCCGACACCATGGCCGGCGGCGATGGCAACGACATCTACGTGGTCGACAACGCGTTAGACAGTGTGGTGGAAACCAACACATCGACGGCGCAGATCGATACGGTGCAGGCCTCGGTCAGTTGGACGCTGGGGGCCAATCTCGAGAATCTGGTGCTCACCGGTGTATCAGACATCGACGGCACCGGCAATGAACGGCGCAACTTCATCACCGGCAATGCCGCCAACAACGTGCTCGACGGCGCCGCAGGGAACGACAGCATGAGCGGTGGTGACGGCAACGACAGTTACTTTGTCGACAATGCCGACGACAGCGTGATCGAGACCAACAGCAATACCGTGACTGGCGGGATCGACAGCGTGCACAGCAGCCTCGCGACCTATACCTTGGGCAACAACGTCGAGAACCTGTATGTCGATAGCACCGGCGCCGCCAATGGCACCGGCAATGCGCTGGACAATACGCTGTTCGCCGGCGCCGGCAACAATGTGCTGGATGGACGCGATGGCATTGACACGGCCAGCTTCGAGCGCGCCCTGTCTGGCGTGACCGTCAACCTCTCGACGTCGGCGCAACAGAACACCGTGGGGTCCGGGCTCGACACCTTGAAGTTCATCGAGAACCTGAAAGGAAGCGCCTACGCCGACACACTGTCGGGGAACAGCGCGGCAAACGTCCTCGATGGAGGGGCCGGCAACGATACGCTGGTGGGTGGTTCGGGCGATGACCGGTTGATTGGCGGCGCAGGCACCGACAACCTCACCGGTGGCACTGGTGCGGACACCTACGCATTTGGTGCGCTGTCAGACATGGGCGTCGGGGCCTTGCGCGATGTGATCAGCGGTTTCAAGAGTACGGAGTTCGACAAGTTGGACCTCACCGGCCTGGACGCCAACCCGCTGACCGCCACGGTCGATGCCTTCACGTTCATCGGCAGCAACGCCTTCGACGCCACCAACGCCACCGGCCAGCTGCGCTTCGTCGATGGCATCCTCTCCGGCAGCACCAACGCCGACGCCACCCCCGAGTTCGAATTCGAACTGGTGGGCGTCAAGGAGCTGCACGCCAGCGACTTCACCGCCTGATTGCCCCTGAGCAGGCTTACCCGCAATAGCTGCGGCACATTCAGCATGGATGCTGACTGACCACCGCTATCGCGAGAGAGCTCCCCACAGGACGGCGTGCTGTGCCAGAAAAGCTGAAGGTCATGGGCGGCTTTTGTGGCGAGGGAGCTTGCTCCCGCTCGGCTGCGCAGCAGTCGTGAACCGGTGGACTCGGTCTGCCTGATACCACGCATTGTCTGGGTTTGGGGCCGCTTCGCAGCCCAGCGGGAGCAAGCTCCCTCGCCACAGGGATAAGTTGCGAACTTGAACCCTGGCTTGTCTAGAACAAGCTTTGCACCTGCTCCAGCACCGCGCGGTTCATCTGGCCGGTGTGGGTGTGCAGGCTCACATAGCTTTGCAGCATGTCGAGCTTGGTATTGAGCAGGTCTCGACGGGCCTGGGGACGGCGTGTTGTGCCAGAAAAGTTGAAGGTCATGGGCGGCTTTTGTGGCGAGGGAGCTTGCTCCCGCTCGGCTGCGCAGCAGTCGTGAACCGGTGGACTCGGTCTGCCTGATACCACGCATTGTCTGGGTTTGGGGCCGCTTCGCAGCCCAGCGGGAGCAAGCTCCCTCGCCACAGGGATAAGTTGCGAACTTGAACCCTGGATTGTCTAGAACAAGCTTTGCACCTGCTCCAGTACCGCGTGGTTCATCTGGCCGGTGTGGGTGTGCAGGCTCACATAGCTTTGCAGCATGTCGAGCTTGGTATTGAGCAGGTCTCGACGGGCCTGGAACAGCCGCTGCTGCGCGTCAAGAATATCCACCGTGGAGCGCACGCCGCCCTGGAAGCCTTTTTCCGTCGAGGTCAGTGCTCGCTGATTGGACTCCACCGCCCGTTGCATCGCCTTACTCTTGGCAAACCCGGCTACGACGCCCAGGTAATCGGCCTCGATATCCTCGGCCAGTTGTTGGCGTTGCACGTCGTAGTCGGACTGGGCGCCGGCCAGTTGCGCTTCGGCCTTGGCCACCGACGCCCGTACCGCCCCGCCGCGATACAACGGAATATCCAACTGCACCCCCACGTAGTAGGTGTCCTGGCGCGGGTCGAGTTCCTGGTATTGACGGGTTTCCCGCCGGGTCAACTGAGTGGTCAGCGACAAGGTTGGATAATGCCCGGCACGCTGGCTGTCGGCCTGGGCCTCGGCCACTTTCACCGCGGCCAGCCGAGCGGCCAGTTCGGGGCTGGCTTCACGGGCAATCGCCGTCCAGTACGGTAAGTCCTGCTCAGGCGGGATCGGACTGCCGGCGGCCAGTTCTTCGCGCATCGGCAGGATGTCATCGATGGGCACGCTGGCACGCCCGGACAAGGCCCGCAACGCCGCCACGCGACGCGCCTGGGCTTCAGCCTCCTGGGCATGCACCAGGTCGAGCCGCGCCTGGGCTTCGTCGATATCGGTGATCGCGCCTTGGCCGCCCTCGTACAGTTTTTTGCTCTGGATGACCAAGCCTTGGATGGCCGCCTTTTGCTGCTGGATCAGCTTGATCTCGTTCTCGGCCCGGGCAACGTCGAAATACCCCTTTGCCACCCGGTCATACAAGGTCTGATCGGCCACGTCGAACACCTGAATACCCAGTTGCCCCCGCGCCTTGCCTTCCTGGTACGCAGCCCAGCGGGCCTTGTCGTAGAGCGGCTGTTGCGCCGCCAGCGTGACGTTGTTGGCCTGGTAATCGTTGCTGTTGACGTAAGTGCTGTCGTCACCGCCGTCGGTCCGCCCGCCGTAGCCGTAGCGCGAGGTCAGCGACACTTGCGGGTAAAGGCCGCCACGCCCGATGTCCTCTTCATGCCGCGAAGCTTCAAAAGCGTGAGCCGCCGATTGCACGGTCGGATCATTGAGGCGCGAGGCATCGTAGGCGGCGGTGAGGCTCAGGCCTCCCTCGGCAGCCCACAGCGGATCGATCAACGCCCAACCGGTATACAGGCCCAGCAACACACGGCAACGGTAGCGGCGACGGTCGACCATGCTCATTCCTCCTTGAAGGCTGCAAGCAAGCGTTCACGCAAAGGCTTCATCAGGTAATTCATCAAGGTGCGCTCGCCCGTCACCACCGTGACGTCGGCGAGCATGCCCGGGCGCACCAGCAGACCGGCGCGCTGCAACTCAACCACGGTGTCGGCGGGAATCTCGACCTTGGCGGAAAAGTACGGTTGGTGTGTCTGCTCATCGATCAACTGGTCCGCCGACACCGTCGTCACCGTGCCGGTGACCGTCGGCGTATCCACCCGTTGCAGCGCGGTGAAATGCACATGCACCGGCAGGCCCGGGCGCAGTTTGTTGGCCATCAGCGGCTCGAAACGCGCGGTGATCGCCATCGGTGCATCCAGCGGCACCACCTGCATCAGCGTCTGGCCGGCCTGCGCAACGCCGCCGACGGTATGAATGCTCACATCCATGACTTGCCCGGCCACCGGCGCACGGATTGCACCGTTGTCGACTTCAAACTGCAAGGCACGAATCTGATCGGCATAACCAGCGGCCTCGGCCGAGACTTCGCTGAGCTGGGTTTCGGCATCACGGCGAAACTCCTGCTGCGCCTGCAGGGCCTTGAGTCGGCTTTCATTGATCGCCTGCCGGGTCCTGCCGACATCACCCACACCGGAGGCGATCTGTCCCGCCAACTGGGCCGCGTTGCGCTCGGCCTCGAAGAGTTTGTTGCGCGGAACGTAGCCTTCGCGGGCCAAATCGCGCAGGCCTTCAAGCTCCTGCTGCTGGAAACGCATCTGCGCGTCGTAGTTGCGCTTGACGCCTTCGTAGCCAAGCAATTGCTGCTGCAAGGCCGCGGCTTCGTGCTCGATGATCTGCAAGCGGCTGCCCAGCTCCGCACGGCGGGTGATGAACAACTGGCTCTGCAAGGCCATGGCCGCCTTGACTCGCGGTTCGTCGGCGTGGGCCAGCAGTTCCGCGGGCCATTGGATCTCGGCGCTGCCCAGGCGCTCGGCAATCAAGCGCGCCTCGATGCTGCGATCATTGAGCAGCTTGCCCAGGGTTACGTCCAATTGCGACTGCGCTTGCACCGTGTTGAGTTGCACGAGCAATTGCCCCTGGGTGACGCGGTCGCCGTCGCTGACCAGCAGTTTTTCCACGACTCCGCCGACCAGCGACTGCACGGCCTTGCGCTCCCCCGCCACCACCACGGTGCCACTGCCTACCACCCCTTGGTCGAGCGGCGCCAGGCAGGCCCAGAGCAGGAAACCACCCAGCGTCAGGACCAGGAATCCCACGCCATAACGCGCCGCGCTCCCGGCGTCGGTGCTGGCACTAGGCAGCGTCGTGGTGCTGCGCACACTCAGCCCCTGCTCGCTGTACGCTTGTGCCCCTGGAGTCAGATCACGCATCGCCGCCCGCCTCCCTGACCGCGGCCGGTCTCGGCCCCGGCATCAATGCCTTGAGCACCCGGTCCCGAGGGCCGAACGCTTGTTGAGTACCGTCCTTGAGCACCAGGATGTGATCGACCACCGCCAGTACATTGGGACGGTGGGTAATCAACACCACGGTGCTGCCGGCTGCCTTGAGCGCACTGATGGCCTGCACCAGCGCCAATTCTCCGGCTTCATCGAGGTTGGAGTTGGGCTCATCGAGCACGATCAGCGACGGCCGCCCATAGAGCGCGCGAGCCAGGCCCAGGCGTTGCTTTTGCCCACCGGACAAGCCAAGCCCACCCGGGCCCAACGGCGTGTCGTAGCCCTTGGGGAACCTTAGGATCATTTCGTGGATGCCGGCATGACGCCCGGCGGCGATGATCTTGTCGGCGTCCTGCTCACCGAAGCGGGCAATGTTGTCGGCGACCGTGCCATCGAACAGCTCGATGTCCTGTGGCAGGTATCCAAGGTACGGGCCCAAGGCATCGTGGGACCACTGGCTGATCTCGGCATCGTCCAGGCGCACCGACCCGCCCATGGCCGGCCAGACCCCGACCAAGGCGCGCGCCAGTGTCGATTTACCACTGGCGCTGGGCCCGACCACCGCCAGCACATCGCCTTTGGCGAGGCTGAAATTGATCCCGCGCAGGATCGGCTGCGAAGCACCTGGCGGACCGACATACAACTGTTCCAGGCGCACCGCGCCGCTGGGCGGTGGCAACGGCATGCGCAGGCGCTCGCGAGGGTGCTGGGCCAGCAATTGGCTCAGGCGCTGGTAGCTCTGGCGTCCGGAATTGAATTGCTTCCACGAGCCAATGGCGATTTCCACGGGTGCCAAGGCCCGTCCCAGCAACAGCGACATCGCAATCATCATGCCCGCCGACAGTTGGCCTTCAAGCACCAGCAAAGCGCCCAACCCCAACGCCAGGGACTGCCCGGAGATCCGCACGAAACGAGTCGTCGAGGTAATACGTGCACTGCGGTCGCTGGCATGGGCCTGGGCGGCAATGATCCGTTGCTGCAACAGGCTCCAGCGCTGACGCAGCGGCCCGAGCATGCCCAGGGCCTGGATAACTTCGGCATTGTGCAGCGTGCTGTTCACATAGATCGACGACTGCACCCCCAGTCGATTGGCCTCCCCCAGGCGTGTTCGCGTCGCAAGTTCTCCCCACAGCGCCAAGCCGATCAGCACCAAGGCCAACACCAATGTCAGCACACCGAACCAGGGGTGAAAGATGAACGCCACCAGCAAGAAGATCGGCAGCCAGGGTGCATCGAGCAAGGCGATCAGGCCCTGCCCGGTAATCAACTGGCGCAGCGTTGCCAGGTCGGTGAGCACCTGCGCCGGGTTGGCGTTGTGCTCGCGCAGGCTGCGAGCGAAGGCGGCGTCGAAAATCCGCTCGCCCAAGGCTTCATCCAGCCCCGCGCTCATGCGAATCATCACCTCGCCACGGACCCACTCGATGAGGGCGCTGAACATGAACAGTCCCAGGGCCATCAAGGTCAGCATGAACAAGGTGGTTTCGTTGCGGCTGGTCAGGACCCGGTCGTAGACCTGCATCATGTAGAGCGACGGCACCAGCACCAGCAGATTGATCACGCCACTGAACAATGCCAGCGCCCAGAACACCCGGCGGTAGCTCAATAAGGCAGCATCAATGTCATGACGCGGATCGAGTAGAAACCCCATGGGAAATCGCCTGCAAGAGAAATGGTCGGTCCAGGACGCAATCCATCGCAAGGCCTTTTTTCCCGAGCGTGATCGAGAAAAAACTAATCCAGCTGGCGTGCTGTTATCAGGGGCGATCCTCATCCCTACAGGCGCCAATTACTGACAACGCAGCCGTGGGTTAGTGCCGGTTTGCAGGGGTGTGCTTGCAAGTGGGTGACAAGCGGACGGGCCGCGTTTCAAGGCGGAGCTTATTGCCTCCCGAATGGGCCCGAAATGAGGTTTTGTTGACGCCAGTAACGTGGCGTCAACCGGGTAAAAACAGCTTGGCTAGCCGAGGGAAACGACCCGTTCAGGCTGGGGCGAATGCCGCGACGTCACCAACCCGATAAAGGAAATGACCAATGCCAGGCCCAAGGTGGTACTGACCTCGCTGCGATGCTCGGGCGTGACCATCATGACCGCCAGCGCCGCCGAGATGAACACGATGACCAACCATGTCAGCCAGGGGAACAGCCACATGCGAAAAGGCAGCTCGATATTCTGCCGTTGCAACATCCGGCGCATGCGCAGTTGCGAGATGGCGATCACCAGATACACCAGCAAGGCGATGGCGCCGGAGCTGGCGAGCAGGAACTGGAACAGGCCGGCGGGCATGAAGTAACTGAACAAGGTGACGCCCGCACCCAGTACGGTACTGGCAATCACCGCGGACCGTGGCACACCAGCCGAAGACGTCACCTTCAAGGCCTTTGGCGCATCGCCGCGACGCCCCAGGGAGTACAACATCCGCGAGGCGATGTAGATCGAGGAGTTCATGCAACTGGCCACGGCGATCAGCACCACCACATCCACCAGGAATTTGGCGTGGGGAATGTTCATCAGTTCCAGGGCCCGCTGGTAGGAACCCACTGAAGCCAGGAGCGGATCGTTCCAGGGGACCACGGAAATGACCACGAAGATCGACAGCAGGTAGAACACACCGATGCGCCAGATCACCGAACGGGTGGCCTTGGCAATATTCTGCGCAGGGTTATCGGATTCGGCAGCGGCGATGGTCACCGCCTCCGTACCGATGAAGCTGAACATGATGGTAATGAACGCGCCCACCACCGCCGACAGGCCGTTGGGGGCGAACCCGCCATGTTCCTCCATCAACCGACTCAGGCCGCTGGCTTCACGCTCGGGAATCCACCCCATCAGCACCGCGAAACCCAGGGAGATGAAGCCGATGATCGCCACGACCTTGGCCATGGCGAACCAGAACTCGAACTCGCCGTATTTGGACACGCTGAACAGATTCGTCACGGCCAGCAGAACGATGGAGACCGAGGCAAACAACCACGCGTCGATGGCGGGAAACCACTGGTTCAGCACATGACCGGCGGCCAACGCTTCGATGGGAATCACCAGCACCCAGAACCACCAGTAGAGCCAACCGATGGTAAAGCCTGCCCAGCGTCCGATGGCCTGGTCGGCATAGGTGGAGAAGGAGCCGGTGTCCGGATTGGCGACGGCCATCTCGCCCAGCATGCGCATGACCAGGACCACCAACAGCCCGGAGAACAGATAGGCCAGCATGACGGCCGGGCCAGCGGCGGCAATGGCATGCCCCGATCCCACGAACAGACCCGCGCCGATGATTCCGGCAATGGACAGCATGGTGACGTGACGAGGCTTGAAGCCCTGTGCCAGATGGCCGTTCGAGTCCTTGAAGCTGGGGCTGGTCATTCTTTTTATTCTCTTGTGATCGAACATTGAGACGCGCGCAGGGACAGTCGGTGTTGCTGGTTTCCCGCCCCTCCTGGAAGCGGCAGCGTTTGGTTGTGTTGATCCACCCTGGGCGAACGTGCGCACTTGCGGTGAAAAGTCGCGCCACGTTACCTGCCTTCCCTCCCGAGTTAGTTACCTGAACGCGCCATCTCTGTGCCTGATTTCGCCAAGTGGGACATGGCGTTTTGCCCATTGTGGCGAGGGGATTTATCCCCGTTAGGCTGCGTAGCAGCCCCCGAAAATGCCGTTGACTTGACACCGAGCCGAACGTTTTTAGGGCTGCTGCGCAGCCCAGCTGGGATTAAATCCCCTCGCCACAAAAACTCCCGATCAGCACTCCACCGAAAACGCTGAAATAAATGCTTTAAACATTTTATTCAGTTAAGTATTTTTGCATGAGTTCGGAAGGCAAGTCAGTCACAAGCCCCTGTGGAAGCACCGGCCTTCTATTCTCTTCTCTCCAACAAGGACCTCCCGTGAGCGGACTGCGTGAACGTCAAAAAGCCGAACGCCGCCAAGCCATCAGCAAGGCAGCGGTCGAACTGTTCGAGCGCCAGGGTTTCCAGAACACCACCATCGAACAGATCGCCAGCCAGGCCGGCGTATCGGCGCCCACCGTGTTCAAGTACTTCGGCAACAAGCAGGAAATCATCCTGGAGATCCTGCACGACGCCGACCAGCGCGCGCTCAGCGACACCCGTAGCCAAATGCCTGACATCGAAGACCCGGTCGAAGCGTTGTGTTATCTGGAGCGACTGTTGACCGGTTATGCGCTGGAAGTCATGCACCCGAGCTTGTGGCGTGAATTGCTGCCGCTGATTCTGTTTGGCGGCGACAACGGGCTGCCCGAGGGTTATCGCGCCATGAACGATGCGCTCAGGGCCGAAATCAGTGGGCTGATCAGGGAATTGCAACAGGCCGGCAAATTACGCGCCGACCTGGACGTGGACCTCGCCGCGTTCCTGTTGAACGACTATTCGCACTTGCAGCTGTACAGGCTGGTCAACCAGGAACAACCGGATATCGAAGCCCATTCCACGCAGGTCCGGCGTATCACTGAGCTGCTGTTCCAGGGCATGCGCGCCTGAGCACATCCACCGATAAGCGCCCGGCGTCGCGACGCCGGGCCAGCCTGATCAGCGATTGGTCTTGATGGCGGTCCAGGTGCGCGTGCGGATCCGCTCCACGGCAGCCGGCACGGGCTCTAGCATGAACAGGGTCTTGCGAGCTTCATCCGGTATATACATGGCCGGGTTGCTACGGATCTCGGCGTCCACCAAAGCCGTGGCGTCCTTGTTCGGGTTGGGGTAACCAATCTTGTTGCTGATCCGGGCAATCACATCCGGGCGCAGGATGTAGTTGATGAAGGCGTAGGCCTCTGCGGTATGAGGGGCGTTGGTGGGCACCATCATTACGTCCGCCCACATCGGCGCACCTTCCTTGGGTAAGGCCATCGCCACCTTGACACCCTTGCCGGCGGCATCGGCCAGTCGCGTGGCCAGGGCCACGCCGCCAGACCAGCCCACCCCGACGCAGATCTCACCGTTGGCCAGGTCCATGCCATAGCGTGACGAGTTGAAATAGGTGATGTACGGGCGAACCGTGTGCATCGCCGCCTGGGCCTGCGGGTAGTCTTCGCGCTTCTGGCTGTTGGGATCCAGGCCTTTGTAATGCAAGGCGATGGGTACGATCTCGTTCGCCGCATCAAGGAAGCCGACACCGCAACTGGCCAACTTGGCCATATTCTCTTCCTTGAAGATGATGTCCCAGGTATTCATCTGCACGTCAGCCCCGAGCACCTGCCGGACCTTGTCGACGTTATAGCCGATCAGGGTCGTGCCCCAGAGATACGGCGCCGCGTAACGGTTGCCTTCGTCACCGATGGCTTCCAGGGTTTTCATGAACTCGGGGTCCAGATGCTGCCAGTTGGGCAATTGGCTGTGGTCCAGGGGTTGGACGGCACCGGCGGCAATCAGGTGGCTGACGTTGGAACTGCTCGGGTAGACCACGTCATACCCGGAGTTGCCGGTCAGGAGTTTGGACTCCAAGGTCTCGACGCTGTCGAAAACGTCGTAGATGGGACGGATGCCGGTTTCCTCCTCGAAACTCTTGAGGATTTCAGGCGGCAGGTACTCGATCCAGTTATAGATTCGCACCGTCCGCTCTTCGGCCAGGCTTGCGCCACTGACCAACATCGAAACGACAGCGCCCAGCAAGGTGTTGCGCAAAAACAGGCTCATGATCAAACACTCCAGCGCGGCCGCGAAGGCTCGCGGCACTTAATAGCGATAGGTGAAGTAGAGTTCCAGCGCGCTGAATTTCCGGTCGTCGCCGAAGACTTGCCTGGCCGCTGCCATGGGCTTGACCCAGTTATAGGACAGCGAGGTAGACAACGACTTCGAAGGCGCCCAATCCAGGAAGACTACACTTTCGTCGGCAAACCGTTTGTCGCTGACGGCGGTGCCCATGTAGTTTTTTTCGTCCAGCCAGAACTGGTAGTGGATCGCACCGAGCGTAAGGGTTTCGTTGAGGTGGGTCTTGAGTGAGAACTGCTGGACGTTTTCGTTGCTGTTGAACAGCAGGTAGTTGCCGACGACATCACCGATCAGCCAGGTGCTCCAGTCGACGAAGCCCTTGCTCAACGGGTCCCAGGCTTTCTGTCGGTTGTCCGTGAGGTTGTCGTCGCCGGAAAAGCTCGCGTAGCGGTAGCCGATCACCGGAGTCAACGGCAGCGTGCTGAAGGTGTAATCCGCCTTGCCGTACCAGGCCTTGGCATCGTAATCCACGCCTTCGCCGCTGCCTCGTTCCAGGGCATATTCGGCATTGAGGGTCAGGTCCGGGATAGCCGGGAGCCGGGCGTTCAAGGCCCTGACGTTATACACCAGCATGCCATCGCGACGGCGCGGCAACGTGCTGCCCTTGGGCCCCATGGCCTTGACCTTCAACGCGGTGACACCCAGCGTCACCTGGTCGTCGAGGTTGTAGTCCAGGTTCACACCACTCATGCGGAAATCACCCAGGTCGCTGTCGGTTCCCAGGCTGAAGCCCTGGACCTTCAACGCGCCGTGGTCCCAGGCAACCACCGCCGAATCCTTGAAGGCGGTGCGTGGGGCGAGCCAGTAGGCGCCGTCGTTCAACTGGTCGAGGTTGCCATCCATCACGATGAAACCGTTGCCGATCATGTAGTTCTGGCGACCGCCCGTGACCGTCCACTCCCCGGCGCGGAAACCACCGTAGAACTCTTCGGTCGACACCTTGCCGTCGGAACTGCGGGTAAAACCACCGGCATCGCCATCACCGAAGGTGGTCGCCCCCACCAGGGAGCCGCCAGCCAACAGGGCGAAATCCGGCTGCACGGCATATTCCAACTTGATGCCCGGCTTGACGTAGAACTCCTGCCAGTCGATTTTCGTGCCGCGATTCTTGCCGCTGCGCATGTCCACCACGCCGCCGCCAAAGTTGACGTTGCGGGTAGAAAGGACTGCGCCACCGGCACTGAAGTTGACCTCGCCCTTGAGGTTGCCCTCCTCGAAGGTGTAGCCCGCCCAGGCAACCTGGGCGGTCAAGGGTAACCCGAGCACGAGGAACGTTCGGGACAAACGCATCATGGAAACCATATGGAGCTCCTGTGTGATTATTGTTGTTACAGGGCAGTGAATGGCGGCGCAAACCCGCGCCAACACCTGGTGGGCCAGGTGAGCGGAACGCAAAATTGTTGTGTTTATCGGATGCAGTCAGGGCGTCAGGTGCGCCGCGATGGCGCGCAACATGCGTACGCTGTCGCCGTCGAATGGGCTGACGGCCTCGCCCAGGGACGACTGCTTGACGATCACCACGCCGGACGGTTTGTCGATGAACAGGTATTGACCATGGATGCCACCGGCCATGAGCGCCTGGCTGTGGTCGTTGAAGACATACCATTGGCTGCGGTAGGACGCGCCTGGGGTCCAGCTCGAAAAGTCGGGGGATGCAGCGTAGATCGCGGGGTCGGCTCCGGTGGCGATACCGGCGAGCGCCTCGGCCGAGAGCAGTTGTGTCCTACCCTGGCGGCCATCGTTGGCCAGCAGGCGACCGAAGCGCGCCATGTCACGCAAGGTCGCACTGAAACCGGCACCGGCGACGCTGCGGCCCCAGGGATCCGCCAGGAAGTAGCCGTCACGTTCACAGCCCAACTGGCTCCAGATGTCTTGCAGCAACTGATGGCAGGCCTTGCCTGATGCCCGCTCCATGACCCAGGCCAACGCCTCGGTGGTGGCCGTCACGTAGTGGAAAAAGCCGCCGTGACTGCCGCGCTTTCTCAATGACGGCAAGTACTGATACAGGGATTCGAACGTCGTGTACTGCGCTGGCGCCGGCTGGAAACCGCAGGCGTAGCCGTATTGGGAACTCTCGGAATCCGGGTCCTCATAGACCTCGCTGTAATCGACGGCCACGGCCATGTCGAACAGCTGGCGCACGGTCGCATCGCCGAACGCGCTGCCCGTCAGTTCCGGTACGTAACGGGCGGCTGTCAGCGTCGGGTCCAACAGGCCTTCGCAGACCAGTTGCTCGCCCAGGGCACCGATCAGCGACTTGGTCACCGAAAACATGATGTGCCGGTCCTGGGGGCACTGGCCATTGAAGTAGCGCTCGAACAGCACGGTGTCGCCCTTGAGGACCAGGAACCCATCGGTCTGGCTGGCGATCAGGTGGTCGATCACGCTGATGCTCAAGCCACACTCGCTGTCGAAGTGCAGCTCATCCAGCGGCTGGAGCGCCTGCTTGAACGCGCTGACCGGTCCGCTACCGGCCCGCACATCGATGGAAGGACGCAAGCGCGCCAGGTTGCGGAAGCCCCACTGGTTGAACGGTGGGCTCATCCAGTTGTGCCAGGTGACGCGGCGGTGGGGTTCGGCGGGAAAGCCTTGCATGAGTGAAGGCGCCAGGCGTGCGTCAAATGGCGATTCGTGAGTCTCGACGTAAAGACTGGCCAGTGAAGGCACGGTGTTCTGATTCATCGGGTTGCCCCTGCAAAATGACTCTGCGTGAAAGCAGATGCAGGGAAATAATTACCCGATGTAATTTTTTAGTCAATAAAACTTTTTATGGTCATTTCAATTTATCTCGTTAACGGCGACATGACGCATAGCGCTGTACTGAATTCTGGGACGAAAGCCTTAAGCAAATAACTAAAGGTTATTTGTTTTATATTTTTTAGATCATTTAGATTAAGCCTTAAGCCCAATGGCTTCGCGGTACTGCCTCAAGAATATTGGCATTTACCCATCCTCAGTCACGGCAATCTCATTAACGGGCCACCGTCATGCAGCTTCTAACACTTCCCCCCTCTCCCGGCCTGGCCACCTCGATTCGTGCCACGGCCCAGGTCTTCGAAGACCCTACCTCCCGCGCGTTGCTGGCTCACCTGCAGCAAGTCGCGCCCAGTGACGCCAGCGTGCTGATCATCGGCCAGACCGGCACCGGCAAGGAACTGGTGGCGCGCCACGTACACAACCTCAGCGCCCGTCGCCACAAGCCGTTCGTGGCGGTCAACTGCGGGGCGTTTTCCGAAACCCTGGTGGAGGCCGAACTGTTCGGCCATGAAAAAGGCGCCTTCACCGGCGCGTTGACGGCCAAGGCCGGCTGGTTCGAGGAAGCGGATGGTGGCACCTTGTTCCTCGATGAAATCGGTGATCTGCCGCTGCCGATCCAGGTCAAGTTGCTGCGGGTATTGCAGGAACGCGAAGTGGTTCGACTGGGGTCGCGCAAGAGCATCAAGATCAATGTACGCGTGTTGGCGGCCACCAACGTACAGCTGGAAAAAGCCATCAATGCCGGACACTTTCGCGAAGACCTCTATTACCGCCTGAACGTGGTCAGCCTGGTGCTCAAGCCGCTGCGCGAACGCCCCGGTGACATCCTGCCGCTGATCCGCCACTTCATTGCCGAGTACAGCCGCAGGCTCGGTCACGGCGAGGTAACGCTGGATGCCCAGGCACAGCGCAAATTGCTCGACTATTCCTGGCCGGGGAATATCCGCGAGCTGGAAAATGTCATCCACCACACCCTGTTGATTTGCCGTAACAATGTGATCGGCGTGCAGGACCTGCACCTGTCGAACCTCCGTATCGAACGCCGGGACAACCCGCCGGACTCGGCCCCTCAAAGCGCAGAGGCGCTTTTGCAAAAAGCCTTCGAGAAACTGCTCGAGCAAGAGCATGGCGACGTGTATGAAAAGGTCGAGGCCGAGTTGCTACGCACCGCCTACCGATACGCCAATTGCAATCAGGTCCACACCGCCAGCCTGTTGGGCCTGAGCCGCAATGTCACCCGCACGTTGCTGATCAGGATTGGCGAACTGGTGGTCAATCGGCGCCGCCCGGCACTGGACACCCGGGATGGCCGGGTGATCAACCTGTCGACCTGAGTTCCAAAGGGCTCCGCGGCGAGGGAGCTTGCTCCCGCTGGGTTGCGCAGCGCCCCCCATGAAACGGATGACATCCACCTGATACACCTCGATGACTGGCTTTGGGGCTGCTGCGCAGCCCAGCGGGAGCAAGCTCCCTCGCCACAAAAGCGATTCGACAGTGGCCCTTTTAGGGGGAGCTCCTTGCTTCAATCTCGGATGCTTCCTGGCCTCTCGTTCGCGCGCCCAGGTAGAAATCCTGGAGATCGCTGCGGGCCGCCAGTTGTTCGGCGCTGCCTTCACTGACCACGCGACCGCTTTCCAACACGTAACCGTAGTGGGCGTAGCGCAGGGCGATGTTGATGTTCTGCTCGGCGATCAAGAAGCTCACACCATCACGCTGATTGAGTTGCCGCACGATCTCGAAGATTTCCTCGACGATCTGCGGCGCCAACCCCATCGACGGTTCGTCCAGCAAGACCAGTTGCGGCCTGGCCATCAGCGCACGACCGATCGCGATCATCTGTTGCTCGCCGCCCGAGGTGTAGCCGGCCAGGCTTTTGCGCCGCAGTTTCAGTCGGGGAAAATGGCCGTAAACCGATTCCAGGTCAGCCAGCAACTGGCGCCGTGGCACCTGGCGCGCCAGGGCACCGGCCAGCAGGTTTTCCTCCACGCTCAACTGGGCAAAGCAATGCCGACCTTCCAGCACTTGCACCAGGCCGCTCGCCGCCAAGGTATGAGGCGCGCTGCGGGTCACGTCTCGCCCTTGGTAGACAATCCGCCCCCGCACCACCTCGCCGCGTTCGGCGCGCACCAGGTTGGAGGCCGCCTTCAGCGTGGTGCTTTTACCCGCGCCGTTGGCGCCCAGCAGCACCACGACCTGCCCTTTTCCCACCTCCAGCGACACGCTGCGCACCGCCAGGATGGTCTGTTCGTAGAGCACTTCAATATCGTCGATCTGCAGGATCGGCACGTTCGTCGCCATGCTGTTTCACCTTTTCAGACAGCGACCGGACGCGTGCGCCCGGTTGCCGCGATGCCTCAGGATTCCTTGCTGCAATCACGCGGGGTAAGGCCTTTTTCCCGGGCGTACTGATGCGAAGACGCTTCGATGATCGGTCGCAGCAAGGCACGGTCAGCCTGTACCCAGTCACTGATCAGCTTCCACTGCGTACCGTCCCATTGCTGGAAGCGCACCGCGCCACCGCCTTCATGGTCCGAGCACGACAACTGCAACGGCTGAACCAGGCCCAACGCCCCCAGTTCCTTGAGCCGGGCGTCGTCGAGCTTGAGGTTCTCGAAGCCCCAACGCACCTGCTCACCCATCAGGGGTTGCTGACCGAATTTCTGCTGGGCAATGCGCAGTGCTTCTACGTTGAGAATGCCGTTGACCACGCCGAGGTTGTAGTACACGGTGCCGAACCGTTTGGGATCGGCCAAGTCGCCATGGCCGGCGTCGACCACTTGTTTCTTGATGCCCTGCAACACTGGAAAATCGATGCCCGAAGGGTGCGTGGTGATGGCGATGAAGCCCTTGGCCGCGGCACCGGCCGGCGCAGCGTCATCCTCGGAGTTGCTCCAGATATTGCCGATGATGTGGTCGGCCGGGAAACCGACTTTCTGCGCGGTTTTCAGCGCCACCGGGTTCATCACGCCCCAACCGCGCAGGATCACCCAATCAGGTTTTTCCCGACGGATATTCAACCATTGCGATTGTTGCTCGTTGCCCGGGTGCGGCACCTCCAGCAAGGTCAGCGCAAAACCGTATTTGTCGGCCAGGGTTTGCAGGACCTCATTGGTTTCCTTGCCATAGGGCGAACCGTGATACAGGGTGACGATCTTCAAGCCCTTGAGCTTGTCCAACCCGCCGGCGCGCTGGCCGATGTAATTGATGATCGCCGAGACCTCCGAATAGGGGTTCAGCTGCAACGGGAAAACGTAGGGGAACACGCTGCCATCGGTGGAATCCGTACGCCCATGGTTGATGGTGATCAGCGGCAGTTTGTCGGCCGTCGAACGCTCCAGCGTGGCGTAGGCGATGCCCACCGATAATGGGTTGGTGGCCGCCGCTGGCGCGCCGTTCAAGCCTTTCTTCAGGCGTTCGTAGCACTCCACGCCTTTCTCGACCACGTATTCGGTCTCGCACTCACTCCAGGTCAGCTTGACGCCGTTCACGCCGCCATTGGCGTTGACGTACTTGAGGTAGTCGATGAAGCCGCCGAAAAAACCGGTGCCGCCGGCCGCATAAGGGCCGACGCGATAGCTTTGCAGTGGGAAGTATTGCTCGTTGTCCGCCTGGACGGTGAACGCCGCGGCGGTGAGGCTCAGGGCCAGTGCCAGGCTGCTGGCGAATGATCGTTTGAACATCGGATTTTCCTTGTTATGGAGCCATGGATAAGCCAACAAAATGGAACTGCAAACCCGCGTTGTGCGGTTCGCTCAGTAGCGCAACGGCCACAGCCGAGCGCGCTGGCGAAATCTCTGCCAGAGGCGCGCAAGGCCCTCTGGTTCCTTGATCAGGAACAAAATGATCAGGGCGCCGAATATCATCTTCTGCAGGTTCTCCACCTGGCCGGCGTCCACCAGCCCGCCGGGCAGCAGCGACACCAGGTTCGAGAGCAACACCGGAAACAGCACGATGAAGGCCGCGCCGAGGAAGTTGCCCAGCAGGCTGCCGAGGCCACCGATAATGATGATGAACAGAATCTGGAACGACCGATTGAGGTCGAACCCGTGGGGCTCCACCGTGCCCAGGTAAGCGAAGGCCCAGAGCGCACCGGCCACCCCGAGGAAAAAACCGCTGATGGCGAACGCCAGCAGCTTGGTTTTTGCCAATGCAATGCCGATGACCGCGGCGGCGGTGTCCATGTCGCGCACCGCCATCCAGTTGCGCCCCAACTCGCTGCGCACCAGGTTCTTGCCCAGCCAGAACAGCGCTACCACCACGCTCAGGGTCAACAGATAGCGGCCGGCCGGCGCGTCGAGGTTTATCCCGAATACGTCCAGGCGCGGCGCGCTGATCACGCCCGAAGCGCTGTTGTTGGAAAACCAACTGAACCGGGTCAGCGCCCAGGTCACGAAGAACTGCGCTGCCAGGGTCGAGACCAGCAGGTAGAAGCCTTTGATGCGCAAACTCGGCAAGCCGAACAGCACCGCCACCAACGCCGCCGTCAATCCGCCCAGGGCGATACTGACCAACAACGGCAAGCCGGCGACCCTTATTTCAAGGTTGTAGGTGGCAAAGGCGCCCACCGCCATGAACGCCGCCGAACCGAGGGACAGTTGCCCGGCATAGCCAGTGAGCAGATTGAGCCCCAACCCGGCCAGGGACAGCACCAGGAACGGAATCAGGATCGCGCTGAACCAGTAGTCATTGCCCAGCCAAGGCACCACGACAAAGGCAAACAGCAGCAACGCGACCAGCCCGTGACGGTCCTGGCGCAGCGCGAAGACCCGGCGGTCCTGGGCATAGCGGGTGTTGAACTGGCCTGCTTCTCGATAAAACATGATGCGCTCCCCTAAACCCGTTCGATGGCCCGTTCGCCAAACAACCCCGCCGGACGCACCAGCAAAAACACCAGCGCCAGCACGTAGGGAAACCAGTTCTCGATGCCGCTGCCGATGAAGGGCCCGAGGTAAACCTCGGCCAGCTTCTCCGAGGCACCGATGATCAAGCCGCCGACAATCGCCCCGCTGATGGAGGTAAAGCCGCCGATGATCAGCACCGGCAACGCCTTGAGCACCACCAGCGAGAGCGAGAACTGCACACCCAGGCGCGCGCCCCAGAGCAGGCCAGCGACCAGCCCGACAAACCCCGCCACCGCCCACACCACCACCCACACGCGCTGCAAGCGGATGCCCACGGCCAGTGCCGCCAGCGGGTCATCGGCCACCGCCCGCAACGACAATCCGAGCCGGGTCTTGTTGAACAGCCAGGACAACAGCAGCACCAGGAACGCCGCGGTCACTGCGGCAAAAATGTCGAACTGCGACAACAACATCCCACCCAACTCCAGCGGCTCATCGCTGATACCCAGTTCCAGGCCATGCACCTGGGCGCCCCACAGGGCCTGGGCGAAACCTTCGATGACGTAGGACAGCCCGAGGGTGGCCATGAACAGGGTGATCGGCGAACGGTTGACCAAGGGCCGCAGCACCGCCCGCTCCACCGCCAGGGCGATCAGCAGCATCGCCGCCAGGCTGATGACGAAGGCCAGCCAGAACGGCACACCGCGCTCCACCAGGCTGACGAAGGTCAGCGCCGAGAACAGCACCATCGCGCCCTGGGCGAAATTGAATACCCCGGAGGCCTTGTAGATCAGCACAAAACCGATGGCCACCAAGGCGTACATCACCCCCGCCAACAACCCGCCAATCAATACTTCAAAGAAAAATTCCATAGCTGTTCCTGTTCTGCGGGCGCAACTTGCCTGCCCTCCCTGGTGGGAAGGCGTCGAATATCCAGTGTCAGTGGCGAGTTCCCAGGTAGGCCGAAATGACCTCAGGGTTCTGCCGTACGTCTTCGGGCGAGCCGTCGCCGATCTTGCGACCGTAATCGAGCACCACCACGTGGTCGCTGATGTCCATGACCACGCCGATATCGTGCTCGATCAACACCACGGTGGTGCCCAGTTCACGATTGATATCGACGATGAAGCGGCTCATCTGCTGCTTCTCGTCGGCGTTCATCCCGGCCATGGGTTCGTCCAGCAGCAACAGCCGGGGCTCCGCCGCCAGCGCACGGGCCAGTTCCACCCGCTTCTGCAAGCCATAGGGCAACGTGCCCACCAGGGTGTCGCGCCAAGGCTGCAAATGCAGGAACGCAATGACACGCTCGGCCGCTTCGCGCTGACGGTCATCCTCGGCCCGGGCGCGACCGATGCGCAGCGCCTGCTCGATCCAGGTGCTGCGGCGCTTGAGGTTGCGGCCGGTGAGCACGTTGTCGAGCACGCTCATGCCCTTGAACAGCGCGATGTTCTGAAATGTCCGGGCAATGCCGCGAACCGCCACGTCGTGGGGGCGCATCCGGCGCCGCTCCTGTCGATCAAAACGGATGTGCCCGTCCTGGGCCTGGTACACGCCACTGATGACGTTCAGCAACGAACTCTTGCCGGCGCCGTTGGGGCCGATCAAGGCGCAGATCTCACCGGCGGCGACGTGAAAGCTGATGTCCGTGACCGCTTTGACGCCTTTGAATGACAGCGAAATATGGTCCAGCTCCAGCAAATGCGTGATGGCCGTCTGGGTCATGGGGCGTCTCCTCTCAGGCCAGTTGCGACTGGAGGCCCGTCCAGTCATCGGTGGTGTGCTGCACCAGGTTCGGTGGCGCTTGCCAGTGGGCCCCGTCGTCCCATTGGCGAACCGCGATACCCAATGCCTGGAAAAATGCCTGGGTTTCGGGCGGCAAGGCATCGCCCACCAGCAGCGGCGCGCGAGTCCGGGAAAACCCCAGCACGTCGCGCAAAGGCCGGCGAACCAGCCAGTCCCCCAGATGCCGTTGCAACAGCCCCGGCTGCGCAGCCAACGCCCAGTCCACCAGCCGGCGCGACCCACTGCCCGGTTCCGGCAAACGTTCCAGCGCATAGCGGTGCAAACGCTCGTAGGTTTCCCGCGTCCCGGCCACCAGCGTCGGGCCCAGCTCGCGACGGTCGCGATCACGGGTCGCCAGGTTCTCAGGGAAGTTCAGGCGAAAACCGGCCATCAACCAGGGCGCCAGCAGATAGCGAGCTTGCCCGCCCGAGGCGAACGCCCGTGCGGCCAATGCCTCTTCCTGCCGTCCCAGGCCTTCGCGCGTCACCAACCGCTGGCCCTCCTGCAGCAGCTCGGCGTGGCTGACGCGTTGCTCCTCCATCGCCCGTCCACTTCCGCGATAAAAAACAAAGGCCGTCTGCAGCACTTGCCCTTGCGGGGCTAGGTCAACGATTGGCCGCTCGGCAGCCAACGCCGCGTAATCCAGCGCTTGCGCAAATGGCGTCGAATCCGCCAGGCCACGCTTGTCGAGATAAACCAGCACACGCGCAGCCACCTGCGCCGCACGCAGACGCAGCATGTCTTCCACGCCTTCGACCAGGACGAAATCCGGCTGCAGCGTGCCGAGCAATTGCACCTGTCCGGCCGATGCGTCCAACGGGTCGAACAGACTCGCCACGCCGCCCAGCCATTGCGCGGCCAAGGCGGCAAGCAGTGCCTGCGGCCTGGGTCGGCTGATGATCGTCAGGGTCGCGCCCGCCGCAAAACCGCGGGCTTGCAGGGCACTGGCGAAACGGCGCACCTCATCGGCCACGTGCGCCCAGCTCTGCTCCTGCCAGACACCCAGGTGCTTGTGGCGCAGCGCGACGTCCGTGCCATGCTCCAGCGCCTGGCGCTGCAACCACTGGGGCAAGCTGGCCGGGACCGGGTCGAGGGTGTCGGTGAACGTACCCATGCTGCCTCCCTTGCCTAAGCGACCGCCGCCGTTTTGGCTGCCGCTTTGCGTTGCTCAAGCTCACGCACCAGCGGCAGGACCTTACGACCGAAATATTCGACTTCTTCCTGGAAGTGCAGAAAGCCGGCGAGCACCAGATCCACCCCCACGGCCTTGAGCGCGACGATGCGTTCGGCGATCTGCTGCGGTGTGCCGATCAGGTTGGTCTTGAAGCCATCGTTGTATTGCACCAGGTCCTCGAAGCTGGACTTGGCCCAATTGCCCTCGCCTTCCGGGCTGGACTTGCCGGCCTGCTTCGCCGCATCGCCGAAGGCATTGACGGCCTCTGGATCGGCCTGGTCGATGATCTGGGCGAGGACCGCACGCGCCTCTTCTTCGGTGTCGCGGGCAATGACAAAGGCGTTAATGCCGACCTTGACCTTGTGGTTGTTGGCCGCGGCTTTCGCCTGGAGGTCATCGATCTGCGCCTTGACGCCTTCCACGGTATTGCCGTTGGTGAAGTACCAGTCCGATACCCGGGCGGCCATGTCCCGCGCCGCACGTGAGCTGCCGCCCTGGAAGATCTCCGGGTGCTGCTGCAGTGGTTTTGGCTTGAGGGTGTAGTCGTGGAAGCGGTAGAAATCACCGCGCAAGGTGAAGTTGTCGGTGGTCCAGATGCCCTTGAGCGCAGTGATGAATTCTTCGGAACGGCGATAGCGCTCATCGTGCTCCAGCCATGGCTCGCCAATGGCGGTGAACTCGCCCTTGAACCAGCCCGACACGATGTTGACCGCCACCCGTCCGCCGGTCAGGTGGTCGATGGTTGCGATCTGCTTGGCCAACACCGACGGCGTCCACGGCCCCGGCAACACCGCGGCGATGACTTTCAGGCGCGTGGTGGCGGCCAGCAAGGCATGACTGAACGCCACGGACTCATGTTGGTATTCAGCCCCGTAACCGGCAGTAAAGCGCACTTGCGACAGGGCGTAGTCGAAGCCGGCCGCTTCAGCGATCTGGGCCAGCTTGCGGTTGTAGTCGATGCCCCAGTCGGTGCGTTGCTCGATTTTGCTGACCACCAGCCCGCCACTGACGTTGGGCACCCAGTAGGCAAATTTGATCGTGTCCTGGCTCATTGCATGTACTCCACGGCTCGTTTTGAAAGGAAAAATGGATCAGGCAGCACTGGCGTCGCGTCGAACGCTCGGAACCAGGCTCAACAACGCCGACTCGACGGCGCGCTCGATACGCTCCAGCACCTGTGCACTGCAGATCCGGTATTGGCTGAAATCGGTTTCGCTGGCATAGACCCCCACTGGCAGGCTGAGGGCCTGGAAGAAGCCGAACAGGGGCCGCAACTGGTGATCGATCATCAAGGCATGGCGATCCGAGCCGCCTGTCGCGGCCAACAGCACCGGTAGGTTCTTGAGGGCTTCGTGATGAACGAAATCGAACAGGTGCTTGAACAGGCCGGTGTATGAAGCTCGGTACACCGGGCTGGCGGCAATCAGCAGATCGGCCGATTCAATGGCGTGCAGGTCCTCCTGCACGGCAGCCGGCAACGCCTCGCGACGCAACACCCCGGCAAACTGTGGACCGACCTTGGCCAATTCGATCAAGCGCACCTCGATCGGCAGTTGCTGCCCTAGCCGGTCCACCAACGCCTGGAGCAGTGCCAGGGTGCGTGACGGGTGCTGCACGCTACCTGACACCGCCACCACTTTGAATTGCTTGCTCATCGCTTACCCCATGCCTGGAGACGCCACCTCAGCGTCTGCACAAGGTGTAGAGCAGCAACCGTGCCAGTTTGATATTTCCTTATTAATCAATTAATTACATGAGCAAGCCAATCACTGCGCTGTCGCCCGACAGTCAAGCTGTTGGTCCCCTGTTGCCTGGCCAACACCTGGCCTGTCGATGCCCGTCGCGGCAACTGTTGCCCGGCACACAGTTGCGCAACAGATTGTCCGTGGCCAGGACAGCTCTTTCGCTGATAAGCGCCGTATGGGCCCCGCATTTACGGGCGTTGGGCCTCGGGCATGGACTGTGCAATGGCCTTTGGCACCGGCAGATTTTTCCCCTGCCCGCCTACTCGCCATCAAGAAGGAAGATCAACATGACCGCACAGCAACAACACCTGCCGCCGACCCTTTCCACGGGCACCGACTATGAGCCCCTGGCCGAACGCTTCCGGCCGATCTTTGCGCGCATCCAGGCCGGCGCCCTGGAGCGTGAGCAGACGCGCAGCCTGCCCTTTGAACAGGTGAAATGGTTGAAGGAAGCCGGCTTTGGCGCCGTCCGCGTACCGGTCGAATATGGCGGCGCCGGGGCTTCGTTGCCGCAACTGCTGCAATTGCTGATCGAACTGGCTGAAGCCGATTCCAACCTGCCCCAGGCTTTGCGCGGACACTTCGCATTCGTCGAGGACCGTCTCAACGCTCACGCCAGCGGCCCACAAGACATCTGGTTCAAGCGTTTCGTCGAGGGTGAACTGGTGGGCAATGCCTGGACGGAAGTCGGCGCGGTGAAGATCGGCGAAGTCGGCACCCGGGTTTCCCGCCAGGGTGATCAGTGGGTCGTCAATGGCACCAAGTACTACAGCACCGGCAGTATCTTCGCCGACTGGATCGACGTGTATGCCCAACGCGACGACAACGGCACCGACGTGATTGCCGCCGTCCGCGTACACCAGCCGGGCGTCAAGCAAAGCGATGACTGGGACGGTTTTGGCCAACGCACCACCGGCAGCGGCACGTCGCTGTTCGAGAATGCGTTGGTCGAGGCAGAAAACCTCATCGACTTCTCTACCCGCTTCAAATACCAGACCGCGTTTTATCAACTGGTGTTGCTGGCCGTGCTGACCGGCGCCGGTCGCGCTGCGGTTCATGACATCACCGAGCAAGTGCGCAAACGCACGCGGGTCTTCAGCACCGGCAATGCCAGCGAAGTGAGCCAGGACGTGCAAGTGCAGCAAGTGATCGGCAGGGCATCGGCCCAGGTCTATGCCGCCGAAGCCACCACCCTGCGCGCCGCGAGCGCCTCCCAACGTGCCTACGAGAGCCGCTTCAGCCAGGACGCCGAAACCGAGCACACCGCCAACATCGCCGCCGAACTGGAGTCGGCCCAGGCCCAGGTGGTGATTTCCGACCTGGTGTTGCGTGCCACCAGCGACCTGTTCAATGCCCTCGGTGCTTCGGCCACCAGCACCAGCAAGACCCTCGACCGCCACTGGCGTAACGCCCGCACCGCTGCCTCGCATAATCCATTGATCTACAAGGAGCGCATCATTGGTGATTGGGAAATCAACGGTACGGAACCGCCGTATGTCTGGCAGATTGGCGGAGGGTCGAAGCAGCTTTGAGTACCACATCCGAGAAGGACTGGCCCAGCGCTTGCGGGCGCTGGCTAGCAATATCCAGCGAAGAATGGCTGGAGGGCAAAGCGGCGAATGCTCATCTGTCGATGGGATAGGGTGCTGAAGCCGCTAAAGTCAAAAGGCCTTGAAAGGGATGGCTGTAAGAGCGGAACCATAAGCAGCCATTACCTCAGAAACGGATATACACACCAACCAATCCCCAAAAAAAACGATGAACGATCGGCCCCAACGCAAACACATGAGATCAAGCACAGAAAGGATCAACTAGCTGACGACCTAAACACACCGCATAATCCATCTACCCCCATCCACCCGAAGGGTCGCTGAAGATGACAGTCATCCATAAGGCCGCTCAGATAGGATACTCAGCAGAAGCCAGCACCTATACCCAAGGGCGCCCAGACTACCCAAGCGAAATACAGGCATGGCTCAGCAGCGCACTGGAAATCAGCCCAGGATCGACAGTCGTTGAGTTAGGAGCCGGTACCGGTAAATTTACTCGCCTGCTGGACTCAATGGCGATCAATGCCATCGCCATCGAACCGGTCGAGGCGATGCGAATCGAGTTTGCCAAGCATCTGCCGAACACCAGGATTCTGGAGGGAACGGCCGAATCCATTCCCCTCGAGGCAGGGACGGCGCAGGCGCTCGTATGCGCCCAGGCCTTCCACTGGTTCGCGAATGAAACCGCGCTCCAGGAAATTCACCGAGTACTCAAACCGGGCGGCCGGCTCGGCTTGATCTGGAACGTGCGTGATGAGTCCGTGGACTGGGTGGCCGACATCACTAAAATCATCACCCCCTTCGAAGGCGATACCCCACGCTTTCATACTGGAAACTGGCGACATCCCTTCAACGGACGTTACTTCTCGCAGCCCGAACTGACCTGTTTCAGTTACACCCACACAGGCAGCCCCGAGACGGTCATCCTGGATCGCTTTCTGTCCGTGAGTTTTATTGCAGCACTGCCTGACGCAGAGAAGAAACGGGTAGCGGATCAACTACTGGCCTTGATTCAGACCCATCCGGCTCTGCGCGGACGCAAGCACATTGAGTTCCCTTATCAGACCCACGCTTATTCATGTCGCCGCCTGGATTGAATCACGACGCCATGAACCCAGCAGGAACTCGTACCTGACGCCCTCAAAATGCTGGCATCATGCCTTTTTCCTTGCACTCATGGAGTGACTGTGACGAATCTAAGTGCCGCCCCTGAGTTTGCAACCGCCGCCACTTTACCGCCCTACCGCTTCTTTCCCCGGATCGGGATGTTTGTACTTGCGACCCTGATAGTCTTTCTGGCTGCAGTGCCCGAAGTCCTTTTCATACCCGCAGACATGCAGGCCTACCTGACGTTCACCACCACCTCAGGTATCACCGCGCTCGCTCTCCTCGCCCTCTTCGCCCTGCAGTACCGCTCCGATGCGCGCACGCAATGGCGCGGTCATTACATAGGCAAACCCCTGCAGTGGGGCGCGCTTGGCATCGTGGGCTCCTACCTGTTTTTCGGGGTCGCCATATTCGTGCTGGGGCTGCCGCGAGAAGTGTTCATGGCCCAGCTCCTGGACGGGCTCAACAATTGGCAGGCCACGATCAAGATCGCCTCGCTGATCGTGTTGCCACCCATCGCTGAAGAGCTATTTTTCCGCCATTACATGCTCCGGCTGTTCCCCTATGAGAACAGCCGTACCTGGACATGGATCGCGATCATCGTCACGTCAGCCATCTTCGCCGGCATGCACATCCAATACGGGAACTGGATAACCGTCGTGCTGATCTTCTCCTGTGGGGGTGTATTCGCCATTGCAAGAGTGGTCAGCGGTGGCTTGCTGGTGCCAGTGCTCCTGCATTCGCTGGCCGAAATGGTGGCGCTGAGCACTGACAAGTCTTTCTCGCTGATGGGGCTTTACGGTTGAATCAGGCAAAGGCGCAAACGTCAGCACCTCAAACAAGGGCAACCATGACCTCTCACGCAGCGTGCCTCGGACTGTCTGCCTTGACGCTCGCCTTCCTGAGTGGGCCCGTCCAGGCCTCGACGTGGCAGATCTGCCACCTGGAGCTACGTATCGTCGAGGTCTTGAAACAACCCTACCCGCAGCTTCAGGCGCAGATCGTGAAAGTCAGGCCGAAGTCCGCCTCGGTGGAGTGCCCAGCGCAAGGCTCATCGCTCACCTTCACCCCGGAAACCCCGGACTACCAAGCCACGCTCCCCCGCCGGCAATGGCCCGGCAAAGGACAGTCGGTACGGGTGGACTACCGCTACCTGGATGGCATCTGTAAAGGTGACGGCAACTCGTATGCGTGTCGTATCAAACACTACCCGGTGGTGGGTCGATAATCAGGCGGCTGGAGACACTGGCATTTAGCTGATGGCCTCAATGCGGCTCAAGCCAACAGCTCCGTGATCCAGCGAGCCTGCCGGGCGATGTCCTGCAGCTTCTCTTGCGGCACGGTTTGCCGTGCCTTGGCGAAACTGGTGAGGGTCTTTTGTTTCTGGCGCAGCAGGCGTTGCCACTTGGCCAGGAAAACCGGGGTTCGCGCTTGCATCTGCAGCGGGCCGAAGTACAGCTCCTCGGCGGTGTAAGTCACTGGCCCGGCGCGCTCGGCGACGATGATCTCGTAGTAGAAGCGGTTTTCCCGCAGCACTTCCTCGCAAAGGATGCGGTAGTCGTTTTCCATCAGCCACTGGCGCAGCGGTTGTTCGCCGCCGTTGGGTTGTAGAATCAGCCGCTCCTGACCGCTCAACCGCGCTTTGCCGCTGTCCAGGATGTCGCGGATCGTCTCACCGCCCATGCCGCAGAGGCTGATCGCCGTGATCCCGTCTTCCGGCTTGATTGCCGCCAGGCCATTGGCCAGGCGCACGCTGATCCGCCGTTCCAGGCCATTCTCGACCACGGTGCGTTCGGCGGCGCGCAACGGCGTCAACGCCACCTCGCCGGCCACCGCCATCGCAATCACACCACGGCGCAGCAAGGCCACCGGCAGGTAAGCGTGATCCGAGCCGATATCGGCCAAGTGCGCACCTGCCGGCATATGCGCCGCCACGCGCTCCAGGCGCATGGACAATGTCTGTTCGTTCAACTGCAGTTCCCTGCGTTAATCGTAGAACGGCTCGACCGCCGTCCGACTGCCGACAAAGAAGCTGTCCGCGACCAACCGCAGTGGCTGCAGGTCCATGTCGCTGGCCTTGTCGTTGATCAGTTGCTGAAAATGTCGATACACCGCGGCGTACTCACCCTCCTCGGAGACGGCCTGGCGCACGCCGTCGATGCTCAACAGCGCACCGCCGTTGTCCAGGCGCAGGACGCCTTCGGCGCAGCGAATCTCGATGCTCCAGAGTTCGTCATGACCATGGTCGAAATCGAACTCCGCCCGGATGTCGAGGTGGCGCGCATCGGCCATCTTGATGCTGGCGGCAATCGGCGACTGGCAGTTGTCCGGCACGCGCAACTCGGCGGACTCCACGAACAGTGGCAACGCCAGCAGATGGGTCACAATCGACAAGGCATTGATACCCGGATCGAAGACGCCCAGGCCGCCGGGCTGCCAGATCCACGCCTGGCCGGGGTGCCACTTGCGCACGTCTTCCTTCCAGTCGATCTGCACGCTGTGCAAGGTGCGACTGGCCAGCCAGTCACGGGCGGCTTCGATGCCCGGGGCGTAACGGGAATGCCAGGCGAACAGGCCGCTGATGCCTTGCTCGCGAACCTGCTCCACCAAGGCCATGGCTTCACCCAGCGTGGCGCACGGCGGCTTCTCCACCAGGACGTGTTTACCGGCCGCCAGCGCCTGTTGCACCAGGGCGAATCGACCTTGTGGCGGTGTGCAAAACGCAATCGCATCGACCTGCGGACCGTTTTCGAGCAACTCGCCCAGGGATCGGAAGTTCTCCACCCCTGCGCAGGGCTGCCCTTGCGTGGCGACCGCCACCAGTTGGAACGCGGGGTTGGCGTGGATGGCTGGAACGTGTTGATCCTGGGCAATCTTGCCGTAGCCCACCAGGCCGAGACGAATCGGTTGCATCGATGACTCCTGTTTTTTTGTATTTGTGATCGGGCAGCAAACTAGACGCAAATCGCCTGGCGGACAATGGGGGCCGTACAGTATCTACCCGATTGCCCTGCACTGCGCCGCTAAGGCATCAACTATGCAGTTGCTCACGGACACTCGTCACGACGTTGGTCACCCGGCCGTAGAAGGGCTCCAGCCGCTCACGTGGCGCATCGTGCTCCACCACCAGGGCGGCGACCTCCTCACAAGAAACCACCTGATAATGAGCAACGCTGGACAGCTTTTCGTTGGTCACCGCTGTAATCACTTGCCCACTTGCCGCCACCACTGCGCGCTTGAACTCTGCGTCCTCCAGGCCGAATGCCGTGACCCCATTGTCTGGATCGATGGCGCAGGCCCCCAGAAAACACACGTCATAACTGAACTGGCGCAATTGCTCCACCGCCGTCAGCCCGATCACACCACCGGCGATTGGGTTCAAGCGCCCACCCAGAAGGATGACTTCGGCACGGGGCAGTTTCATCAACTGCACCGCAATCAACGGCGAATTGGTGGAGAGGGTCAACTGAAGGCTCGGATCGATGGCACCTGCAATCGCCAGGTTCGTCGACCCGGCATCAATGAACACGTGCTGGCCCGCGCGCAGCAAAGCAGCGGCCGCTTGGCCGAGGCTGCCCTTGCGTGCCGGGTCTTTACGCACGCGAACATCCAGCGACCCTTCGGCAGCCGGCACAAGTATCGCGCCGCCATAAACGCGCTTGCATAACCCCGCCGCTGCCAATACCCCCAGGTCACGCCGGATCGAGTGTTCGGACACATTGAATTCGCTGGCCAGGTCAGCCGCGATCACCCGGCCATACCGGGCGAGACGCTGGCTGATCAATTGCTGGCGTTCGCCGGGGAACGCTTCATGGGGAGAAGTCATGGGATACAACCTGCATAAACGAGCACTAATGATCATCAACGAGCAGATAGTGCCGGTTATGCAGCGAAGCGTCAAACCCGCTCATTCCAGCGGGCGCCTGCACGATCAATTGCTCAAGCGCTCTGTGGGACATTCGTGCCCATGCCCAATGGCAGGAAGGGTCGAATTTCCTCGATTTCCTCGGCGCTGAGGCGCAGCTGCGCGCCGGCAATCAGCCCATCGACCTGCCCGCGGCAACGGGCTCCGACGATGGCACCGGTCACCACCGGCTTGCGCAGCACCCAGGCGATGGCGACTGCCGCCGCACTGACCCCGTGCCGTTCGCCGATACCGGCCAAGACCTCGACCAGCGCCAGGTTCGCGCTCAAACGAGGCTCCTGGAAGTCCGCGCTTCGCGCCTTGCGCCAATCGTCGTCGGGCAATTGGGCGATACGTTCGCGCGTCATGCTGCCGGAAAGCAGCCCCGATTGGAGAGTGGAATAGGCCAAGACACCCATTTCCGCCTGCTCGCAAAATGGCAGGACGTCTTCCTCGATGTCCCGCATCAAGACGGAATATGGCGGCTGAAGTGAAACGATCTCGGTCACCGCCCGGGCCCGCTTGAGCTGCGCGACATCGAAATTGGAGACGCCAATAGCGCGAATTTTCCCCTGTTCACGGGCGGTGGCCAACGCCGAAAGCGCCCTCTCGAGCCCTTCGCTGCTGCCGTCGGCAGGAAAGGCCGGCCAGTGGATCTGATAAAGGTCGATGGTTTCGACTTGCAGTCGGCGCAAGCTTGCCTCGACCTCGGCGAGCAACGATCGAGGTGCCAACGAATGTGAGATTGCCTTGGTGACCGGGTCCCAGATCAAGCTGCCCTTGGTGAACACCAATGGGCGCTGCGAAGCCGGCAGCCTCCGCAACAGCTGCCCGACCAACTGCTCGGCATGGCCCAAACCATAAACCGCCGCCGTATCGACCCAGTTCACCCCGCATTCAACGGCATACTCAAGAGCACCGAGGCTGTCCTCGTCGTCCTGCGCACCCCAGCTGTATTCCCAGCCGGTGCCAGCAATGGCCCAGGTTCCCAGGCCAATGGGTGAAATCAGGAAGTCCGATGATCCAAGACGATTCTTTTGCATAGCGAGTTCTCCACAGATGATGTGGGCAGTATCCGTGAGGGATCTCATGACGATAAGATGGGTAATCGTATTTGAACTACTGAACCGTATTCATGAATCAGCACCCCGATCTTTCCGAGCTGGATGCCTTTGCCGCCGTCGCGCGCCATCGCAGCTTTCGCAAGGCCGCCGACGAGCGTGGCGTTTCGGCCTCGGCATTGAGCCACGCCATGCGAGGCCTGGAAGCACGTCTGGGTGTCAGGCTGCTCAACCGCACCACGCGCAGCGTTACCCCGACCGAGGCCGGCCACCAGCTATTGGCAACGCTGGCCCCTACCCTGCAGCAGGTCGCCGAAGCCTTGACCCAATTGACCTCGCTGCAAGACGTGCCTGCGGGCAAGCTTCGCCTCAACGTGGCGCGTCCGGCGGCACGCGCGGTATTTGCAAAAGTGCTCGCGCCGTTTGTGGCCAGGTATCCTCGCATTCAACTGGACCTGGTCACTGATGACGGCTTGACCGATATCGTCAACGGTGGCTTTGACGCCGGCGTGCGCTTTGGCGAAAGCCTGGCCGGCGACATGATCGCCGTCCCTGTCGGCCCCCCACAATCGTTCGTGACCGTAGCCGCGCCAAACTACCTGGCCACGAAGGGGATCGCCCAGGCTCCACGGGACTTGCTCGACCATGCCTGCATCGCCCGGCGTTTTCCCAGCGGCAAACTCTACGCTTGGGAGTATCAGGCAGAGGGGCAACCGATCCGGTTGTCCGTCACCGGCCCGCTCATTCTTGAAGACGATGCGCTGATGATCCAGGCAGCCAAAGATGGCGCCGGAATTGCCTACGTCTACGAGGAGCTGGCGCGCGACGACCTTCGCAATGGGCATCTCACGGAACTGCTCGCGCAATGGAAAGCGCCGCCAAGCCGGTTTTTTCTCTATTACCCCAGCCGACGCCATGTGCCGCCGGCCCTGAAAGCGCTCATCGAGTTCATCCGGGCGGACGATTGGCTAACCTGAAACCGCAGGCAAAAATGGCCAGTTGGGGCCAGCCCATCGTTGACCTACTCAACGAGGATCGGAGCGCTTTTTGATGGGTTCGTCATGTTCCCGACTCCCGATCGAAAGGCTTGGGTTGATTGATCGCTGCGGCTAAGCGGCAGCGATCAGCGCGCCTTGTTGGCGCAGATGCGTTTGGAATCGAGCGGCATAGTCTTCGACAACGGCATCCCTTACGCTGGAGCGCGCCTCAAGCGCTTCACGCCAAGCCGAAATGCGCGGAAGGCTGTCGAAAATCTGGTGTGCGACAGTTGCGTCGATACTCTCGAAGTAACGGAAAAGCGGAGCATAAACAGCATCAACCATTCCAAAGGCCGAGCCATCGAAGAACGGCCCGACGCCTATTTCTGACTCCAGTTTGCCGAGCCGTTCGCGAAATGCGGTGCGCTTGGCATCTGCGGTCGCAGAGTCACGAGCGTGGAGAAACTGCCAGGCTTCAGCTTGCGTCTGCGACGCGAACTCGATCCACGCCCGATTCCGTGCGCGAGCTAACGCATCAATCGGGTACATCGGCGCGCCGCCTTGGGTTTCGTCGAGGTACTCGCAGATGACCATGCTTTCGAATAGGATCGCGTCTTGCGCATTGTCCTGGCGCACCTTGAGCACCGGGACCTTGCCGGTTGGCGAAACTGCCAGGAACCAGTCTGGCTTGGCTGATAGATCGACATTTATCCGATCGAATTGGATGCCCTTTTCAAGAAGCACAATCGCGGCGCGCTGTACGAATGGGCATAGTGGGTGGCTTATTAACGTAAGAGCGTTCATTGCTTTTAGTGGCTCTGGAGGGTTTATCAAGCGAAAACAGCGGCAGAGGTTTCCCCGCGTACCGCTGTTTGCACAGTCTGGATTGGACTCGTTCGTCGCTAAGTGCTGAGGCGGGCGTTCAGTATCTGATTAACTCAGCCCAGGCGATGTTGCATTCGCACAATTCTTGAGCTGCGCCCTTAGCCATTCAGCAGGCGGCCGCCGTCAAGGACGATTTCAGAGCCGACCGTCCAGCGCGACTCGTCGGATGCCAGATACAGCACCGCCTTGGCCACCTCGTCGGAGGTGCCGAAGCGCCCAAGCGGAATGGTTGCCGCAATCTCTTTGTTAAGCTGCTCGCGATAGGCTTCCGGAATACCGAGCTTGTCGTAAAGCGGCGTCTCGACGGGGCCGGGGCTCACTGCGTTGACCCGGATGCCACGGCCCAGCAATTCGGTCGAGAGCGTCTTCGACATGTTCAGCAATGCGGCCTTCGTTGCGGCATACACGGACGAGCGATCTGCGCCTGCATGCGCGCTTACGGAAGTGGTCAACACGACGGAAGCAGGATTTGCGAAGACCGGCAACAGCGCCTGCATCAGGAAGTACGGCCCTTTGACGTTGATGTCGAAAGAACGGTCGAACATCTCTTCCGTCCATTCCTCAATGGGCTGCCAGACGGATACGCCGGCATTGAGGAAGGCAACGTCGAGTTGGCCGTAGTGTTCCTTGATGACTTGGGCCAGCTCCTTTTGTGCTGCGACGCTGGCCGAGTCGGCGCGCAGCACCGGCACTTCCGGGCCCAATTCGGCCTGGGCCTTTGCAATCGAATCGGGGTTGACACCCGTTACGATCACGCGAGCCCCCTCCGCGAGGAACTGCTTTGCCGTTTCCAGCCCGATGCCACTGGTGCCGCCAGTGATGAGCGTACGTTTACCCTGCAAGCGCGACATTTGAATTCTCCGGTGAATGACCACTGCGGTCGACATGGAGAAATATGCGCTCATGCCTCGTATAGGATAAGACCACCTATTCGCATATGATTCATGCAAATCAGGCATGAATCGAGGTGGAGAAGTGGACCGATTTCTTTTGATGACATGCTTCGCGCGTGCTGTAGAAACTGGGAGCTTTTCGGCGGCAGGGCGCGATCTAGGGTTGGGGCAACCCAATGTAAGCCGCTATGTAGCGGCTCTGGAGGACCATTTGCAGACGCGCTTGCTCCACCGGTCTACGCGCAAGCTATCCTTGACGCCGGAGGGCGAACGCTACTATGCGGACATCCGGCGCATCCTGGATGCGGTGGATGAATCCGAATCGTCCTTCAGGAACAACGTCGAGCCATCGGGACTTTTGCGCGTAGCCTGTCCGACAGCGCTCGCACACGCGTTTGTGCTGCCGTATGTGCCGGCCTTTTTGGAGCGCTACCCTCAATTGAACCTGGATCTCCAACTCAACGATCGATACGTAGACCTGGTCAATGAAGGCACCGAACTCGCCATTCGCATAGGACACCTGGAGGACAGCGCCCTGCGCGCCCGGCCTCTTGGGTGGTACGACCGGGTCTTCGTCGCCAGCAAGGACTACTTGGCCAAACGTGGAGTACCGCAGACCCCGGATGATCTACGCGACCACGATTGCATCATCTACACCTTGCTGTCGTCCGGGGCGACCTGGCGATTCCGGGACGCGGACATTCCGATTAGCGGCAGGCTCAGGGTCAACTCGCCCGACGCTGTGAGTGCGGCGGTCGCCGCAGGCCTGGGCGTGGCGCATGGACCTGCGTGGCTGTTTGAGGGCGGGCTGGACAGCGGGAAATTACAGTTCATTCTCACCAACCATGCGGCTCCCCCTGTCCCCGTGCAGATGGTTTATGTCGCCAATAGACTGCTCCCCACGCGGGCTATCGTGTTCATGGATTTTATGGCTGACGTGTTTTCAAGGATTCCAGCCTTGAACGGCAGCTCCCCCTTGCCGACGCTATAAGACAAAACGTGCCCCCTAATGCTTTTGCCGATCGCCGTGCGGGGGGGCGGTGCCGGTCACGGCGGATGCGCTGTCCGGGCCGAAATACCGGGCTGGAGTCATCGTCAAACAAAAAAAGCCCCGCGACCGAGGACGGTGCGGGGCAAGGGAATTGGTTGGTTGCGGCCAACCAAAGGAGCACAGTGAAAAACGTTTACGGCCGGTCAGATGCATTCCTGTGCGGCGCGTTCGAAACTCGAAGGCAGGAGGTTGGAGGCCAGCAAATGTCGCTCGTAGATGAAGACCTTGCCGCCGCTGCCGGCCTTGTAGGCTTCCAGCACGTTGTCCGCCGAGACTTTGCTCGGCACCACGATGCGGTAGCTGCGCTGGGTCTGCGAGACCATCGGGTTCAAGGCACTGCCCTGCAATTTCGGTACGACGCATTCAGCGTATTGGGCCGGCGTCTTGCTGGTCTGCAAGGTCAGGGTCGGATCGTTCGGCGCCGAGGCACAACCGGCCAGCAACAACGGGGAAAACGCCAGGGGAAGCAAAAATAAAGGGCGCATGGGTGGGGTCCTGAAAATAAAAATAATGGGCTGCGTGTTCGATGGCGCTGATTTTCCAATGATTGCCGGCAAAGCAGAACTTGCATTTCGTAATGGTCACTATTACTCCTAGCAATAGTTGCAAGCCGAGAAAGATTGATGAGATATAGCCATGAGAACGTTTGATCTGATTCGCGACGCGGTATTGCCCGACTTCCGTGAGCGGGTGGCTGATTACCTGATCCAGTACGAAAGCGTGCTACTGAGCAGCACCGAACCCGACCCGGAGCTCAGGCGCGCCACGGCCAATCAACTGCGCGGTTATTTGCGCGGGTTGAACACCACTCGGGTACTGGGCATGGCGGATTGGGAGGAGCTGGATCGGCGGGTGGTGAATACATGGCTTTAGCGCCCGGCCAGTGACAGGCCGGACTTTCAGGAATGGGTTCGATTCATTGTGGCGAGGGAGCTTGCTCCCGCTGGGCTGCGCAGCAGTCCTCTTGCGGCCGCGGCCCAACGCAGGCTTGCGCCCGGTCCACCAGCCGTTGCACCCACGCGGCATCCTGATCATTGATCACCCCATAGCGGTTCGGCGGTAGAAAATTCCAGTGATGAGCGGCCTCTTCCAGGCGCTTGAGCTCATCGGCGGACAGCCAGTACGGCGTCTGCACCAATGGCATCCGCGCACCGTCGAAACGTCGGCCCAACTGCAGGTTCGTGCCGGGGGCGAAAGCGATCGCCAGTTGCTGGCGGGGTTGCAGGAGCTTGTTCGGTGCGGGCATTTGCCCTACTCGCCCGTAGCTGAAGTCGCCCGAAAACTGCTCTTTGAGCACCAGCCAATGCCCCGCCGCGGTCTTGGCCAGAATCCATTGCGATATACCGCTGTCTTGCACGCACTTCAACTTGCCGTCGGTCCATTGCATGAGGGTGTTGCAGTCCGGGTCATAGTCGTTGGACCACAGGCTGATGCCGGAGACCAGGGTATGGTGTTCGAGTTCGACCAGCCCTTGATCGGGCATCGATTGCCAAAATCGCTTGGTCGGGTCGCGCTTATCGCGCAAGTAGTTATGCAGGACCCAGGCAGCCATGAACAACAAGGTGGCGAGCACAAGCCAGCCAAGGGAATCCCCGACGATTCGGTCAAGGTCGACGCCTGGGGCGGATAACCCTTGATAGACCAGCAGCCCCAGCAGAAACGCGATGCCCGGCAGCACCGGGCCCAGGCACAGAGGCGGCACCAGCACCATGATCCAGCTGAAGCGATGCATGGTCGCGCGCTCCCGCGCCCAGGCCAGCTCCTGCTCCAGCATCGGCACCCGCTCCCGTGGGCCGATGCCAGGGTCGGGGGTCTGGAAGCGCATGTACAGGGTGTAGGTGTCATCGCTCATGGATCGGATCATGCCCTTGAAGTCATCATGGTCGAGCAACCCTCCGGGTCGCCCCTTGACGCTGGAACACGCGTATTATCCGGGTAACCAGGCGCCATGTAGACACCCATTCATGTCCATCTCCCAAACTCGCCCCACACCCGCGCCCTTGCTCGAGCCAGGCGAGACAGTGGTCCTGTTCGACGGCGTTTGTAAACTGTGCAATGGCTGGGCGAAATTCCTGATCCGCCATGACCACGCCCGACGCGTGCGGTTGGCCTCCGTACAGTCGCCAGAAGGACAAGCCTTGCTTGCCTGGGCGGGCCTGCCCCTGCATCAATTCGACACCATGGCCGTGGTTCGCGATCAGCATTACTGGGTGCGTTCGGATGCGATTTTTGAAGTCGTAGCCCTATTACCCTGGGCCTGGCGCCTGGTGAAACTGCTGCGTTACGTCCCCCGCAGGCTTCGGGACTGGGCCTACGATCGCATTGCCCTGAATCGTTATCGGCTGTTTGGCAAATACGACGTGTGCCTTTTGCCGAACGCGGATCATGAGCGGCGTTTTTTGAAGATTCCCACGCCTGGGACCTACCCGGCGGAACGGATCGATATTTAGCCCAGCAAATAAGCGGGGCCGCTTCGCGCCCCAGCGGGAGCAAGCTCCCTCGCCACGAGAGCGGTTCGGCAGTGGGTCAGTTCATCAGGAGCAGAGCTGTTTTTTTTGTGGCGAGGGGATTTATCCCCGTTGGGCTGCGCAGCAGACCCTATGGCATCCACTCAATCAACCTGACGCACCGGTATGTCAGGTTTCGGGGCCGCTTCGCGCCCCAGCGGGAGCAAGCTCCCTCGCCACAAGAGCGGTTCGGCAGTGGGTCAGTGAGTTGCTGCATTGGCCCCCTGCTGATACTCCCGAGGGGTGCAGCCGAACTCGCGGCGAAACACCGTGTGCAGGTACTGCGCCGATTTGAAGCCGCAATTCTGGGCGATGTCGGCAATCGGCGAGTGGGTGTTTTCCAGGCCATTGGCGGCGGCGGCCAGTTTGAAGCGCAGGATCTCGTCGTGGACGCTGCAGTCCCGCTCCTTGCGAAAGTGCGATTCCAGCGATGAGCGCGACACGCCCACATAGGCCGCCACCTGGGCCGTCTTGATGCCCTGGCAGGCGTATTGGCGGATGAAGAGCAGTGCCTGCATGACATAAGGGTTGCCCAACGGCTGATGCAGACTCGACACCTGCACATTGATCGCATCCGGCGGTATCAGAATCTGTGTGCCCGTGGACGGCATGCCGTGCAGCATTTGATGGAGCAGCCGTGCGGCGGTGCGGCCCATGGTTTCGGTGCCCTGGATCACCGAGCTCAGCGGCACCCGCGTCAGGCTGCGGGTCAAGGGATCGTTGTCGATGCCGATCAACGCCACTTCCTCCGGTACGGCGATTCCGGCGGTCAGACAGGCTTGCAACAACTGCCGGGCGCGGGCGTCGCTGACGGCGATGATGCCGATGGGTTTGGGCAGGCTTTGCAGCCAGGCGATCTGCTGTTCGACGGCGCTGTCCCACAGCGGTGCGCTGGTGCCCATGCCGCGATAGACCTCGGCGTGCAGGCCATCGCGCTGCACCAGCCGGCGAAAGGCTTTTTCCCGTTCCTGGGCCCAGCGATTGGCTTGTGCTTCAGGCAGGCTGAAACAGGCAAAACGCGTCAATCCGGCCTCGATCAGGTGCTCGTAGGCCAACGTCATCAACGCGTCATTATCGGTGGCGACATAGGGGATGCCTTTCGGGTAGGCGCGTTCATCCTGATAGGAGCCGCCCACCGCCACGACCGGCAGCTTGATTCCGGCCAGTGCCTCGCCAATCAGCGGGTCGTCGAAGTCGGCGATGATTCCGTCGCCCTGCCAGCGCTCGATGCCTTTCAAGCGACAGAGGAAATCCTCCTCGAGGAACAAGTCCCAGGACGCACGGGTGCTGCTCAGGTAATTGCCGATGCCACTGATGATGCCGCGGTCGTAGATCTTGCTGCCATTGAACAACAGTGCGATGCGGTGAACGGGCGGGACGGTTTTCATTGGTTTAACCCTGGGCCGATGCACACAGACTAGGCGCGCAAGCGATGAACCTCAATACTCAAAATCGAACGCCCTGTTGGTGATTTTCATAATCAGCAACCTCGGGGCCGGCGTTAGTATCGAGACACCGCCAAGAATAAAAAAGGAACTCGCCCATGTCGTACTTCCCCGCTGTCGACAAGATTCGCTACGAAGGCGCCGCCAGCGACTCGCCGCTTGCCTTCCGTCACTACGACGCCAACAAACTGGTGCTCGGTAAACCCATGCGCGAGCACCTGCGCATGGCGGTCTGCTACTGGCATACCTTCGTCTGGCCGGGGTCGGATGTGTTCGGTGCCGGTACCTTCAAGCGCCCGTGGCAGCACGCTGGGGATCCCATGGAAATGGCCATCGGCAAGGCCGAAGCGGCCTTCGAGTTCTTCTCCAAGCTGGGCATCGACTACTACTGCTTCCACGACACCGATGTCGCCCCCGAAGGCACTTCGCTCAAAGAGTACCGCGAACACTTCGCCCAGATGGTCGACCACCTGGAGCGCCATCAGGAACAAACCGGGATCAAGCTGCTGTGGGGCACCGCCAACTGCTTCAGCAACCCACGTTTTGCCGCAGGTGCCGCCAGCAACCCGGACCCGCAAGTGTTCGCCTGCGCCGCCGCCCAGGTGTTCAGCGCCATGAACGCGACCCAACGCCTGAAGGGCTCCAATTACGTGCTGTGGGGCGGTCGAGAAGGTTACGAAACCCTGCTCAATACCGACTTGAAACGCGAGCGCGAGCAACTGGGCCGTTTCATGCGCATGGTGGTCGAGCACAAGCACAAGATCGGCTTCAAGGGCGACCTGCTGATCGAGCCCAAGCCCCAGGAACCGACCAAGCACCAGTACGATTACGACAGCGCCACGGTGTTCGGCTTCCTGCAACAGTTCGGCCTGGAAAACGAGATCAAGGTCAACATCGAAGCCAACCACGCGACCCTGGCCGGGCATAGCTTTCATCATGAGATCGCCACGGCCGTCTCGTTGGGGATCTTCGGCAGCATCGACGCCAACCGGGGCGACCCGCAGAACGGTTGGGACACCGACCAGTTCCCCAACAGCGTCGAAGAGATGACCCTGGCCACCTACGAGATTCTCAAGGCGGGCGGTTTCACCAACGGCGGGTTCAACTTCGATTCCAAGATGCGGCGCCAGAGCGTGGACGAACTCGATCTGTTCCACGGTCATGTGGCGGCCATGGACGTCCTGGCTCTGGCGCTGGAACGCGCGGCAGCCATGGTCCAGAACGACCAGCTCCAGCAGTTCAAGGACCAACGCTACGCCGGTTGGCAGCAGCCGTTCGGCCAAGCGGTCTTGGCCGGTGAATTCAGCCTCGCCTCACTGGCCGAGCATGCCTTCACCAACGAGCTGAATCCCCAAGCCGTCAGCGGTCGACAGGAGATGCTCGAGAACGTGGTCAACCGGTTTATCTATCCCTGACAACGGGCAGAGCTGTGGTGCTGTGAGGTTGTTACATTCTCGCGACAAATCTCTGCCCACAGCGCTCGGCGACTCTCTACAGTTCTATCCGCACCACGCTCATCGTCAGGCAGTGTCTTTCAAACAACAATAAAAGGACGCACCACCATGAAAACATTCAAACGCACGTTACTCGCTGGCGCCCTCGCCCTGCTCTCGCTGCCGGTCATGGCCGATGCGGCCCATCCGAAAATCGGTTTTTCCATCGATGACCTGCGCCTGGAACGCTGGTCGCGGGACCGTGACTACTTCGTCGCGGCGGCGGAAAAACTCGATGCCAAGGTCTTCGTCCAGTCGGCCGATGCCAACGAGCAGAAGCAGATCTCGCAGATCGAAAACCTGATTTCCCGTGGCGTCGATGTGATCGTCATCGTGCCGTTCAACGCCACCGTGCTGACCAACGCCGTCGCCGAAGCCAAGAAGGCCGGGATCAAGGTCGTGTCTTATGACCGACTGATCCTCAACGCCGACATCGACGCCTACATTTCCTTCGATAACGAAAAGGTCGGCGAGATGCAGGCCAGTGGCGTGCTGAAAGCCGCGCCCAAGGGCAATTACTTCCTGCTCGGTGGCGCGCCCACGGACAACAACGCCAAGGTCCTGCGCGAAGGCCAGATGAAGGTGCTGCAACCGGCCATCGACAAGGGGGATATCAAGATCGTCGGCCAGCAGTGGGTGAAGGAATGGAACCCCACCGAAGCCTTGAGCATCGTGGAAAACGCCCTGACCCGGAACAACAACAAGATCGATGGCATCGTCGCCTCCAACGACGCCACCGCCGGCGGCGCGATCCAGGCCCTGGCCGCCCAGAAAATGGCCGGCAAGGTGCCGATCTCGGGCCAGGACGCCGACCTCGCAGCGGTCAAGCGCGTGATCGATGGCACCCAGACCATGACCGTCTACAAGCCGCTGAAGCTGATCGCCTCCGAAGCCGCCAAGCTCTCGGTGCAACTGGCACGCAACGAGAAGCCGACCTTCAGCTCGCAATACGACAATGGCAGCAAGAAAGTCGACACCATCCTGCTCACGCCAACCCCGCTGACCAAGGACAACATCGACCTGCTGGAAAAGGACGGGTTCTACACCAAGGCGCAGATCGCCGGGCAGTGACCCAACGCTTGGGTTAAACACAGTTCCTGTGGGAGCGAGCCTGCTCGCGATGACGGCGGCACATCCAATACTGATGCAAGCCGAGCCACCGCTTTCGCGAGCAGGCTCGCTCCCACAGGGGGCTGATTGACTTCAGGGTTCCTGCGTATGTGTGAGCCCTTTTCCACGAGCCTTCGCCATGTCCGACTACCTGCTGCAAATGAACGGCATCGTCAAAACCTTTGGCGGTGTCAAAGCCCTGAACGGCATAGACATCAAGGTCAGGCCAGGTGAGTGTGTCGGCCTGTGCGGTGAGAACGGCGCCGGCAAATCCACGCTGATGAAGGTGCTGTCGGCGGTCTATCCCTACGGCACCTGGGACGGTGAAATCCTTTGGGATGGCCAGCCGCTCAAGGCGCAGTCCATCAGCGAAACCGAAGCCGCCGGGATCGTCATCATTCACCAGGAGCTGACCCTGGTCCCCGACCTGTCGGTGGCGGAAAACATCTTCATGGGCCACGAACTGACGCTGCCCGGCGGGCGCATGAACTACCCGGCAATGATCCACCGCGCCGAAGCCCTGATGCGTGAACTCAAAGTGCCGGACATGAACGTCTCGCTGCCGGTTTCGCAGTATGGCGGTGGCTACCAGCAACTGGTGGAAATCGCCAAGGCACTGAACAAGCAGGCGCGGCTGTTGATCCTCGATGAGCCCTCCTCGGCCCTGACCCGTTCGGAAATCGAGGTGCTGCTGGACATCATCCGCGACCTCAAGGCCAAGGGCGTTGCCTGCGTCTACATCTCCCACAAGCTCGATGAAGTGGCCGCCGTGTGCGACACCATTTCGGTGATCCGCGACGGCAAGCACATCGCTACCACCGCCATGACCGACATGGACATCCCGAAGATCATCACCCAGATGGTCGGACGGGAAATGAGCAACCTCTACCCCACCGAACCCCATGACGTCGGCGAAGTGATTTTCGAGGCGCGCCACTTCACCTGCTACGACGTCGACAACCCCAGGCGCAAACGGGTCGACGACATTTCATTCGTTCTCAAGCGAGGGGAAATCCTCGGCATCGCCGGGCTGGTCGGCGCCGGCCGCACGGAACTGGTGTCCGCGCTGTTCGGCGCCTACCCCGGCCGCTACGAAGGCGAAGTCTGGCTCAACGGCCAACAAATCGACACGCGCACGCCGCTCAAGTCGATCCGTGCCGGCCTGTGCATGGTCCCCGAAGACCGCAAGCGCCAAGGCATCATTCCGGACCTTGGCGTGGGGCAGAACATCACCCTGGCCGTGCTGGATAACTATTCGAAACTGACCCGCATCGACGCCGAAGCCGAACTGGGCAGCATCGACAAGGAAATCTCGCGCATGCACCTCAAGACCGCGAGCCCGTTCCTGCCGATCACCAGCCTCTCCGGCGGCAACCAGCAAAAAGCCGTGTTGGCGAAAATGCTCCTGACCAAACCCCGCGTGCTGATTCTCGATGAACCCACCCGCGGCGTGGACGTCGGCGCCAAGTACGAGATCTACAAGCTGATGGGCGCGCTGGCGGCCGAAGGCGTGTCGATCATCATGGTGTCCTCGGAGCTGGCCGAGGTGCTGGGGGTTTCCGACCGCGTCCTGGTGATCGGCGAAGGCCAGTTGCGCGGCGACTTCATCAACCACGAACTGACCCAGGAACAAGTGCTTGCCGCCGCGCTCAGCCATCCCGATAGCCATAACAATAATGATCGGAAGTCCGCGTAGATGAATCAGGTCAAACAGCTGTTTTCCCGCTACAAAATGCTTGCGCTGGTGATCGCCGTGGCGCTGATCTGGCTGTTTTTCAGCTGGCAGACCGAGGGTGGGTTCGTGACCCCGCGCAACCTCTCCAACCTGCTGCGGCAGATGTCCATCACCGGTATCCTGGCCTGCGGCATGGTGCTGGTGATCATCAGCGGCGAGATCGATTTGTCGGTGGGTTCATTGCTTGGGCTGCTCGGTGGCCTGGCGGCGATTCTCGACGTGGTCTATCACATTCCGCTGCTGGCGAACCTGAGTTTGGTGGCCCTGTGCGGCTTGGTGATTGGCTTGGGCAACGGCTACATGACCGCCTACCTGCGTATCCCGTCGTTCATCGTCGGGCTGGGTGGCATGCTCGCGTTTCGCGGCGTTCTGCTGGGAGTAACCGGCGGCACCACCATTGCCCCGGTGTCACCGGAGCTGGTCTACGTTGGGCAGGGATACTTGCCGCACACGGTCGGGACCGGGCTCGGTATCCTACTGTTCGCCCTGACGCTGTTCCTGACTTGGAAACAGCGGCGCAACCGTGCCCTCCATGGCCTGGCGGCCCACTCTCTGGTGCGTGACGTATTGCGCGTGGTGGTGATCGGCGCAGTGCTGGCGGGGTTCGTCTATACCCTCAACAGCTACGACGGCATCCCGGTGCCGGTGCTGCTCCTACTGATCCTGCTGGGCGTATTCAGCTACGTCACCAGCCAGACCGTGTTCGGCCGACGTGTCTATTCGGTGGGCAGCAACATGGAAGCCACGCGCCTGTCCGGCATCAACGTACAGGCCGTGAAGCTGTGGATCTTCGGCATCATGGGCGTGATGTGCGCCCTCGCCGGCGTGGTCAACACCGCACGCCTGGCCGCTGGCTCACCTTCGGCCGGCAACATGGGCGAACTCGATGCCATCGCCGCTTGCTTCATCGGCGGCACCTCCATGCGCGGCGGCTCCGGCACGGTCTACGGTGCTCTCCTCGGCGCGCTGGTGATCACCAGCCTGGACAACGGCATGTCCATGCTCGACGTCGACAGTTATTGGCAGATGATCGTCAAGGGCAGCATTCTGGTGTTGGCGGTTTGGGTGGATGTGAGTACGCGCACGGGGCGGCGTTGACGCGTACTCGTCACTTGCTGGCAGACGCCATCAGCACGCCGAACCCCAGGAAGGTAATGCCCGACAGTTTGCCGACGATCCTGGCGCCCTGGCTTGAAGAGAGCCAGCCCCTGGCGCCATTGGCCATGAGCGCATAACCGGAATGCACCAGTACGACAAGCACGCTATAGGACAACACCAGCAAGAAGAACTGGCTGTAATAGTGATCCAACGGCTTGATGAACTGAGGGAACACGGCGAGGAAGAAAAACCCGGCCTTGGGGTTGAGCAACTGGATCGACAGCGCCTCGCCAAATCGCCGCCACGGGCGCGTGGACGTGACCGTGAGTTCGGGCACGAAGCGTTGGGTGCGCCACATCTTGATGCCCAGGTACAACAAGTACAGCGCGCCGATGTATTTCAAAAGCGTGAAGGCCGTCGCCGAGGCGGCCAGGATCAACCCCAAGCTGCTGGCGCAGATACCCGCCACGATAAACGCGCCCGACGCGATCCCGAAGATGCCCGGCAGTGCACCGCGCCAGCCATGGCGCAAGGCATTGGAAATCGTCAGCACCACACCAGGGCCCGGGCTGAGCACCGTCAGGGTCGCCAGGATCAGAAAAAGTCCGTAACCGGCCATGCATCACTCCACATTGAAGGCGAATTGCTGTGGCCTTCAGGGTGGCGTGGCACCGGGACGCTGACAAACGCTTTAATTGCGACTCATATGTGACTAAATTAGACACATGATCGCCAACCTCCCCCCGTTGAACGCCGTCCGCGCCTTCGCCGCTGCCGCTCGCCACCAGAGCTTCAGCCGCGCCGCCGAAGAACTGCACGTGAGCCACAGTGCCGTCAGCCGCCACGTAAAGTTGCTCGAAGAGCGCTTGGGCGTGCTGCTGTTCGAACGTCGAACCCGTCAGTCTTTGCTCACGCCTGAGGGGAAGGCGTTTTACGAACAGGTCAGCGAGGCGCTGACCCAGATCGCCAATGCCGCTGCGGCCCTGACCCGCCGTGCATCCCAGCGCAAAGTCACCATCAACGTGCGCCCGTCCTTCGCCGTGCGCTGGTTGATCCCTCGGCTACCGGATTTCGTGGCGCTGCATCCGGACATCAAGCCCGAAGTGGTCACCAGCACCAGACCACCGGACCCGTCACGAGAACCCTTCGACGTAGTCATCCGCCGTGGACGCGCCGGATGGTCAGCCCATGTGCAGCCCACGGCATTGCTGGAAGACGACCTATTGCTGGTCGCCGCGCCATCATTGCTGCAAAGCGTGCCGTTGGAAAACACCCACGACCTGGCCCGGCACACATTGCTGTCGGGCAAGACCCGCAGCAGCGATTGGCAAGCGTGGACAGTACACGCGGGCATCAGCCCCTTGCAGAACTCGCCAACCCTGCAATTCGACCACATGCACCTCGTGCTGCAAGCCGCCGTCGATGGGCTGGGCGTGGCGTTGTGTCCGGCTTCGCTATTGGGCAAGGATCTATCCAACGGGCGCCTGACCTGTCCGCTGCCGTCATTGCGCCTGCCGTTGTCCCGTTACTATTACGGTGTGTCTCGGGATGCCGCGGTTGACGCGCAGTTTTTTGTTGATTGGCTGTTTTCTCAGATCCGGCAGCCGGCCACCGCTCAACCGAAGGCGTAATCATGCTCATCGAGCCTTTCTCCATCGACATCCCCGACAGCGCCCTTGAAGACCTTCGGCACCGCCTGCTGAACGCAAGGCTGCCAGAGCCCTTGGCCGAGCAAGGCTGGAGCGAAGGCATGGACATGGATGTGCTACGGGAGCTTCTCGCACATTGGTCGACCGCGTTCGATTGGCGTGCCCAGGAAGCCGCGCTGAATCGCCTGCCGCAGTTTGTCACCCACATCGACGGGCAAAGGGTCCACTTTATTCATCAACGTGGTACCGGTCCGAAGCCGATGCCGCTCATCCTCACCCACGGCTGGCCCGGCTCGTTCATTGAGATGCAGCGCATCATCCCATTGCTGACGGACCCGGCCCGCCATGGCGGCGATCCTGCGGACGCCTTCGATGTGGTGGTGCCGTCGCTGCCCGGCTACACCTTCTCCGCGCCGTTCCAGCAATCCGGCAGGGGGCCTTACGAGGTCGCCGGTTTATGGGGTGAGTTGATGACGGGGCTAGGCTATGACCGATTTGGCGCCCAGGGTGGGGATATTGGTGCAGGCGTTTCGATGTGGTTGGGCGTGCGTTTTCCAGAGCGGGTGACCGGCATTCACCTCAATTACATTCCCGGTTCCTACCGCCCTCCCCTTGGCGAAACCGAGCCTGCGCAGACAACAGCAGAAACCGCCTTCCTGCAACGTGCAGGGGCATTTGCCGATGCCGAAGGCGCCTACGCACACCTCCAAAGAACCAAGCCACAAAGCCTGGCCGTGGGTCTGAATGATTCACCGGCGGGACTCTTGGCGTGGATGGGCGAAAAGATCCTGTCCTGGTGCGATACCCGCCCCGCCATCGATCGAGAGTGGTTGCTGACCAATGTCACGCTGTATTGGCTGACGAACTGCATCGGCTCGTCGTTTCGCCAGTATGTGGAAGGTGGCAAGCGGCCGTTGCTGTTCAACCACAGTGAACGGCTGAAACCACCGGTTGGGGTCGCGCTGTTTCCCAGGGAACTGCCTATGCCGCCGAGGAGCTGGGTGGAGCGATGCTGCGACCTGCAGCGTTGGACCGAGATGCCTCGGGGTGGTCATTTTGCTGCGTTGGAGCAGCCGGAGTTGTTGGCGGAGGATATCAGGGCGTTTTTCCGGCCATTGCGTCAGGTGTGACGGCCTGAACTGGCCGTCCTAAAATCTCGTAGGAATTTACCTCCCGTGGCGAGGGAGCTTGCTCCCGCTGGGTTGCGAAGCAGCCCCAAATCGGCCACCGCGTTTCGCCAGGTACATCGCAGGCACCGGCTTTACGGCGGCTGCGCCACCGAGCGGGAGCAAGCTCCCTCGCCACAAGGGGCTGGGGCGTCCTACAGGTCGGTTGTTGCGGCTGGAATCGACTTCTACCGACTTCTATAGTTGGGGTCGTCGCTGGCTTTGGCCGGTGATTGGGTTTCGCAGCCCAACAGATACGGTAGCAACCAAGCATCATAAAAGTAACAATGGGCGCCTTTGGCGGTCGACGTCCTTTATGGTGGCTGTGTGTGGGAGATCTTCGGGTCTGCCGGGTTCCTTCGTATCCTCGGTCTGCGAACCCACACGCAGCTACCACCCATTCGTTTCGCAGCGGATCGTAGTAGCTTTTTCTTGATACGAAGATGGATAACTAACCATGAAACAACTCGATCAACGCTTCATTCCTCTCACCCAAACCGCCACCACCCATCCCGTCCTGCTGATCGACACCCAAGCCCCACTCCCCGAACTCCACGCTTGTGCTAGCGAACGCCTGCACGCCACGCTCGATTACCTGACGCTGGTCGCCTGCACCAGCCTGCGTGATTCGGCAGAGAACGACATCGCCACCATCACCAACGTCGCCCGGATCCTGGTGCAGGATGTGGCAGACGTGTTCGGCGTGATCGAACGGCGCGGACTAGAAGACTAGCCAACCCCTGTGGCGAGGGAGCTTGCTCCCGCTGGGTTGCGAAGCAGCCCCAAACCAGTCACCGCATTTCGCCAGGCACACCGCAAACACCGGTTTTACGACTGCTGCGCAGCCGAGCGGGAGCAAGCTCCCTCGCCACAGTGTCCACCCATCCAAACAGGGGCCGCATATATCTGCGCAAGCAAGGCTTGCCAATCCGGATCGCCTCCAGTTATCGTCAGGCCATGAATCATTCTCAGATGACCTCGACCACCACAACCACGACCGCCCAAGACGGGTCGTGCGAGATGTCGTGAGTCGCTGACAAACGAATCCCAAAGGCCCGCCAGTGATGGTAAGGGCCTTTTCTTTTGCTCTTGCGTCGCTGGCCCACACGCAAGGAAAGCACCATGCACGCTCTGTTGATTCTCGATATGCAAGTTGGGTTGTTTCACGGCCCGGATACCCCCTGGGCCGGCGAAGCATTGCTAGACACGTTGAATGGCTTGCTGCTCAAGGCCCGGAGAGCTGGCGCACCGATTTTCCTGGCTCGCCACGTAGGCCCGCCTGGCTCGCCCATCGACCCTGCAAGCCCGCTGACGCAACTGGTGCAGGAACTGCATTTGGAAGGTGACGAAATCATCTTCGAAAAAAACCGCCCCAACGCCTTCACCCAGACGGGCCTGGCAGCGCGGCTAAAGGCTTGCGAGGCTGAAGGCCTGGTCATCACCGGTATGAAAACCCAGTATTGTATCGACAGCACCTGCCGAGCCGCTCGGGATCTGGGGTTCGATGCGGTATTGATCGCCGACGGTCATACCTGTTCCGACACGCCTGAATTGAAGGCAGAAATGATCGTTGCCCATCACAACGCAACCCTGGCAGGCGCCTTCTGTCGTGTCGTTCGCGCTGAAGACTGGCGCTTCTAAACTCCATCAGAAGATCGGCTCACGTCGGGCCGGTCTTGTTCAACAAGCGGAGCTCACGGCATGGACCCGTTGCAACCCTCACAATGCGCAAACATGGAGGACATCCGACACGAAATCGATGCCCTCGACCAGGCGGTCATCACGCTGCTGGGCAAGCGCTATCAATACGTGCTCGCGGCCTCGAAATTCAAGACATCGGCAACTTCGGTGCAGGCACCGAAGCGTTTAAAGGCCATGTTGGCGAGACGACGCGAGTGGGCCGAGGCCGAAGGCTTGAGCCCGGATGCCATCGAGAAGATGTACAGCGACCTGGTGCATCACTTCATTGCCGAAGAGCTGAAACACTGGGCGGCTCATCAAGCCAACCCCTGACCACCAAACCCGCTTTGGTGGCGAGGGAGTTTGCTCCCACTGGGCTGCGCAGCAGCCCCAAACCGACCACCACGTTTCGCCAGACAGACCGCAGGCACCGGTTTTACGACGGCTCTGCCGCCGAGCGGGAGCAAGCTCCCTCGCCACAAGGGTTGCCTGCTCCCACGGATCACTGCGTGCTAGGCATTCACCTCCGGTTCCACCAGCGCCGCCAACACCAACGGGTGCAGGGCAGCGTCCGGATGTTTCTTCTCCCATGCCAGCAAGTCCCGGCGCATGCCCGGCGTCCAGAAGCTCTTGATGTGCTGGCGCACGCCATTCACCGCCAATGTATGATCCGGCTCGCTGGCGAAATACTGGGCGATCTGGTTGGCCATCTTTATCAAGCTGTCAGAGCTCATCGACGCACCTCCGCTTTCTCGGCATGGCGACGTTCCCTGAGCAAGCGGCTTTGTTCATCACTGAACGCCTGATAACGCTTCTGCCATTCCGAAGGCTGGCTGACCCGCACGATCTCGACCGCGGTCACCTTGTATTCCGGGCAGTTGGTGGCCCAGTCGGAGTTGTCGGTGGTGATCACGTTGGCGCCCGATTCAGGGAAGTGGAACGTGGTGTAGACCACGCCCGGAGCCACCCGCTCGGTCACCTTCGCACGCAGCACCGTCTGCCCGGCGCGACTGCCGATACCCACCCAGTCTTCGTCGACGATCCCGCGGTTCTCGGCGTCGGTTGGGTGAATCTCCAACCGGTCCTCCTCGTGCCAGGCCACGTTGTCGGTGCGTCGGGTCTGGGCGCCAACGTTGTACTGGCTGAGGATGCGTCCGGTGGTCAGCAGCAGTGGATAGCGGCTGTTGACCTTTTCCTCGGTGGGCACGTAGCCGGTGAGCATGAAACGGCCCTTGCCACGTACGAACTGGTCGATGTGCATGGTCGGCGTACCGTCCGGCGCGGCATCGTTGCAAGGCCATTGCAGGCTGCCGTGACGATCCAGTTCGGCGTAGCTGACGCGGCTGAAAGTCGGCGTCAGGCGGGCGATTTCATCCATGATTTGCGAAGGATGGTTGTAGTGCATCTTGTAGCCCAGGGCGTCGGCCAGGGCGATGGTGGCCTCCCAGTCGGCCTTGCCGGCCAGTGGATCCATCACCTTGCGAACGCGGGAGATGCGACGTTCAGCGTTGGTGAAGGTGCCGTCCTTCTCAAGGAACGAGCTGCCCGGCAGGAACACGTGGGCAAACTTGGCCGTCTCGTTGAGGAAGATGTCCTGGACAATCACGCATTCCAAAGCGGACAGCGCGGCCGTCACATGCTGGGTATTGGGGTCGCTCTGGGCGATGTCCTCGCCTTGGCAATAAAGCGCCTTGAAGGTGCCGTCCAGCGCGGCCTCGAACATGTTCGGAATACGCAGGCCCGGGTCGGGTTGCAGGGTCACGTTCCACGCCTGTTCGAACTGGGCGCGTACGGTTTCGTTGGAAACGTGCCGGTAGCCGGGCAGTTCGTGGGGGAACGAACCCATGTCGCAGGAGCCCTGGACGTTGTTCTGTCCACGCAGCGGGTTCACCCCGACACCTTCGCGACCGATGTTGCCGGTGGCCATGGCCAGGTTGGCAATGCCCATGACCGAGGTGCTGCCCTGGCTGTGTTCGGTGACGCCAAGACCGTAGTAGATGGCGGCGTTGCCGCCGGTGGCGTAGAGCCGTGCCGCGGCGCGGATCTGCTCGGCAGGCACGCCACACACCGGGCCCAGGACGTCGGGGGAGTTTTCCGGCTGGCTGACGAAATCGCGCCAGCGCGCGAAGTCCGCCGCCTCGCAGCGCGCGTCGACAAAAGGCTGGTCAATCAAGCCTTCGGTGGCAATCACATGGCCCAACGCGTTGAGCATGGCCACGTTGGTGCCCGGACGCAGTTGCAAGTGCAGCTCGGCACGGGCGTGAGGCGAATCCACCAAGTCGATGCGCCGCGGGTCGATGACGATCAGCCGTGCGCCCTGGCGCAGGCGGCGCTTGAGCTGGGAGCCGAACACCGGGTGCGCGTCAGTCGGGTTGGCGCCCATCACCAGGATGACGTCGGCTTTCATCACCGAGTCGAAATTCTGGGTGCCGGCGGACTCGCCCAAGGTCTGCTTGAGACCATAACCGGTGGGCGAATGGCACACACGGGCGCAGGTGTCGACGTTGTTGTTGCCGAACGCGGTGCGCACCAGTTTCTGCACCAGGTAGGTTTCTTCGTTGGTGCAGCGGCTGGAGGTGATGCCGCCGATGGAGTCACGTCCGTACTTCAGTTGGATGCGGCGCAGCTCGCTGGCGGCGTAGGTGACCGCCTCATCCCAACTGACTTCCTGCCATGGGTCGTTGATGTGCTTGCGGATCATCGGCTTGGTGATGCGGTCCGGGTGCGTGGCGTAGCCCCAGGCGAAGCGGCCCTTGACGCAGGAGTGGCCATGGTTGGCCTGGCCATTCTTGTCCGGAACCATGCGCACCAGTTGTTCGCCTTTCATCTCGGCGCGGAACGAGCAACCCACGCCGCAGTAGGCGCACGTGGTAATGACGCTACGCTCCGGCTGGCCGATCTCCACGACGCTCTTGTCGATCAGGGTCGCCGTCGGGCACGCCTGCACGCAGGCGCCGCAGGAAACGCACTCGGAATCGAGGAAGTTGTCACCGCCGGCCGCTTCCACCCGGGAATCGAAGCCGCGTCCGGTAATCGTCAGGGCGAAGGTGCCCTGGATTTCCTCGCAGGCACGCACGCAGCGGTTGCAGACGATGCACTTGCTCGGGTCGTAGTCGAAATACGGGTTGGAAACGTCCTTGGCCTCAGCCAGGTGGTTGGCGCCTTCGTAGCCGTAGCGCACTTCGCGCAGGCCCACCTGCCCCGCCACGGTCTGCAATTCGCAGTTGCCATTGGCCGGGCATGTCAGGCAGTCCAGCGGGTGGTCGGAAATGTACAGCTCCATGACGTTGCGCCGCAGCGTGGCGAGCTTGGAGGTTTGCGTGCGCACCACCATGCCTTCGGTTACCGGCGTGGTGCAGGACGCGGGATAGCCGCGCATGCCGTCGATCTCCACCAGGCACATGCGGCAGGAACCGAACGCCTCCAGGCTGTCGGTGGCGCAGAGTTTGGGGATGGTGGTGCCGAGCAAGGCCGCGGCACGCATGACCGAAGTGCCGGAGGCGACGCTGATTTCACGCCCGTCGATGGTCAGGCTGACCTGCACGTCGCTTTCACGCGCCGGGGTGCCCAGGTCGATATCGCTGCTGGGATCGAAGATGTTGATCATTGGTCGGCCTCCGTGGTCGCCAGACCGAAGTCGGCGGGGAAATGCTTGAGGGCGCTGGCGACAGGGTAGGAAGTCATCCCACCGAGGGCACAGAGCGAACCGTATTGCAGGGTGTCGCACAGATCCTGCAACAGCAGGGCCTGTTCCTGACGAGCACCGGCTTCGGTGCTGGCGATCAAGCGATCCACCACTTCCACCCCACGGGTGGAGCCGATCCGGCACGGCGTGCACTTGCCGCAGGATTCCTCGGCGCAGAACTGCAAGGCGAACCGGGCCATCTGGGCCATGTCCAGGCTGTCGTCGGCGACCACCACACCGCCGTGGCCAAGCATCGCGCCCATGGCGGCGAACGCCTCGTAGTCCAGCGGCGTATCGAATTGCGAAGGCGGCACCCAGGCCCCCAACGGCCCACCCACTTGCGCGGCTTTCAGGGGCCGACCGCTGGCGGTACCGCCGCCGTAGCCTTCCACCAGTTCACGCAAGCTCAGGCCGAAGGCGCGCTCCACCAGACCGCCCTGACGGACGTTGCCGGCCAGTTGGAACGGCATCGTGCCCAGGGAACGACCCATGCCGAAGTCGCGATAGAACTGCGCGCCCTTCTCCAGGATGATCGGCACCGAGGCCAGGGTCACCACGTTGTGCACCAGCGTCGGCAGCCCGAACAGGCCTTGAATCGCTGGCAGTGGCGGCTTGGCGCGAACCGTGCCGCGCTTGCCCTCGAGGGATTCCAGCAGTGCGGTTTCTTCGCCACAGATATAGGCGCCGGCCCCGACACGAACCTCAATGTCGAAGGTGCGGCCGCTACCGCTCACGTTCGCCCCCAGATAGCCGGCGTCGCGAGCAATGCGCAACGCATCGTTCAGGGTACTGATGGCGGCCGGGTATTCCGAACGCACGTAGATGTAGCCCATCGTCGCGCCTACGGCGAGGCCGGCGATGATCATGCCTTCAATCAGCAGGAAGGGGTCGCCCTCCATCAACATACGGTCGGCGAAGGTGCCGGAGTCGCCTTCATCGGCGTTACACACCACATACTTCTGAGCACCCACGGCATCGCGCACCGTGCGCCACTTGATGCCCGCCGGGAACGCCGCACCGCCCCGACCGCGCAGGCCGGAATCCAGCACGCTGGCGACCACGTCAGCGCCATCCATCTGGATGGACCGGGCCAGGCCCAGGAAACCGCCCTGGGCACGGTAATCGTCCAGGGACAGCGGTTGTGTGATGCCGGCGCGCGCGAACAGCAGGCGCTGCTGGCTCTTGAGATAGGGAATCTCCTCCACCGGCCCCAGGGCCAGCGGATGGCTGCCAGGATCGCCTGCCAGCGCATCCAGCAGGCCCGGCACATCGGCCGGTGTGACAGGGCCAAAGCCCAACCGGACGCCGGCGCTTTCAAGCTCCACCAGCGGTTCCAGCCAATAGAGGCCACGGGAACTGGTGCGCAACACCGTCAACGGCAGTTGTCGACGCTCAGCCTCAAGGGCCAACGCATCGGCCACCTTGTCCGCGCCCACGGCACGGGCTACCGAATCGCGGGGGATACAGAGCGTCAGCATGCGCCCTCCTCCCTGCAATCATTAACCAACTGACGCAGACGCTCAGGCGTGATCCGCGCATGCAACTCCCCGTCCAGCTCCAGGGCCGGCGAACAGACGCAGGCGCCCAGGCAATAGACCGGCCGCAGGCTGATGCTTCCATCGGCGCTGGTACCGTGATCGTCCAGCGCCAATTGCTCGCGCAACTGCGCAGCCAGGGTCTCGGCGCCCATGCTCTTGCAGGACTCGGCCCGGCACAGGCGCAGGGTATGGCGCGCCGGCGGCGTGGTGCGGAAATCGTGGTAGAAGCTGATGACCCCGCGCACTTCAGCCTGGCTGAGGTTGAGGGCGTGGGCGATCTCCGGGACGGCGCTGTCGGGGACATACCCGCAGCCTGCCTGGATGGCATGGAGAATAGGCAGCAAGGCACCGGGGGTGTCCTTTTCGCGCGCAAGCACGCTGTGGATCAAAGGCAGGTGAAGCGTCTCATCGGGCATAAACGTACCTCGGCATCTCGAACGACACCACCGCATAGCGGCAGCCGTCCGGAGTCTTGGCTGCGGCGTCCGGCCCACGTCACGGTCGCGTGGCACATCCGATCGCCATTCTCGCTCTCCGGCCAGGTGTCTTTGGCGCACCTGATCCGGGGCATCCTCACAGCTTGCCACTCCCGGGGGTTGGCGATTGCACATGGACGACGAAACGTGTTCTGAAAGCGACTAGGCGTGAAAAGTTGCCCTGCGTCCGCGGGAAGTCAAATACACAAGTGAGTGTAGGCGACCCGCAGCGATCGGTGGCTATTGGTCGTTTTCCTGACTGGCAGCGTGGCGAGTGCTTTGTTGGATCACAACACAAGGTTACAAACACACTATATATGTATCGTTTTCACAGCGTCGCACCAAGAGATCATCAAGGGAGTTTAAAACCTAAAAAACCGCAAGGACGCCCAATGTTGCCCAAAATACTCGCCTCATACTCTCTGTCACTCTCACTGCTTGCCGCTAGCTTTAACACAACAGCAGAGGAATATTATTGGCATATTCAACCGGAAGCTTGGGATTGGCAGGGACCACAAAAAAATCATCTATCCCCAGAACTAGCCTGTCGATTTCTGCACGAAAACACTGAGTACGAAATGTATGAATACGGCTCTGCCACTCCCACCTCAAGGGAAAACCAATGGACCTGTAACCTTTTCTATGGTGACGGGCCCGATGACAATCTAGCCATATCGATATACCGGCATGGCAACTCATGCGAAGGCGGGAAAGCTTTTAATAACTTCACCGAACAATGCGAAGCCCAAGGGGTGGACAACAGCTGCCCTTCAAGCCTAACGGGAAATCCGATAAATTTCGCAACAGGCTATAAAATACAACTCGAAAATGACTACTCTGTATCGAACTCACATTCATCTTTAAATCCACTCGAGTTTTCAAAGTCCTACAGAAGCGCCGATGGAATATGGCGACATGGTTATTCATCCAGACTAAGTTTCGAAGAGAACCTGATCACGCTTATTCATCATAATGGAAACCTCTCCTATTTCGAAAAGGAAGGTGCGTCGTATAAGGGTAAACCACCAGAAACGGGCAAGCTCACCCGCCTGTCAAACCGCTGGAGCTATCATGCCTCCAACAATCACGTACTTGAGTTTGACAGCGACGGAAGGCTCATAGCGCTCATCAAATCGGGTATCGCACTAAACATCACATACTTAAATACCATTGCAACTGTCACTGACGGCTTTGGCAACACCTTAACGTTTACCGAGGACGCAAAGAAGCAACCTCTTACCGTCACAGCGAACAACGTAAACATTAGCTACACCTACAATGATTACAAACAGCTTACTTCGATGATCAAAAACCATCCAAACCATACAGAAAACAAACAATACCTTTATCAAGACCCCAACGACCGCAGACTGCTGACCGGCATTATCGATGAACGCGGGGTACGTTACGCCACATGGACCTATGATGAACAAGGACGCGCCATTTCAAGTGAGCACGCTGCTGGAGCTGAAAAAGTCCTGGTCAACTACAACAGTGATGGATCGTCCACGGTCACTAACGCGTTGGGCAAGCAGACGCACTATCAATTTGAATTGAGTCAAGGCATCAAACGCATCAAATCCATTACAGGTTTTCCATCGGCCAACTGTCCCGATAGCAACTCAACTTTCACCTACGACACCCGCGGTCTGCTGACAACAAAAACAGATAACAAAGGCAATATAACCACCTATCTCCACAACGACCGTGGCCTGGAAACCTCTCGCACGGAAGCGAGCGGCACTCCTCAAGCGAGAACAATCACCACCGAATGGCACCCGACGTTGTATTCCCCAGTGCGCATCAACGAACCGGATCGCTCCATTCAATACACCTACGACACTCAAGGGCGCCAGCTCAGTAAAACAATAATCTCACGTTAATTCAGAAGGATCTGAATATGAACATATTGACATGCAGGGTTGCTCTGCTCACTCTCGCTTTCGGTGGAACCATTACCACCCTTCCCCTTTGCCAAGCTGCCGAACGTGGCTGGTCGTTCACCTACAATACCCAGGGGCTGCTGGAGTCGTCAGATGGGCCCCGAACAGATGTAAGTGACATTACCCGCTATGAATACGATGCCAAAGGACATCTGGCACGCATTATCAACGCGCTCGGCCACACCACCAGACTTTCCAACTTTGATGTCGCCGGCAATCCTAAGACAGTTGTCGATCCCAATGGTGTTATTACAAACCTGACCTATGCACCACAAGGCTGGGTGAAATCGCTGAGTAACGCTACCGGCACAGTTCGCCTTGAACACAATGCCGTGGGCGACATCACCAAGATAATTCGCGCAGACAATAGCTGGTCGGCTTACACCTGGGACGACGCAAGGCGGCTCATTCGAGTGAGCAATAACGCAGGGGAACAGATCGAATTTGATCTCGACCCGATGGGGAACCGGACTGCGGTAAGGATCAAGGACAAGACCGGTCATCTGACCAGACAACATCAATGGGTGTATGACGAACTGGGTCGCTTGCTGCGTTCAGTGGGTGCTGCCGGCCAGACAAGCCGGACCCAGTACGACCTTAACGATAATCCGATCATGCTGACCAACCCCCGCAATCACAGCCATCAACGGGCCTTTGACTCATTGAACCGATGGGTGACGAATACTGACCCGCTCAATGGCATCACTCAACTTGAGTACGACGTTCAAGATAACCTCACGCAAGTCCGCGACCCACGTGGTGCAACCACTCAATATCAATACGACGGCCTGGGAAACCTGACGCGGGTGAACAGCCCTGACAGCGGCGCCACTGACTACCAATACGATGCCGCAGGCAACGTGACGCAACAGGTGGACGCGCGTGGGGTGGTCACGACTTTTACCTACGATGCGCTCAATCGCCTGACCGCCCGCCGCTATCCGACGAACCCGGCACTGGACGTTCAGTTCCACTACGATTCGATTGCCGCCGGTAACAAAGGCATTGGCCGACTGACAGCCGTGGAGGACGTCAACGGGGAGCTGAATTACACCTACGACGCCCAAGGCAACGTTACAGCCCAGCGGCAAACAGCGCCTGCAAACACAGCCACTCAGCCAGAACAAATCGGCTATGGATACGATGTCGCCAATCGGTTGAGCAGGATCGACTATCCAACAGGTTTCAGCATCGTTTACTCGCGCAACACCACAGGACAAATCAGCCAAGTACAAATTCGGCGCGGTACGGGGCAGCCGACCGCGTTCGCCAGCAACATCACGTATCAACCTTTTGGTCCGCTTAAAAACCTGACCTGGGCCAACGAGACTACGCTTCAACGTACCTTCGATCTGGACTACCGGCTGACCGCTCAAACCGTTGCAGGCCAGAGTAACGCCTATACCTACGACGGCCAGGGAAACATGACTCAAATGCAACGCGACTCAGTCGACTACCATGGCTACAGCTATGACCCGCTGGATCGCCTGGTGGGAGAATCTACTGCTTTCAACCGGATGACTTACGTTTATGATCCCGCGGGTAACCGCACCCGAAAAGCGCTCAGCACGTTGATTGACGGCGAGTTGCGTGTCACCGCTGGCACGTCTTATCAGTATGGGGCGAGCAACAATCGGTTGACGCAGGCAGGCACCCACTCGGTAGACTTCGACGCGGCAGGCAACCTGACCGCAGACCGCGCCAATCGTCAGTTTTCCTATGACGAGCAGAATCGCCTGAGCAAAGTGAAAATCAAGGGTGCTGTCAAGGCTCGGTTCCGCTACAACGCTTTCGGCCAACGAACCAAAAAAATCACCTCTCAAGGCACTACAACATTTATCTACGGGTTGAGTGGCGAACTTCTTGGCGAGCACGTATTCGATAACCAAGGCAAGAAGCTGAGAAGTCAGTTTTATATCTGGCTCGAAGGGGTGCCCTTGGGCGGGATCAGTGTGAGCTACGGTGCAACGGGCGCGCCAGCAAACAGCGCCGCGTTCTACCTCCATAGCGACCACCTCAACACACCGCGGATCGCAACGAACGCGGCGCGAACAAAGATATGGGAGTGGGTTTCCGATGCATTTGGTACAAAGGAAGCCAGCGGACAACTGGAAATCAACCTACGCTTTCCCGGTCAGTACTACGATGTTGAGACTGGACTCCACTATAACTATTTCCGTGATTACGACCCGAAAACTGGACGCTACATGCAGAGCGATCCGATTGGTTTGGCGGGAGGGCTTAACACCTACAGTTATGTAAATGTCAACCCGCTGAAATACGTTGACCCGTTAGGCTTGGAATCTATTTTTGAGTGGTCCGCAAAAGCTGAAACCGAAGCGCAAAATAGTAAATTGCCTGGCATGCACAATGGGCCTCAAGATGCGTATAGACATTGTGTTGCATCCTGCATGATTGCCTCATCGAACTGGGGAGAAACAGTAAGTCAGTTAGCAGGCTGGGCAAATGAGATATCAAATTTCGGGCAAAATCCCAGCGAAAGGGCCATGGATGACTTTAACAACCAAGCGGGCATATGCGCAGCCAAGGGCAACAACCCTCCTGAAAACTGCCCCCAAAACTGCATGACATTTCTTAACAATGGAATCTTAAGGACAGAGGCAAGCTCTGAAGGTGCATACTATTAATACCATTCTTAAACTGTCGAAAACATCAGCAGCACTGATTGCTCTGGTGACTGTGGTTTTTGCTACCGTTGGACTCAGATACCAAGAACCCGTGAACATTGAACGTGTTTGCGAGGACTCTCCACCTCTGCTAATAAACAACGTCAATAGCTGCAGCTTTGTTGATCAGACTTTGAGCTTCCTTGAAACGGAAGGCTACAAGCCTGTAATTCTAGAAAACTTAGAAAAAAACAGTGGTCTTCTGCGAAAAAAATTCTCTTTAAAAACATTTGAAGTACCCAACTACAAAATAGATAACAGCACCGCCCCTGCGCAATTCAGCTTTATAAACGGACGATTATTTGCCATATCCTACTTTCCGAAAGCATCAGACACCGTATTCGAAAGGCATCCAGCAAGTAAATCCGAGACGCTGACTGTAAAACACCTGACCAACCACCAGGGATTGAAATACATATCATGGTCAAACAATCACCTTGAAACCTATATCACTTGGTGGATATCGAGATTCTCATGAGGGCTAGCACGTGAGTTACTAAACGTTACGGCTTGCCCCAAGCCGTAACGTTTCTTTAGAGGTATTTGAGCGCCCGGTTTAAAGCGATTACTTGAAAGCCGTACCCGTGAATCAGCGCTGCCTGAACGAGCAAGACATACGCCGGATCCGCTTATTTGAACCGGCACTCGTCCTTAATGGGCTTGGCGCAATGCGTTGGCAACCAACGTAAATGCAGGCGAAGGTTGCCGCCGGCTGGGATAGTACAAATAGTAGCCTGAAAACGGTGGGCACCAATCTTCCAGCACGCGCACCAGCCGGCCTTCTTGCAGGTACGGTTCAAACTCTTCTTCTGGCAGGTAGGCAACGCCCAGCCCGGCCACTGCCGCCTGCAGGATATGGGTCGACGTATTGAAAATCAGTTGGCCGTCCACTCGCACGTTCACCTGTTTGCCTCGACGCTCAAAGTCCCAGACATAGAACCCGTCTGATGTTTGCATGCGCTGGTTGATACACCGATGGCTCATCAGATCGTGGAGGGCCTTGGGAATGGCGTGGGCAGCGAAGTACGCTTGCGAAGCGACGACAGCCATCCGCAATGGAGGGCCTCGCACCCCGCGCGGTGAGTTCACGCCATCGAGCTCGTCCAAAGACCTGACCACGCACCCGACGCTGACAAGCAACATCAAGTTCATGAATTTTTATCTCCTCAATGACATCGAGACCATTTCGCCTCATCCGATGTTATTCATTGCTGGCGCCGATGCGCACTCCAGGGAGTTCAGCGAGGAGGCTTACAAACTCGCCGGTCAACCCAAGGAACTTGTCATCATTCCTGGGGCAGGCCATGTCGATCTTTATGATCGGGTCAACCTCATTCCGTTCGATAAGCTGACGAGCTTCTTCCAGAGCAATCTGAGATGACAAGGGACGGGAAAGTGGTCAAGAGCGGTTTCGTCCCGGCAGCATCCGGACGAGGGTATTGTCACGCACCCAGTAGTGATGAAACAGCCCCGCCACCGCATGCAGGCCGATGAGCCAGTAGCCGCTGCTGCCAAGCAATTCGTGCCAATACTTGAGCTGTTTGGCCAAATCGGGATCCACCGCCACGGGAGCCGGCAAGAAGAACCCGAAGTACGGCACGGGCTTACCGCCGGCGGCCAGCATCAACCAGGCCAGTACGGGTGTCGCGATCATCAGGCCATACAGGGCCGCATGCATCAGGTGGGAAACACCCGTCTGCCAGGCTGGCGGCGCGGGTGTGATGGGCGGGCGTGGTGTCAGGCGCCCGAACAGACGAACCCAAACCAGCGCAAAGATGCTCAGCCCGAAGAGCCCGTGCAACCCCAGGAACAGGCTTCGCCCGGCGCTGCCACGGGGCAACAAACCCTTGATCTCGATACAGGCATACACACCGACGAACAGTGCCAGCATCAACCAGTGCAGGGTGATCGACAGTTTTCCATAACGGTTTACGGCAACATCGCGGGTCATGACACGCCTCGTGAAAGTCTGACGGCTGGCGACTCATTCGCCAGCCTCGATCCGGTCGCTGGAACCGATGCTGCCAATTTGCAGGCAAAGTCTTAAGGCAGTCTGAAGACCGACATTTCAAGAAGTTTTTTACCTTCAAACTTCGGCGATCCGCTTAGAGGCCCCAAATAACTCGATCATTATCGAGCACCGCGTGAAGTCCATAGCCAAGTCAGGAAAAAGCCTGGAAAAACGGAAAGCTGATACCATCCGGGAAATTGACATGCTGAGCAGAACACCATGAATCGCCGCAAGAAAATAAACCAGTTATTGAAGGTTAACGCCAAAAAAGCCAGTGCCAAGCTCGCACCCAAAAACAAGACTCAATACATCAGCAAAGCCGACCGACTGAAACTGGCGGCTGAAGCCAGCGACGCCCCCATCACGCCGCCGGAAAGCTGATCCACGTCGCTGAAGTTCCATCCTCAGGCCGTTTTGCACGTTAACCAGGCGCTCCAGAAAAGACTGCTGAAGAACCGGGTAGCACTGCCGAATCCTGCATCACTCAACAGTTTTTGAACCGCAGCCTCGGAATGTGGAGGATCGGCGCCTTGAAGAATCTTGCCAAGCTTGACCGTCACTTCTTCCGGGCTGGCGCCATGCTGTCGCCACCGTTGCCCCCAGGCCGCAAGGAGTAACGGTTGACTGGCATACGCATATTGGTTCCCGGCGACAATCAGCGGCGCCCCCGGCTTTAGATGAGCCTGGATGGACCGCAATATTTTCGACTTGGCTTCATCCCCGTCGAGATGATGGAGTACACCGATCAAGGTGGCAGCATCGTACGATCCATTGGCTACCAGGTCTTCAACATGCCCAAGATGCATGGCGGTTCTTCCGAGCAAGTTGTTTGCGGCTAATTGCTGCTTCGCGGCCTCCAGCATAGGCTCGGAGGGGTCGATGGCAGTGAAGCGCCAACCCGGCTCCAGCTTGGCCATTGCAATGATCTCTTGCGCCGTACCGCCGGCGCCCACCACCAGTATTTTCGCCGAGCCCACGTTCCCAAGGGTCGCCGCCAGCATGCACGCCGCCAGGTCCTGGCAGGCGTCGTATCCAGCGAGCGCAATGCGGCTCTGCCGGCCGTACTCGTTGGCTCGTGAGGTATCAAATTTTTCCGCTGAATTAAACGAGGATGATTTCAAAGCGCAGTTCTCCATGTGCTGAAATCAGGCTACGCCTCGCTTACGAATAATAAAAATTCATTAATTTTATGCAAACCATTCCCGTAGGGAATATCGGTTCCCATCGGCAGCGTTTTGCGCGGTCAGTCAATTGCGACTTGCGATAAACATATGGAAATACGAATATGCTTTTTTCCATATGTTCTGGACCGAATTGGAGCTGTGTAATGACTGAGTTCTCCAGCGAAACCCCGCATGACTTCCCAAACCTTGACCTGTCACTCTTCGACGTACCCACAGCGGAAAAACTCGCAAAGGGCGCAGAACCAGAACATAAACCGCGCATACTTTTGCTGTATGGATCAACCCGCGAGCGCTCTTTCAGTCAGTTGCTGACCCGCGAAGCGGCGCGCCTGCTGGAGCTCATGGGTGCCGAAACCGCGATCTTCGACCCCTCCGGGCTGCCATTGCCGGACGATGCGCCCGTCGATCACCCCAAGGTGCAGGAACTGCGCGACCTGGTGATGTGGTCGGAAGGCCAGGTCTGGTGCTCGCCAGAACGCCACGGCTCGATGTCGGCGGTGTTCAAGGCACAGATCGACTGGATCCCGCTCGCGCTGGGCGCGCTTCGTCCCTCCCAAGGCAAGACATTGGCGGTGATGCAGGTATGCGGCGGCTCACAATCCTTCAACACGGTGAACCAACTTCGTGTGCTGGGGCGTTGGATGCGCATGGTCACGATCCCCAATCAATCCTCCGTCCCCAAAGCCTTCCTTGAGTTCGACGAAGTCGGGCGCATGAAGCCATCTCCCTATTACGACCGGGTCGTCGATGTCATGGAGGAACTGATGAAGTTCACCTTGCTGGTGCGCGGCAGAGAAACCTATTTGGTCGACCGCTACTCCGAGCGCAAGGAAAGCGCCGAAGCGCTCTCCAAACGCGTTAACCAGAGGTCTATCTAGGTGCAGCGATAGTGAAGGTTCTTCGGTGTGTGCTGTAGGAATTCAACGAACGTACGCTGCTTTCACATCGGCCTCGTTCTGAAGGGCAGCTACGGCCAATGAAGCAATCCAGACCACCGAAACCCCGTAATTGAGTCGCTGGTACAGACCGAACAAGTGACCGTCGGCCAATGCCGCCGCCATCAGCATAACCGTCACGATGGCCAGGACTACGCAGATCGCCGAGAACATGGCGAACCTGGCAGATGAAAGCAGCGCCTTGCCAAGGAACGTCCACAGCACACCCGCCAGGGTAAGCGAGATGAACATCATCAGCCCCGCAAGATTATGACTCTGTTGCGAGACCGACGGTTGAATCGGCTCGCAGCCTTGATCGCAGGAAAAATAGCCGGCCGTAAAGCTTGCCAAGCCATGGATGAGAATCAGTACCGCACTAAACAAGGCCATCGGCGATGCCTTGAACCGTCTCGCCACGCCTATTGCGAAAAGCAGGAACATCACACCCAGCGGAAAATTGTTCACCCAAGCAGAGAAGCTGTGGGTTGGCGCTCCAATGGCACCTAGTTGGCTCATGGCTTGATCCAGATGGCTGTAGCCTGGATAGGCCCGCGCAGTCAGCGTCACCCCCAAAAACAGCCAGAATGGAATCAATATTCCGCAGCCTAGGAAAGCACGATCAATGGTTTTCATATTGTGACACTCCGTGTCGTTGTGATGTCCGGTTGTGGGGTGATGTGAAATCTGACATTGATTCAAGCATCCACCCGCTCAATCCAGAACAGGACGCAGGAAACTACGCTCATAACTCAGAATGAATCGTTGTTCCGTCGCCTGGGTCACTAATTCAACGCACGCTGGATCCTGTTCGGCTTTCCTTCGATAGTTTTCGTAGTCGGCCAGGCTGGCAAAGCTGAACAGGCAGTAGGCGATGTTGTTGGCGCCTTCGGCGGGGAGAAAGTAGCCATGATGGACGCCCCCCATTCGGGTCACCACTTCGATCCATTGGCGCGAGTAGCTCTCGAAAGCTGGGATCTGGTAGGGGTCAATGACATACCTGACATGGCAAGTAATCATGGGCTCAATCCTTTGAAAACTAAAAAAAACGGATTCTACACAGGATACGAGGCATGTCGTCGATGATTGCCATTGGCCGAACAACTTCTTCGCTCGCTCCCTCTCATCACCCGGGTCAGTACTCCCCTGCCATGATCGAGCGCTCAAAAAACAAATGCGGCGCTTGCTATCGCAGTGCCTGACGCCTGCGATCAATCATCAACCCGGATCGAAACACCATGGATGAACGCCAAGCAACCATCAAGAACAAGATCCACGCCGTGGTGACGAGCGGCGAATCCGACGAGATTACCTATCGGTCAGAGTGGCTCGGTTACCTGCCCTTCCCGGTTTTCCGATGGGTTGAATATCAGGGTGAAAGCTTTTCCAGCGATTTCCCCTTTGATTGGACCCTTGAGGATCTGGCGAGTCTTGAGTGCACAGGGTTCTTGGAAACACTGGAAGCTTATGAAAACCCGGAAGACAGTTTTGATCGGGATATCAGGTATCGCGTTCATGTTGGGCGCGTGTAACGCTTGGCTGGAAAAATGAACAATTCAAGGAAAGGACATGGGCATTCTTGATCGCTTGTTCGGCGGCCGCTTTACGCTGCCGCCACCGGAGGAAACGACTGTCAGCGACGCGGCGATTATGCGGGAGCTGCATCCCTATCGCTCCGAGCTCAAGGCATTTGCCCAAGCCATATTGGCCCGCATGCCGGAAAACGAGCGCACCAGGCTGGTTCGGCGCGTGCTGCGCCTATACGGCTCGGGCCAGGAGCCAGTCTCGGCACTGGTGGAAGGATTGCTGGATACAGACCGGGGCCAGAAGCTCGAACACTTGGCTTTGCTCGGCGTCGACTGGAAAGGCTTTGATGGTTTCGAATATCTGGCGCCTTACCTGGTGAGCGCTAGCGGAGTGAAAGAGGCTTACACCTATCGGCGCCAGGGCACGCTATCGATGCCGGAGACGCTGGCCAGTTTTGACCAGTGGCTGGCGGCATTCGACAAACGCTACCTGCACCTGGACTCTGGTGGCGACGAATATGTGGGATTCATCGCCTATACCGACCAGGTTGAAGCCATGATCGAGCTCGGGCGGCAAGCAGGTGTTGAAGTACGCCTCGATAGCTTCTGAACGAAGAGGCGTCATCGCTGGATAACGTCATCCCGCTGAACAAAGCGAGCAAGGTAACAGTCGGAGCAACAAGACCCTCGGCAAAGAAACCTGGCTCATGCCCCTACGATCCGCTGCCCTCGCTACGTTGTTCTCTTTGGCTGCCAGCGCGGCGGTCGCAGTGCCTGAACCGCTGCGCCTGGAAAGCCTGAAACGCTGCGGCGACCTGCTGCAAAGCCAGCGCCAGGATTGGTGCCTGACCGTGCGCGGACTGGGCAACGCAACGCCGCAACTGAAACTGGGCGCAAAGGTGATACCGGCAGACACGATCCAACGCGAAGGGGACAACCTGCGCTTGCGCCTGGACAGCGCCGACTACCAGAGCGGCCCGCTCTCGCTGCAGGACGGCCCACGCGCCAGCAATGCCGCCTGGCTGACGTTGCGCAACAGTCACGTACTGGCCGCCGGAGCGGACGAAGTAGCGAAGAACATGGATGGCCTGACCACCTACATCGACCTGGTCAGCGTGCTGATCGAGGAAGACCGTGACGGCCGTCAGGAAGCCGAGCGCCTGGCCCGCAGGTATGGGGCAACGGTGGTCGGCAGCATCGCGCCGCTGAACCTGTACCAACTTCGCCTGCCGGCCAAGGACCTGGTGCAGCGTGACGCCCTGGTGTTGCGCCTGGGCAGCGAGACCAGCGTGGACGCCGTGGTCATCGAAGAGTCCTCGGCCGAAGAAACCGAGCAAGCCGCAGCCCATCCTGAAGAACCGAAGAAGCCTGCCCTGGACTCCGATGAGTGGGCCGCGAATCGCTTCCTCGACGCGGTGAATTATTACCAACGACGCATTCCCGCACGACAGCCGCCCATCCAGCTGCAACCGGTGCGCATCGGCCTGATCGAGCGTGATGTGGATTTCGACACGACGGACTTCGCAGACTACCTCGGCGCCTGCTCACCGCCGCGCACCTGTGTCTACGCCCGCGATGCAGACAAGCCGGACAACCATGGCACAACCGTCGCCGGCATTCTCGCCGCGCGCTGGGACGACAACGGCAACACTGGTTTTCTCCGTGGCCTGGACAAAGCCAGCGGTGGCTTCGAGGTCATCGTCGAGCGTAATTCCGATGCCGGGATCACCGCCAATATCGCCGCCTCCGTCAACCTCGTGGAAGACGGTGTGCGCGTGCTCAACTGGAGCTGGGGCATCCACCGCGTCGGTGCCAAAGACATCAAAGGCGATGACGTCGACTCGCTGCTGCGCTCGGGCATCGCCATGGGCGGGTACGAGGAGTTGCTGGAGGAATTCTTCCTCTGGCTGCGCAAGGAACATCCCGACGTCATCGTGGTGAACTCCGCCGGCAATGGCGCTTCGTTCTCGGGCAGCGACGAATACCGCCTGCCCTCCTCCTTCATCACCGAACAATTGCTGGTGGTCGGCGGGCACCAGCTCAGCGAGCATACCGACGTCGCCGTCGACGACCCGGCCTATGCAGTCAAGCGCAGTTCCTCGAACATCGACATGCGCGTCGACATCACCGCCGCCGCATGCGCCCACGCCTCGACGACCAACGCCGACCAGCAAAGCGCAGTGCATTGCGGCACGTCCTACGCCACGCCCATGGTCGCAGGCCTGCTGGCGGCGATGCTGTCCATCAACCCGCAACTGCACCCCGAGCAACTGCGCATGCTGCTACGCCGCAGCGCCATGACCATCGGCGACAACCACGACTTCGAACAGATGGACGCCGAAGACCTCACCGCGCCCATCCTGCCGTCGGAGCGTCGCTATCAACTCAACGACAAAGACGTCGGCCGCTCAGCGCGGCTGGACATGCAAAAGGCCCTGGACCTGGCCGCACAAAGCCGCGACCGCGTGCGTTGAAAGCCTAGGTCAGTCCAACTCAAGACGATGTCTGCTTGCGCGGGCAGAACCAGCCATGCATCAGCCCCGCCTGGAAGAACTGTACCGGAGCCTCGAACCCAGCGGTCCCGATGAGACCGGCGACCTGCTGTGTCGGCAAGATAGCCACGTCGCGGGCGTAGGCGGCACGAGCTCTGGCCAGCATCTCCGGCTGTACGCCTGCAGAAGACATCAGCGTCATCCAGTTGCGCAGCAGTGCCTCATAGGCAGGTGACTCGATGTCGGCGGCGAGGTCGGCGTTTGCCAGTATTGCGCCCGGCTTGAGCCGGCGGGCGATCTCATTAAAGAAAGTTATGCGGGACTGTGGCTCGAGCAAAAATTGGGACACCAGAAAGCAGGTAGCGCCGTCGTGCTCAGGCTCGGCAGGTAGCGCGTCGAGGTAACCCTGGTGAAAGCTGCAACGCGAGAGGAAGCCTTCTTGTACCGCTTTCTGCCGGCAGATATCGAGCATGGCGTCCGAGGGGTCAACCGCGGTGAAATGCCAGCCGCGGTTCTGCTTGGCCAGGTGGACCAGTTCCGCACCGGTGCCCACGCCGACACAGAGAATCCGGGCATTCTCCGGTAAGTCAGCGAATACGGCGTCGAGCAGGGTGTACAGGGCGTCACGAATAGGCGCCATTCCCGCCCATTGCTTGTCGTAGCTGGCGGCCTGCTGGTCGAATAAGGCCTTGAGTTCTTCATTGCGCATGGAGAGCACCTTCCTTTGCGTCGTGATGGGATGTACCGCGATGGATGCGGCTACGCTTTGAGTATCCCAGGGCTGTCAAGCCCCATAGGTGTCGAAGGTCCGCACCTTTTCATAGCTCCCGCGCGCCCTCACGATCACATCCTTTTTGGAAAGCCCGGCAGCCTGTGCGAAGGCCATCACATGTCCCCCCACTCGTATTCACACGCCGTGCGAGCACAAACCCTATCGATGACGAGTGCTTTCTGGCGAAGTGTCAGCAACCAATAGCGACTACTACTGCATATCAAAGGCTGGCGTGGCTCGATACAGGTCACACAACGCAAGCACGAACGAAAGCTAGCCAACTTTTGCAGTTTGGTTCGAACAGGTCTGCATAAACCTTGAGCAGAGTCTACTGGATCAGCAACCCATGCCTAAGACATAAAAAGCAGCACACTCAACGACAACACAGGCAACCGCCAACCACCGGCTGATCAGGATCGTTCTCAAGAAATGTGACCACGACTTCCATGCCCATCCGCGGCGGCCCAATCTCACAACGCCAGTCGGCGGCGCCCTTCAGCCAGCAATGACTCTTGTCGTCAAATCTATCTTCACGGTCCCAGGGGAACTTGACCTTGATCCGTCCGAAGCACCGATCATTCTGGATCCCCTTGCCTTCTGAAGCGACAACTACAGCGGTCTGCATGCTTGGCACCTGAGGTTTCTTGTGGGCCAACGGCGGACGATAGGAAACATTCCACGGAAGAACGACAAAGCGGTTGCGGTAACCCTGATGAAAGTCATCTTCGTCCGCAGTGTTGCCACGGGCGACGTTCTCACCCAATACCTGTGGTTGCCGGCCTTCGTGGATGACCTGGGTCAGTAGCCATAGGGTGTTCCACTCTTGGCGCGGATGGCCTGAGATTTCCAGCACATGGCCGCTGACTAACCGAGTCTGGTCACTTTGCCCTTCAGCTTGTCGATAGGCCGCATGGCGGCGCTCCATAGTCCGAAGACGTATCTGCTTGCCGTGCTCATGACCGGTATAACGCTGCGGACTGTCATCTTTTTCAATGTCCAGCGGTTGCTCGAAATCATAGTTGCGGTGCGAGATACGACTGGTGAGCTGTCCCAGACGCAGGTTGATGCGCTTGATCAAGGGTTCGTCGGCCACCCTATCGCTCTCATGCCGATAAGCAGTGGGTTGGCCAATACTGGGAAAAACCGACTGATCATCGCCAAAGACCAGCACGTGGCCTTGAGTACTGTGTTGGAAGTGAAAGTGGATGCCCTCTTCTTCGCACAAGCGCTGAATGAAGTGCAAATCCGTTTCGTCGTACTGGGTACAGTAGTCACGCTCGGGGTAGGTCGCCCCCAGATGAAACCGATAGGCGTCGCCCAGAATGCCGTGCTCTTCCAGTATCAAGGCGACGATTTTCGGCACCGAGAACTGTTGATAGATCCTCTGGTTGATGCGATGGCGCAAGTAGGCCAGGTGCGGTACGAGGGCCAGCCTGTAGCGCGTCAAACACTCACCGTTACTGCTGTGAGCGATGTGGTAGACCCGTCCATGAATGCCGTTGCCCTTCGAGTCGAAGGTCAGAAAAGCCTCTACGTCGAAGAGGCTCTTGAGATCAAGGTCAGACCGCTCGCTAACAAACTCCACATTGAAGAGGTACGGCCTGCTGATCGCCTCTTTTCCAGTGAATGCGAGCACTTGAAAATCGTGCTCAAAACCTTCGATGGTCAAACTGAAGTGCGTTTGATTGGCTGGGCTGAACATCCGCTGTTCTCTTCTTACATAAGGCGGCGCAATGGACCGGAAGACCCCGAACAATACTGGGCTGATGGATTAACAGGTACTAACCCACCCGCCCAGCGTTCCTGTATATCGGCGTTTGCGTCTTACTTTCCAGACATACAAATCAAGTCAGATCAGACACCACTCTTCACTTTGGTCCAGATCCGCGTGCGGATCCGCTCCAATTTCAACGGCAGTGGCTCAAGTGGAATAAGTGTCGCGATAGTTTTTTTGTCTGGATAAATCCAAGGATTGTCTCGCAGCTTCTGCTCGACGAACTCCGCGGCATCCTTATTGGCGTTAGGGTATAGCGTGTGGTTTGAGGTCTTGGCGATAACTTCTGGTCGCATCATATAATTAATGAACGCCATGCCTTCCTTGGGATGGGGAGCATCTTTCAGCAAAACCAGATTCTCTGACCAGGACAGCGCTCCTTCGCGAGGAAGGCTGTAGGCGATCTTGCGCCCCGTGTTGGCCTTCTCGTTGATGGCCTGCGCAGCAAGGGCACCGTTAGCCCATCCCACAACTGCACAAATATTGCCATCGGCCAGGTCAGCGTCGATTTTGGAGGAGTCGAAATAGAGGACGTAAGGACGAATTCTCAACAGCAAGGCTTGCGCTTTCTGGTAATCATCCGGGTTCTTACTGTTGCTAGGGAGTCCAAGGTAATTCAACGCAATCGAAATGATCTCACTTGGAGAGTCAAGCATTGCCACACCACACGACTGTAGCTTGCTAATGTTTTCCTCTTTGAAGATCAGGTCCCAGCTATTCACCGGGGCATTATCACCCAACGCGCCCCTGACTTTGTCAACGTCATAACCAATGCCGGTAGTGCCCCATAGATAAGGTACGGCGTAGCGGTTACCAGGGTCATTGACCGCGAGCTGGGACAAGAGATCAGGATCGATGTGTGAGAAGTTACTCAGTTGACTACGATCCAATGGCTGAAGGACTCCCGCCTGGATCAGGCTGGGCAACACATTGGAGGTCGCCACAACCACGTCATACCCGGTGCGCCCGGCCATGACCTTGCTCTGCATGATTTCAGCGCTGTCGAACGCATCCATATGCACGCGCGTGCCAGTTTCCTGTTCAAACTCCTTTGGCGTCTCCGGCGCAAGCAACCCGAACCAGTTATACAGATACATCCCGGGCTCTACGGCCGCTACTGATGTGCTTATCCCTGCACAGAGAAGCGAGGCGGAAAAAATGGTTCGCAAATGTGACTTTCTCATGCAACATCCTTGTCAAGACGATACGCCCTCATGGCCATCGTTAACCCTGGCAGCGAATATACCGGGTGTTACCGAATAGTAAATACCTACGAATACTTACCTTTGACCTGCGAATCCCTAACCCTAAAGGGGTAGAAAATGCCGTTTGACCTCCGCAGCCTGGCTTGGCATCGATCGATTGGAAAGCTGATCATGCAGCTGAATCGTCCAGATTTCTGGAGTTCACTTGTTCGCACCTTGAATGAATATGTACAAATCGATAATTGGGTTGTATTGATTTTCAGCAATCAACACGTGCAGGTTGTTAGCCTTCCCGAGATAGCAGACGCGGAAGAAGTCGACGCATTCATTCATCGTTATGTGAAGGGTCTTTACTTGCTGGATCCGTTCTATATAGCCAATCGGGAAAATCCACAGAGTGGTTTCTTCCACCTACTGGATATAGCACCGGAATATTTTCTTGAAACCGAGTATTACCATCAGTACTTTGCACAGTACATCTCCATGGATGAGGCACAGTTCAATGTCCAACTCGACGCCGACAGAACGTTATGCATTTCCATCGGCAGCAAAGTCCGCTTTAGCCAAGAACAAATAACCATGCTGGACATCATAAAACCGTGGGTGACAGCATTGATGCATCAGCGCATGGGTTTTGAAATTGACGTAGAGAAAACCCTGGCCGAGCCACCTCTGTGGCCGGAAACGGTCAATCAGCTTGGCACCCAAATAACCGCACGCGAGAGTGACGTACTCCGTTTATTACTCAGCGGCTTCTCCAATAAGGAAATAGCCGGAAAGCTGTCCCTCTCGGCGGAGACCATAAAAGTTCACCGCCGCAACATTTATGCAAAATTGAATATCAAGTCGCAATCTGAGCTATTTGCTCGATTCTTCATGCCCAAACAGAATGTTCCCGCTACCCATTGAAGCCAGGACACCGGGGCTGATTTGTTCGGTCATGCGCCTGCAAGCATCAAGTTCAGATTCTGCACCGCCGCGCCAGCGGCGCCCTTCCCAAGATTGTCAAACACCGCAGCCAGCAAAACCTGCCCGGCCTCATCGTTATCAAACACCGACAATCGCAAATCATCAGTTCCGTTAAGCGCTTGAGGATCAAGGGACGTCAACGCTTTCGCTTCTTGCATCGACATCACCTGTACATGGCGCGCATCGGCGTAGTGCTGCATCAAACACCCATGCAACTGCACCGCGCTCACGCCTGGCGCCAGCAATCGGGTGTGCAAGGGTATGGTCAACACGATCCCCTGCCTGAAAGCGCCATAGGCCGGTACGAACATCGGGCGCTGCGTCAGTCCGCTTTGCTGCTGAATCTCCGGAATATGCTTGTGTGCCAGCCCCAGCCCATAGACCTGAAACGCCGACGCCTGTGCTGCGCCTACTCCCTCATGCTCTTGCACGCCGGCACGTCCTTTTCCGGAATAACCCGATACGGCATGAATGTTCAGCGGGTAATCCCTGGGCAGCAATCCGGCCTCCAGCAATGGGCGTAGCAACCCGATCGCCCCCGTTGGATAGCAACCGGGATTGCTGACCCGTCGCGCAGCGGCGATGCGTTGGGCCTGTTGCGGATTCATCTCTGCGAAACCATAGGTCCAGTCTGGCTGGGTGCGGTGCGCCGAACTCGCGTCGATCACCCGAACGGCGGGGTTTTCGATGGTCGCTACGGCGTCGCGTGCGGCTTGGTCGGGCAAGCAGAGAACCGCGATGTCGCAGTGATTGATGGCTTCGGCGCGACGTTGCGGATCCTTGCGATGTTCGGGGCTGAGTGTGAAAAGCCGCAGATCGTTGCGTTCGCGCAGACGTTGATGGATTTGCAGCCCGGTGGTGCCTTGGTCGCCATCGATGAATACAAGGGGACTTGCCATGGAGTGCTCTCGAACATTGGAAATCAGGAGCCCAATCTTCAGCGAGGCTCTAAGATAGGAAAAGTTGAATTTACAAACGATGAAATTCAGTTTTTCTGAATAAGGAAATCTTCATGCGCGAAATCAGCCTGGACCGTCTGCGCACGTTGGTGGCGATTGCCGACCTGGGATCGTTTGCCGAGGCCGCCCGTGCGCTGCACCTTGCACCACCCACCGTCAGTCTGCATATCGCCGACCTGGAGGCGCGCGTGGGCGGCAAGCTGTTGTCGCGCACGCGCACGCGCGGGCGCGTTCAGCCTTCAGCGATAGGGAACACGCTGGTAGAACGCGCGCGGCGCCTGTTGGCAGACGCAGAGCAGGCGCTTGAGGACGTCGAACGTCAGGTGCAAGGGTTGGCCGGGCGTGTGCGGCTAGGCGCTTCCACCGGGGCCATCGCGCAGTTGCTGCCCCATGCTTTGGAGTCGTTGAGCCAACGCCACCCCGCTATCGATGTACAAGTCGCGGTGCTGACCTCCCAGGAAACCTTGCAGAAACTGGCCGAGGGCTCCCTGGAGGTTGGTTTGGTTGCGCTGCCGCAGTCCCCGGTGAAGGGCTTGCGGATCGAGCCGTGGCGACGGGACCCGGTCATGGCGTTCCTGCCGGCTCGCTGGGAGTCCCCGGAGGTTGTGACCCCCACTTGGTTGTCCGCCCAGCCGTTGATTTTGAATGACGCCAGCACGCGTCTTTCGCGCTTGACGGCGGAGTGGTTCGCCAGTGATGGGCAACAGCCTGCGCCGCGTATCCAACTGAACTACAACGACGCGATCAAAAGCCTGGTGGCGGCAGGATATGGTGCGACGTTGTTGCCCCATGAGGCGGCCACGCCATTGCTTGATAACAGGATCGTCATGCGGCCATTGAAGCCCTTATTGTGGCGTCAACTGGGTATCGCCCACCGCAGTCTGGACATCGAGCGGTCTACGCAACATGTGCTGGATGTGTTGTGGGAATTGAGTGCGCAGTGATGCCCTCGAATGCCTCTACCCACGGCGATCCGGCGCCGGATGAGAGCCAATCCCTGAGAGCGGTCAATTCGACCACAGCGCCACATAACCCTCAAAGCAGCCTTTAAGTGGCAGAATCTCCCTAATCGATCGTTTCGGAGACCCTCCATGCTTCGCGTGTTTGAACAAAGACTCGACCCCTTCCCGCCCGACGAGGTACCGCCGCCACCCGAAGGCCTGGCTCGGTTTCTTTGGGCGTGCACACGGGGAGCCCGCGGCTACATCCTTGCCTTTGCGCTGCTCAGCGCCGGAGTGTCGATCTACGAAGCCTGGTTGTTTTCTTTCCTCGGTCAGGTCGTAGACCTGCTCTCGACCTGGCAAGCCGGTGGTGAGGCGGCGGCGCAGGAAGGTCGCGTGCTGTGGGGCATGGGCATCGTCATGCTCGCCAGCATCGGACTGGTAGCGTTGCGTACCATGGTGCAGCACCAGGTATTGGCGATCAATCTGCCGTTGCGCCTGCGTTGGGACTTTCATCGTCTGATGCTGCGGCAAAGCCTGTCGTTTTTTTCCGATGAGTTCTCCGGTCGGGTCACCACCAAGGTGATGCAGACAGCGCTGGCCGTGCGTGACGTGCTGTTCACCCTGATCGAGATCGCACCCGGAATCGGCGTGTATTTCATCGCGATCATCGCACTGGCCGGCGGCTTTGCCCTGAAACTGATGCTGCCTTTCCTTGCCTGGATCGTGCTGTTCGGGCTGGCCATGCTCTACTTCGTGCCCCGCCTGGGGAAAGTCGGACAGGAACAGGCCCATGCGCGCTCCTCGATGACCGGGCGCATCTCGGACGCCTACACCAACATCACGACCGTGAAGCTGTTTTCCCACTCCAATCGTGAAGCGCACTTCGCGCGCGCGGCCATGGAGGATTTCAAACAGACCGGCTTTCGCCAGATGCGCCTGGTCAGCCAGTTCGAAATCGTCAACCAGGCGCTGGTGGTGGGGTTGATCATGGGCGCAGGCGGTTATGCCCTTTGGCTGTGGCACCAGGGCGAAGTCGGCGCCGGTGCCGTGGCGGCGATCACTGCCATGGCGTTGCGTATCAACGGCATGTCGCACTGGATCATGTGGCAAATGACCTCGCTGTTCGAGAGCATCGGCACCGTGCAGGACGGCATGGCCACCCTGACCCGCGGCCCCAAGGTGCAGGATGCGCCGGACGCCGGGGTGTTGGTGACCTCCGGCGGAGCGGTCACCTTCGACAATGTGAGCTTCAACTACAACGGTGAACGCCAGGTGCTCGATGGCTTGAGCCTGAACATTCGCCCGGGCGAGAAAATCGGCCTGGTAGGTCGCTCCGGCGCGGGCAAATCCACGCTCATCAACTTGCTGCTGCGTTTCTATGACGTCGACAGCGGGCAGATTCGCATTGACGGGCAAGACATTGCGCATGTGACGCAGGACAGCCTGCGTAGCGCCATCGGCATGGTCACCCAGGATACGTCCCTGCTGCACCGCTCCATTGGCGACAACATCGCCTATGGCCGACCCGATGCAAGCGACGCACAAATCCGCCGTGCCGCGGCCAATGCCCAGGCCGACGAGTTCATCAGCCAACTGAGCGACCGCCAGGGCCACACCGGCTACGACACCTTGGTGGGCGAGCGCGGCATCAAGCTGTCGGGCGGCCAGCGCCAGCGCATCGCGATTGCCCGAGTGATGCTCAAGAACGCTCCGATCCTGCTCCTCGACGAGGCGACCAGCGCGCTGGACTCGGAAGTAGAAGTGGCCATCCAGGAAAGCCTCGATGAAATGATGCAGGGCAAAACCGTCATCGCCATCGCCCATCGGCTGTCCACAATTGCGGCGATGGATCGACTGATTGTCATGGACGATGGACGCATCATTGAACAGGGCACGCACGCTGAATTGCTCGCCAAAAACGGCATCTATGCGCGGCTATGGCAGCATCAGAGTGGCGGGTTTCTGGGTGAGGATCAGTGGGTGACTGAGGTGATGGATCAGGTATGAGCGTGGATGGCCCGGGGGACAACCCGACTTACCTTTTCTCAACCAATCGCAGTGACTGTGCCCCCTCCAGCGCTAGGTGAAAAAGCGCTGGGTCAAGTGGGCATTGAGGTTGGATGCGCTGCCGAATACCCAAATTCTGAATTGAAGACATGGATTTGTATCACGTGTCTCAACGTTTTTTTCTGACGACCTTAAATACCTTATTGCAATGATCCTGATTCTTTAAAAATCAAGGCACATGAGAGCCCAGACATAACAATCATGCGGACCTGCCGGTTACAAATCAAATACAATTAAAAATGATGGCTAGATAATGCCACTCAGGCACATATCATAATTATCGACCAGCGCGCCAATTCACTTCAGCCAAAAAAAAGTTTTAACTTTTTTCCACATTGACGTTTGACAAATATTTCTTCCACGACTAGGTTTTGGGCTCGAAGTGATTTTGCTTCGAACAAAACTTTACTAGAAGGAATTAGACTATGACGACGACAATTCGTGTACTTAGTGCACAAGAGCAGAAAGCCATCAGTGCATCTGCTGCCTTTACCAAAAGTGGTGGCGGCGGTGGCGGTGGCGGCGTGGCTTAATAAGCCACGGCGTAGTCAATAGTAACGCAAGGATAGCCAGCGCACATGGAAGTGCACGATTCCTGTTAGAGTCTACAGCCTTACACGCATTAAAAATCATCGATAGTTTTCGGATGATGGACTGAGTCATACATGGAGGTATGTCATGCAACAAACATCAGCAGACCTTTCTACTGAAGAGCTCGACACCTTAAAAAACTTAGTCAAAGGTTATTTCCACTCAACGGCACAACCCATTTTCAGTTTTTTGTCAGGGTCCATCACGGAGGGAATCTCTACACCCAATTCCGATTACGACATCTATGCAGTATTTGACAACTGTACAGAAGAAGAAGTCTTGATTTCGGAACTCAAGCGCCCTGTAGAACTAACGAAGATTTCGCTCGCAAAAATACACTCAATAATGGAATTCATTTCAAAGGGTGAAAATCTCGCGTCCGTCGGCGCCTATGAAATGTTAATTTGCCATCGAGTGTATTCCGGCATTGCCCTTAGCGGGGAATCAGTGTTCGACAGCATAAAAAAAGAATTTGATGTTACTACATTCAGGACTCGGCTCGCTGACTTGTCTTTGCTTAACGCTGAGCGTGAACTCAAGGTATCGCAGGGGTTCAAGTTGGTTAATGACCTGCGCTCAGCACTCTTCAGTGCACATAAAGCACTCAGGCACAGTCTCAGTGTCCTTCTGGCAATACGCGGATCGACATCAGTCTTGGAAAAATGGCATGTACGCTACGCAGCTCGATACCTGGGAGAGCACCATCTTGGCTTCCGTAGATTTCTTGAACTCGCCTCTTCCATTCCAGTTTCATCGACAGTTGAAAGTAAAAAATACTTGATCTCTGTCAAAAAATTTCACCAAATGATCACCGATTACAAAATCATTGCCGACATCGTACCGGAAGAGATTTTTTTTGTTGAATCCAGGCTGGTTGATACTGATCAACTGAGTGATGAACCGCTGATTCTCAAAAATCCGGACGCCCGCGTCATGTTTCATATGTCAAAATGGTACCTCACGATCGAGTCTAAAGCGATCCTGGAGCTCCCCAGTTCGGCCGCGCTTTTTTGGGCATTAATAGACAACGCACAATCAGTGGACATGATTATTGATCGTGCAAAAGAGCACCTGAAAATAACCGACAATGTTTGTCTTGAGTATTTAGATGCACTAGCCGCAGCCAAGGCAATCAGCTCGCACTCATTTGAAATACCTAAGAGCCATAGAGCAATATAATTACCTGCCTACGGCTTATGGGTATCAGATCATTTGAAAATGGGTTTTCGCCAAATGAAAGCAGCTGCGACGCGCCAAAGTTACGCCAACTTTTACTATTCCAGCATACTCAAGTTTTCTGCAAATCGTTTTTTCCCCTTTGTCAGCATGGCATTTGCCGGAATTCTGGTTGCAAACAAAAACTTCGATGAGTTCGCCTTTTTCAGCTACATCACATCAGCATTTATATTTCCCGCGACGGTTGTCACCTTCATGTTCAGGGCGGTGGGAAACCTGGCATTGGAGGGAGGACGCACACGTGAGAATATCTTCATGTCATCCTTTCTTATGGTCATTGCCTGTTCATTCCTGGTAGCAGCCGCTTGTTACCTGATCACAATCACATCCGATCGTGAAATAGACAGCCTTTCCAAAAACTATAAGGCACTGACGTTTTGCCATGTGTACCTTATTTATATATCGATATACATCCTTACAAGCTTCTTTAACGCATATTTTGAGGCTCACGTAAAAGGCAACAGCAGCAGCATCGCCCGATTCATAAACTTCTTCCCGTTCATGTTTTTTTCAGGCGCGGCGTTTGTGCTGAGCGACAAAGAAAATTATTCGCTCACTATTGCATACCTCATGCTTGGCTGTGAATGCCTGGAACTGGCCTACTACATCTATAAAAGCAGCACTCTCAAGCTTTGGCAACTCAGCTTCAATTACTCGGTACTTCGGCACCTTTTTATAATTGGCAGCCCCAACGGACTTGGCCTTGCATCCCAGCGATTCGCATTTTTCATGGCCAATAAAAAACTATTTTTAATTGACAAAGACCTGGTGTCTATTTTTTCAATTGCAGTAAGCATAACAACCCTACTAATAATCCCGGTTTCAGCATTTACTCAGATTCACAGCATCTACGTATCTAGAAATGGCCAACCAGGTCTTTCGTCGATGATCTTTCGCTACCTCGCGCTTAGCATGCTTATACCTATCGCCATCCTTGTGACATGGGGCATTGAAATCGGTCAGCTTTTTGGCGTTACTGCTCACATGTATACGGCAGACCCCTGGTTGAACCCTAGCCTGATTTTCATGTTTTGCTGCACAAGCCTGATGATGCTCGTATCGGCTCACATTCGAGCACTGGGCAATACTATCATCACCCAAATAGTCATGAACGCCGTCGTTTACATAGGGTATGTGGGTTACATTTTCAGGTATGCCGACTCAAGCATGTCTGGCTCCACCTTGTTAACCACTTACTCACTCTGCTATCTATTGAGCTTCTTATTTCTAGGTGCCAACGTACACTATTTCCAGGCAAAACAACTACAGCCATCGCTGTAGAAATTTTCCAATGCAAAAGTTTTAAAAATCCACATATCTACAGCCTGTGACAAAGGATAAACATGAAGTTACTCAGGGAAGGATACCCAGTCAAGCGAGTTTGCATCATCGGTGGCACGGGCAAAGTAGGCCAAACGCTGGTTTCTTTCCTGAGAACAGCCAACGAACTCTCGATCGTATTTTACGCTGAAAGCTACGAGCAAGAATGCAAGCTCCGAGCTAGCTTCCAGGATAATCTGGTCGATTTTGAAATCTGTAGATCTCCACAAGCCATTCAGAAGGCTGACACTATTGTTCTGATAGCAGGGAAACGAACCAGTAGAGGAAGCGGAAAAAGCGACCTCTACCAGCTCAACAAGGAAGTCATTGACCCTTACTTGGATTTCTTGAATCACAAGAACGTAATTTTGGTCACCAATCCAACGACATTATTAGGCACCTATCTAGGACAGAGGCTTGACGCCTTCATCGTAGGTGTTGGTGTTCAAAATGACTTCAATCGCCTGAAGTTCCAGTGCCCGCATGTCGACTTTGTGATGGGGGCACACAACCTGAATGAGCAGTGTTATTTCAATAACAGCCAACAGCTTCTGTTTGATGGTTTCAAGTCTACAAAGGTTTACTCTGAGGCTCGCAGCCAGCAGGACGACTACGTAAGCAGTGGCGACTTTGAAAAATTGCATTCCACATTCTTGGAGAATGACATCCATAAATGGTGGAAAATCCAGAGATACCATACTGTCGTCAATAGCTCTTCCTATTCATGCGCATTGGCGATTATGCAAACCTTATCCAATTTAAACGAAAACATCCATAGCGTGATTCACGCTGAGGTTTGCGTTGTAACCCCGAGTGGCTCCACCTATTTCATTGGCGTGCCACTGCTGGGGAAAAATCTGCGTTGCACCGACACCTGCCTCATGCAATTCATAGATATGCATCTCGACCAACTATCCAACTACAAGGTGGCGTAAATCATGTTATACCTGAATTACTACGATGAGTTTATTTTCCTGGTAACCTTTCATTCGCCCACAGAAAAACTAGCCTTTTTAGACCTCTATGAAGCGAACCTTTTTCCATTCTTATCCATTGGCGAGTCTCCCCGCGACACCTTCGACTATAAAATCAATCTGCGCCAAAATACCTCCGACTTTAAAGCAGACCTTTCTGACTGGTCAGAAACTGTTTTTTTCAACCCCCTTACCGACAATGCCATAAGCGATTTTGGTACTGGCTTTGTGAAGCACAGCTCCGATACTTCCCGCACAATCTACAACCCCAACTCCGGAACACTATTCTCAATAGACAAGAACACCATTGAAGTCTTGTATCGCAACAACAGCTCATTCACCAAAGATTTTCAACGCTTACTGAAACAGCTTATTGTTACAGAGTTAGAACGCCAGGGTGGCGCAATACTCCACGCCTCTGCCGTCTCCTTCGGCGATTACGGATTCTGCTTCGTAGGGGAAAAAGGTCAAGGAAAAACAACAAGTTTGCTTCAATCTCTCCAGATACCCGACGTTGGCTACCTGACCAATGACAGGTTACCCATCATTCCAAGCGGGGAAGGATTCAAAGCTCTAGGGTGGTTTGAAGAGATCCGTTTAGTCATCCCAGGCAGCACAAAAAAAGAAGTTGTCCGTGTTACCGACTACGTAGATCCATCGCGCATACAAAAAAAACCTGTGTACCTGAAGAAAATAATTCTTCCAACCCGTATCCAAAACGATTCATCACCGGCGGAAATTGTCGCAAGCCAGATGCTTTCTCCAATAGATCCTCAGCGCCCCAAATGGTTAGGCTTTAGCGCCCCCCAAAATTTCCCGCTTGCGTCGCTGCTCGAGAAGGTAAGTACTGCTTGTATCCACTGGAGTTATTCTGATCTAGAGGGCTTAACGCGACAAATCGAGAAGGAGATATTGAATGTATGATTGCGTGCTGATTCTTGGCCCCTGCAGAAGCGGCACTACATTCATCTTCAACGCACTGGCGTCCTCTCATTACATAGGAATTTTCCAACCGTTAAAGCACATCTTAAGATGCGAGCACATGAAAATCGATCCCACCCTCTCACTCCGGGATTTTGCTGGCAAACGGCTGGTGCTCAAAGAGGCCTTTGGTCCATACCTTGCCTCGGAAGCAACCTATGATCCAGTAGAACTTTTGGCGAACAATCTCAACCTTGAAAAAATCCTGCTGATCACTATTCTTCGCAACCCAATCGACTGTTTTTCATCATGGCTTGCCTCTTTTAAAGTCACTCCAGATGAGGCAGCAATACGCCTATCGCAAGCCTATGAAAACACCGTACGGGTGCATACAAAATATCTTCAGCGAATGGATTCGGTTTCTTTAATCCTGGAAGACGAAGCAGACTGCCGCAATAAAATAAACCTGATCAGAAAGGCCATGGGCAGCGTCCCACTTCCTGACCAGTATGGCCAGTACATTAAACCGAACGACCCGCCTGGCTTCCAAGTATCCGGGCTACTCAAGAAAGCGCTTAGCGGCCAGGAATACAAGGCTGAAAACATCGAAAAGAGAAAATTCTTTTTTGATAAAAACAAGCTGAAGATTGCGGTGTCGCATTATGAAAACTTACATAACTTGCAACCCCGGTTGTCTGGCAATTTTTCAGTTTAGCAGCGGATGACGCTCTTGCTCATAGCAGTCCCGCGACGTGTCCGGCGCACCGCTAAGACGGGGGTTTGCGGGGGCGCCTGCTCGCAAGGCGCCCCAGCCTGACCATACGGCGCTTCAAGTCATTGGTGCGCTGGCAGCGGCCTTTGCGAACCCCCGCCGCAGGTCCTCAACCAACATATCCACATCCTCCAACCCCACATGCAAGCGCACCACCGGATTCAACGCCCGATCCTCGGCACTTTGCCGGTCCTTGGTATCAGCGACGGTCACCAAACTCTCGAACCCACCCCAGGATGCACCCAAGCCGAACACCTGCAATGCGTCGATGAATCGCTGCAGATAGGCGTCGTCATTTTCACGTAGTTCAAAGGAAAGCAACCCATTGCTACCCTTGAAATCCCGCTGCCACAGCGCATGACGGGGATGCTCGGGCAGTGCCGGATGGAAGACCCGTTTCACCTGCGGCTGCGCCTGCAGCCAATGGGCGACTTCCAGGGCCTGGCGCTCATGCGTGTCCAGGCGCGGCATGAGGGTGCGGGCGCCACGCAGGACCAGGTAGGCATCGTCGGGGCTGACGGTGTTGCCGAAGGTGTCGCTCATGGCCGCCAGTGCCGGCCACGCCTTCTGACGCGTGCACACGCTGCCCATGACCACGTCGCTGTGGCCGCTCAGGTATTTGGTCAGGGCCATGATCGAGATGTCGGCGCCCAATGTCAGCGGCCGGTACAGCACGCCCGAACCCCAGGTATTGTCCACTGCCAGCAGGATGGCCCGTGGCTTGCAGAGTGCGGCGATAGCCGGCAAGTCGCAGAGTTCGTACAGCAATGAACCGGGCACTTCGGTGTAGACCATTTTGGTGTTGGCTTGCAGCCGTCCGGGCAGGTCGCTGCCGTCGGGGGCGAAATAGCCGACTTGTATGCCAAAGGCTTCGAGGAAGTCCCTGACCACACGCCGTACCGGGGCATACACCGCATCGGTGATCAGCACATGATCACCAGGCCGCAGGTAGGCCAGGAAGGTTTGCGCCACGGCAGCCAACCCGGTGCCAAACAGCCGAGTGCGATAACCACCTTCCAGCTCAGTGACGAGGTCTTCCAGGGCGAAGGCCGTCGGATTGCCCCGGGCGCCATAACTCAGGACTCGCTCGCTGTCGCGCCGGGAGCGGGCGTCACGCATCTGTGCCAGGTTGTCGAACAGCACCGTGCTCAGGCGGCTGACGGGTACGTTAACGGCCCTGGCACCGGTGCCCTTTTCAGTGCGCGCGCCGTGGACCAGACGAGTCCTCAGCCGCCCAGCGACAGTGCTTTGAGGCTGCTCCTGCAATGGCTTGAGGCTGGCGACCTCCTCCTCGCTCATTTGCGCCAGCAGACCGATTTCCCACGCCAGGTACTGGCGCGCCGCGTCCTTGTTGCCAGCGTGGCGGTCGTGAGTGAAGAACAGGAAATCGATGCACTGTGCATCCGGCAATGTGTCGGCGCCTTCTTGCAGCGCCAGGCCCGCCGAGCGCCAGGCATCTGGACCGCCGTCCAGCAAACGGACCTCAGCGTGAGGCAACTCCAGGGCCGCGAGGGCGGCGAGTCGGGGATCATCGGCCACCAACACCAGCGGCCGCTGCTCCCCCGCCAGCGCACGAGCCAATAACGGCCGGATCGACCAGCGCGCCCCGGCGATATGCCCCTTGCGAAACGCCCTGCTCGAACGCAGGTCGATCAATGCCACCGCGTCATCCTTCAGGGCATCGGCCAAGGCCAGCACGCTGATCAGCGGCAGTTCTTCGGATGCGACGGTTGCTGGAACCGGTAATGCCAAGCCACTGCTCAACCCACCCGACAATACAAAAGCCTCATGCCCCAACTGCCGCAACCAACTGGCGATGACCGGTGCGCGAACGCCGTCGTTGTCAAACAACACCACCCGCGCCTGACGCACGCCAACATACAGGTCGGTGGATTGAATCAATTGCCCGCCCGGCGTGTGTTGCGCTCCCGGCAGCGTGCCGGCCGCAAACTCCTCGGCGGTGCGCACGTCGCAGAGGAACAGACTGCGCCCAGCGTCCGCCGCCCACTGCTCGACCTGGGTAGCCTCGACGGTAGGCACACCGGCCCGTTCGGCCAGTCGTGTCGCCGCCAAACGCTGCCCCGGCAGCGTGGTGCTCGACACCTGATCGGCATAGCGACGCTCGCTGCCGTGCTCCAGTTGCAGATCCTCCAGGTGCCAGCCTTGCGTACCGTTTTCCAAGGCATAGATCGGGTTTTTCAACCCCAGGTCGATCAGCGTCTGGGCGCCGATGATGCTGCGGGTCCGGCCGGCGCAATTGACCACGATGGGTGTGTGCTCGTCCGGCACCAGGTCGTGCACACGGTAGCCCAGTTCGCCATTGGGGCAACAGATCGAACCGGGAATGGTCATCTTGCGATACTCCTCCAACGGCCGGCCGTCGAGTATCACCAGCGGTTCACCCCGGGCCTGCCATTGCGCCAGTTGGCGGGCGCTGACGTGAGGCGTGTGCCGGACTGCCTCTACCTGCTCGCCAAAGGCCTTGGACGGCACGTGCACACCGGCAAACAGCTGATAGCCGGCGGCCTGCCAACCATCGGCGCCGCCCTCCAGGATGTGCACATTGGCGTAGCCCAACGCTTGCAGGCGTTGCGCCGCACGTGCCGCCAGGCCTGCGCCATCCTGGTCATGGAGCACCAACCGCACTCGGAGGTTCGGCGCCAGCCGCCGCGCTTCCAACTCCAAACGGCTATAGGGCAGGTTCACCCCGAAAAACAGATGGGCTTCGCCATACTGGCCGTGCTCGCGCACATCAAACAGGGCGATTTCCTGCCCGTCGAACAGCCACTGCTGCAGTTGCTGGGGAGTTAGGGTCTGGCTCATGAGAGTCCCGCTGGAAAAATGGAATGACTGGAACGCGAGGTGGCGTCAGTGGGCGTAGGCCTTGATCGACGGTGCCATTTGCGAGGCGTTGTAATTGAGGATGCGCCCGTCTTCCTCGACGCCGTAACGGCCGTTGAGCGATTCCAGTGGCAAGCCATAGAGGTGGAAATGCAGGGTCGGTTGTTCGCCTGCGACCCGAATGCCATGCAGGTCGTCACCCAGGAACGCGATGGACGTACCGGGCTGCACCACCACTTCTTTTTCCAGGTGCAACGTGGTGTAGCCAGGTTCGCGACCTTCATCGTCGCGGGTGTAGACGAAGTTGATTTCCTGGCCTTCGACGGCGCTGATGATCGCCCAGGTTTCGTGGTTGTGAGGCAGCGTGCTTTTACCCGGCAACAGCGAGTTCAAATACAGCGTCGGGGAGTCGCCGTCGTCATTGAGGCGATAGCGAAACGCAGTGCTGCCCTGCCCCGGCACTGGTGCGGGGAAGGCGTCGAAGTTGAACAGGTCGCGGCGCTCGGCCAGGCCTTCCAGCAGGGCGACGATCTCCGTCAGCGCGGCGCGGTCGACACCGCGCTGGTGGATGACGCGCACTTTCTGCAGAAAGTCTTCGATGACATCTGGGTGGTTGAAAATACTCATGAGGCGGGCTCCATTTTTTACAAAAAGTCAGACGGACAGGCTGTAGCGACTCAGGTTGGTCAACAGGTAAGGATCATCGGCGATGGGCGGCCGCCGCCCCGGGTCACCCAAGGCATGGCGCAGAAACTCCCGGGTGCGCTCGCTGGTGGGGTGCTGGAAAATCCGCGCGGCGCTACCGTGCTCGACGATCACGCCGTTTTCGGTGAAATAGACGACATCGCTGATCTCCTCGGCGAAGCGCATTTCATGGGTGACGAGTACGCAGGTCATGCCCTCTTCGGTCAGCTCGCGAATCACCGTCAGCACCTCGCCAACGGTTTCCGGATCCAGGGCCGAGGTCACTTCATCGAACAGAATCAGCTCCGGACGCATCGCCAGGGCGCGGGCAATCGCTACCCGTTGTTGCTGGCCGCCCGAGAGCTGCCCCGGGTAGGCGTCAGCCTTGTGCTCCATGCGCACCTTGGCGAGCAAAGCACGGGCGTCTTTCTCGGCATCTGGCCGATTGCGGCCCAGGACCTTGCGCGGTGCAATTACCAGGTTCTCCAGCACCGACAGGTGCGGGAACAGGTTGTACTGCTGGAACACAAACCCGACGCGCTTGCGCAGTTCGATACGCTGGGCTTCCTGAGCCAGCGCATGAACCTCGGTGGCACCGACGCGGATACTGCCCCGCTGGGGCTGCAACAGACCGGTGATGCAGCGCAGGATCGTCGACTTGCCCGAGCCGGACGGGCCGATGATCGACACGGCTTCACCACGGCGCACGTCCAGGTCAATGCCCTTGAGCACCGGGTTGCTGCCGAACGACAGGTGCAGGTCGCGCAGGCTGACCAGGGGTTCGGCGACGGTTTCAGTAGAAGGCATAACGTCGCTCCAGGTATTGGGTAAGGCGGGAAATCGGGTAGCAATAAACAAAGAACAGCACCAGCAGGCTCAGGTAGATCACCACCGTGAAGCCGGTCAGGTTCACCGTGTTGCTGGCGATCTGCGCGGTGTCGATCACGTCGTGCACGCCTACCAGGGAAGCCAGTGCGGTGCCCATGGTGATCACCGCGTAGAGGTTCATCCACGGCGGCAACATGCGCTTGAAGCACTGCGGCAGGATGATCGAGCGGAAAATCTGCCCACGGGTGAACGCCAGGGAGCGCGCTGCTTCCCATTGGGTGCAGGGGATCGAGGCGATGGCGCCACGGAAGATTTCCGCGACATTGGCGCTGGCCGGCAAAGCCAGGCCGAGGGTGACCTTGACCCAGTCGGGGAACGCGACATAGGCACTGCCGATACGAATCTCGAACGGGAACACATACGTGGTGAAGTAGATCAGCACCAGCCAGGGTGCATTGCGGAAGACCTGCACCCAGATCCGCGCCGGCCAGCGCAGCAAGCGCAGGGGCGACAGGACCATGGCACCGACCAACAACCCCGCCGCAGAACCCAGCCCAATGGCCAGCAGGCTGATGAGAATGTTCTGGCCGAACCCTGCGGCCAGGGCCGGCGACCATTGCAGTAACGCCTTGAACACCGGGCTGTGCGGGGCGAAATACATCAGCCAGGACAGCGCCCCCACCCCCAGCAGCACTTTGCCGAAATGTCTACGCGGCCAAGTCAGCGGCGCGATAACGGACGAATCAATGGCCATAGCCGGGCATCCTCAGGCGCGCTTCGAGGTAGCGGCCCACGCAATTGACGGTGAAACTCAACAGGCCGAAAAAACCCAGGATCAGGATCATCAGCTCCAGCACGTTATCGCTCTGGGTCCAGATCATGATGGCCGCGTAGGTGATGTCGCCCACGGCGATGGCCGAGGCCACAGCGGTCATTTTCACCAGGTCGATCAGGTTGTTGATCAGCGACGGCAAGGCAAAACGCAGGGCCAGGGGCAGTTGCACGTTCCATAACAATTGGCGGTTGTTGAAGGCCAGCGAACTGGCCGCCTCCAGTGTCACCGCGGGCACCGCTTCAATGCCGGCCCGCAACGCCTCGGCGTGGAACGCACCCTTGTGCAGCGAGATCACGATCACCACCCAGGCGAAGGGTGTCAGTGGGTTGGCCGCACCGACGGCCTCGGTCAGCAACATGTTCAGCACCAGGAAGGCGCAATACAGCTGCACCAGGGTCGGTGTGTTGCGGGTGACTTCGACAAACACCCGCGCAGGCCTGGCGAGCCAGGGCTTGCCCGAGGTCAACAGCGCCGCCAGGCCGACGCCCGCCAGCAGGCTGCCGACAATGGTCAGCAGGCACAACAGCACCGTGGTCAACGCGCCCTGCTCCAACGTGCCGCGCTGATAGGCATCGAGCAAAAAATTGTAATTGAGGCCAAGCCCGGCGCTCCAGTGGACGAATTGTTCCAGCCAATGGCTCATGGCTCGCCCCTCAATTGCCCGCAGGCGAAGGCAATACGGCGGCCTGCTTCGGCGACGGTTTCGGTCGCCGTGGCGATGGACAGGCGAAACCACGGCGACAAGCCATAGGCACTGCCCGCAACGCCGGCGACGCCCGCGTCCAGCAGGTACGCCACGACATCGGCATCGTGCTCCAGGCGCAGGCCGTCCGGGCGATAGCGCCCCAGCAACCCAGCACAGCGCACAAAGACGAAAAAACCACCGTGAGGCTCGAGGACTTCAAGGCCCTCGACAGTGCGCAAGGTGCTCACCAGCCCATCACGGCGCTGACGATAGGCCGCGACCTGTTCCGGCAAGAACTCCAGCCCGCCCTCGAACGCCGCCAAGGCCGCCGCCTGGCCGACCGAGGACGCCCCGGAGGTGGATTGCGATTGCACCACGGTCATGGCATCGCTCAGCGCTTGCGGCCCGGCACCGAAACCGATGCGCCAGCCAGTCATGGCATAGGTTTTCGACACCCCGCCCACCAGCAGGCAGCGTGCTTGCAAATCCGGCGCGACGTTGAGCAGGTTCTGGGCCGCACGCCCGTCGAAACGAATATGCTCGTAGAGTTCGTCCAGCAGAATCAGCACGTGGGCATGCCGGCGCAGCACCTGGGCCAAGCCTTGCAGTTCTGCCTCGCTGTACACCGCGCCGCTGGGGTTGCCGGGGCTGTTGAGGATCAGCCAGCGCGTGCGCTCGCCGATGTGTTGCTCAAGCTGTTGCGGCGTGAGCTTGCAGCCCTGCTCCAACCCGCACTCGATGAACACCGGCTCACCACCGTTGAAGCGCACGCTGTCCGGGAAGGACGGCCAGTACGGAGTCGGCACCAACACTTCGTCGCCGTCATCGAGGGTGGCGGCGAAGGCATTGAAGATGATCTGTTTCGCACCGTTGGCAATCACGATGGACTCCAGCGGATAGTCCAACTGGTTTTCCGTGCACAGCTTGCGTTGCACGGCCACACGCAAGGCCTTCACGCCTGGCGTCGGCGTGTACTTGGTGGCGCCGGCGGCAATGGCCGCATAGGCGGCCTGCTTGATGTGCGTCGGCGTATCGAAATCCGGCTCACCGGTGGTCAGGTCGAGGATATCGCGACCGGCCTCGCGCAGGGCCGTGGCCCGGGACTTGGCAGCGGCATTGGCTGACAGCGAGACACGCTGCACGCGCTTGGACAGGTAAAGGGTCATGGCCGCGTTTCCTCCAGGACCTTGCCCGGGTTGAGCAGGTTGCGCGGATCCAGCGCCTGCTTGATCCGATGCATCAGATCCAGTTCCACCGCACTTTTGTAGCGACCCAGTACATTCACCTTGCGCTGGCCGATACCGTGTTCAGCACTGATCGAGCCACCGTGGGCATGGGCGCTGTCGTGGACTAGCTGGCTGAGCGCCGGGTAATGGGCCATGTGCGCATCAACCGTGGAGTCCAGCGGATGGGCAACGTTGTAGTGCAGGTTGCCGTCGCCCAGGTGCCCGAAGGTGTAGTGCCGCACGCCGGGAAAATGCTGTTGCAGCAGCGCATCGGTATGGGCAACGAACGCCACGACCTGGGAAATCGGCACCGAGATGTCATGTTTCATGTTACGACCGGCGCGCTTTTGTGCATCGCTCATGTTTTCGCGCAATTGCCAGAACGCCTGGCTCTGGACGAGGTTTTCAGCGATCAGCGCATCGGCCAGCAGCTGCTGCTCGAAGGCCTCACCCAACACCTGTTCGAAGACTTCCCGTGCACGGCTTTCGCTGTGGTTATCGGACAGTTCCAACAGCGCGAACCAAGGCCAGCGAGTGCCAGAGAAAGGTCGCGGCCCGTCGGGAAACTGCTCGCGCAATAGCGCAAGGCACTCGGCACTGAGCAACTCGAACGCCGTCAGGCTGGCACCAAAGCCGGCGCGGGCGTGGGACAGCAAGGCCACTGCCTGCTCCAACGAGTCGAACGCCAATAGCGCGGTGGCCCGGGCCTTGGGCAGTGGGAACAGCTTCAGCGTCGCAGCGGTGATAATGCCGAGGGTGCCTTCGCTGCCGATGAACAGGTCCCGCAAGTCGTAGCCGGTGTTGTCCTTGCGCAAGCCACGCAGGCCGTTCCAGATTTCACCTTGGGCAGTCACGACTTCCAGGCCCAGGGTCAGTTCGCGGGTGTTGCCGTAGCGCAGCACCGCGGTACCGCCGGCGTTGGTGCCCAGGTTGCCGCCGAGGGTGCAACTGCCTTCGGCGCCAAGGCTCAAGGGAAACAGGCGACCGGCTTCGCGGGCAACGTCCTGGACGGTTTGCAGGATGCAACCCGCCTCGACGGTCAGGGTGTCGTTGTCGGTGTCCACGGCGCGTACCCGATTCATTCGATCGAGCAACAGCAACACGGCGCGGCCGCTGGCGTCCGGGGTGGCGCCGCCCATCAGTCCAGTGTTGCCGCCCTGCACCACCACGGGCGTATCGGCCGCAGCGCAAGCCCGGACTACCGCTGCGACCTCTTCGGTGCTGGCCGGGTGTACGGCGGCAATCACCTGGCCAACGTAACGGCCCTGCTTATCGGTCAAGTACGGCGCGGCCTCTTCACCGTCCTGCACATGCCTGGCGCCCACCAGCGCCTGCAATGCCACAAACAACGACTGGCTCATGGTTGCGCGGCCAAGGGGGCGGTATTGCTGTACTTGGCATGCAGATCCCGCAGGGCCTGGGACGGTGCCATACCGGTGCGCTCGCCCAGTTCGATCAACCAGCCGCTGCGGTGCCACTCGCGCACGATGGCATCGAGTTTGGCCTGGGTATCGTGCTCGCCCTTGCGCAGCCAGATCACCGAATTCGACGGGATCAGATCCCCCGGCAGCGGGATTTCATAGCCTGCCCATTCGGCTTCGCTCAACAGCGCATGCAGGGTCGGGCTTACATGTACCGCCGCCACGCAGCCATTGCCGCGCAACGACAACAGCGACTCGGACTGGCTGCGAAATGCCTTGATCTGCGCGCCGTAGGTTTCCTGCAGGGGCTTGATGAAGTTGCTGCCCTGGGACACGCACACGGGTTTGCCTTTGAGGTCGGCCCACTGGCTGATGCCTGAGCCCTTGCGAATCAACGCCGCGCCACCGACCTCTTCATAAGGCGTCGGCACGTAATCGAGAATCTCGCCACGCTCCTCAGTGAACTGCATGTTGGCGATCAGGATGTCGACTTTGCCCTGTTGCAAAAATTGCACACGGTTCGGCGCCAGCACCGACACCGTCTCGGTCTCCACGCCCAGCGCCTTGCCGATGCCCTGGGCCAACTCGACGTTGTAGCCCTGGTGCTCGCCGGTCTTGGGGTCGATGGTGCCGAACGGCGCACCACTGAGCATCACCCCGACGCTGATGGCGTGGCGTTGCTCGATCCGGTCCAGCGTGGCGTCGGCCTGGGCCAGGCTGGCAACGCAGCCGACGGACCACGCCAGGCACAGGCTGATCAGGGTTCGACGGGCGAAAAATGAAGTCATGGGCGATTACCTTGAGCGTCGGTCGTTGGGAGAAAAGGCAGGCGTGATGCCCCTCAGGCGCCGCTGGCCTGGAACTGTTTCTGCAACTCCACCAGGGCCGGCGATGCCGGGGTGATACGGTTACGGGTCTGGGCATCGATCAGCCAGCCGCTGCGGTGCAATTGCTTGATGATCGGGTCGAGCCTGGCTTGGGTATCGCTTTCGCCCTTGCGCGTCCAGATCACCGAGGGGGCCGGGTTAAGCTCCGGGCTCAGCGCGCGGTAGCCCTGCCATTCGGCGTTGTCGGCAATCAGTGGATTGATCAGTGTGGCGTCGTGCACCGCCGCAACGCAGTTATTGCCACGCAGTGCCAGGAGTGATTCCGAGGAGCTCTTGAAGGCCTTGATCTGGACGCCCAACTCGGTGAGCGGCTTGATGTAGCTGCTGCCCTGGGAAGTGCACACCGGTTGATTCTTCAGGTCTTCCCAATGACTGATCATGCTGTCCTTGAGCACCGCTGCGGTGCCTCCGACGCGGTAGAACGGCGTGGGCACGAACCCGAGGATTTCACCGCGCTCGGCGGTCCACTCCATATTGGCAATCAGCACATCGACTTTGCCCTGCTGCAGGAACTGTACGCGGTTGGCGGGCAATACCGGCACCAGTTGCACCTCGGCGCCGAGTTGCCGGCCCAACTCCTGGGCGAGGTCGACGTTAAACCCGCGCGGTTTTTGGTTGACGGGGTCGATGCCACCGAACGGGCCACCGGACAGCAGCACGCCGACCACCAGTTCGTGGCGTTGCTCGATTTTGTCCAGGGTGGCATCGGCCCGGGCGATATTGGCGGCCGACAATGAGATCAAGGCGCCCAGCATGACAGGCAGCAATCGTTTTACGGGTGAGCGCTCGAGCAACATGGATTTCCCCTCATGGATGGCCGGCGTCCCCCGGCCTGATGAGTGGGCATCCTAGGTAGCGCTTAGGGGCAAAGGAAATTCAAATATCTAATATCGTTATAACTCTCAGGGTTTTTCTTTCAGAAAAAAAACGCATAAGCGCAGTTTTACTGGCCTTAAGCAAACCATGAGCCGTAAACCTCCCCACAATCTATAAAAATCTGTAATGTTTAGGTTTGCACTCTTGATATGAAGCCATCCCCCATGTCGACCCTCGATCTCGAATTGCTGCGCACCTTCATCGCCGTGGTCGATCACCACAGCTTTGCCGAAGCAGGCGCCCAGCTGTCCCGCACGCAATCGTCGGTAACCCAGCACATGCAACGCCTGGAGCAGCAGGTAGGGGTGAGTCTGTTCGAAAAGCGCGGGCGGCAAAAACAGCTCACGGAAGCCGGCCAGCAACTGTTGCGGCATGCGCGACAGATGCTATCGCTCAATGACGACGTCCTCAGCTCCTTGCGTGAGAGCAGCCTCAGCGGTGTGCTGCGCATCGGTTCGCCCCACGACATCGCCGACACCATCCTGCCGCCGATCCTCAGCCACATCGCCCGCTCGGCCCCGCGCTTGCGCCTGGAAATCGATGTCGGGCGCAGCCCGTTCCTGATGGACGACCTGCATCGCGGCAAGGTCGACATGATCATTTCCACCCGCCAGGACCCGAGCCTTGAAGGCTTCGCCTTGCGCACCTCGCCAGTGTGGTGGATCTGCTCGGCCCAGTACCTTCACAACCCCGGCGAGCCGTTGCCGCTGATCCTGGTGGACGAGCCCAGCATCTACCGCCGCTATGCCCTCGAGGCGCTCGAACGCGCCAATATCCCCTGGCGCCAAGCCTACCTGGCCTCGAACCTGATCGGCATCAAGGCCGCGACCCGCGCAGGCTTGGGTGTCACGCCCCGGAGCATGGAAATGCTCGGTCCGGACATGCGGGTGTTGGGCGAAAACGATGGTTTACCGCGGCTGCCGGACGTGACTTATTACCTGTGGATTCGGCCGAATACCGTCAACCCATTAGTGCGCCGGGCATATGAGTTGATCCGCAACAGCCAGGGGCACGGGAACTGATGCGCCGATACCCCTTTTGAGTGCTTGCCCAGCGTCAGGCTTGCGAGCGAATCCGCTCGACCAGACGCGCCTGGAGTGCTTCAAGCTCCTGCGGATCGGCCTTGCCCCTGCCATGCACACCGGGCGCCTCACCGTCCCAACGAGGAATGATGTGCATGTGAATGTGATAGACCGTTTGCCCGGCCACAGCACCATTGAACTGCGCGACCTGAACCCCGTCCGGCTGCAATTCGTCCACGATGATCCGCGTCAGGCGCTGCACGGCAGACATCATCGCGCCCAGGACGGCGGGCTCGACCTCGAGGATATTTCGCGCCTGGGAGGCTTTGGGGATGACCAGGACATGGCCGCGCGATTGAGGAAAGATATCCAGGAAGGCCAGCACATCGGCATCTTCGTAAATCTTGTAGCACGGCGCATCGCCGCGAAGGATCAGCGCAAAGATGTTCTGCGGATCGTAATGACCGTGGAGACTCATGATCACTCCTTGGAGTTTGGGAAGGTTGGTTGCCGGTAAGAGATTTAGCACAGTCCTGAGGCAACGTCTCGTAGAGGCCTGCCTGGAAGCCAAGGGCTGGGCGCGCTCGCACAGTTTTTTCGAGCGGTGCGCAAAAGTCGTGTCTGGCCCAGCCCCCTGTGTGCGAGCTTGCTCGCGATGGCCGCGGCTCAGTCGCCATCGGTGCTGGCAGCCAAGCCGCTTTCACGAGCCCCCGCCAGCGTAACGGCAATTTTTTGCTGCAGCTCAGTTTGCGAAAACGGCTTGTGCAAGACCGGGTAGCCGGCGTATTCGGCTGGCAGTCCGCTGGCGCCGTATCCGGTGCTGAACAGGAAGGGAATATGGCGACCGCGAAGGATTTCGGCCACCGGAAAAACGCGCTCGCCAGCCAGGTTGACGTCGAGGATCGCCAGATCGACCTGCACCGAGCCGGCCATGTCACGTGCTGCCGCGAGCCGGGCGACCGAGGCCACCACTTCGCATCCGAACTCCTCCAGCATGTCCTCGATCAACAGGGCAACCGCGCCTTCGTCCTCGACGACCAGCACCCTGACGCCTACAAATGGGGTCATGCCCCGGTTACCCCAATCAGGAACGAAAAGCGGCAGCAAACGCCTTGCGGAGCGTAGGTAAGGTCGAACTTGCCGGCCAAGTCGCGCTCGATGCAACGCTGCATCAAGCGAGAACCCAGCCCTTCCCGTTCCGGCGGTGACACGGGTGGTCCTCCTTGTTCGCGCCAGTCGAAGGTCAGCAATGTTCCGCCCGCCCGGGCTTGCAGGTGCCAGGTGACGGCAAGCGTCCCGCTCTCGACCGACATCGCACCATATTTCAGCGCGTTGATCGCCAATTCATTGAGGGTCATCGTAAGGTTGAGCGCCACGCGAGTGCCGACGTCTGCAGAAGGGCCTTCGATCACGATGCGGCCAGGCTCATGCCCAAACACCGGCATCAGCACTTCGTGGGCCAGGGTGTCGAGCGGCGTCTGCCCCCAATGCCGTTTCGTCAAGAGATCGTGTGCCCGTGACAAGGCCAAGAGCCTTGCCTCGAAACGCCTGTAGCCGTCTTTCGCATCCTCTGCGTTGCGTGCCGTCTGGGCTGCCAGCGATTGCACCGTGGCCAGGGTGTTCTTGACCCGGTGATTGAGCTCATCGATCAGCGTCTTCTGCCGATTTTCCGCCTGCTTTCGCTCGGAGATGTCGACCAGCATGTTGATGGCGCCCACCAGGTTTCCATCGGCATCATGCAAAGGCGTGGGATAAGGCGTGAACGGAACGCGGCTACCGTCCGGCCGTTCTGCAATGGCCTCGACGCCGCGTATCGGCCGGTTTTCCTTCAGGGCCACTGCCATCGGGCATTGATCGTGAGGCAGCGCGGTTCCGTCCGTATTGAACAGCTTCCAGGTCACACACCACATGTCGCCCAACTGCGGTGTTCGTCCCGACAGTTCCACGGCGGCGCGATTGTAGAAGGTGATACGACCGTCGGCGTCAGTGGTGTACACCGCAGCAGGCAACGCCTCGAGAAGATTGCGCATGTGCCGTTCGCTTTCGCGGAGCTGGTTTTCCATCCGCCGCGCCAGCGTGACGTCCTGCAGCACTCGCACGCCATAACGAAACGCACCGTTGGCGTCTCTCACCGAGGAACTGTGGATGTCGAGGTAAACGACCTCGCCATCGGGCTTCACGGCGCGCTTGCGAAGCACGTAGTTATCAAGTTCACCGGCCACTTGGCGGGCGTACAATCCGGCGTCCTGCGGGATGCAATCCGGGTGGGTATAGTCCAGGAATGTCATCGACAGGAGCTGTTCCCGCGAGCGGCCCAGCATGTTGCACAGGGCGTCGTTGACGCGGAGCAAGCGACCGTCGACGTCGGCCTCGGCAATACCGATGGTCGCCGCTTCATAGGTCGCCGAAAGTCGGTCATCGCTGTCCTGGCGCGCCGCCTCGGCGGCATGGACACCGCTCCGATCTATGGTGAAGCAGCGCGTATTGAAGAGTTTCCCGTCTTCGAACCGGCCATTGGAAGTGATCATGACATGCTTGATCGAGCCGTCCTTTGCCCTCAGTCGCGCCGGGTAGCTTTGCAGGCAGTCGCCGCTGCCCAGCTTGGTGAGGATGTCGCCGATAACCGGTTCGTCGACATGAAACTCGGTGATGTGGCGGCCGATGTACTCGTCGGCCGAATAGCCCAACAGCGCCAGCTCTGCCTTGTTGGCGCGCAGGATAATGCCTTCGCTGCTGACGATATGCAGGCCCACCGCGCTGTTTTCGAAAAAGTCTTCCAGGTCGGCGCTCTTGCGCCGAAGCTCCTCGGCCATGGCGTGGTGCGCCGAAACGTCCTGGAAGCAGTTGATCACCCCTTGAATGACGCCTCGGCAATCCTTGAGCGCGCGAATGTTCATCAGCGCCACGAACCGCGAGCCATCCGGGCGCTCGATGAGCACTTCCTGATTGCGCGAGGCAATGCCGGTAGTGAGCGCCAAAGCTGTCGGGCAGTGTTCGAATGCCAGCGGTCTACCGTCGGTCAGGAACAGTCGATGGGCACCGCAGAAACGGTCACCGTTCTCCCCAAGTGCCGGCGCCCTTCCCCATAGCTCGGCCGCCTCACCGTTGTACCTGACGAGCCACCCCTTGCGATCACAGAGGTACACCGCACCAGGAATGGCATCAAGTGCGCTCGTCCCCATCGCGATCAAGCTTTCGTACTCGCTTGGTGTACGCGTTTCCCTGGGTAGCTCTTCAATGTTCGACATCAGTCATCCTCAAACCGCCTGGCTGAAACCTTTCACAGGGCATCAATGGATGTCTAGATCCCTATTCACCGGGCGAGTTCAGGAAAACTCAATCTCACAACCTCGCGCCTCAAAACTTGAAGAGCGCCTGGGGTGCCTGGACCATTAACGCATGCATCAGCGACGCCGAACATTCCAATGCGCGCAACTGCGCCATGACCGTCTCGAAGCCGACATGCGCTTCATGCTGAGTGTGCGGCCAATCGCTGCCCCACACCAGGCGTTCGGGGCCAAAACTGCGTTCCAGCACCGCCAACGAAGCGCGGGCGAATTCAAGGTTTCGCGGGGCCGTTGCACCCAATCGATAGATACCGGACACCTTCATCCACACCTGCCCACCCTGCCCCAACTCCATCAATTGGGCAAAGCCAGGTTGATCCAACCCCTGACGCGCATCCGGGCGACCGAAATGATCGACCACCAATCGGACACCAAACGGCAACAGTTGACCGATCAACCCCGGCAAGTCCACCAGGTTGGCATGCAGTTCGATATGCCAATCCAGTTCCGCGAGATGACGCAAAAAACCGTTCCAGGCAACGTCACGAAAATCAGGCAACGCCTTGCCCATCAGGTTCAAGCGCACACCGGCCACCCCCAGCCGGGCCATGTCGTCCAGCTCGGCCCGGCTGACGTCTCGCTCCACCACCACGACCCCGCGCAACTGCTGCGGTGCTTGCCGCAATGCAGCCAACAGGTAGCGGTTATCGGTGCCAAGAAAGCTCGGCTGCACCAACACCCCATGACTCAAGCCATGGGCGTGCAAGTGGCCCAGGTATTGAGCGAGCGTAGCGTCATAGTCAGGTGTGTAGCGCCGGACAGCCGCCAGTTCCAGCCCGCGGCTGAATACGTGGGCGTGGCAGTCAATGCCGGCGATCGGCGTAGTACGGATATCAACCATGGGTTTCATCTATCGACAATAAGGAAAATCAGGCTCGGGCGCCCTGGCCGTCACTCTCCACCACAGGCGCCGATGCCACAGCGGCTTCCAGGCTGCGGCCGCGGGTTTCCGGCAGGCACAGCGCCGCGATCACCGCCACGCCGTAGGCAATCCCGGCGTCGATGCCAATGGCCGAGCCCAAGGACATGGAGTCGCTCATGTGGCCGACCAGGAACGGGAACACCGACGAGAGCACCCGGCCGAAGTTGTAGCAGAACCCCACACCGGCACCGCGCACATCCGCCGGATACAACTCGTTGAAAAACGCTCCGAGGCTCGCCGGAATACCGGCCGCGAAGAAGCCGAGCGGGAACCCCAGGAACAGCATCTGGGTGTTGGTCAACGGCAGGAACACATAACACTGCACGGTGACCACGCAGCACAGCGCGAACAGCACGATGTTCTTCCGACGTCCAATGCGATCGATCAACAGGCCACTGACTACGCAGCCGCACCAGAAGGCGAAGATGATCACCGCCAGATAGCCGCCGGAGTTGAGCACCGACAGGTTGCGCTCGGTTTTGAGGAAGGTCGGCAACCAGGTCATCACGGCGTGGTAACCACCGTGCGCCCCGAGCCCCAGCAACCCGCCAAACAAGGTCACGCGGATCAACTCGGGGCGAAAGATACCGGCCAGGGATTTGAAGAAACTTTGCGGGATGACGTTGTCTTTTTTCAGGCGCTGGAAACTGTCGGGCTCTTCAACGTTGCGCCGCACCCAGATGATCAGGAACGACGGCAGCAGGCCCACGACGAACATCACCCGCCAGGCCATGTCTTGGGGCACGAGGGAGTAGATCAGCGTGAAGACGCCGACCGCCAGCCCCCAACCCACCGCCCAGGCGCTTTGTACCGTGCCCATGACCTTGCCGCGATACTTGGGGTTGATGGTCTCGGCCATCAATACTGCGCCGGCGGCCCATTCCCCGCCAATCCCGAAGCCCTGCAGCGCCTTGACGATCAACAGCTGGTGGAAGCCTGTGACGAACGCCGACAGGAAGGTGAAGAACGAAAACCACAAGATCATCCACTGCAGCGTGCGCACCCGACCGTAACGGTCCGACAACGTCCCGCCGACCCAACCGCCAATGGCCGAAGTGACCAAGGTCACGCCGCTGACCAGCCCGGCATCGCCCTTGCTCAAGGCGAACGCGGCGATCAACGCCGGGATCGCCAGGCCGAACATCTGTACTTCCAAGGCGTCGAGCGACCATCCGCCGAAACAGGCCCAAAACGTTTTGCGCTCCCGCGCGGTGACTTGGCGATACCAACTGAACATGATTGTTATCCTTATGGGTGGAACGAAAGGCAGCCGAGAGCGAACCGCGCCGCTACAGGGCCAGTCATGACAAACAAAACGGTAGGGACAGCGGCGACCGACTCGCCGCTAGCCGGGTCGGGTCAGCGAATTTCCACGCTGTAGCGGAAGTGCTCGGCATGCCCGCGAGAGCGTCGCCACTCCAGGGGATTGCCGGCGTAATCCCGCGCCAGACGCTCGATCACCACCACCGGGCTGTTGACCGGCACTTGCAGCAATCGCGCGTACACCTCATTCACCGATTCGGCGGTGAGGGTTTCTTCGGCATAGGCGACAACCTGGCCGCAAACCTCTTCATAAATGGGGTAAAGCAACGGGCCCTTTTGACTCAGGTCGATTTCGAGCAAGGTTTGGAAGCGGCTACGGGGCAGCCATATTTCTTCGGCGAGCACCGGCTCCACTTCCAGCAGACGCACTCGCACGATACGAATCACCGGAGCGTCGGCCGGTAGCCCCAGCGCCTGGGCCACCGCCGAAGGCGCGGCCACCGGCTCCACGGACAGGATCCGGCTCTCGGGAACCCGGCGTTCGCCTGAAGCGCTTTGAAAGCGGAAAAAACGGAACAGCGACGATTGAAATTGCGGCCGGCGAATGAAGGTGCCGCGCCCTTGCTGGCGCTCCAGGACGCCCTCGCTGACCAGCGCATCGATGGCCTTGCGCACCGTACCGGTAGACAACTGGTATTCGGCTGAAAGTGCCGCCTCAGTAGGAATCGCCTCCCCCGGGCGCCAGCGGTTATTGGCGATCTGCTCAGCCAATTGGTCGCGTAAACGTTGATAAAGCGGCAGGCGGGCATCACTGGAGAGAGCGTTCATTGACCTTATTCACCTTGTTATCTAGTCATATATATGAATATGAGTGGCGAGTATTTACCCAGGCGCGATGGCTGTCAAGAAATGCCAGGGTGGCCCGTTGATGAATGGTAAAGCCAATGATGCAGCGGCCCGCAATTAACAACGTTTAACTCGCACGCTCGCGCCCCACGCCCAAGAATGAAGCCCTCTGCCCAGACCTGGTTTCTCAAGCGCCAAGCTGCTCGGTAACCCTGCGCCGCGCCGGACGCTTCCCACCTGACTGCGCGTAGTACCGCCCCTTCGCCCGCCCAATTTCACATGGAAATGAAGCATGTTGCCTGCACCACACCACTCAACCGCCGCCCTGAAGCCGCTCTGGCTGCTTGCCCTGCTCACAAGCGGCACCGCACCGGCGATGGCAGCGGAACTCGCGCAAAGCACGCCTGGCTTTCTCGACGGGGCGACGCTGCAAGTCCTCAGCCGTAACTTCTATCTCAACAATGACTATCGCGCCCCTACCCCGGCAGGCAAAAGCTACAAACAGGAATGGGCCCAGGGCTTCATCGCCTCGTTCGAGTCCGGTTTCACCCCCGGCACAATCGGCGTAGGTATCGATGCCCACGGGTTCCTGGGGTTGAAACTGGACGGCGGCAAGGGGCACTCCGGAACGGGATTATTGCCGCTGGATGAGAACGGGCGAAGCGAGGACCACTACTCCAGTGCCGGCGGTGCGCTGAAATTCAACGCCTCACGCACCACACTGGCGGTCGGCGAAATGACGGTGCAGAGCCCGGTATTCGATACCGCAGACAAGCGCCTGCAACCCGAATACGCCAGCGGCCTGCTACTCTCCAGCCGCGAGTTCGAAGGGGTAGCCCTGCAGGCAGGCCACTTCAGTGCGTTCAAGAATCAGGACGCCTCGACCAGCAAGGGTGATTTTTCCGGGTATGGGGCGACGACGCGCCACGGCGTCATCGACTTCATCGGCGCCGACCTGCTCACCGGCCAAGCCCTGGGCGGCGCGCTCTACGCCTCCGAACTGAGCGATACCTGGCGCCAGTACTATGCCAACCTGCATGCCACCGTTGGCGAACTGTTCCTCGACGGCAACCTGTATCACACCCGCGACGATGGCAAGGCCATTGCCGGGGCCATCGACACCACAGCCTATAGCCTGAGCGGCAAGTACCGGTTCAATGCCCAGGCGTTCACCCTGGCCTATCAGAAAATCAACGGCGACACGCCCTTCGATTTCGTCGGCGGCGACTCCATCTACCTGGCCAACTCAATCAAATATGCCGACTTCAACGGCCCCGGCGAGCGCTCGTGGCAAGCGCGCTACGACCTCGACCTGGGCACCTTGGGCATCCCCGGCCTGAGCTTCATGGCCCGCTATGTGACTGGACGCGGGATCGACGGCAGCCATGCCCCCCAAGACGGTGCCTACAACCCGTTCGATAGCGACACCGGCACTTACAGTCCGCAACAAGGCGCTGGCGGACGCCATTGGGAGCGCGACCTGGACCTGCACTACATCGTGCAGTCAGGCCCGGCCAAGGACCTGTCGTTGCAACTGTCCCATGTCACCCATCGGGCCAACAGCAGCCAGGGCGGCGATGACATCGACCGGCTGTATATCGTCATCCAGTACCCGCTCAAGCTGGGGCCGTTCTGACCCTCGCGCGTCAGGAAACCGAAGGTGGACGAACACGCGCAGCGCCCGCCTGTTGCCCATGCCCCATATATCCGCTGATTACTTGCGCGAGGCCTTATCGTCGGTCATCCGAGTGGCTCGGATGCTCGCCTCCTCGGCGGTACGTTGGGCCTGCTCAGACATTGTCTCGGCCTGCTCAGCCTTCCTGTAGGCCTCATCCGCCCTGAGCCTTGCCGTTGCAGCGTTATTTTCCGCCGATTCCAGTCGGGCATCCACTTCTTGGGCGAGCTTGTTACAGCACCCGGCAGTGGTTGCCAGAAAAATGCTCATTAATACGACAGGTAAGTATCTATTCAAGGCCATGGTTATTTCCTCGGTTAAGCACAGCAGGAAAAACGGCTAGCAACTGGCTCGAGTATCTGGCAACACCCCCTGCCCACTCTGATCCTTGTCAACTGCTTGGCTCGTCCGACGCCCACACCGTGACTCACTTGAACCGAGTTGATTTAGCTCAATGTCTTTGCAGCCCTCAGGCGTAGAAAAAGCAAACCAGGGAGCCGGCGATCTCCCCGACCATTTATGCGCGGCCTGTTCATCCGAGGCCTTTTATCGAGTCGAGGCCATGAAAAAAAACCACCAATGGAACCTGTCCTACTTCTTCATTGCGCTGGCCGTGTTCAGCCTGGTGCAGTTCGTGTTTTTCGAACGCCCTGCGGTGCAGGTCATCCCCTATAGCCAGTTTCTGCAATTGCTGAACAATCGGCAGGTCAGCGATCTACGGGTAGAGAAGGACCAGATCCGCGGCCAGTTGCAGGAACCCATCGACGGCCACACCCAGTTCGCGACCGTGAGGGTGGAACCGGCACTGGCGGCAGATCTCGCCCACTCGGGGGTCGGGTTCACCGGCATCAACGAAAACACCTTCCTGAGTGGCCTGCTGGGCTGGTTGCTGCCCTTCGTGCTGATCATGGTGATCTGGCATTTCCTGTTTCGTGGGCTGGCGGAAAAACAGGGCATGGGTGGTTTGATGAACATCGGCAAGTCCCGCGCCAAGGTGTTCGTCGAACGCGATACCGGCGTGACCTTTGCCGACGTTGCCGGCATCGACGAAGCCAAGGTCGAGCTGGTGGAGATTGTTTCTTTCCTCAAGGACAAGGCGAAATACGCACGCTTGGGGGCGCACATTCCCAAAGGTACATTGCTGGTCGGTCCGCCAGGCACCGGCAAGACCCTGGTTGCCAAAGCCATCGCTGGAGAGGCCGGCGTGCCCTTCTTCTCGATATCAGGGTCAGAATTCGTCGAGATGTTCGTTGGTGTCGGCGCCGCTCGCGTGCATGACTTGTTCGAACAGGCCCGACAGGCCGCGCCCTGCATCATTTTTATCGACGAGCTCGATGCGCTGGGCAAAATGCGCGGCGTCGGCGTCCTGGGCGGCAATGACGAAAAAGAGCAGACCCTCAACCAGCTGTTGGCAGAACTGGATGGGTTCGACCCGCGTGAAGGGGTCGTGCTGCTGGCGGCGACCAACCGCCCCGAGGTATTGGACCCGGCGCTGTTGCGAGCCGGCCGGATCGATCGACAGATCCTGATCGATCGCCCCGACCGTAAAGGCCGGCAGGCGATCCTCAAGGTTCACCTGCAGAAGATCGTCACTGGCCCGGACCTCGATAGCGAGCGTATCGCCGACATCACCACGGGTTTTACTGGCGCAGACCTGGCCAACCTGGTCAACGAGGCCGCCATCATCGCCACTCGACGCGGTGCCGAAACGGTCAGCCTCGACGATTTCACCGCGGCCGTGGAGCGCATCGTTGCCGGGATCGAACGCAAGAGCAGCCTGTTACATCCCGATGAACGCCAAGTGGTGGCCTACCACGAAATGGGGCATGCGTTGGCGGCCAGCAACCTCCCGGACATGGACCCGGTCCATAAGGTATCGATCGTGCCGCGCGCCATTGGCTCGCTGGGCTATACCCTGCAACGACCGACGGAAGATCATTTTCTCGTCAGTTGCCAGATGCTCAAGGACCGCATGGTCGTGCTGATGGCGGGACGTGCCGCCGAATGCCTTGCCTACGGCCAAGTCTCGACCGGGGCCGCCGATGACCTGGCCCACGCCACGGACATCGCCCGACAGTTGATCACCCGCTTTGGCATGAGCACAGAGCTTGGCCTGGCGGTGCTGGAACGCAAAAGTGCCAGTTACCTGGGCGGGCGCACGGAAATGGGTGACAAGGACTACTCGGAACAAACCGCCAGGGAAGTCGACCTGGGTATCCGCGCCTTGCTCGCTGAAGCCTATCAACGCGCCAGGACACTGCTGGAAAGCCATCGGGAAGACCTCGACGCCGGGGCCCATCTGCTGGTGGAAAAGGAAACCCTGACACCTGAAGAGTTTGCCCCGCTCCTGCCGCTCAAACGCGCTGCGCTGCCTTTGCGACTGGTTTGACAGCGCCTGGCCGTTGATCGATCTGTCACGGCGTGAACGAATCCAACGCCCCCCTGTACGCCCACCCACGACACAATAGCGTCATCTGCAAGTCCCATAGTGAAGGTTTGTCCCCCCATCCTTTGTACCCGTTCTGCGTCTATCGATAGCCGGTATGGCTTTAGGCGACAAAAAACAGGCATGGCTGAGTTGTTGTTCTATGCTTGCTCCAACTATAGGAAATTTCCTCATGGCCGAGTCCGAACCGCGACTTCTGCGGGTGCATGCCCTCAAGACCGCTTGCTCGAACTGCAGCGTGCTTGAGCTGTGCCTGCCCATTGGCCTGACGGGCGGTGAAGTCGAGCGCCTCGACACCCTGATCGCCCAGCGAGTGAAGGTCAAGAAAGGCGCGGCGCTGTATCGCACCGGCGACCCGCTGCGCTCGTTGTATGCGGTGAGATTGGGTTTCTTCAAGACCAGCGTCCTTTCGGTAGACGGTCGCGAACAGGTCACCGGTTTCCAGATGCAAGGCGAAATGCTTGGCCTGGACGCCATCAGCACCGATCGCTACGCCTGTAATGCCATTGCCCTGGAAGACAGCGAAGTCTGCCCGCTCCCCTTCAACCTCCTGGAAAAACTGGCCCACGACTTACCGTCGTTGCAGCACAACCTGAATAAACTCCTGAGCCAGGAAATCGTGCGCGACCACGGCATGCTGTTGATGCTCGGCAACATGAACGCCGACGAACGCCTGGCGGCGTTTCTATTGAACCTGTCCCAGCGGCTTAACATGCGAGGTTATTCCTCCAGGGAATTCGTGCTGCGCATGAGCCGCGAAGCCATCGGCTCCTACCTGGGCCTGCGCCTGGAAACCATCTGCCGGGGCATCGCCCACCTGCGCCAGGAGGAACTGGTGGACATGCATGGGCGCAACGTCACGATTCTGGACTTGCCCGGCCTCAAGCAAAAAGTCGCCGGTTGTCATCGTCATGCGGAACTGTGATGCCTGCTCTGCATGACATCTGATCTACGTCAATACCCCTCCACGCCTTCAAGCCGAGATTAAGACTCAGCGTTCGAACCTTTGCATCGACGAAGGTTACCGAACCTCCCGTCTCATGGAGGCTTTGATCATGGCAACGCACCTGCAAGGTACAGAACCGGTCATCCCGACCGTCACACCTCACCCTTTGGCCGGCAGTTTGCGAAAGGTCGAGCCCAGACGCCTGTCGCTGAGTTTGCTGATCGCTCTCGTCGTCGGTTCGATGATCGGCAGCGGCATCTTCAGCCTGCCCCAGAACATGGCAGCCAGCGCCGGTGCCGGAGCGATCCTGATCGGCTGGCTCATCACCGGCGTGGGCATGCTCTCGCTGGCCCTGGTCTACCAGACTCTCTCCAACCGCCAACCGGAACTGGACAACGGTGTGTTTGCCTACGCCCGTGCCCTGGGTGGCGAATTCCTCGGTTTCAATTCGGCGTGGGGCTATTGGATCAGCGCCTGGATCGGCAATGTCAGCTACCTGGTGATTCTGTTCGCTGCGCTCAGCTACTTTTTCCCCGTGTTTGGCGAAGGCAATAACAAAGCCGCGATCGTTGGCGCGTCCGTGGTGCTGTGGGCATTGCACTGGATGATCCTGCGCGGGATGCGCACCGCCGCCAAGGCCAACGCCCTGACGACGATCGCCAAGGTGGTGCCGTTGCTGTTGTTCATCGGACTGGTCATTGCCGCGTTCTCCAAGGACACCTTCATGGTGGATTTCTGGGGCACGCCGGCGCTGGGCAGTACGCTGGACCAGGTCAAGAGCACCATGTTGGTGACGGTCTGGGTGTTCATCGGTATTGAAGGCGCCAACGTATTCTCCGCCCGGGCCGCCGAACGGGCCGACGTCGGCCGCGCCACGGTGATTGGCTTCATCCTGACATTGATGCTGCTGATCGCCGTTTCCCTATTGTCCTTGGGCATCCTCAGACAGCCCGAACTGGCCGCGCTGAAGAACCCTTCCATGGCCGGTGTACTGGAAGCGGTGGCCGGGCCTTGGGGCGCGGTGCTGATCAGTATTGGCCTGATTGTGTCGGTGGGCGGCGCGCTGCTGGCCTGGACGCTGTTGGCAGCCGAATCGGTGTTCACCCCGGCCAAGGAAAAGGTCATGCCGCGCCTGCTGGCCACGGAAAACCAACACGGCGCACCGGCCAACGCGCTATGGATCACCAACGGCTGCATCCAATTGTTCCTATTGCTGACCCTGTATTCGAGCGCCAGCTACCTGGCGCTGATTTCACTCGCCACCTCGATGATCCTGCTGCCCTACCTGTTCAGTGGCCTGTATGCACTGAAAATGACCTGGCAAGGCCAGACCTACGCCGGCCATCGCGGCCTGCAACTGCGCGACATGGCCATCGCTGTGGTCGCGACGGGCTATTGCGTCTGGCTGCTCTACGCCGCCGGCCCCCGGTACATGCTGCTCAGTGCCCTGCTCTATGCCCCCGGCTCGCTGATCTACCTGAGCGCTCAACGGGCCAGGACGGGCCAGGCCCTCACTGGTTTTGGCTGGGGCCTGCTGCTGGTGATCTGGGCGGCGGCGATCTTCGCCGGCTGGATGCTCTGGTCCGGCCAACTGTCCTTGTAAGTTCGCAAGCATGCATTGACCTGTTCGGCAACGGTATCTGGTCATCTGTTCAGGTACCCGCCCGAACATCACCCAAGAGGAAAATCAAATGTCCAATTCAGTGAAAAAGATGCCGGTCAAAACCGAAGACAACGCTCCGCATCCCGCCAAGACTGACCTCAGGCATCCATTTGAAAAGCTCCGCCAGCAGGTAGATCGCCTGTTCGATGACTTCAACCGGGGCACGGGGATTTCGCCCTTCAGTCGCGGGTTGTTCGATGTCGAACCCTTCTGGCGTCGCGAGTTTTCCATGAGCAGCCTGCCGGCCGTTGACATCACCGAGAAGGAAAAGAGCTTTGAAATCACCGCCGAGTTGCCCGGCATGGATCAGAAAGACATCGAAATCCGCCTGGCCAACGGCAACCTGATCATCAAGGGGGAGAAAAAAGAAACCAAGGAAGAAAAGAAAAAAGGTTATCACCTGTCCGAGCGCCATTACGGCTCCTTCGAACGGGTGTTCAACCTGCCAAAAGGCGTCGACAGCGACAAGATCGAAGCCCAGTTCAGCAAAGGCGTGCTGACGCTGACACTGCCAAAAAAACCGGAAGCACTGAAAGCGGAAAAGGTCGTGCCGATCAAGGCCGATTGATCGCTTTGAACCCTGCCCCTCGCCGGCCAACGACGAGGGGCTTTTTCATGCCTGTGCTTATTTCAGGCCGAATGCGTCGTTGAAGCGGCCGGCCCCTTCGCGAGCAGGCTAGCTCCCACTCTGGAGCGTGGCGCGCACAAATCCGGCGGGTACAGAAAATCCCCTTGCTCGCGAAGGCGGTGGCTCAGAGTTCGACGCTATCGCGGTACTCCGGCACCGACACCGACCACCCCAGTTCGTCGCTAATGCGATGGCGCAAGACGTCGGACGCATTGGGTTCGCCATGCACCACATAGGTGTGCCGGGGGGGTGTCTTGAAGCCGCGCAGCCATTGCATGATTTCGTCGGCATCGGCATGGGCCGAGAGCGTTTGCATGGGCACCACTTCGGCATTGATCGGCACGTCCTTGCCATGGATGCGCACCGCAGGCTCACCCGCCACAATCCTCGCACCTCGCGTACCGCCTGCCTGGAAACCGGGCATCAGCAAGGTGTTGATGGGGTTGGGCGCCAGGCTCTTGAGGTGGTGCAGCACGCGCCCGCCGGTGGCCATGCCACTGGCGGCGATGATTACCGCCGGGGTGCGTTGCAGGTCCAGGGCCATGGAGTCCTTGACCGAGCGCACCGGATGGGCGATGTGGCACATGCCTTCGCACTCTTCCCTGGAGAGACGATGCTCGTCACCAAAGCGCTGGTACAACCGGGTGACGTCGATGGCCATGGGGCTGTTGAGGTAGATCGGGATATCGGGGATCGCCCGGCGTTGTTTCAGGCGATACAGGTGGTACATCAGCAACTGGGCACGGCCAACCGTGAACGAGGGCACCAACGTGATGCCACGGCGCAGCGCGGTGCGAGTGATCACCTCAGCCAATTGATCTTCCGGCGACTCGTGTGGGTGTCGACGGTCGCCGTAGGTCGACTCCACCAGCAGGACATCCGCCTGCTCAATGACTTTCGGCGCGAACATCACCGGATCCTCGGGTCGCCCCAAGTCCCCAGAACACACCAGCGTCACCCCACCAGCCTGGACCTGTACCGTCGCGGCACCAAGGATGTGCCCGGCGCGACGCAGCAAGATGGTGATCCCCCGGGCGATCTCCACCGGGTGTTCGAATGCAATCGGGCGCAGCAGTTTCAGCGCTCGTTCAGCGTGTTCACGGGTGTACAGCGGGAAGGCCGGCGCGTGTTTGGAAAACCCCTTGCGGTTAGCGTATTCGGCTTCTTCTTCCTGCAAGCGAGCGCTGTCGCGCAGCAGGATCTTCACCAGCTCGCAGGTCGCCGGCGTTGCATAGACGGGGCCGCGATAGCCATTACGCACCAGCACCGGCAGGTAGCCGCTGTGGTCCAGGTGGGCGTGGGTCAGTACGATCGCATCCAGGTCACGCATCGGCAGCTCGAAGGGGTCCCAGTTGTGCAGGCGCAACTGCTTGTAGCCCTGGAACAGACCGCAATCGATCAGGATGCGCTGATCGTCGTGTTCCAGCAGGTACTTGCTACCGGTGACCGTACCGGCGGCCCCGAGAAATGTCATGCGCATGGCGGTGCTCCTGGACAATCGATCGTAAGCCTATTGGTCACATTGTTTGACCTCGTTGCCGTTGATCTTTGTCAACAACCCAGCGGTCAAGTCCGATTCATCACACCGCCAGAACACTGCACGACACCTGGTACAGGATGTGCTCGGTCGTGCTGCCCAGTAGCCCATACAGATCGTCGTGCTGGAATCGCCCCATGACGATCACGTCCACTTCATGCTCCAGGGCAAATTCACTCAGGGCCGAGACCGGATGCCCCAGTAGGAAATGCCTGCGCTCGGCCGGCACACCAAACAGGTTCGCCAGTTCCAGGAAGGTTTTTTCCAGGCTCCTGCGCAGTTCCTTGCTGAGCTGCGACAGCGACAGGCCGCCACCGCCCGCATCCCCCAGATAGACTGACGACACCTCATAGGCGTGAACCAGATGCAGCTCGGCGTCGCACTGCAAGGCCAGCCCCATGGCCTGGCGGATGATCCGGTCATTCAGCCCGCTGTTCTGGGCAAACGCACTGGAAGGGTCCACCGCCGCGACCACTGTGCGCGGCAGCGCATGACCGGTGGCCCCCACCAGGTACATCGGAACAGGACAGTTGCGCAGCAGTTGCCAGTCCAGCGGGGTGAAAAATGCCCGCTTGAGCATGGGCTCGTGTTGTACCTGCTTGATCAGCAAGTCCGGCTGGATCTGCGTAACGTGTTGCAGGATCTGCTTGCCCATCTTCTGGGCCCATTCCACCTCAGTGGTGACCCGCAGGCCACGGCGGCGCAACTTGTCCGCCTCATCTTCCAACCAATGACGATGGTCCTGGAGATAGTTCTGCCGCGCTTCCTCACGAGGCCCCTCTTCAAGCAGCGAAAGAATGTCCAGCGAGGGAATCAAGGCGGTGACATGCAAGTGCGCGCCACTGGCCGCCGCCAGGGCCGCGGCGTGATGCAGGGCGGGTGAATGGCGTTGTGCCGGGTTGAGGATCAGCAACAGGCGTTGGTACTGGCTCATGATGGGTCTCCAAAGTCGGGCTCGAACGCCACGGCGCAGCGTCGATGCCATGAGGCATGTTGGCCGTCATTGCGGCGTCGGCGTCCAGCGCCAATTCAAGACTTCGGGCATGTCCTGCCCATGCTCGATGAGGTACAGCTGATGCTTTTCCATGGTTGCCCAGTAGCGATCCCGAGCGCTGTCCACCAGCGGCTGCAACCGTGGCACGCGCTGGATGACATCGAGCGCCAGTTGGTAGCGATCCAGGTGGTTGATGACCGCCATGTCGAACGGCGTAGTGGTGGCGCCCTCCTCCATGAAACCGCGGACATGGAAGTTATCGTGGTTGTGACGCTTGTAGATCAGTCGATGAATCAGCGACGGATAGCCGTGGAAGGCGAAAATCACTGGCTTGTCCACGGTAAACAACCCATCGAACTCGGCGTCCGGCAACCCGTGGGCATGCTGTTGCGGCGGTTGCAGGGCCAGCAGGTCGACGACATTCACCACCCGCACCCGCAGGTCTGGCACGTATTCACGCAGCAGCGTGACAGCGGCCAGGGTTTCCAACGTTGGCACGTCACCGGCACACGCCATCACCACGTCCGGGTCTTCGTCGTTGTTGCAGGCAAAGGCCCAGCGACCGATCCCGACCGAGCAGTGCCGAACGGCCGAATCGATGTCCAGCCACTGCCATTCCGGCTGTTTGCCGGCCACGATCACATTGATGTAATCGCGGCTCTTGAGGCAGTGATCGGCCACGGACAACAGGCAATTGGCGTCCGCTGGCAGGTAGATGCGCACCACGTCGGCGCTCTTGTTCGCCACCAGGTCGATGAAGCCCGGGTCCTGATGGGAAAAGCCATTGTGGTCCTGTCGCCAGACATGGGACGTGAGCAGGTAATTGAGCGAAGCAATCGAGGCGCGCCACGGGATCTGGGCAGCGGTCTTGAGCCATTTGGCGTGCTGATTGAACATCGAATCGACGATGTGGATGAACGCCTCATAGCAGGAAAACAGCCCATGCCGACCCGTCAGCAGATACCCCTCCAGCCAGCCTTCACACACTTGCTCGCTGAGGATTTCCATCACCCGGCCGTCGCACGCCAGGTTCGTATCGCCCGTCTCCAGGGCCGCCATCCAGGCTTTGCCACTGACCTCGTACACCGCATCAAGGCGATTGGAGGCGGTTTCGTCGGGGCCGAACAGGCGGAAATTGACTGCCCCCAGGTTGTGCTTCATCACATCGCGCACAAAACCACCCAACACCCGGGTGGCCTCTGCCTGCACGCTGCCGGGCGCGTTGAATTGCATGGCGTAATCGGTGAACCTGGGCAGTTCCAAGGGTTTGAGCAGCACGCCGCCATTGGCATGAGGATTGGCGCCCAGGCGCCGATGTCCCGTCGGCGCCAACGCGGCAACGTCCGGCAGCAACGCACCGTTGTCGTCGAACAACTCCTGCGGACGGTAGCTCTGGAGCCATTGTTCCAGTTGCGTCAAATGCACGGGCAGCTCGAAGTGGCTCAGCGGCACCTGGTGGGCGCGCCAGGTGCCTTCGACCTGCTGGCCATCGACGAATTTCGGACCGGTCCAACCCTTGGGCGTGCGCAGCACCAGCATCGGCCAGAGCTGGCGTTCCAGGGTACGTCCCGACGAATCCGCGCGGGCCATGCGCTGGATTTCGCGAATCTTGAGCAACATGCCGTCCAGGGTCCTGGCCAGCTGTTGGTGCACCGCTTGCGGGTCGTCGCCTTCGACAAAATAAGGATCGTAGCCGTAGCCATACATCAGGGCCGACAGCTCGTCTTCACTGATGCGCGAAAGCAGCGTGGGGTTGGCGATCTTGAAACCGTTGAGATGAAGAATGGGCAGTACGGCGCCGTCACGCCTGGGGTTGAGGAATTTATTGGAATGCCAGCTCGCCGCCAACGTCCCGGTTTCCGCCTCACCGTCGCCGATGACGCAGGCCACGATCAGGTCAGGGTTGTCGAACGCCGCGCCATAGGCATGGGCCAGGGAATAACCCAACTCCCCACCTTCATGGATGGAGCCGGGAATCTGCGCCGAGACATGGCTGGATAAGCCATAAGGCCAGGAAAACTGCCGGAACAGGCGCAACATTCCGTTTTCGTTCTGCTCCACCGAGGGATAACACTGGGTGAAGCTACCCTCCAGGTAGCTCTGGGCGACGATGGCCGGGCCGCCATGACCGGGCCCGGTGATCAGGATCATGTTCAGGTCACGGGTCTTGATCAGGTGATTGAGGTGCACGTAAATCAGATTCAGCCCAGGCGTCGTGCCCCAGTGGCCCAGCAAGCGAGGTTTGACGTGCTCCTGTTGCAGTGGTTTGCGCAACAACGGGTTGTCCTTGAGGTAGATCTGTCCTACGGCCAGGTAATTGGACGCACGCCAGTAGGCGTCAATACCTTCCAGTTGGTCGGGGCTGAGAAAATCGCTCATCACGTCCTCCGCAAAAACACAGGGTTGCCATGCCTGATTCTGGAACGCGGGAATAAGGGTGACTTGATTTACATCAGAACCAGGGACGCTAAGGTCATACAAGGTGATTGCTTGATGCCCTGGCGCCGCTCACTGGCATGGCCAGCGCCCGCTCACACAGGAGAATGCTCATGCGCGCCATGGTCTTGCACACGATTGGCCAGCCCTTGCAACTGGAAGAACGCCCTCAACCGACGCCGGCCGCCGGGCAACTGCTGATCAAGGTGCAAGCCTGCGGTGTGTGCCGCACCGACTTGCATCTGTTCGACGGTGAATTGCCCCAGGCTCGATTGCCTCGGGTGCCGGGCCACGAGATCGTCGGTGAGGTCACCGCCGTCGGCGCGCAGGTGGCCCCGGACTGGATCGGCCGACGGGTGGGCGTACCCTGGCTGGGGTGGACGTGTGGGGTGTGTGAGTTCTGCCGCTCGGGCCGGGAGAACCTCTGCGACCAGGCACTGTTCACTGGCTGCCAGTTGGACGGCGGCTATGCCGACTACACCGTCGCCGATGCGCGATTCTGCTTCCCCCTCCCCGATACGCTTGAGGCCGCCGAAGCCGCGCCTCTGCTGTGTGCAGGGCTGATCGGTTTCCGGGCCTTGCAGATGGCGCAAAACGCCCCTCACTTGGGCCTTTATGGCTTCGGCGCCGCTGCGCACCTGGCGATCCAGGTCGCCGTGGGCCGGGGCCAGCAAGTCTATGCCTTCACTCGGCCCGGTGACGACCTCGGCCAGGCCTATGCCCGTTCGCTGGGCGCGACCTGGGCCGGGGCATCGGATCAGCTCCCGCCCCATCTGCTGGACGCCAGCCTGATCTTCGCCCCCGTCGGCGAACTGGTGCCACTGGCCTTGCAAGCCACCGCCAAAGGCGGTTGCGTGGTGTGCGCCGGCATTCACATGAGCGACATCCCTGCCTTCCCCTATCGCCTGTTGTGGCAGGAGCGCAGCGTGCGCTCAGTGGCCAATCTGACCCGCGCGGACGGCCTGGCGTTTTTCGAACAGATCCAGCGCACACCCGTGCATTGCAACGTGACCTGCTACCCATTGGTCCAAGCCAACCAAGCGCTGGAACACCTGAGGAGCGGACAGCTCAACGGGGCCATCGTACTCATCCCTTGACCGCCAGCACACTGCCCGGCACCGAGTACAAGGCACGTTCTGTCGTGCTGCCAATCAAACGCTCAAGACCGGCGCGGTGCACAGTGCCCATCACCACCACGTCGGCCTCGAATTCGTCGATGAATTCCTGGATCACCGGCACTGGCAGGCCAACGACGAAGTGCCGACGCTCCGCCGGTACGCCACAGCGCCCGGCCAGGCTGATAAACGCCGCATGCAGCGATTCGCGCAGGGCGTCGGCAAAGTCGTCATCCCAAGCCCCGGCCAGCAACGAGGCTTCGCCGTTGAAGGCCGGCGACAGGTCGCAGGCGAACAACAGATGAAGCGAGGCATCGCATTGCCGGGCCATCGCGGCAGCAGTCTGGACGATGTGCTCGTTCAAGGCATTGGCCTCGGGGTCCGAAGGGTCCACCGCCGCCACGACCCGGCGCGGCAAGCCGTGCACCGCCTGGTTGACCAGATGCACCGGCACCGGACAGTCGCGCAACAGATGACAGTCCAGCGGCGTTGCGAACACGCGCTTGAGCAAAGGTTCGAGGGTAACGTCCTTGATCAGCAGGTCAGGCTGGAACTGCTCGACATAGCGCAGGATGTCCAGCAACGGATGGAGCGTCCATACCACGTGAGTCGTCACGTCCAGGCCTTCCTCCTTGAGCAGCGCCGCCTCCTCCACCATCCAGCGACGGTAGCGGTGCAGATAGCGCTGCACACTCGCTTCATCGATTTTTTCACCCCATAAGTGGGTGCGCGCCGGCGGTTGGACGAACGCGCACAAGTGCAGTGCGGCGCCGCTGGCCCGGGCCAGGGCACAGGCCCTGCGCATCGCTGCAGAGGGGTGCAGATCAGGTTCGACGATCAATAGCAGACGCTGGTATTGCCCCATCGCACACCTCCATCGGATTGCCCACACGAAATCCAGAACCTTGCACCGGCCTTTTCCGGAGCGATCTTCAGCGTGCGCCCATCAAGGCCCCGGACGGTTTGATCTGAATCAAAGGCCGGGCAATCGACGGGCGGATACGCAGGCACTGATCCAGATCAGAATCGATCGCCGTGGCGGGCGTAGAACAGTACCGAATGCGTAGCTTTTTATCGCACCGCACGTGCACATCCGAGGGAGGATCGCACCATGCTCACTGTCAAAGACCACAACGAACGCGCCGCTGCCCTGTATGCCAGCATCAGTGGCAAACACTGGATCCAGGCACTCAAGGACGGCCGGCATGTCTTGATCCGCCCGCTCAGGGAGCAGGATCGCCAGCGCGAATACGACTTCATCATGCGCCTGTCACCGGAGTCCCGGCACATGCGCTTCCTGGCGCAGATCAATGAGCCGGGCGCGGCGCTGCTCGATAACTTGATGGACGTCGACTGCAAGACGCGCATGGCCTACATCGCCCTGGTCCATGACAACGGCGAGTTGATCGAGATCGGTGTCAGCCGCTATTGCGCGACCCAGGAACACGAATGCGAGTGTGCGGTGACGGTCGCCGACCCTTGGCAACACCTGGGACTGGGGACGTTGTTGATGGAGCACCTGATCGACACCGCGCGTAAAAACGGCTATCGCCAGATGTACTCCGTCGATGCGGCCAGCAATGCGCCGATGCGGGACTTGGCCCATAGCCTGGGTTTTGAAACCCACAGCGATCCCGACGACACCCGGCAGGTCATCCACCGGCTCTACCTTTGATCCCGGACGCTGCGCGAGGCCTTGGCATGGCCTCGCGCCGCGTTGCGCCAATCACGCTTGCGGCTTGATCGCCAATACGCTGCAGGGCGCCCGTTGCAGCAGGAGCTCAGCGGTGGTGCCCAGGCGCTTGTCCAGGCCACGATGCGCCGTGGTGCCCATGACGATGACATCGATCTGGTGATCGATGGCGAACGTGCAAATGCTGTTCAGCGGCGCCCCTTCGATGAAGTGGCACTGCTGCGGTGCGACCCCGTGCCGCTCGGCCAGGGACTCGAACACCTCGTGCTGTGCCTGGCCCAACGCTTCATAGAGCCCCGTGGCCAGGGGCAGCGCACCAATGCCCATATCCGAGGCGTAGACAGCCGTCCAATCGAAGGCGTGCAGCAACTCGACCTGGGCGTTGCATTGTTCCGCCAGTTTGACCGCGGCGTCGACGATCCGGTCGTTGAACACCAGGTCCTGCTCCTCGCTGCGCAGCACATCGACAATCGCCAGGACCCGCCGAGGCCGCGGGTTACGAGCGTCCGTGACCAGATGCACTGGCACCGGACAGTCACGCAGCAAGCGCCAGTCCAGGGGCGTGAAAAACACCCGCTTCATTGCCGGTTCCGGCTGCGCGTCCTTGATGATCAACGCCATCGGCATCTCCTTGACGTATTGCTGCAAGGCTTGGAACGCATCCTTGCTCCACACCACCTCGCAGGTCACCTCGACGCCGTGCCGACGTGCCAGTTCGGCCTGTTGCCACAGCCAATGCCGATGGGTTTCCAGATAACCCTCACGCGCTTGCTTGACCTGTTCCGGGGCGAACAGACCGGCCACCGAGAGCAACTCCAGGTAGTCGAACGCCACGATATGCAGGGGCAGGTCCAGCGCCAGGGCCAACTCGGTGGCGCGGTCGAACGCCGGCGTACGGATCATGGCGTCAGGCGCCACTAGCAATAAACGTTGAGTCTGGGACATGGAACACCTCGGCACGTGGCGACAGCCACTTAAAGGATTGAGGTTTCCAGAATGGACGCCTGCCCGAGACAGGACTTGATCTTCATCAAACAGCCATCATTCAGGCTGACAAACTCGGGAGCAACAGCCCTGCCCACATCGCCAGCGTGACCAGCACCTGGCCGGGAATCACATACCCGGCGAACCTTCGCCCGCCACTGAGCCAGGCGACGACGCATTTGCTCAGAGAGTTGCTGCTCAGCGCCATCAGGACCGGTACGGCGACGCCGTCGAAGGGCAACAACCCGCCCTTGGCCAGGGAAGCGATGGAGGCTGTCGAAGCATGGGCGTCGAGCAACCCGCTGAAAATCGCGGTGACGGTCACCCCGGCCTGGCCAAACACATCGAGCATCGCCGACGAGAGGACAGTGATAGCGGCCATCGCCAGGACCATCGTCATCGCCAGTTTGAGGCTGAAGGCGCCGCTGTGCTTGATGGTTTCATCGGCCCGCGCCCTTGGCCGGGGAAACATCAGCACGCCGGCGTAGAGCAATACCATCAGCATCCCGCACACCAACGGCCCCCACATCCAACGCAGCAGCGCGGGGTCCACGGCTGCGAGAATCAGGCCCATTTGAGTCACCGTCGCCAGATTGGATAACATCGCCGCAGCGCTCACCATCTTGAGATTGATCGGCTCTTTGGCCGCGATACCGCCCATGGTCGCGACAGTCGCCGTGGCAGAAGCAAACCCCGAGGCAATCGCACTGAGGGCGTAGCCATAGCGGGTCCCCAGGGTTCGAACCGCGACATGCCCCAGCGCACCCACCGCCATCAGCATGACGGTGAGGGTGCACAGGTTGCGCAGGTTGATTGCGTCATAAGGCCCGAGGAATCGATCCGGTGCCAGCGGGAGCACGACCAGCGCGGCGATCAACAGCACCAGGCCATCGCGCATCTCGGTGGCCGTCAATTGGTTGCGGGCAAAGTGGTGCAACGCCTGGCGGCTGGCGAGCAGCCCGGCCATCACCACCCCAATCGAGGTCGCCAGGCCTGGGGCGCTCGCACAGAGCGCGCCCAGTGCCAATACTGCGAACAAGGCCACCTCGCTGGTGATCCCCGGATCCTTGTCGAGGTTTCGCCAATAGGCCACGGTGACCAATGCGCCCAGGGCGAGCGTCATGCCCCCCAGCAACAAGGGACCGCCCGCCTGGACCGCCAGGTAGCCGAGCACGGACGTGATGGCGAAGGTACGCAGGCCGGCGAAGTCGCGCCGGTCGCCCTCGCCTTTGCGTCGTTCGCGCTCAAGCCCCACCAACAGGCCGATTCCCAGCGCGGCGGCGGCATTGGCGAAGGCCAGGGTTTCAGTCATGGTTCGGCTCTCTGGCACTGTCTGCGGTTGTCACTCAATCCAGAGGTCCGAGCCGGCTGCGCTCGTGCCCTGGGGCGACTGATCATGCTCAAACATAGCGCGATTGCCGCGCCGTTGCCGCCTCCGATGCAACGCTTTGAAGCGTGTTTGATGCAAATCAAGTTACCGGCCTCCATGACGCTCATGATCGATGACAGACACCACGCCGCGCGAAACGTCGCCCGGCGCCAACAGGTCCTTGCCCGGGAGGTTTGTCATGTCTACGCAATCACGATTGATGCTGGTCGTCTCGCCACTGATGGAACACAGCCCGGCGTTCGACCGGGCCGCCGCACTGGCCAGGGCCGAAGGCGCGGCGCTGCATATTGTCGCGTTTGACTACCTCGAAGGCCTGGCCACGGCGGGCCTGGTCAACGAGCAGGCGCTGGAGCAGATGCGCTTGGGCTACATCGAGCGCCATCGGCAGTGGCTGGAGGAACAGGCCAGGCCCCTGCGCAACCTCGGCATCGAAGTCACGACAGAAGTGACGTGGGTCGAGCGCCCCTTGCAGGAAATCCTGGTCCACCTCAAGGAAGCGCCGATGGCTGCGCTGATCAAGTCGGTGGACCCTGAGTCGTGGTTTTCCCGACTGATGTTCACGCCGCTGGACGTGCATCTGCTGCGCGAATGCGAGGTCCCGCTGCACTTCGTCAACAAGGTCGCCCACGCCCGCCCGCGCAAGATCCTGGCCGCCATTGACCCGTTCCATCAGGACGGACGCTACGAAGGCCTCAATGATCGGATCCTGAGCGAAGCCAACAAGCTGGCCACCCGCTGCGACGCGACGCTGGAAGTCATCTACGCCTATGACCTTTCGTCCATTACCGCCGCTGAATACGGTTTTGGCAACGGTTCGATGTTCTTCTCCTCGACCCTGGCCCGCCAGCTCTACGAGTCCCAGGGCGCCGCCTTCGATGCACTGGCCGAACGCAATGGCATCGCCGCGGACCAGCGACGCATGATCATGGGTGACCCGGCCAAGGTGCTGGCGAGCTACGCCGCGTCCCATGACATTGATGTCATCGTCATGGGGCGCGTGCGCTACGGCAGCCTGGACAAGCTGATCGGCAGCACCGTCGAAGGCCTGCTGTACAAGATGCCCTGCAGCTTGTGGGTGATTGCGCCGCAGCAGATGGGCTGAAGGCAGTCCTGTGCCGATGGCCTGTAGAACAACCGCTCCGTATCCACAGGAACGCGGCTGATGAACCGACCGAGCAACATACCAGCGGCGCACCCGACAACGCCCTCGCAGGGCCTGGCCTGGTACACGTTGCCCGCCGAACAGGCGCTCAAACACCTTGATGTCGATGAGCAAGCCGGGCTGGACATCGCCGAAGTCCAGGCCCGGCTTGAGCGTACGGGTTTCAACCGGTTGTCGGCGTCAGCCCGACGGCCAGCGTGGCGGCGATTTCTGCTGCAATTTCATAACATCCTGATTTATGTGCTGCTGGGTTGCGCTGCAATCACCGCTGCGCTGCAACACCTGTGGGACACGGTGGTCATTCTCGCTGTCGTGGTGGCCAATGCGATCATTGGCTATGTCCAGGAAGGCAAGGCCGAGCAGGCCATGGACGCCATCCGCAACATGCTCGCGCCCCGGGCAACGGTGATACGTGCCGGCGAACGCCTGGGCATCGCAGGCGAGGAACTGGTGCCCGGCGATATCGTCTTGCTGGAGGCCGGCGACAAGGTCCCGGCGGATCTGCGCCTGCTGCATGCCAACCGGCTCCAGGTCCAGGAAGCCATCCTGACCGGAGAATCCGCACCGGCCGAAAAAAATACCGAACCGGTGCGCATCGAAGCGGCCCTGGGTGATCGTGCCTGCATGGCCTTCAGTGGCACCCTGGTGACCTGCGGACAAGCGACAGGGGTCGTTGTCGCCACCGCGACATCGACTGAAATCGGGCGCATCAGCAACCTGCTGTCAGCAGTGGAGCCGCTGACGACGCCCCTGATAAAGCAAATGGATGCCTTCGCCCGCTGGCTGACGCTATTGATTTTGCTGATCGCCGGTCTGCTACTCGCTTATGGCCACTTTGTCGGGCATTACGTCTTCACCGAGATATTCATGGTCGTGGTGGGCATGTCGGTCGCAGCCATACCCGAGGGATTGCCCGCCGTACTCACCATCACCCTGGCGGTGGGCGTGCGGGCGATGGCCCAGCGCAACGCCATCGTTCGGCGCCTGCCGGCCATCGAAACCCTGGGCTCGGTATCGGTCATCTGCACGGACAAGACCGGCACCCTCACCCGTAACGAGATGATGGTGGCATCCGTCGTCACCCGTGACCTGACCTTCACCGTCGACGGTGTCGGCTACCAGCCTTCGGGCAACATGAACCTTGCCGATCAATTGATCGACACCTCCCACCACCCGGTGCTGGCCGAACTGGGGCGCGCGACGAGCCTTTGCAATGACGCACGCTTGAGGCAGCACGAAGACACCTGGAAAGTCGAAGGGGACCCCATGGAGGGTGCATTGCTGGTGTTTTGCGCCAAGGCCGGCATCAACGGCGAAGAGGAACGCGGCACTTGGGCCCGCACCGATGCCATTCCGTTCGACGCCAAACACCGTTTCATGGCAACGCTGCATCACAACCATGACCGGCAAGCCGCCATTTATGTCAAAGGTGCGCCGGAGCAGATTCTGACCATGTGCACGCACCAGCGCAGCAACACGGGGGCAACGGCCCCGCTCGATGCCGACTATTGGCACGCGCAGGCCAATGCCATCGCCCGCAAGGGCCAACGCGTGTTGGCGCTCGCCGTCAGATCCGTCCCGCCCGAACACGCCATCCTGGAGTTTGCCGATGTGCAAGGGACACTGACCTTGCTTGGCCTGGTCGGGATGATCGACCCGCCCCGCCCGGAAACGATCCAGGCGATCAAGCAATGCCAGGCGGCCGGCATTGTCGTGAAGATGATCACAGGGGATCACGCCGGCACCGCCTGCGCCATCGGTGATCAGATCGGCCTGGACAACCCCGACAAGGTACTGACCGGCAGCGACCTGGACGCCATGAACGATGCCACCCTCAGGAAATCACTCAAGCAAGTGAACATCTTCGCGCGTACCAGCCCCGAACATAAGCTGCGGCTGGTGACGTTGCTGCAACTCAACGGCATGACCGTGGCGATGACCGGCGACGGCGTCAACGACGCGCCAGCGCTCAAACGCGCAGATGCCGGCATCGCCATGGGTTGCAAAGGCAGTGAAGCAGCCAAGGAAGCCGCGGACCTGGTACTGGCGGACGATAACTTCGCCTCCATCGTGGCCGCTGTGCGTGAAGGCCGGACGGTCTACGACAACATCAAGAAAGTGCTGAGCTGGACGTTACCCACCAACGCGGGCGAGACAATGACCCTGATTGTCGCGCTGCTGTTTGGCCTTACATTGCCAGTCACAGCGATACAGATCCTGTGGATCAACCTGATTACCGCCATCACGCTGGGTATCGCGCTGGCGTTCGAACCAACCGAAGACAACACCATGCGCAGGCCACCGCGCTCACGACAGGAGCCGTTGATCAGCGGCGCATTGGTCTGGCATATGGTGCTCGTTTCCATTCTGTTCCTGTGCGGTGTCTACGGCATCTTTACCTATGCCCTGGACCGAGGCTACTCCGTCGAACTGGCCCGCACCCTGGCAGTGAACACCTTGGTCGTGATGGAAATTTTCCACCTGTTCTTTATCCGCAATCTCTACGGCACGTCACTGACCTGGAAGGGCCTTCGGGGTACGAAGGTTGTGTGGGCGACCGTCGCGGTAGTGACCGTCGCTCAATTCGCCATCACCTACGCGCCGCCGCTGCAAACCGTGTTCGCGACCCAAGCGGTGCCCTTCATGGATGGACTGCTGATCATCGCGGTGGGCATTGCGCTGTTCGCCATCATCGAAATTGAAAAACAGCTTCGACTGCGTTTAACCGAGTCCGATCGTCAACCGTGACGATCCCACTCCCCGCGCCACCAGCCTGCAAGGAACTGAATCATGAACGCATCCAGACTCGCCGCCCTCGCCCTGACCGCGGTGCTTTTCCCCACGCTGAGCTTTGCCCAGCAAGCCACCGACGCCGCCAAGGCGCCCCCGCCGTCAATGAGCGTTGAGCAATTCGACCAGCAGATGGCGACGGCCCAGGAAAACCTGAAAAAAATGCAGGAACAGATGACCCAGATCCAGAACACCAGCGATCCGGCGCAACGCCAGAAGCTCATGCAGGATCACCAGGCCACGATGCGGCAAAGCATGCAGACGATGAATGGGATGATGGGGTGTTGCGGGGCAGGCATGATGGGCGGCCACATGAAGGGGAACGGCCCGATGATGGGCTGGAAACAAATGGGCAGCCACTATTCCCGGATGACGCCTGAGCAGATGAAGCAGCACCAGTACATGATGGACAGGTACATGGGCATGCAACAGATGATGATGGAGCAGATGATGCAACAACAGCAAATGAGCCCACCAGCTCGCTAGGCCGGCCCCCAGGACTGCCCTACTCACCTGCCGCGTCGGCAGGTGAGTTTTCTTGATCACCGTCCAGCCATCGCCGGGCTTCTCATCAGGCTTCAGTGCAACAACTTCAACCCACCGGCAAGCGCAAGAGCCACCAGGCAGGTCCAACCTGAAAACATCCTTCGCCAGACAGGCCTGCGGGGAATGAACCCCACGCCCCTGACAAACGCCACGCTCATGGCGATAAACAAGGCCGTTGCCAAGACATGGTCGGCTTTCCCGTCCGGCGCCGTCATCAGTGGCGGGTAGAGCGAGCAGGCCAACATGATCGTCACCGCAACGACGAGGCTCAGCCGATGCAGCCGTGACGTGGGCTGGACACCCGCGACATTCAGCGTCATGGCTGCGCCTCGTCATGGTCGCTCATGGCTCGACCGGTCTCGTTCTCGCCCCACATCGCATTGAGTATCGCCAGCAGCAGTGCGAAACCGACTCCCAGCATCCAGGCGAAATACCACATATTGCTTCACTCCTCTGTCGACACTAGTACGCCGAGTGTTCGTTGGCGTTGATCTGGGTGGCCGTGACCTTGCCGCGCATGACGCGATACGCCCAACCGGTATAGATCACGATCAACGGCATGAAGAACAACGTGGCCCAGAACATGATGGCCAGGCTCAGGTGACTGGAAACACTGTCCCACACGGTCAGACTGGCCGCTGGCATCGATGACGACGGCATGACAAAGGGGAACATCGATACCCCTGCCGTACCGATGACACCGACCACCGCAAGCGATGACGCAACGAACGCGCAAAGGGTACGGCGCCTCATCAGCAACAGCGCCGCACCGGCTGCGCCGGCCAGTCCAAGCGCGGGCAGCAGCCACAGCCAAGGATAGCGACCATAGTTGGCCATCCAGGCCCCCGCCTCCCTCACGACCGACTTGCCGAGAATGTCAGGCAACCCGGCGGTATCGACGAGCGACGTGATGCGATAGCCCTCGATCCATTGCAACCAGATACCCGCTGCGATGAACGAACACACCAGTACGATCGCAGCGCCTAGCGCGCCTTTTATCGCCCGGGACTGGATGCTGCCCTCCGTGCGATGGGCCAGGTAGGTGCCCCCCTGCAGCGTAATCATGGCGCTGCTGACCAGGCCGGTCAGCAGCGCGAAAGGGTTGAGCAATTGCCAGAAGCTGCCGGTATAGGTTGACACCAGGTATTGATTGAAGTGAAACGGTACGCCCTGCAACAAGTTGCCAAACGCGATGCCGAACACCAGCGGCGGCACGGCCCCACCCACGAAAAGCCCCCAATCCCAGGTACTGCGCCACACCGGGTTATGGATCTTGCTGCGGTAGTCGAAACCCACCGGGCGGAAGAACAACGCCCAGAGCACCAGGATCATCGCCCAATAGAACCCGCTGAACGCCGTGGCATAGACCACCGGCCATGCGGCGAACAAGGCGCCGCCGGCCGTAATGAACCAGACCTGATTGCCATCCCAGTGCGGGCCCACGGTGTTGATCACGATGCGACGTTCCATGTCATTGCGACCGACAAACGGCAGCAGTGAGCCGACGCCCATGTCGTGGCCGTCCATGATGGCGAAACCTATGAGCAGGACGCCGACCAGCGCCCACCAGATGATCTTGAGCGTGAAGTAATCAAGCATGGTGAAGCTCCTTCAACTTGGCGTCGTGGACATAACGACCTGTACCGAGGCTGCCGGGGCCCTGGCGGGCGAACTTGACCATCAGGAACATTTCCACCGCCAGCAGCACCGTGTAGAAAACGACGAACCCAGCCAAAGAGCCATACAGGTTATCGACGCTGAGGGTGGAAACGCTCATGTGGGTCGGCAACACACCGTAGATGGTCCAGGGTTGGCGGCCGTACTCGGCGACGAACCAGCCCAATTCGCAGGCAAGCCATGGCGCAGGCAGCATCCAGAGCGCCCAGCGCAGCAGCCCGCGATGATGTGCGCCGCTGGATTTCAAGGTGCTCCAGAATGCCAGCCCGAAAAGCACGAGCATGGCAAAGCCCAGGCCGACCATGATCCGGAACCCCCAGAACATCGGGGTCACCCGCGGTACGGTATCGTTCACAGCCTTGTCGATGATGGCCGGCGTGGCCTGGTTGACATCCTCGACGTACTTTTTAAGCAGCAGGCCAAAGCCCAGATCGGCCTTGTACGCTTCGAAGGTATCGAACGCGGCCTTATCGGTGCGATCGGCGCGCAGCGCTTCAAGCGCATTGACGGCGGTAATGCCCCGCAGAATGCGCGCGCGGTTTTTCGCTTTGATGTCATGAATCCCTGGGATCTGCTTGCTGACCGAGCGCGTGCCGATCAAGCCCATCACCCACGGCACATCGAACTCCCAGTTATTCCTGGACTCGGCTTCATTAATGCTGGCCACCAGCGTCAGGCCCGCCGGTGCGGGTTTGGTTTCCCACATGGCCTCCATGGCCGCCAGCTTGGTTTGCTGCGCCTCGCCCACCGTATAACCCGACTCATCCCCCAGTACGATGACGCTCAGCACAGAGGCCAGGCCGAAGGCGGCCGCCACCCGAAAGCTGCGCTTGGCGAACTCGACATCACGCCCCTTGAGCAAGTACCAACTGGAAATCGACAACACAAACATCGAGCCGGTGACATAACCGGCAGACACCGTGTGGACAAACTTGGCCTGCGCCACCGGGTTGAAGACCACGGCCCAGAAATCCACCATCTCCATGCGCATGGTGATGTAACTGAATTGCGAGCCCACCGGGTTCTGCATCCAACCATTGGCGATCAGAATCCATAGCGCCGACAGGTTGGTACCGATGGCCATCAACAACGTGACCAGCAAATGATGTTCTTTCTTCAGGCGATCCCAACCGAAGAAGAATAAGCCGATCATGGTCGACTCAAGGAAGAACGCCATCAGACCCTCGATGGCCAGCGGGGCCCCGAAGATGTCCCCGACGTAGTGCGAGTAGTAGGCCCAGTTAGTGCCGAACTGAAACTCCAAGGTGATGCCGGTGGTCACGCCCAAGGCGAAGTTGATGCCGAACAATTTGCCCCAGAAGCGAGTCATGTCTTTCCAGATGACATTGCCTGTCATCACGTAGACGCTTTCCATGATGACCAGCAGCCACACCATCCCCACGGTGAGCGGTACAAATAGAAAGTGGTACAGCGCTGTGGCTGCGAATTGCAGCCGTGACAGATCCACCAGTTGTTCTGAGATCACTTGCTTGCCCCTTGAGCCGAGGTGGGTACGCCGAACCTGTCACTGATGGTGTTCGAGTCGACGCTGACGCGCGAATCCTTGATGAACAGCCACCACAGCACCGTCAGCACGACCAGTTTGATCAGCACGGCTGTGAGCAGATGGCGACGCAATCGTTTATCGGAAATAGTCATGGGACATGCTTTAGCACGGCGCATGCCAACGCCTGGATATATTTTTTATCTTTATAAAACAATTAGTTATTGAGAGAGCCGAAGCTCACTACCTGGTTTGGCGAGAATAAAACCTGCCAAACTGCCAGGGGCTGGCAGTCATTGGCAGTCCAGGCTCGATGACGTTCAGGCCAGGCCTTGTTCTTTCAACCGCCTGTATAACGTGCGCTCACTCACGCCCAGGTGCCTGGCCAGTTCGCTGCGGGTGCCTTTGAAAGTGGCCACCAACTGTTCCAGGTCCCTGCTATTGCGGGCAGGCGTCAAGGCTGGGGCGGACAACGCCAAGGGGGGCGCGGGCAGATGCAAGGCGTGAATGACGCCGTCGTCGGCAAACAGTGCGGCTCTTTCCAGGACATTGCGTAGCTCGCGGATATTGCCCGGCCAGGCAAACCGCTGCAATTGCATCAGCGCCTCGGGATCGATGGTCAGCCGACGCTTACCGATCCCGGAACGTTGCAGGAATGAATCCACCAGCAAGCCGATGTCTTCAAGGCGATGCCGCAAGGGCGGTAAATGGATAGGGAAAACGCTGATGCGGTAGTACAAGTCCTGCCTGAACTCGCCCCTCTCCACCATCTTTTCCAAGGGCTTATGGGTCGCGGCCACCAGCCTGAAATCGGCGTGCTGGGTTTCTACACTGCCAACACGGCGATAGGTTCCAGACTCGATCAGTCGCAACAATTTCACCTGCATGGCCAGGGGAACGTCGCCTATCTCATCGAGAAACAGCGTACCGCCCTGGGCCGTCTCCACCAGGCCCACCTTGCGCGTGGTCGCTCCGGTAAATGCCCCCTTTTCGTGGCCGAACAGCTCGCTCTCGAACAACGTTTCGGTCAAGCCGGAGCAATCCACCACGACAAAAGGCCCCGCGGCCCGCTCACTGGTTTCATGGACGGCGCGGGCAAACAGCTCCTTGCCTGTGCCGGACTCTCCCAGCAACAGCACCGGTAACATCGAGGGCGCTACCCGCTGCAGTTCCAACAGCGCCTGATTAAAGGCCGGTGAACTGCCCACCAGCCCCTCATTACTGGGCCGTGCCGAGGCGCTCCGCACCTGGGTAAGGCGCTCCACATAAGCAGTGATAACGCCGTGCTCATTGAGGATCGGGCGCAGTTCCACATCGACGTGTTCCGGCCCGCGCGGTGTGTGATGAATGTGCAAGACCCGATCCGGACTGCGCATCTCCCTGGCCTTTTTCATCGGGCAGTTCTCGCCGGCCTGGTCACAAGGCACATCGTAGTGGTGGGAAACCCGATAACACTTATGGCCAATGAACGGCTTGTCGGCGCTGCCGAACTGACGCAGGTAAGCCGTGTTCGCCGCCAGGATGTTGTAATCAGGATCGAGGACGATCATCGGCTGGGGCTCATGCTCCAGAAACGAGACCAGGGACTGCACCTGGTCTGCACGTGGAAGCGGGTCTTGGGTGGGCGGCAGGCGGTGTGTCATCGCGGCTCCAGTGAATTCATCCAGCACAGGTGGCACTGCCACTATGCCAACAAACACTGCCAATGGCAGTTAAATTGTCTGGGCATCGGCCCGCACCCTCGCGGACTCATGAAGTTAAATCAATAAAATCATTAGGTTAGCCTTTTAAAACGACCCAGCATCCACCTGGCAGCATTATTGCTCTGTCTGTTCTTCAAGCGGTTCGATGAGAGCCCAAAGGAGACCGTTCATGACCGTAAAACCGTACGTCGAAGGATTTTTCGATCCGGAGACCCACACTGTCAGCTATCTGGTGCTGGACAAAACGACGCGCCAGTGCGCCTTGATCGACAGCGTCCTAGATTTCGATCCCAAATCCGGCCGTACCACAACCACTTCGGCCGACAAGCTGATGGCCAGGGTGATCGAGCTGGAGGCGAAGGTCCAATGGATTCTTGAAACCCACGTCCATGCCGACCACCTCACCGCCGCCCCGTACCTGAAGGAAAAGCTCGGCGGCACGATAGGGATCGGCAGCCAGATTGCGACTGTACAAGAAGTCTTTGGCACGCTGTTCAACACCGGTGGGGAGATGCCCCGCGATGGCAGCCAGTTCGACCACCTGTTCGTCAATGACGAGTCGTTCACTATTGGAACGCTGCAATGCCATGCGCTTCACACGCCGGGCCACACCCCCGCCTGCATGACGTATGTCATCAGCGACGGCCAGGAAACGGCTGCATTCGTTGGCGACACCTTGTTCATGCCCGACTACGGCACCGCACGGTGTGACTTCCCCGGTGGCAACGCGCATACGTTGTTCCGGTCCATCAACAAGGTCTTGAGCCTGCCGGCCAACACCCTGCTCTACACCTGTCACGATTACCAACCCGGTGGCCGCGAGGTGCAGTTTTCCAGTACCGTCGCCGAGCAACGCGCCGACAATGTCCATGTCCGAAACGGCGTCAGCGAAGAAGCATTCGTGGCAATGCGCACCCAGCGCGATGCCTCGCTGGACATGCCGATGCTCATCCTGCCATCGGTCCAGGTCAACATGCGGGCCGGGCATTTCCCGGAGCCGGAATCGAACGGCACGTGCTACCTGAAAATCCCACTCAATCGGCTCTGAAGACCGGCCCCCCTTATAAGAAAAACCGTCATCACGGAGACAGTCATGGACATCCGCCACCTTGCGTCCGGCCTCTCGATCTCGGGGCAGATTCAACCCGACCAAATGAGTGAGATCAAAACCAGCGGCTTTCGCGCCATCATCTGCAACCGCCCTGATGGTGAAGGCAGCGATCAACCTTTGTTTGCCGACATCCAGCGCGCGGCACAAGCGATGGGCATCGAGGCGCACTACCTTGCCGCAGAGTCCGGCAAGGTGACCGATGAGCAAGGCGTTGCCTTCGGCAAATTGTTCGAGTCCTTGCCCAAGCCAGTGTTGGCGTACTGCCGCTCCGGCATGCGCTCGACGACGATGTGGGCGCTGTCCCAGGCCGGCCAGCAGCCCTTGCCACAGATTGTCGAAGCCGCCAGGAAAGCCGGCTTCGACATGAAAGGCGTCATTCGTAGAATTGCCAATGAGGGACGCACGCCTGTTGGCGTGGCCGAGGCCCGACATGCCGTGGTGATTGTCGGCGGCGGCGCGGCGGGCATCGCCACAGCCTCGAGCCTGTTGGCCCGCGAGCCAGGCCTGGATATTGCCGTCATCGATCCGGCGGATGTGCATTATTACCAGCCCGGTTGGACCCTCGTCGGCGGTGGCGTGTTCGAGGCACAACAAACCGCCCATACGATGGGTGCGACCATTCCCCGGGGCGTGCATTGGATCAAAGCGGCTGTCGCGGCCTTCGAACCTGAAAACGACGCCATTATTCTCGATGGGTGCCGCGTGGTCCGCTACGAGCAGTTGATCGTATGCCCGGGCCTGAAACTGGACTGGCATGCCATTGAAGGCTTACCGCAGACACTGGGGCGCAACGGCGTCACCTCGAACTATCTGTACCACCTGGCCCCCTACACCTGGGAACAGGTGCAGCAACTGCGCAGCGGCCGGGCCATTTTCACGCAGCCCCCCATGCCGATCAAATGCGCCGGGGCCCCTCAAAAAGCGATGTACCTGTGCGCCGACCACTGGAAACGCCAAGGCGTACTCGGCGATATCGAGATCGACTTCTGCAGCGCCGGGGCTGTCCTGTTCGGTGTTCCCGACTACGTGCCGGCCTTGATGGAGTACGTCCGCGCCTATGAGATCGACCTGAATTTCGGCAGTACGCTGACCTCTGTCGATGGACCGGCACAAACGGCGACCTTCAGCTGCGTCAAGGCCGATGGTAGTACTCACCGGGTGACGCACGACTTCGATCTGCTGCATGTGGTGCCCCCTCAGGTCGCGCCGGATTTTATCCGCGTAAGCCCTCTGGCTGATGGGGCGGGCTGGATCGATGTCGATCCCGACAGCTTGCGGCATAAAACCTGGGCGAATATTCACGCACTGGGCGATGCCACCAATACCAGCAACGCAAAAACCGCAGCGGCGGCGCGCAAGCAGGCGCCCGTGGTCGCCCATAATGTGCTGGCGGCCATGGGCAAGGCCAAGGGCAGCGCCCATTACGACGGCTACGGTTCTTGCCCGCTGACCGTGGAACGAGGCAAGGTCGTGCTCGCTGAATTCACCTACGGCGGCAAGCTTGCCCCCAGCTTCCCGTCCTGGCTGATCGACGGCACTCGGCCTTCGAGACTCGCCTGGCTACTTAAAGAGCGAATTCTTCCGCCGCTGTATTGGAAAGCCATGCTCAAGGGCCGTGAGTGGCTGGCGAAACCTGAACTGGCGGACCTATGAAATCGAACCTCTGCTCCAGGAGACCGAGATGATTGCAGTCCTGGTACTGGGCTTTGCGGTGGGCGTGATCCTGGCGCTGACCGGAGCCGGCGGCGGCATACTCGCCGTCCCGTTCCTGGTTTTTGGCGTGGGCTTGAGCATGGCCGAAGCCGGGCCCATTGGTTTGCTGGCGGTGGGCCTGGCTGCCACCCTGGGCGCCGTGATGGGCCTGCGCAATGGCATCGTACGCTACAAGGCGGCGCTGTTGACGGCCAGTGCGGGGGTCATCTGCTCGCCGCTGGGCCTTTGGCTGGCGCAGCGCACGCCCAACCGTCCGTTGACGATCCTGTTTGCCTTGTTGCTGATGTACGTGGCGTTTCGGGCCTTGCAAAAATCACTGCCCGCTCGTGCCGGGGCAAAGGCATCCGCCGCGCGCAAACCGCCCCCCTGTGTCCTGGACGAAAACCGCGGCAAGCTGAACTGGACCGGCCCTTGCGCATGGGCGCTCACAGCGTCGGGCATGGTCGCCGGGGTGCTTTCCGGACTGCTCGGCGTGGGCGGTGGTTTCGTCATGGTTCCGGCGCTCCAGCGGTACACCAATTTGACCACGCAGTCGGTGCTCGCCACATCGCTGACCGTCATCGCTTTGGTCTCCATGTCGGGGGTGCTGGCGAGTTCGGCGATGGGGCACCTGCAATGGCCAATAGCGCTACCCTTTTCCATGGGGGCCATCGTCGGCATGCTCGGCGGGCGCCTGGTCGCCGCGAGGTTGCCGGAACCCCATCTGCAAAGAGGCTTCGCCCTGGTGTCCACGCTGGTAGCGGTCGCGCTGCTGGTAAAAGCCCTGGGTTGAATCGCCTAGTGGAATATCAACGATTGTGCATCGGAGAACGCTGATGAATCTCGACTGGCTCAACTTCACGCCGTGGTCATCCCTGGCCGGCGGCATGCTGATTGGCCTGGCGGCCGGCCTGTTCGTGGTCGCCAACGGCCGGATCGCCGGCATCAGCGGGCTGATCGGCAGCCTGCTGCAGCGAGGCAGCGAAGGGGGGGGCGAAAAGGCCCTGTTTCTCCTGGGCCTGCTCGTCGCGCCGCTGGTATGGGGCGTGTTTGCCACCTTGCCGCCGATCGAGTTCCAGAACGGCTGGTTCGGCCTCACTGTCGCGGGCCTGTTGGTGGGTGTCGGCACTCGTTACGGTTCGGGCTGCACCAGTGGCCATGGCGTGTGTGGCCTGTCGCGCCTTTCACCGCGTTCGATGGTCGCCACGGCGTGTTTCATGCTCAGCGGTTTCGCCACGGTATTTATCCTGCGTCACGTGATGGGGGTTTGAACATGCGCAAACTGACGGCATTCATCGCCGGCCTGCTCTTTGGTTTCGGGCTGCTCCTGGCGGGCATGGCCAACCCGAAAAAGGTGTTGGGTTTCCTGGACCTGGCCGGCACCTGGGATCCGTCCCTGGCGCTGGTGATGATCGGAGCGATTGGCACCGCCATCGTCCCCCTGGCTTGGGCACGCCAACAGACTCATTCGCTGCTGGGCAGCCCCATGCAGTTGCCGGTCAAGCGAGAACTGGACCCACGCCTGATCGGTGGCAGCCTGGTGTTCGGCATCGGCTGGGGCATTGCCGGCATCTGTCCTGGCCCCGCCGTGGCCATCCTGCTGACCGGACACTGGCAGGCCATTGTGTTCATGCTGGCCATGTTGGCGGGCATGTTGCTGTTCACCGTGCTGGAAACCCGGCGCGATCAATTGATCGGGAGATTGTCATGAAAGCCAACATTGGAACCATTGACCGGGGCGCACGTATTGCCGTGGGGCTTGTCCTTATAATTCTGGCCCTGACGGGCTCGATCGGCGCCTGGGGCTGGATTGGCCTGGTGCCACTGGCCACGGGTATCTTTCGCTTCTGTCCGCTCTATTCGTTATTGGGCATCAAGACCTGCAAACGTTGCTGAAGCGTACAACGGCCTTTCTCCTGGAGCGGCCATTGACGTTGCAAGCCCCTCTTGGAGCCTTGCAACGGGCTCCCTCAACCAAAGGATTCACCGCCATGCCCTGCTCACAGCCCGAGACATTTGACGTAGTCATCATCGGCGGGGGCCAAGCAGCCTTGGCGGTGGCCTATTTCCTGCGGCGCACGCCTCTGTCGTTCGTCATCCTCGATGCCCAGGAGGGACCCGGTGGTGCCTGGCGGCATGGCTGGAACTCGCTGCGACTCTTTTCCCCGGCGACCTGGAGTTCGATCCCCGGCTGGATGATGCCCCCCTCACAGGATGGCTATCCGTCGCGAGACCATGTGGTCGACTACCTCACGCAGTATGAACAGCGCTATGGATTCCCCGTGGTGCGACCGGTACAGGTCACCCGTGTGGAACCCACCGAAACGGGCTTGCGCGTATATGCCACGGACAAGCACTGGGATGCCCGGGTCGTGGTCAGCGCAACGGGCACCTGGAGCAACCCCTACATCCCTCGCTATCTTGATGCGGCCTTGTTCGCCGGCCAGCAACTGCATTCGGCGGACTATGTCGAGGCGGCCCCGTTCGCCGGCAAGAAAGTCCTGGTGGTGGGCGGCGGCAATTCAGGGGCACAGATTCTGGCCGAGGTGTCGAAAATCGCCGAGACCACTTGGGTCACCCCCATCGAACCACTGTTCCTTCCTGACGAGGTCGATGGGCGCGTGTTGTTCGAGCGCGCCACCGAGCGCTGGAAGGCCCAGCAGGAAGGTCGCGTCATCGACCAACCCGTGGGAGGGTTGGGTGACATCGTCATGGTGCCGCCGGTGGTCGAGGCCCGTGAACGCAACGTCCTTCAGGCCGTCAGGCCTTTCGAGCGCTTTACCCGCAACGGCGTGATCTGGGCCGACGGCCGCGAATCAGCCGTGGACGTGGTGATCTGGTGCACCGGATTCAGGCCCGCCCTACAGCATCTGGATGCGCTGGGGGTGCTCAACAACGACGGCCGTGTGGAGGTCGAGGGCACCCGCTCGATACAAGAGCCCAGGCTGTGGCTGGTCGGCTACGGCGAGTGGACGGGGTCGGCTTCCGCCACCCTGATCGGCGTTACACGCACGGCACGCAGCACGGTTGGCGAGATAGTCGACTTTCTCGCCCGGCAATCCATGGCCGATTCGCCTGCTTGAAGCAACGCACGGGACCGGCCACCTGTCATGGCAGCGGAAAATCGCTTAGAAGCGCCCTATTTCCAAGGTCGCGCACAGCCCACCCTCGGTGCGATTCTCCAGGCGTATGTGCCCTCCCAGACGATCCGCGATGGTGCGTACGATCGTCAGCCCCAAGCCCGCCCCTTGGTCATTGCCGCGGCTGTAGAACCGCTCGAAGAGCCGCTCACGCTCAGCCTCGTCGATACCCGGCCCCTGGTCTTCGACTGACAGCTCGTAGTGATCGCCCTTCCTGGCCAGGCGTACGGTGATCGTGCCGTTGGCCGGCGAAAAATTGGCCGCATTGGTCACCAGGTTGTTCAAGGCGATGTCGATGGCCACTGGGTCGATTCGAACCGGGCCGATGTCATCGCTGACATCCAGCACCGGCTCGAGCCCCTTGCTCAACAACCAGGGCGTCAGCTGAACCAGGCTCGCACGAACCGTGGCGGCCAGGTCGATGACCGCAGGCGTCGGCACACCTGCCTGCGGTTCGAGTCGCGCCATGGTGAGCAGCTGATTGACCAAACGCGTGGTGCGATCGACGCCAGCGATCAGGTGTTCCAGGGACTCGCGACGGCTTTGCTCGCTCCCCGCCTCCATCAGGTTCTGTGCATGCACCCGCAGCACGGCCAACGGCGTACGCATTTCATGGGCGGCGTCGGCAATGAAACGCCGCTCACGGCCCATCACCTCCTGGATCTGCGCCAAGACGCGGTTGAGGGCCGCCTGCATGGGCTCAAGCTCCGTAGGGAGCGGCATCATTTGCAGGGGCTCCAGTGAGCCGGGATGCCTGGCCCGCAACTTCGCCGCCATATCGACCAGGGGTTTGAGCCCCCAGCCGATGGCCAGCCAGATCACGGCCGCAAGCACCACGCTGCCGATCAGGTTGGGGACGACGGTGTGACGAACAATGCGGTCGACCAGGTCGGCACGCACGTCGTCACGCTCGCCCACCCAGATCTTCAAGCCGTATTGCGCGTCGTCGAGGACGAACGCCCGCCACTTACGGTTTTTCTGGTCCACGACCTCACTGAAGCCAGGCGCGCTCGGCGGTGAGGTGAACGACGGCGCGCTGGACGTATGCACCAACACCGAACCCTGTGAGTTCCAGACCTGGAAAGCGATCTTGCTTTCATAGGGATGACCGTCGACTTTGGGCGCTGCCTGCCCCAACGCCGAATTGAACGCCTGATACAGTTCGGCGTGCTCCTTGCTCGCCATCGGCATGCGCATCACGCCCTGCAATAGCCGGGCATTCTGCGCCAACTGGGCATCGTAGACCTCGGCGATTTCGTGGTTGCTGTCATGCAGGTTGAATACGGTGATGATCAACAAACCAAGGAACAGCAGGCCAAGAATCAACGTGAGGGTGCGACGCCGGATCGAACTCATCGACGCTCCTCCACCAGGTATCCGACCCCGCGAATGGTGCGGATCAGGTCGGTGGAGAATTTCTTGCGCAGGTGATGGATGTGCACTTCCAGCGTGTTGCTCTCGGCCTCCTCGCTCCAGCCGTAGAGCAGTTGCATCAGATGATCGCGAGTCATGACGCGACCCGGCGGCGAGAGCAGCTCATGGAGCAACTGATACTCCTTGGGCGTCAGGGCCACCGGCTTGCCTTGGTAACTGACTTGCTGGGTACCTGGGTTCAGGCTGATGCCGGCATGTTCGATCAACGCTTGGGCGCGGCCGGCGCTACGACGCAACAAGGCCCGTAGCCGGGCCTTGAGTTCCGCCAGATCGAAGGGCTTGACCAGATAATCGTCGGCCCCTGCGTCCAACCCGGCGATACGATCCTCGGTGGCATCGCGGGCAGTGAGGATCAGTACCGGCAGGTTGGAGCCACTGTCACGCAAGCGCCGCAACACTTGCAGGCCGTCCATGCGTGGCAGGCCCAGGTCGAGCACCGCCAGGTCGAATGCTTCACTGAGCAACGAATGCAAGGCGCTGCTGCCGTCCTGCACCCAGTCGACGGTATAACCTTCGCGACTCAGGGCCTGATGGATGCCCTCGCCCAGGGCCACGTCATCCTCGATCAGTAATAAACGCACATCCGCTCCTGTCAGTTCAGTTGCTTGTTCACATCCACCAGTAAGGCGTCGATCTCCTTGCGACGCCCGGCATCAGCCGTTTCCCGACCCGGCCGCGGTGCTGCCTGCAAGGCTTTTTGCAACGCTGCCTTGGCTTCGCTATAGCGCTTCTGACGGTAGAGGTGATCGCCCCAAAAGTACAGGCTGTCGATGCCGTTCGGGTTGAGTTGCAACGCCTGCTGGAGCAATTGCCCGGCCTTGTCCGAGTCGCCGAAACCCAGGGGCCAGCCCGGCACCCGGTCGTAGAGTGCGCCGAGGCTGGTATAGGCCGAGCCTTGCAGGGCCTTGGGGTCCAGGGTCAGGGCTTTTTCCAGGTCGCCCTTGGCATCCTTGACCTTGCCCAGTGCACCGATCCCCCCCTTGGCACCGGCCCAACTGCTGTTGACGATGCCAGACCAGATCCACGCTTCGGCCACCGATTGGCGCTCCTGCTTGAACGCCGAGGCCTGGACGGCGAGTTTTTCAAACGCATCGGCACGTTGGCCTTCGGGCACTTCATATTGAATATGGGCCCAACTCTGCTGGATGTCGCTGAGACGTTGCTGGTCGGCCGCCTCCAACGCCCAGACGCTTTGGCTCAGGGTGCCGATCAACAGGCAAGCGAGGATTTTTTTCATGGCTTGAGATGCTCGTTTTCGGGTTTGTGACTGAGACGGCGCACCAGTGGCAATTGCTTGCGCAGGCCACGGTCCACCAGGTTGGGCAGCAGGCTGTTGAGGCCGACGAAAAAGCGTTCGGGCCAGCCCAGATACAACTCGCGTCGGTCGCCGATAATCGCGTGGATCACCGCCGCCGCCACGGTTTTCGGGTCGTCGACGTTGGCCTTGAGCGCTTGGTTGAGCGCATCGACCGCCGGGCTGTTCATTGAGGTACGGGTGGCCCGGGGCGCTACGTAGAGCACCCCGACACGGGTATCGGCCAACTCCCGGCGCAAGGCTTCGGAAAAACCGCGCAAGGCAAACTTGCTGGCGCAGTAGCTGGCATAGCCCGGGTAGCCGATTGATCCATAGGTCGAGCCAACGTTGACCACCATCGCACTGTCAGCCTGCTTGAGCAGTGGCAAGAGCAGTTTGGTCAGGCAAATCGGCGCGCTGATGTTCAGCGCCAGCATGGCGTTGATCTCGCTGTCGTCGAGTTGTTCGAGCATGGCGAAGTGGTTCACGCCGGCGGCATTGATCAGCAGGTTGATACCGCCCAGAGCCTCGGCGGCGACCAGTACTTTGCGCCGGTCGACGAGGAAGGTCAGGTCGGCTTCGACCCAGCTCAAGTGCTGCGGATAACGCTCCAGCAACGGCTGCAAGGCTTCGTGATGCCTGGCCACGGCCAGCACCCGCGCACCACTGGCGCACAAGGCGGCGGCGATGGCCTGGCCGATTCCGCCACTGGCGCCGGTCAGCACGACACGCGCATCACACAAGCGCATGTTCATGCTCCCCGTCACGCGGCAGGCCGCGGAACATGTCGGTGTACAACCGGTACACCACCTTGGAAGCACGGATTACCGCAGCCTGGTCCGCCGGATCCTCCAGCCGGTTCATCAAGCCGCGATAGGTCTGCATATGCTCGATGTCGAGCGAACCATGGGAGCTGAGGTAGCTGAACGCCGTGGGTGGCAACTCCAGGCGCTGCCGGATGCTGTCAGCGGCATGGGTCGCCAGAGCGATACTGGTGCCTTCCAGCACATTGACCATGCCGAACAGGCCCACCGGGTTGCCTCGGGCGATCAAGTCGTAGAGGTAACTGACCATCAGCTCAATGGGCAACGACGGCTGACCGTTGCGCACCGCTTCCTTATCGCCACCGCACACGGCAATGTCATCCAGCACCCATTGCTCGTGGCCGTACTCTTCGTCGATGTATTCGCACACGGCCTTGCGCAGCCATTCCAAATGCGCTGGCAGGCGCGCCCCGCAAGCCATCATCAGCGGTACGGTGTGGCGCACGTGGTAATACGCCTGGATCAGGAAACCCCGGTAACTGGCGAGGCTGACCTGGCCGTCGAGGGCGTCGCGGATGATCGGCAGATTGAACAGCGCCTGGCGCTCTTGCTGGGTGGCTTCTTGCAACGTGTCAAAAAAACTCATGTGGGGATTCCTCGGACAAGACAGATGAAGTGAGCTGCGCGCGGTAATGCTCGACGATGGCCTCCCGGCGTGGCCGGCCATTGGCGGTGAGCATGCCGTTGGCAGCGCTGAAGGGTTGGTCCAGGCGCGTCCAGCGATGGACCCGCGCGTAGTCGGGCAGCGTGTCGTTGGCCTTGGCCACGGCCAGCTCCAGCGTTTGATCCGTGCAGTCGGCCCGGGCGGGCCAGAGCAGTGCATGGTTGTGCGGCATGGCTTCGCCATAGACAAAGGCCTGGGCAATGTCACCGCCCTGGGTGAGTTCGGCTTCAACCCATTCGGGGTTCACGTTGCGACCGAAACTGGTCACGAACTGATGCTTCTTGCGACCGCGCAGGTAAAGGAAACCGTCTTCGTCGAACTCACCCAGGTCGCCGCTGGGCCACCACTCGCTGGCATGCGGTGGCTCACCCAGGTAACCGAGCAGCATCGAACCCTTGATCAGGACTTCGCCATCATCGGCCAAGCGGATCTCCACATGGGGCAGCGGCTGGCCGACACTGCCGGCGCGATGAGCCTGTGGCCGATTGAGGCAGACCACCGAGGCGCATTCCGACAGCCCATAGCCTTCAAACACCGGCAGGCCAACACGCTGGGCCCGCTGCAACAAATCGTGGGACACCCGTGCCCCGCCAACGGCGGCGAATCGCACGATGTGCGGGTTGAACATCTTTTGTTCGGCAGCCATGACCAACATCAGCAGCAGCTGCGGAACCAGGATCAGGCTCTGCGCCCGACGCTCGGCCAGGCATCCCAGCAGCCGGGTCGGGTCGACCCCACTGGCGCCCTGGATGCCGAGGGTTTTCTGGCTGGGCAGGCTCAGCATGGCGCCGGCATACAACGCCGCGTAGCAGCCAAGGTTTTCCAGCAAAATCGCCAGGGGCAGTAACGCCAGGTGATGCCTGGCCTCGACCGGTTGGCTGGCCTGCTCCAGTTCGCGGGCCACCCGCAACAGGCTGTCGGCGCTCAGGCAGACGCCCTTCGGCGTGCCGGTGGTGCCAGAGGTGAACGTCAGCTTGGCGGTGCCTGCCGGCAGACGGCTCGGTCCGTCGAAGTGCCGTCGCCAGAACTCGCCACTGTGCTGGTATCCGGCAGCTTGCAGTTGCGCTTCGAATGCGGGCTCGGCAATCACTCGCTCGGCCTGGCTCTGCTCCAGGCAGTGCCGACGTTGAGCCTGGCTGAAAAACCCGGGCAGGATGACGCAGGTCAGCCCTTCGAACAGGGCGGCAAGGTCCCAGAGCATCGCTTCGATGCCGTTATCCAGAGCCAGGGCGACAACACTGATGTGTTCATCGCGCAAGCGTTGCTGGCGGTACACCACTTCGGAATAAAGTGTCGCGTAGTCGAGCTGCGAGCCGTCGCCCCACAGTGCCACGGCATGGCCCCTGCGCTCGGCATGACCACGCAGAGTGCGCTTGAAGCGTTCCATTTCAGGCGACATGGCTGGTTTCTCCGAGGTCCGTCGGCAGTCCCAGGCGATTGAACACGCCGGTATTGCGCAAATGAATGAAACCGGCGCGGATGTTTCCAACGTGAACCCACGGCTGGCTCTCGTAGTAGCGGCCCCAGAGATGACGGTCCTCGCCGAGGCGCTGCGGGTCTGCCGGGCACAGCGTCACAGGCTTGAGGCCCAGGCGATGGAAGCTGTTGACCAGGCCGATGTTGCCAGTGAACGCAACCCACTCCAGGCCGCCCATGGCCAACAGATAAGTGATGGCTATGATGCTCAGCCGAGCGCTGCCCGTGTCGCTGGCGGCCAGGTTGCCAACCTCGACGATGCCAGCGCGGTCCACCGCGCGATCGGCGGCGGCGCTGATCAAGGGCTCGATGAGGCTATCCAGATAATGTTCGAGGAACAGCGGCCCCTGGGCGGCCCGGCGCACGCCAGCGGCTGCGCAGAGCGTGCCATGGACATCGTCGAGCCCGAACAGCTCCGGCATGAAGTGACGAATATCGGCACCGTGGACCTGGCGAAAACGCTGCTGGATGAACGCCTCGAACTCAGCTCGCCGGGCTTGTCCCGGCAAGGCCCGGTGCAAGTGCCGAACCGGCGGGCCGGCATCACCGAAGGCCAGCGGCAGGCGGATGTTCCAGTCGAAATCGGGCATGGGTCAACGTTCTCCCTCGGGCTATTGGGAGAAAGTATCGAGGCCGTTTCTTAACGAAGTCTGAAGGTGGCAAATTTTCGCTCGTTCGAGAGACAGTGCGGTCAAAACCCGACTGCCCCTGATCGCTATTCCGTAGTACAGTGCGCAAGTCCGATAAATATCCACTTTGAGATGACCTGAAGTCTCAGGAGCAGCTTCAATGGAACCGAACACCCCGCAATCCCTCTGCCGCGGCGCTAACAGCATGATCGAAATCACCGAAGCCTCCATTGGCCAATTGCGCGCTGCGCTGGAGTCGGGCCAGACGACCGCGGTGGCGCTTGTCCAGGCCTACCTCGCCAGGATTGATGCCTACGACGGCCCCGACACGCCCACAGCCCTCAACGCGGTGGTGGTGCGCAACCCCGATGCATTGAAAGAGGCCCAGGCCTGCGATGCCCGTCGGGCCAGCGGCCAGACCCTGGGGCCGCTTGACGGCATTCCCTATACGGCCAAGGACAGTTACCTGGTCAAGGGGCTCACTGCCGCTTCCGGCAGCCCGGCGTTCAAGGACCTGGTTGCTTATCGCGATGCGTTCACCATCGAACGGCTTCGCGCCGCCGGGGCGATCTGCCTGGGCAAGACCAACATGCCGCCCATGGCCAACGGCGGCATGCAGCGCGGGGTGTATGGCCGTGCCGAGAGCCCGTACAACGGCGACTACCTCACCGCGCCGTTTGCCTCCGGCTCTTCGAACGGTGCGGGCACGGCAACCGCCGCCAGTTTCGCGGCGTTCGGCCTTGCCGAAGAAACCTGGTCGAGCGGGCGCGGTCCAGCGTCGAACAATGGCTTGTGCGCGTATACGCCGTCGCGCGGGGTGATCTCGGTGCGTGGCAACTGGCCGTTGACGCCGACGATGGACGTCGTCGTGCCCTTCGCCAGGACCATGGCCGACCTGCTCGAAGTGCTGGACGTGGTGGTCGCCGAGGACCCGGACACCCGTGGCGACCTGTGGCGCCTGCAACCCTGGGTACCGATTCCGAGCGTTGATTCAGTTCGTCCGGCCTCGTATCCGAGCCTTGCCAGCAACCCAAGTGCGCTGGCAGGCGTTCGGTTCGGCGTTCCTCGGATGTACATCAACGCCGACCCTGAGGCGGGCACGGCCCAAGCCCCCGGCATCGGCGGCCCGACGGGGCAGCGAATCATCACCCGCGCCTCGGTGATCGAGCTCTGGGAGCAAGCGCGCAAGGCGCTTGAGGCCTGTGGCGCCGAAGTGGTCGAGGTGGATTTCCCCCTGGTGTCCAACTGCGAGGGCGATCGTCCTGGCGCACCTACGGTATTCACCCGCGGCCTGGTTTCCAAAGAGTTCCTGCACCATGAATTGTGGGACCTGTCGGCCTGGGCATTCGATGACTTCCTGCGGGCCAACGGCGATCCGAAGTTGAATCGCCTGGCCGACGTCGACGGACCGAAGATCTTCCCCCACGACCCGGGCACCCTGCCCAACCGGGAGGATGATCTGGCGGCCGGCATGGATGAGTACGTGAAGATGGCCCAGCGGGGTATCACGCCGTGGGACCAGATCCCGACCCTGCCCGACGGCCTGCGTGGGCTTGAACAGACACGTCGAATCGATCTGGAGGACTGGATGGAGCGGCTGGGCCTGGACGCGGTGATCTTCCCGACCGTCGCCGACGTCGGGCCGGCGGATGCGGACGTCAACCCGGCATCTGCCGATATCGCCTGGAGCAATGGGGTCTGGGTCGCCAACGGCAACCTTGCCATCCGCCATCTGGGCGTGCCTACGGTCACCGTGCCGATGGGCATCATGGCGGATATCGGCATGCCCGTCGGGCTGACATTCGCTGGCCGCGCCTATGACGATTCGACGTTATTGCGACTGGCTTCGGCGTTCGAATCGATCGGTTCAAAACGCCTGATCCCGCCGCGGACGCCGCCGCTGTCGGCTTGATCGTTTAGTAGGCTCGGTCTTGTCTTGGGGCTGCTGCGCAGCCCAGCGGGAGCAAGCTCCCTCGCCACAAAAAGCAGCGTTCGACTTCATTTTTGAGTACGAGCGCAACCCCGTGGCGAGGGAGCTTGCTCCCGCTGGGCTGCGCAGCAGTCCCTAGACCGCTTCTACAGCCGGAAATACTGTTGCATCGCACGGGAAAGCAGGTTCACCGCCTCATCGCCGTGTGACGCCTGGGCTCGCATGAACACCACCTCGTGCTCCTTGATGACCGGAAGGTCTTCGAGGATCTGCATGGCATCTGTTACGCGCGCACGGTCTATCAGGCTGACCGCCAACCCCGCCTCCACACACGCCTTGACGGCCTGGTTGGAGGGGCTTTCCAGAACGACTCGGGTCCTGCGGCCGCTTTGCCTGAGGGCCTCCATCATCGCTTGCCGATAAGGGCATTGCGCCGCATGCACCGCCAACGGCAGTGGCGCCATCGGGGCCATCGTCGTGTGGACCGGACCAACCCAGACCGGCGTGGTGGAAACCAGCACTTGCCCTCCAGCACTGGCCTGACCCTTCGGCTGCACAACGACCGCTGCCTGGAGCTGGCCACGCTGCACCAGGTCACGTAACGCGTAGCTTGGCGCGGTCTTGAGTTCCAGCACCACGTTGGGCCACGCGGCGGCGAAGGCCGGGAGGATGTCGCGGATGACATGCTCGGCGTATTCATCCGGCACCCCCAACGTAATGCGTCCCGCCAGCCGGGCTCCGTGCAGATCGGCCAGCACCCGGTCATGGGTGCTCAGCAGTTCCGTCGTCGCCACGAGCAGACGCTTGCCCAACGCCGTGAGGGATACCGATTGATTGTCCCGGTTGAGCAAACGCCCGCCAGCGACCGCCTCCAGGCGCTGAATATGCACGCTGACCGCCGCCGGGCTTTTGTGCAGTTGTTCTGCCGCCGCACTGAATTTGCCGATTCGCGCCACCGCATGAAAGGTACGGATCAAGTCGATATCGAGTATGGCCGTCATGATTCAATCTTCGTGAAGTACTGATGCATTACATTTTGATTTATTAGATTACGTCGGTTTCGTAGCCTGTGGTCATGAACCCGACTAAATCGATGAGCTGCCCTTCACTGCCCAAGCCCGACTGGCACTGGCTGATTCCATTGCCACTGCTCGAAGCCGCGTTGCTGCTGACGTGGAGCTCCGGCTTCGTTGGCGCGCGTTTTTCCATTGATTATGCGCCAGCATTGCTGGTGGTGTTCTGGCGTTGCGTCGTGGTCACACTCGTCCTGTTGCCCTTCGTCGCCAGAGCGCTGCGCCGAACCTCGCCCGTCGTGCTGTTGAAAAATGCCGGCATCGGCCTGCTGGCGATGGCGGGCTACCTGGCCGGTATCACCCAAGGCATTGCGCTGGGTGTGCCGGCGGGCCTGGCCGCGCTAGTCGCTGATCTGCTGCCGATGGGCCTGGCGCTGTTGGCTGCGAGCGTACTCAAGCAACGACTGGCCTGGCAGGTCTGGGCCGGCCTACTTATCGGCCTGCTCGGCGTCATGCTGGTGACCCAAGGCGCGCTGGCGTGGGGCAACGCGCCCTGGTGGGCCTATGGCCTGCCGCTGCTTGGCATGCTCTCGCTCGCCGTCGCGACTCTGTGGCAGAAATACCTACCCTGCGCGCAATCACTGGGCCTGTTGCCTAACCTGTGGCTGCAATGCTGCGTTTCGGGCCTGGCCTTCGCCCTGGTCGAAGCCGCCCATGGCAGCCTAGCCCCGATACCCAGCACCGGCTTTGCACTGAGCGTCTTGTGGACTGCGGGCCTGTCGACGATGGGCGGCTATGGGCTCTACTGGCTGTGTCTGCGCCGCGCGAGCGCCACCCGGGTCGCCAGCGTCCTGTACCTCAGCCCGCCCATTACGATGCTCTGGGCCTGGGTCATGTTCGACGAACCGCTTTCATGGCAGATGGTGTCGGGGATGGCGGTGTCCGGGATTGGCATCTGGCTGGTCGTCGGCACCGAAGCCCGGCAGGCCAGGCGTCCGGCGTCTGAGCCGAAGCACTAACCGCCCGGACTTGGCAGCGGGATGATGCCTGTGGCAGCGTAGGCTGGAATTTCAAACAACCCTCACGCCCACAGGCAAAACGGTAGCCATTATGATCTCGCACGTGTTTCTAGGTATCGGCGATTTTGATCGCGCCTTCGTGTTCTATTCAAAAATCATGACCGGGCTGGGCCTGACATTGAAATTTAGCGACGCCCACAAAGGCTGGGCGGGCTGGATTGCCGAGCATTCACCTCGTCCGATTTTCGTGATTGGAAAACCCTTTGACGGCAAGATGCACGAACCCGGCAACGGACAAATGGTGGCTCTGCTTGCCCCCAACCGGGAAGCCGTGAGGAACAGCTACGCGACAGCGCTGGCACTGGGTGGGACGTGTGAGGGAGAACCCGGCTTGAGACCCCACTACCACCCCGACTATTACGGCGCCTACTTTCGAGATCTCGATGGCAACAAGCTTTGTGTCTGTTGCCATGATTCGGTGTCGACTTAGTCGTGGCACCACAGGCAGAACTTCTAGAGTCGTTGCCCCCGCCCTGCTGCCGTCCGAGCCAAACTGGCCGTCAGCACGTCCAATAAAGCCGCGACCTTGGGAAGCGTCCCACGGTTTTTCTGCCAGGCAAGATTGATCGCCATTCCATCGGTTGCCCACTGCGGCAGCACTTCAACCAACGTCCCCTCATCCAGTTGCCGCTGGACCAACCAGGACGGTAATTGGGCAATACCGCAACCCGCCAATACCGCAATCACCAGGCCCTCGCCATCGCCCACCACCAGCGTTGGCGAGACCTGTTTCCTGAGCGTTTCGCCCCGACGCCCGGCAAAATTCCAGGGGCTGACGTTTCCATCCGGCCAACCGTAGGCGATGCACTGGTGATGTTCCAGATCGAGGTCGATCAGGGGCGTGCCATGCCTGGCCAGATACGCAGGGGACGCACAGAAAATATGCCATTCGCTGCCAAGGTGGCGATGCCCCCACGTGGCCGGCCAAATGTCCGCGCCTCCCAAACGGATCACGATGTCCACGCCTTCCTGCACAGGATCGATAAAACCGTCGGAGAAGGAAAGGTGTGGCACCAGTTGCGGGAAGTCCTGCAGGCATCGCAAGACGATAGGCAGCACCTGGGATCGGCCGAAGGCGCCCGGTAGGTCGATCCGAACCCTGCCACGTGGCTCGGTGTTTTCAGCGTGCAGCGACCACTCAGCCTCTTCCAGGTCGGCGAGCACGCCTGTGCAGGTGCGAAGAAAGGCGCGTCCTGCATCCGTCAGCGAAACACGTCGAGTCGTACGTTCGAACAGTCGAACCCCAAGTCGGCTCTCCAGGCGAGCAACGCTTTTGCTGATCGCAGAACTGGTCAGGCTCATCCGCTCAGCGGCAGCCTTGAAACTGCCGGACTCGGCGACACAGACAAATACATCGATCCCTTTCAATCGCTCCGAGGAAAACATGGACATCCTTATTCATGAACTGAATTCAATCAACTGAAGAAAAAGCATCATAAATCAGAACTGGCTTCCTCAGTAAGCTTGGCTGCCGCGTATCCGTCCGCGCGACGACGCTGCTCCCTATAAACATCTCCGGTCGTATGAGGCAAGGATGCTCGCCACCCTTAAAAACTACCCCGCGTCAGTCAACCTGCTGCTCTGGGCGTCACTCATCCTGACGCTGGCCCGGGCAATCACACTGCCCTACCTGGTCATCTACCTGTCGGGCAACTTTGGATTGAACGTTGCCGACATCGGCCTGGTGATCGGCAGCACATTGATCATCGGTTCCCTGTTGAGCCTCTACGGTGGATTCCTGGTGGACAACGTGTCCAGCTACCGACTCATTCTGGGGTTCAGCGGATTATTCACGGCGGGGTTTCTCGGAACGTTTCTGGCTCGCGATCTCTGGCTGTTCTACAGCTGCCTGGTGCTGATCAACCTGGCCTATGCCGTGATCGATATCGCGGTCAAGGCGGGATTCGGCAGCTTGCTCGCGGTGGCCGAGCGCAGCGAAGCGTTCTCGATCAAATACACCCTGACCAACATCGGCTATGCCGTTGGGCCATTTCTCGGGGCGGGAATAGCCGATCTGGACATCAGCTTGCCATTTCTATTGTCCTGCATGCTGGGTGCCGGGTTCTGCCTGATTTATTTTGTCTGGGGCGACAGGGACCTGGCGGTCGTCGATGCGAGCCACTGTAGGAGCGAGCTGGCTCGCGAAAGCGCTAAACCCGTTCCCTTCCTGGCCGTGGGCAAGCTTCTGCTGCGCGATTACCGCTTAGTGTGCTTCACCCTCGGCGGCCTGCTCAGCGCGGTGGTCTTCGGCCAGTTCACGGCCTATCTCTCCCAGTACCTGGTGGTCACTACAACAGCTCAGTCCACCTACCGCATCATCAGCGCCCTTGTGACGACCAACGCGCTGATGGTGATCAGCCTGCAATACGTCATTGGCCGAAAGATTTCCCACCGGCATCTGAACCTGTGGCTGGCAGCGGGGCTGAGTCTGTTCATCCTCGGCTTGGCCGGCTTCGCCGTGGCCGATACCCTCCTGCTCTGGGTGATCGCCATGGCGGTGTTCACAGTCGGAGAGATCATCGTCTTCCCCACCGAATACATGTTCATCGACAACATCGCGCCCGACCACCTGCGCGGCATGTACTACGCTGCGCAGAATCTCGGCAACCTCGGCGCCGCCTCCGGGCCGGTGCTGTGTGGCGTCGTATTGGCAACGCAGCCACCTCACTACATCTTCTACATGCTCGCCCTGTTCATCGTTGCCGGTGGTGTGTTTTATTTCCTGGGAACTTGTCGGCTGATCGACTCGCCGGCCAAGACGTAATGCATGGCCTGTGACGATCGGTACGACGATCCAACGTTTCATTGCCTGGCGGCGCAGTGTCAGCCTGATCCTGTGAGCGAGCTTGCTCGCGATGAGGCCGGCACATCCAACATCACCGTAAACTGACACACCGTCTTCGCGAGCAAGCCCGCTCCCACAGGGGACTTCGGGTGTTCACAACATCTGAACACCACACAAAAACCCTGTGGGAGCGGATGAAAATCACACCGGCGCTTTCAGCATGTCATACGCTTCAAGCGACCGCAGCGAGTAGATGTAGGCCGCACCCGCATTCAACGAAATCGCAGTTGCCAGGGCCGCTGCGACCTCCTCGCGACTCGCGCCGGCCTTGATCGCCGCGTCCGTGTGGGCGGCGATGCAGCCGTCGCAGCGAGTGGTGACGGCGATGGCGATCGAGATCAGTTCGCGAGTCTTGGCATCGAGTACATTGTTTTCGCTGGCGGCTTCCCCTAGCGCCATATAGGCCTTGACCATTTTCGGGTTGCTGCGGCCCAGCGCGCCAAAGGCTTTCTGAATGGTGGGCAACAATTCGGACCAGTTATTGAACATGGCATTAACTCCTGAGTGGGTTGGGTGTACTGTTTTGACGCCCTCAGTTTTTCACCCTGGCGCCACTCGGGTTTGCTCAATGCGCTCAGGTTTTTTGGCGAAACGCTCAAATGAATGCGATCGATAAACTCATCAGCCTGGCCAACGTGCGCGGCAGCCTGGACCTGCGCTGTCAGTTCCAGGGCGACTGGGCCCTGGATCACGGGCAGCAAGCCCTGGGCACAGCCCCCTATCACATCGTGCTGGCCGGCGAATGCCGCGTCGAGTTTGCCGATGGGCAGCGCTTGCCCATGCGCGCCGGTGACATCCTGCTGTTGCCGCGCGGTGCCCCTCACGTCATGCACAGCCCTGGCAAAACGGTGACGCCGACCTCACCCCGGATCGTGACCGGGGGCACCTTGCCGATTCATCGCATTGGCGGCGCCAGCGCGGAGCTGGACATGCTTTGTGGGGGCTTTCACTTCAACCGGGCTTCGTTGCTGTTCGGTGTCTTGCCCGAATACCTGGTGATTCCCAGCGGCGCATTACCAGCCAATGGGCCGTTGCCGGCGCTGGTGGAGGTCATGCGCGCAGAAGCGGATGGGGATAAGGTCGGCGCGCGCTTCCTGCTCGATGCCCTGTCACAGGCACTGTTCACCCTGATTCTGCGTGCGCATCTGGCCAGCCAGGGACAGGACAGCGGCTCGCTGGCCCTGCTCGGCGATAAACGTCTGGGCCGGTCCTGGCAGGCCATGTTGGCAGACCCTGCGCACGCATGGACCATCCAAGGCCTGGCGGACATCGCGAGCATGTCCCGGGCCAATTTCATGCGCGCATTCGTCAAGGTGGCCGGCGTCTCGCCGTGGGTGCTGTTGACGCAAGTACGCATGGAGTTGGCCTTCAGCCTGCTCAGCCATTCACACTTGGGACTAAGCGATATCGCCGTACAGGTCGGCTACCAATCCCAGGCCGCGTTCAGCAAGAAATTCAAGGAAGTCTTCGGCGAGGCGCCAGGACGCGTGCGCCGCGGGATCCTGAGCCCAAGCGCGAGCTGATACTCAAGAAACATCCGCTCGCAGGGCCGGGTGCTCGCGCAGGCGCTCGACGATGTAATCCACGAAGCTGCGCACGCGCATCGGCGCCTTGCTTCTTTCGCGGTAGACCACATGAACCGGTATCGATGGCGGCTCATAAGGTTGCAAGACCCGGCGCAAGCGTCCGCTGTTCAGATAGTCGTGTAGTGGATAGTTCAAGCAGCGCATCAACCCAGCCCCATGAGCCGCCGCATCGATGGCCGTCTGTAGCGTGGCGCAGCTGAGCCGCGTGCGTGCCTTGAGGCCGCTGGCCGGCTGATGAAAAGGCCACTGGACCCAATCCTGGTTGGCCTGCGTGGCGATCAGTCGATGATTGTGCAGATCCTGCGGCACAACCGGTTCACCATGAAGCGCCAGGTAGCCAGGACTGGCGCAGACGAGTGAACGAACGCTGCCGACCGGTCGTGCGATCAATGAGCAGTTGGGCAAATGCCCCACCAGCACCGCCACATCCAGCCCTTCCTCGTGCATGTTCGGAAAACGATCGTGGTAGTGGGCGAATATCCTGATCTCGGGGTACTGATCCATGTAGCCGGCCAGCACCGGGGCCATGACATAGCGGCTGAACAGCAAGGGCAACAGGATCGTCAGGTTGCCTTGGGCCTGGACATGCCAGCCCTTGGCCGATGCCTCGGCCTCGTCAATCGCCCTGAGGATCCGTGAACAGTCGGCCATGAAGCCGATCCCGGCCTCAGTCAGCACGACCCCGCGCGTGCTGCGCAACAGTAACTGCACACCCAGTCGCGCCTCCAACCGAGCGATGGCACGCATCACGGTCGGTCCGGAAACGTTGAGGCGCTGGGCTGCCGAAGCGAGACTGGGGCACTGCGACAGCCCATGGAACATCAGCATTTCATGGTGGCGAGCCATCAGGCGAGGCCTTTTACGACAGGCTTGAGCGTGACGTCGTCCCCCAACCGATCAGCGAGAAAGTCGACGAACGTGCGCACCTTGGCCGGCACTCGATTGCTCTTCTGATACACCACGTGAATCGGCAACGCTGGCGGTTCGAACGCCTTGAGCACCACCTCAAGTTCCCCATCGGCGACCTGCCGGGCTACTTGATAGGACAAGACCCGGGTGACGCCCCAACCCTGGCAGGCAATATTGATCGCCGCCTGATTCGCGGTCACCACCAGGCGTGGATCAAAGCGCAAGCTCAGTGAACTGGCCTCGTCCATGAACTGCCAGTGGCTCAGCAAATGACTGGCCGAAGACATCACGATGTTGGCCTTGCTCAACTCACCAGGATGAGTTGGCCGTCCGTGTCGCTGGAAATAGGCCGGGGCGCCACAAATCACCTGGCGCACTTCACCAACCTTGATGGCGTGCTGATTGTTTTCCTGCAAATGACCGATGCGGATCGCCACGTCGATGCCTTCGTCGGCGATGTTCACCACGCGGTCGACCAACAAGGCGTTGAGGTGTACCGAGGGAAATTGATCCAGGTAATCCGTCAGCAAAGGCGCGATGTACAGCTCGCCAAACAGCACCGGAGCGGTGACCGTCAGATACCCGCAGGGGATCGAATAACTGCCGGCAGCAGCCTCCTCGGCTTCATCGAGCTCACTCAGGATCCGTCGGCAATCTTCCAGGTAGCGTTGCCCCGCTTCGGTCAAGTACACCTTGCGGGTGGTGCGCGACAACAGCTGGGTGCCGATCCGCTCCTCCATCGCCGCAATGGCGCGCGTCACGCTTGGCGGGGAGATACGCAGTCGGCGGGCAGCAGCGGCGAACCCTTCCTCCTCGGCCACCGCCATGAAAACCTGCATTTCCTGAAAGCGATCCATGGGTGGTCCAGTCTTGAGGGCACGTGGCTTGAATGGACTTGCCGGAAGATGCCCCCCGACAAGCACCCGCGGTTTGAATCAGGCTTGCTGCAAGCCCTTGGCGGTACGTTGCATGCCGACGAAATTCGGCAAGGCTTCGATGCTGCCCAGCCAGGCCCGGACATTCGGGTAGTCGGTCAGCGCGACGTTGCCTTCCGGCGCATGGGACACGTAAGTGTACGCGGCCACATCAGCGATGGTTGGTTGCTCACCGGCCAGGAACCGGCTTTGGCCCAACTCCGTCTCCATCACCTTCAACAGGGCATGGGAGCGCTTGATGGCGTCTTCGGCGTCATAGCCGGCGCCGAACACGGTGATCAACCGGGCGTTGGCCGGCCCCTGGTTGATCTGGCCCGCCGCCACCGACAGCCAGCGCTGCACCCGCGCCTGGGCAAGCGAATCACTGGGCAGCCATTGCCCCTTGCCATACTTGGTCGCAAGGTAGACCAGGATCGCGTTCGAGTCGGCCAGGACGGTGCCGTTATCGTCAATCACCGGCACCTGGCCAAAGCTGTTGATGGCGAGAAACTCCGGAGTCTTGTGCTCACCTTTCATCAAGTCCACGAATATCAACTCGGTTGGCAAGCCAAGCAGCGAGAGCATCAGCTCGACACGATGGGCGTGCCCCGACAGCGGGTGGCGATAAAGTTTGATCGCTTTCTCAGACATGACGTACTCCATGTTGTTTTGGGCTCGAAGCGGTGATCGCGTCGATGGCGCTATCCTCTGCTCCTGTCCCGGACAGCGGAATAACCAGCTTCTACAATCCAGCATTTCATCCAGTGAAACAGTCGGGCGGTCAGCCTAGTGGCCTGTACGGTTAATTCGCGTACACGAATCAGCCACACAGGCCACTAGACCTCCAGCACCAACGGCTCGCTCCCCTGGGCCGGTACGGCGCAACAGATCAGCACTTCACCTTCGCCGACCGGTTCGGCCGGCTGGCTCAGGTAATGCACCTGGCCGCGGCTCAAGCGGGTTTTGCAGGTGCCGCAGGAACCGCCGCGGCAACTGAATTCCGGGTTAAGGCCGCGCGCTTCGGCCAGCTCCAGCAGCGTCCCACTGCCTGGCTCCCAACGTGCCTCCTTGCCGGAACTGGCGAACAAGACCTTCACCGCTTCATTCGCGGCCGGCACTTGCTCCGGCGCCGGCATGCTCACTTCGAGATCTCGCACAAGCGTCGAGGGCCCGAAGGTTTCCGCGTGGATGCGATCGTCAGGGATGCGCAGTTTGCGCAGCCCGTCGTACAACGCCTGGGTAAAGCTGCCCGGCCCGCACAAATAGAAGTCGTAGTCGTTGAGCGGCAGCAGCTTCTTGAGCAGTTCCACATCGATCCTGCCGGCCAGGTCATAGCCCTCAGCGCTCCCTCCATCAGTGGGTGGCTGGCTGACCAGGCGCAGAACCTGTAGCTTGTCGCCGGCACGGGCGGCCAGTTCGTCGATCTCGTCACGGAAAGCCAGATCGGCCACCGAACGAGCGCTTTGCACCAGCCAGACCGGGCGCATGCGGCTGATGCGTAGGCCCTGGTACACCACCTCGCGCAACATCGACAACAACGGCGTGATACCTACCCCCGCTGCCAGCAAGACCAACGGACGCCGCTCGGTGGCCTGGACGGTGAAATGGCCCTGAGGCGCCCGCGCCTCAATCTCGTGCAGCGCCTGCACCTGATCATGCAGGTGGGACGACACCGAGCCATCGCGCTTGACGCTGATACGCAGGAAATCATCCGACGGCGCACTGGATACGCTGTAGGTCCGGATCGATGGAGCGCTCTGCCCCTCCAACAAGATCCTCACCGGCAAATGTTGCCCGGCTTCAAACCGGGGCAAACCCAAGCCATCGCTCGCCTGCAAGTAGAACGAGCGAATGTTGTGGCTTTCATCCACCACCCGCGCAACACGCAACGCCCGCCAGCGGCTACGCAGCGCCTCGGCCTGCAAGCGCTCGGCGGCCTGCTCCCAACTGCCTGTCATCATTGAATTGGGCGAGTCGCCTTCGTCCTGATCCTTCCAGCGCAGCGCAATGGCTGCTGGGCGATACACGATGCGTTGCGGGATAAAGCGCAGCAGCCGCTCGGCGCCCTGGAACGCGCTGATCTCGGGGTCGTCCAGCAGGACTTGCGCCGAGCCACTCATTTGCAGCAGATCGCCCGTCCGAAAATCGACGAACACCAGCCCTGCCCGTGGATTGAGCAGGATGTTGCCCAGCGTGTTGAAAAACAGGTTGCCGGAAAAGTCCGGGATGGTCAGCGATCCATCTTCATCCATGCGCACAAACCCTGGCTTGCCACCACGGTGGGAAGCATCGACCTGCCGCTCGCCATCGCGTACCACGTAGGTGGCGATATAGAACGAATCGGCCGCCGTCACCAGGCGCCGCACCAGCGGGTCGGACAGGGTCAGTTGACGCGGCGCAACGGCCTGCGCATCGACGAAGTGGTACTGGCGCAAGTTGATGTAGCGAGGGCAGTTGCCATACGCCTGGCTCACTGAAATCTCGAGCCCCGGGTCGATCTGGCGACGTACGACACCGTTCATGCGGTTGCGTCTGCGGGTGTGCAACTCGATCCCCAGCATCCCGATGGCATCGCCCTCGCCCAAGCCCTCCTGGGCCGGGTCGTTCGGCTCAGGTTCGAGTTGGATGTGCAGGGTCTGCGGATCGGGTGAGCTCATGAAGCCCGGTTGTCCCGAGCGCAGGGTCGCCCAGACGTCGCCTTGCCGATCCACCGCCCCCAGCACCACGAAAGGCAGTTGGGCGTAGAACTCCCGATGCTGGTCCGGCATCCAGGTACGCGCCAGTTGCCGTTGACCGACACTGGCCATCATGTCGACTGCCCCGACGGAGCGCTGCAAGGCCAGCTCTCCTTCGTGCCAGGGCGAGGTTTTTGCTTGCAAGGCTACGTCCATCAGCTACTCCTCGCGCTCGCAGCATGAACGCCTGCGCCAGTGCGCTACGGTTGGGGATTCTCCGCCTTCGTTTGCACGGCTGTGCAAGTGGCTGGAGTCATCTTCTGCCCAAAGCGACGGCGCAGGAATACGCACAAACTGCAATCCACCGTTTCATAAAATGGAATGGTGGAAGAACGAGCAATGGCCCGGACGGCGATCACGTCCTGATGCTGGAAAAGTTCTTGGTCAGCTCGAGCAAGGTCGCCCGCAACTCCGGCGGTCGCACGGGCTTGGCCAGGATCGAAATGTTCATGTGGTGCAGCGCATGGCGGATTCTCTCGATTTCATGGCCGGTCATGATCATGGCGGGGACTTCCCAGCCCCGTTGTTCGCGAATCGCGGCGATGCATTCGGAACCGGAGACCTTCGTGCCCAGGTCGAAGTCGGCAATGATGATGTCGCAGTCACTGGTCACGCCCACTCCGTCACTGTGGGTTTCCACTTCGCACCCCCACCTCTCCAATAGCGCGGATGTCGCCATCAGCACGTTGGCGTCATCCTCTACCAGGCACACCCGCAAGCCTTGCAAACGGCTGTGCGTGGACACCGGCCTGTCCACCATCGCCCTTGGCGCGACCGTTTCCAGCCCCTGGATCATGGCGCGAGTGCCCCTGCCGAGCCGGGAGTCCAGTTGGATGTCCAGATTGATCAGGTGGCTGATTCGCTTGACGATGGACAACCCCAGGCCCAGCCCCTCGACGTCCTTGTCACGAACGTGACGCACCCGATAGAACTCCTTGAACACCTCGGGCAGGTGTTCGGCGGCAATGCCCCGGCCCTTGTCATAGATGACGATGGCCAGGCCACTGCCTTTCGGACGCACGCCGATCAACACCGGTTGGCCGGAGGCATATTTGAGCGTGTTGGAGACCAGGTTCTGCACCATGGTCGCCAACAGGCCGGCGTTGACATTGACCCAATGCCGGCAAGGCCGCAGGCGCAACTCGACGCCGGCCCAGCGGGCCGCTTCGGTGTTCTGCTTGACCACATCTTGAAGCAGTGTGCCCAGGTGTACGGGTTCGGCCTGCGGTTCAAGCTGCCCGTTATCGAGGGTGTAGATATCGAGGATCGAGCGAAACAGTTGCGAGACGATGTGCAACGAACGGTCGATGTTGTCCACCAGTCGCAACTCTTCCTGGCCCAACCGGGCATCGCGCAGGCAGGCGGTGAACAAGCCGATCGAGTGAATCGGTTGGCGCAAGTCATGGCTGGCCTGGGCCAGGAAGCGGGACTTCTCCTGGTTCGCGGCAATCGCCTCTTCCGAAGCGATGCGGGTTCGGGTCAGCAGGATATGCGCGTAGGCGGGCACCACGATGGTGGTGACGATCAGCGTCAGGAACAGATAGGGTTGACCACGCCAGAACGGCGTGAGCAGGAAAATCACCACCAGGGTCGACAACGCGATAACGGTTGCCAGCGCCAGGTAGCGCGAGCCGAAGCGCATGCCATTGCCCAACGTGACCCAGAGCAATGCAGCGTACACCGGTAGCGTACCCTCCCCACCCACGATCAAGGCAAAGGCAAGACTGGCATAATCCAGTGTCATGGCAAAAAGACGACGCAGGAAGAAGTGCCCGGGCCAGCGCTTGACCGCCATGCGCAGAGGGATAGCGGTGCCGAAGAAAAAGGTCATGTACCACAGGATCGGTACATAGGTTTCGAAGTCGCTGGCCAGAAAGGCCACCACAATGATGTAGAGCGCTGCACAGGCCCCGACCGTCAATCTCAAGGTAGCCTGATCAAGCTCGCTATTCTTTTCCGTCATGGTCACTGGATTATTCCAACATGAAAGGTTGTTTCAAACTTGAAACCCAAGGGGGCAGTTTAGGTTACGATTCGTGAACTGGAAGATCAGAAGGATCTGAAGCATGACGTGCAGAGTAATTGTGGCAGATGACCACCCTTTGTTTCGCGAAGGTATGCTGAGAACCATTGAACGACTCATACCGACAGCATCCATAGAACAGGCTGGAAATCTGGACGAAGTATTGGCGCTGGCACGCTCCGGAGTGGAAGTGGACTCCCTGATACTCGACTTGCGCTTTCCCGGGATCAAATCGTTGCAAGTCATCGGCCAGTTGCGCGGTGAGTTCAAACGCACCTCGATCATTGTGGTTTCAATGGTGGATGATGTCGATGTTATTTCCCAGGTGATAGCGCTGGGTGCCGACGGATTCATCGGCAAGAATATCGACCCCGCCGCAATTGCCGACGCCATCATGGCAATACGCGAAGGCGAAGTGGTGGTGAAGTATCAAGCCGAAAACGCGATCCTGGACGATGCACTTTCCCAACTGACCGCGCGCCAACGGCAAGTGCTTGGCTTGATCGCCGCCGGCAAGACCAACAAGGAGATAGCCCGGGACCTGGGTATCTCCCCGTTCACGGTGCGCATCCATGTCTCAAGCCTGCTCAAATCCCTGGGTGTGCCCACGCGCGCGGCGGCTGCGGCGCAGTTTTCCAACTTCCCAAGCAATGGTGGATGGCCGGGAAAACAAGACAATTGAATGTATAACGGCGGCGAATATTAATTGAGCATCACCCTCCGTGCCGGCCCATCTCCGGGGCCATAGCACACTTGTACTATAGCTTCGCCCAGTACGCTCCCCCTAAGCTGTGGACGCTCCATAAAAAGGCTGTTCGAACAGCCAAATATAAAGAAAGCCAACATGCCATGCGCCGTGCAGTATCACTGTACCTATTGAAACGTCATGACATGCGAAGCCTATGGATTTAATAAATCGATAGGCGGCGCAATGCTGGGTCAACTTCACCGTTGCACGGTTGAAATGGAATGGTCCTGACATCAACTCAAGGTAAGTCATCATGTCCTTCAAATATGGAAAAACACTTAGAAATGGAATGACGCTGTGCATGCTGGCGGGCGTACTGAACGGTTGTGCAAACACCGGCGACTTGGGTAACTTGATGGGCGCCTTGAATCAGGGTGCCCAAAAATACGACGTCTCTTACCTCAAGCAAACGATCATTCCGGGCAAGACGACAAAAGGCCAGATCACTCAAATGTTCGGCGCGCCGACGAATGAAGAGCTCAATTCGACCAGTACCAGCAACGAGTCGAACTGGACCTATGAAAAGAGTGATGAGGGCCTGGATAAGTACATGAAGCTGGCCCACAAGTACGTGTCGCCCGAGACGCGCCTGAAGATGTACGACACCTCGGCACAACTGTCCAAGGCACAAACCGTGGCCAACGACCTCAGCAGTGTGACCGGCACGAAAGCGGGCCAAAGCCAGACCCAGGGTTCGGTATTGACCATCTATTTCGTCGATGACGTCGTGAAGTACTACAGGGTCTACTGACGCAATGGCATTGCCTTTGGGGACAGCATCAAGCCTGTCCCCAACCCTCACCTCATTTCTTCCAAGTACCTGCGCTCAAGACGCAAGCCTTGCAGATAACGAACGACTTCGTTCACGTGCTCTCCCGACGCCCTGCGTGGTAGTCCCCTCCTGAAGTATCCCGGCCCGGGCAACTATTCTGAGTCGCATTGATGGGCCAGCCGCTACGCTATCTCAAGGCACCAGAAGCCCATGAGGTTCGAAAACCGGTGGAAAAGAACAGTGAACTCGACCAGGCCACATTACGCCTGACCGTCAGCGCCTGCGCGCTGCTGTATATCGTCATCCTGGCCGGCCTCTATCCAGAAGACGCCGCGAGCTACGTACCCATCATTATCTACATCTGTACCTTCATCGTCGTCTCGGTGTTCCTGCGCATGATCATCAAGCGCTGGCCCGGACACTTCTTCTGGCGGCGCCTTTTCACAATGCTGCATGACTATGCCGGCATCGCATTTGCCATGATCGTCGGTGGAGAGGGCACGCTCCCGGTGTACGCTGCATTACTCTGGGTCACGCTGGGCAATGGCATGCGCTTCGGCTCGCGCTACCTGGCGTTGGCGACCGTTATCGCATTGTCGAGCCTGGTATTGGTTTTCTGGCTGACCCCGTTCTGGCATACGCAGCCCTACATGTTCCTGATGTTGATCGTCACCACCATTGTGGTGCCCGCCTACGCGCACATTTTGCTCAAGCGCACACGCATTGCCTCCGAAGAAGCCATTTTGGCCAATCAGGAGAAATCGCGATTCCTGGCCCAGGCCAGTCATGACCTGCGCCAGCCAATCCACTCCATCGGCCTGTTCACGGCCTGCCTGCGCGATGCCCGGTTGGGCCAGGAAGAGTTGCGACTGGTGGACAACATCGACCGTTCGCTGCACACCGTGTCGCAGCTATTCCGCTCGATCCTCGATATCTACACCCTCGATCACGGCCAACTGATGCCGAAGGCCGACACCGTACACCTGGGCCAATTGCTGCAGGACGTCGTCAAGCAGAACACCGAAGCGGCCCGCTGGGCCGGCGTCGAGCTGCGTCTGCGCGATTGTCCTTACTGGGTCAGCGTCAATCCCGGCTTGCTGACTACGATGGTCCAGAACCTGCTGTCCAACGCGCTCAAATACGCACCCGGCCAACCCGTGCTGATCGGCGTGCGGCGCCAGGGCAAGCGCCTGGCCGTGGTGATCTACGACAAGGGGCGCGGCATCGCCGCCGAACATTTGCCCGAAGTGTTCAAGGAGTTCTACCGCGTGCGCCATATGCGCGACAAGGATGTCGAGGGCCTTGGCCTTGGCCTGTCCATCGTCAAGCGCATCAGCCAGATGCTCGACGTCGATATACACATCCGCTCCAAGGTCGGACAAGGCACCCGGGTGGCGATCAGCGGCCTGGAGCCGGCAGCACCACGTGTCATGGCGCCCAAGGTAGTGCCCGTCCAGAATCGCCTGGACGGGTTACGGGTGTGCTTGGTTGAAGACGACGCCAACGTACTGATGGCGACCTCGGCGCTGCTGGAAAAATGGGGCTGCGAGGTCGAGGCCCACAGCGACGGCGAAGGGTTGACCAGCGATTGCGACATCGTCATCGCCGACTTCGACCTGGGCACAAAAGTCTCGGGCGCCGAATGCATTGCCGCGCTACGCGAGCAGCGCGGCTGGCAAATTCCGGCGCTGGTCATCACCGGGCATGAGATCGAGCGGATACGCCAATCGCTGCAAAGCCTGAGTATCTCGGTGCTGGCCAAGCCCGTGCGACCGCCGGAACTGCGAGCGGTATTGCTTGAATTGGTCAAGCGCATGAATCGCAAGGGCGAGGCCTCAGCTCACCTCAACCCACCCAGCCGATAGCCGTCTTGGGTATCACCTCGGACTCGTCGAGCTTGGACGCAAACATGCTCACGGCCTCAAGTGCGTCCGTGGTCCCGTTCCTGATTTGCACGATGACCGAACCGGCCCGATCTGCCAGGGTTACGCCGCGCAATGCGCCTTCATGGGTCACGTTCATGCTGGCGACGGCATCGCGGGTTTCGGAGAGGATCATGCCGATCATTTCGGCAATTTCAGAGGTGGAGCGACTGGTGCGCCCGGCCAGTTGCCGGACCTCGTCGGCCACGACCGCGAACCCCCTCCCCTGGTCCCCGGCCCGTGCCGCCTCGATGGCCGCGTTGAGGGCCAGCAGGTTGGTCTGGTCGGCAATGCCGCGAATGGTGTTGACGATGGCAGTGATCTCTTCCGAACGCGCGCCCAACTGCCCAACCAGACGCGCGGAAGAGCCAATGTTATCGGCAATCTCGCGCATCTCCTTGGCAGTCTGGTGGATCACCTGGGCACCCTGTTCGGCCACTCGCTCGGTCTCGGCGGAGATATGGTACGCACGGGAAGCGCCACGCGAATCCTCTTCGAATTTCTCCACCCGCTCGCTGATGTCACTGGCGAACTTCACGATCTTGCACAACTTGCCTTCGGCGTCATAGACCGGGTTGTAGCTGGCTTCCAGCCAGACGACTTTGCCGTTTTTGCCGAGGCGCTTGAATTGGCCGCTGAAAAACTCGCCGGCGTTGAGACGGCGCCAGAAATCACTGTACTCCGAACTGCCAACCAGGCTCGGTTCGCAGAACATCCGGTGATGCTTGCCCTTGAGCTCTGCCAACGTGTAATTCATGACATTCATGAAGTTGTCGTTGGCGGTCAGGATGTGGCCGCCCAGGTCGAACTCGATCACGGCCATGGCCCGGTCGAGTGCCGCCAGCCGGCCACGTGTTTCTGCCTCGCTGGCAACCTTGGCGGTGACATCGAGTGCGTACTTGACCACCTTCACGACGCGGCCCTGCTCGTCCACTATCGGGTTATAGCTGGCTTCCAGCCACACGTTCTGCCCTTGCGCACTACGGCGCTGAAACGTGCCGGAAACAAACTGACCGGCGCGCAACTGGTTCCAGAATTCACGGTACTCGGCGCTGCCCACCAGCGCCGGGGTGCAAAAATCCCGATGGGACAGGCCGGCCAATTGATCAGCACGGTAGCCCATCGTGCCAAGAAAATTTTCGTTCGCCCGAAGGACCTTGCCGTCGGGGCTGAACTCGATAACAGCCATCGACCGCTCCAGGGAGCCTACCAATCCTTTGTATGTTGCCAATTCGGCCGTCCTAGCCGTCAGTTCGTTTTTTAGTGTTGTATTAAACATGACGTACCCTCGGTGAACCCTGAAAGTAACCGGACCTTCTATTCATATCGGCTCGCTGACTGAAGGCTGAACGGTACGCGGTAATCATGTTTCGGCGCCAAAACCCAACGAATCCATCAGCCAGGTTCTAAAGGCCTGCACTTTGGGGGTTTCGGCTGTTTCATGCGGGCTCACGAAATAAAAGCCAAGGTCAGATTTCAATCGCAGATCAAAGGGTGCAACCAATCGCCCGGCCTTCAGGTCATCCTCGACATAGGTCGAACGCCCAATGCAGACCCCCAGACCGTCAACCGCAGCCTGAACGGCCATCATGGCAAGGTCGAATGTCAGCCGGCTGCCTTCGGCCAGTTTTTTCGGCTGGCCAGCGGCGCTCAACCAGGCACTCCAGTCGTCGCGGGTCACCCCACTGACCTGCAACAAGGTGTGCCGGGCCAGATCGCGTGGATTCTCCAGGACTTTCGGACCTTGCAGCAGCCTGGGGCTGCACACCGGAAAGATCTCATCGGCCATCAGCCAGTCCGCCCGCAACCCCTTCCAGTCCCCGGAACCGTAACGAATGGCCGCATCGACGCCGCCCTCACGGAAATTCACTCGTTCGGTAGATGCCGTAACGCGCACGTCAATGTTGGGAAACGCCTGCTGGAATGACGCCAGTCGCGGCAACAACCATTTGGAAGCAAATGAAACCAGGGTACTGATCGTCAAGATGCTGTTGCTGCGGCTCTGCAGCAACGTCTGCGTGCAATAGCGCAACTCATGGAACGCCGCGCGAACGCCTGGGAAATAGGCATGTCCTTCGTCTGTCAGGGCCAGGCCATCCTTGAGCCGCAAGAACAGGCGCACGCCCAGTTCCTCTTCGAGCCGGCGAATTTGATGGCTGATGGCTGTCTGCGTGACGTTCAGCTCTTGCGCAGCCTTGGTAAAGCTCATATGCCGAGCGGCCGACTCGAATGCTTTAAGGCCATTGAGGGAAGGGATTTTGATGGCCATTGGGTTTGGCTTGCTCATGAGATTTTGTCATACGCTAGCACTGAAGATGTCGTTTGAAAATGTTCCGGCCCTCGCGGATTCTGACAGCACGCCCCCCGTCCTTGAGGAAACCATGAAACTGTACTTCGCCCCCATGACCTGCTCATTGTCCCCGCACATCGTGCTGCGGGAATTGGGCCTGCCATTTGAATTGATTCGGGTCGACAACAAAACCAAGCGAACTGCCGATGGGCTCGATTTCCTGAGCATCAACCCCAAGGGCTACGTGGCAGCCTTGGTGCTGGATAACGGTAATGTCCTGACCGAGGGGCCCGCCATCGTCCAGTACCTGGCCGACCTGGTCCCCGCAAACACGCTGGCGCCGGCCAATGGCACTTGGGAGCGGGTTCGCTTGCAGGAATGGTTGAACTTCATTACCTCCGAGCTTCACAGCGGATGTGCGCCGCTGTTCAACGCCGATATTGCAGAGTCGACCAAGGCCATCTTCAGGGCAAAACTGTTCAGGCGCCTGGATTACCTCAGCCAGACCCTTGAACGACAGGATTACCTGATGGGCACCTTTGGCCTGGCCGACAGCTATTTGTTTACCATCCTGAACTGGCTGCCGTTGTTCAATATCCAGATCAGGGATTGGCCGGCACTGGCGGCGTTCATGGCGCGAATCGCAACACGCCCCAGCGTCCGGGCAGCCATGGCTGCGGAAGCGGCGTAGTCATTGGCGGCACATTCAACCTCAGGTGCAACCTGACCTGCGGCTATCGCGAGCAAGCTCGCTCACAGTTGTCCGGGGTGATTGTAAGATTCGAGATACACCTCGGCCCTCCTGTGGGAGCTTGCTCGCGATGACGGCGGCAAGCCCGACCTCAGCCAATCAGATTCGCATACACCGGCCGGTCGATATTGCCACCGGAGAGAATCACCGCCACCCTTTTCCCCCGCATCGTTTCACGCTCCTGCATCAGCGCTGCCAAGGCGGCCGCGCCGGCACCTTCGGCGAGGTTGTGGGTGTCGGTGTAATACGCCCGCATGGCCCCGGCAATTTCAGCATCGCTGACCGCTACGATTCTCGCCGCCCCGGCCCCATAGATGGCAAAGGCCTCGGGAACGGGCCTGCGCACGGCCAGGCCGTCGGCAAAGGTATTTGCCGACGCGGTCTCGCATAGCCTGCCCGCTTCAAACGACAACTTCGCCGCGAGGGCCTCGGTGGACACCACGCCCACCACCTGGGTCTTCAGGCCCAAGGCATCGCGGGCGGCGATGACCGCGCAGATCCCCGAGCCGCAGCCTATCGGCACATAGACGGTGTCCAGGTCCGGCACCGCGTTGAACAGCTCAAGCCCATAGGTCGCCACGCCCTTGACCAACTCGGGATGGAACGGCGGCACCAGGTAGAGGCCATGCGATTGGGCCAGGCGTACGGCCTCCTCACGGGCCTCATCGAAATCGCGGCCATACTCGATCACCTCGCCGCCAAAACCGCGCATGGCGTTGTTCTTCTCCACCGAGTTACCTTGCGGCACGACGATCAACGCTTTCAAACCCAATGCGCTGGCCGCCAGCGCCAGGCTCTGGCCGTGGTTGCCGCGAGTCGCCGTGACGATGCCTTTTGCCTCTGGGTGCTCGCGCTTGAGCCAGCGCACGAAGGTCAGGCCGCCGCGTACCTTGAAGGCCCCCGTCGGGGTGTGATTCTCGTGCTTGACCCACACCGTGCAACCCAGCCGTTCAGCCAACAAGGGCCAGGCGTACTGGGCGGTGGCGGGCATGACTTCGTATAAGTGGCGGGCAGCTTGTTCGATATCGTCGCGAGTCAGTGTGTGCATGATGGGCCTCCGGGTTTTTGCCCAGTCTAATCAGGGCTCCATCGGCGGGCTTTCAGAAAACTGACCTGACTTTCTGCTCCTCTCTTCACTACTATGCTGTTCATGAACCCTCGAAACCGCCAACAGCCGCCCCAGTCCGAACCGGTCCGTCGTATCGAAGCAGGGCCGTGGGCGATCGAATTGCTGCCCGGCTGCGCCTACGCCACCCGCTATGTCGCCACCCAGTCGGCGATCGGCTTTGCCTTCGACAGCCAGCGTGGCCTGCACGCCATCGGCAGCGACCGCGTGCAGCCCTTCGAGGCGATCCCCAACGGCCTGGCATTTGTCCCCGCCGAATGCGACGTGTTCTCCGAATCTCCCAGGGGCGGAGAATACCTGCGGGTCGTGCGCACCGACGGTATGGCGTTGCCGGGGGAACATGCGTTCAACAACCGTATGGACCCGCAGGCCATCACCCTCGCCCTGAGAATGCGCAGCGCACTGCTGCGTGCCTGCGCAGAGGATGACTGGGAAGCCTGGACACTCGGATTGGCTGAACGGGTGAAGGACCCCAAGACGTTTTCGGCCCCCGTACAAGGGTCCATCACCGGCGGGCGAATGCGCCTGCTCGACGAGTTCATCGACGCCGGTCTCGACGGTCCGCTGGGGGTCAAGGAAATGGCCGGGCTGCTTGGCTTGTCCGAAGGGTATTTCATGCGGGCATTCAAGAATGCCACCGGCAAAAGCCCGCACAGCTACCTGATCGACCGGCGCCTGGCCAAGGCACGGGCGCTGATGCGCGACTCAACCGCCCGACTGACCGATATCGCCCACACTTGCGGTTTCAACTCCCAGGCGCACATGACCACGCTGTTCAAGCAACGCCTTGGCGTCAGCCCGGCGCAGTTGCGCGGCTATTCGAGGCCCTGAACGGGCCGGGCAAGCAGCTAATTCGGGTCACCTGAAACGCGAGTGGCGCCCCAAATCAAATCGCCATCAGATAGCCTTGCAAAAACACCCGGGCCGTCTAGATTCAAATCTGTCTCCAACCACATCGTCAACCACACCTGACAGCCCTTCGGGCGAGAGCGTCTATTGGCCTAAAACACACACTTGGCGTTGCTTTCAATTACTGACACGGAATCAGTCAATAACAACAAGAGGGATGCTTGATGAAGCATGGCCGTGGGTATCGTTTGCTCTCGCAAAAAGGCGCAGCCGGACATTTCTGGCTGTCGCTGGTTTGCTTTTCCGCCCTGGTGATCGCCAGCTTCTTGCTGTTCGAACAACAGATCCAGGACTTCCTGACCCATCTCGACCTGTACCAACCCTCGACGCCCGCGCAGAAACTCTACCTCGCGTTGTTGCTGGTCGCCCTGCTGGCACTGGACGTGGTGCTGCCGGTGCCGTCGAGCATGGTTGCGCTGCTGGCCGTGGCCATGCTCGGCAGCGTGGGGGGTTACCTGGCGATTTTCGTGGGGCTGTGCCTGGGCGCCGGGTTGGGCTATGCCCTGGGCGCCGGCTATTTGCGTTTGTTGTCCGGCCGCCTGGGCCTGCATCAGCGCCAGCCGGGGCAACTGGCGTACCGGTTGGGCACACTGTCGTTGATCTGCCTGCGCGGGGTCCCGGTATTGGCGGAAACTTCAGTCGTCGCCGCCGGTATGCAAGGCTACCCTCTGCGCGCTTTCATCCTGGTCACCACCCTGGCCAACGCTGGCCTCGCGCTGGCCTACAGCGCCATTGGCACCTTTCTCGTCGAGCAGAACGCGCTGTTGGTGACCTTGCTCGCCAGCATGGTATTGCCCGGGCTGTTCATCGCCGGGTACAGCCTGTTCAAGAGCCTTCGCCGGCACGACGCGGAGCAACCGTTGCACGGGCGCTTCAAGGTCAGCTACGACTACCCGGTGGTGTTCACCGACCATGTATTCGATCCGCTCAATCCCTGCCTGCACCGCCAGCTCATGGCCGGCCACAGGGGCCCGGTCACGGTGTTGATATTCGCCGATGAACAACTGCTGCACAGCGCCCCGCACCTGCAGGAACAGATCAACGCCTACTTCGCCAGCCACTTTCCAGACCTGCACCTGCAGGCGCCGCCGATTGCGGTCCCGGCCGGCGAGTCGAGCAAGGATTCACAGGTGTTGCAGCGGCTGTACACCGACATGCTGAAACATGGCTTGGACCGGCATTGCCATGTGCTGGCCCTCGGTGGCGGCGCGGTGCTGGATGCGGTGGGCTACGCCTGCGCCACCTTCCACCGTGGCATTCGCCTGATTCGCATCCCCAGCACCGTGCTCGCCCAGAACGACGCCGGCATCGGTGTAAAAAACGGCATCAACGCCTTCGGCCAGAAGAACTTGCTGGGTGCCTTCTATCCCGCCATCGCAGTCATCAACGACTTTCAATTGCTGACCAGCCTGACCCGGCGCGACCAGATCGCAGGCCTGGCCGAGGCGGTCAAAGTGGCGCTGATCAAGGACCAGGCGTTTTTCCAATGGATGGAGCAACAGGCCGACGCCCTCGCCCACTTCGAACATGGGGCCAGCCGCTATGCGATCCGCCGCTGCGCCGAATTGCACCTGGCGCACATCACCGGTGCCGGCGACCCCTTCGAACGCGGTAACGGACGGCCCTTGGACTACGGACACTGGGCCGCTCACAAACTGGAAAATCTCAGTCAGCACCGACTGCGCCATGGTGAAGCCGTCGCGGTGGGCATGGCCCTGGATGGGCTTTATGCCAATGCCCTGGGATTGTTGAGCGACGGCGACACCGAACGGGTGCTGAACCTGCTGCTCAAGCTTGGCTTCTGCCTGAACCCGCCAGAACTGACCTTGAAAGATGCACTGGGGCGCTCGCAGGTCTTGCTGGGATTGGAGGAGTTCCGCCAGCATCTGGGCGGGCAACTCTCCATCCCCATGTTGAGCCGGATCGGCGAGTCGGTGGACTTGCATGAAATCGATACCGCGCGAATGGAGCAGGCATTGCAGCGGCTGTCCACCCAGGTCGAGCTTGCGCCGATCCTGAACGAGCGCTGTGCGCAATGAACCAGACGGCGCCGAACCTCAAGACCTGGCTGACCCTCGGCCGTGTCTCCAACCTGCCCACGGTGTGGACCAACACCTTGGCCGCCGCCCTGCTCGCCAGCAGCGCCGGGGCCCTGGCACCGCCGTCTTCCCTGGTGTGGATCCTGCTGCTGGTGGCACTGTCGCTGCTGTACCTCGCCGGCATGCTGTTGAACGACCTGTTGGACGCCGACTGGGACCAACAACACCACAACCCCCGTCCCATAACCCTGGGCCTGGTGAGCCGCCAGCACGTGCGGCTGGCCACTGCGTTGTTGCTGGTGCTGGCTGCCGCCTCGCTGCTGGGCCTGAGCCAGTTCATCGAGCAGCCGCACTGGCTGCTGGGCAGCGCGACGCTGTTGGTGGGCTGCATTCTCGGTTACAACCTGCTGCACAAGAGATACGCCCACAGCGTCTGGCTGATGGGGGCCTGCCGCTCGGCGCTCTACCTCACCGCGGCGGCCAGCCTGGCGATGCCGGCGGGGCCGATCTGGCTCTGCGCCATTTTGCTCGGTGTCTACATCAGCGGCCTGACCTACTTGGCTCGCCAGGAACACCGCAACCAATTGATCAGCCGCCTCCCCCTGCTGCTGATGCTGAGCCCACTGGCCTTGGCAGTCTATGCAGGCAGCGCCTGGTTTTGGCCGGTGCTGCTGTTATGGCTTGGCTGGTTGGGCTGGCATTACTGGCACAACCTGGCCAACCCTCGGCAACGGCAGGTCCGCGCCTTTATCGGCGCTGGCCTGGCAGCCCTGCCGCTGTTCGATGCCCTGGTGCTGGCCGTGGCTAACCAGCCCTTGGGTAGCCTGTTATGTGTCGTGGTGTTTTTCCTGCTTCCCCATTTCCAGCGCTGGATCAAACCAACATGAACACGGACGTTACTGCAGCGGCATCGGCGGCCCTCGACATGCGCCACGATTGCCTGAACGAACAACGCCAGCCTTTCATCCGCCATCTGGATGAAAGCGAACGGCGATGGTGGCATCAGGCAGAGGAACAGCTTGCCCTAAGCCCGGACGCCAACACCGCGGCGCTCATGAGCAGCCAATGCAAGCGCAACCTCAAGGAGCGTGCGCAACCCGGTGGCGATGGCTGGAGCAACGTCCAGCTGGCGCGGGCGTTGCTGCTGGCCCAGGTGCTGGAACAGCAGCCCGCCGCCGGGCAAGTCCCCCTGCTGCACCAATTGTTCCTGTGGGGCGACGACCAGGAAAAGGTCGCCACCTTGAAAGCCCTCGATTGGCTCGATAGTCGCGGAGCGTGCGTGGAGCTTGCACGCCAGGCCGGGCGCACCAGCAACAGCCAGGTGTTCGCCGCCCTCGCCCTGGACACCGCCTACCCATCGCGTCACTACAACGAACAAGCCTTCAACCAATTGGTGCTGAAAGCGCTGGGCATGGGCCTCGACGTACGACGCCTGGTCGGCCTGGCGCAACGACAAAGCGTCACCCTCAACCAGTTGGCCCTCGACCTGCTGGACGAACAACTCGCCGCCGAACGAACGGTGTCCGCCGGGCTGCCCCACGTCATTGCCTTCGACCTGCTGAGCCCGGCGCAACGTCAGCGCCTGGCCGGCCTGGGCCAGCAACAACGCTTGCCGACGCAATGGCACGAGCACCTGGGCGGCGTTTCGCCGAACTGATGCCCCACCGCCCCCCGCTTTTTTTGACGAGGATTCACCATGCCCAAGTACTTTGACCCGCATATCCACATGGTCAGCCGCACCACCGACGATTACCAGAACATGGCGGCCGCCGGCATCACCGGGGTAATCGAGCCGGCCTTCTGGCAGGGCCAGGCCAGGACCAGCGTCGGCAGCTTCATCGACTACTTCGACACACTGTTGGGCTGGGAGCGTTTTCGCGCCAGCATGTTTGGTATCCATCACTTCTGCACCATTGGCCTGAATCCCAAGGAGGCCAATGACCTGTCGGTGGCCAATGAGGTGCTGGAGATTCTCCCGCGCTACCTGGTGAAAGACGGCGTGGTGGCGGTGGGTGAAATCGGCTACGACGACATTACCCCGGAAGAAGATCGCTTCCTCGCCGCGCAATTGGAGCTGGCCAAGCAATTCAATCTGCCGGTGCTGGTGCACACGCCGCACCGCGACAAGATTGGTGGCACCAAACGCACGCTCGCCGTCATTCGCGAGGTCGGCATTGCCGAACATCTGGTGATCATTGACCACCTCAACGAACTGACCCTGCCCCTGGTGCTGGACAGCGACTGCTGGCGCGGCCACTCCATCTACCCCAACACCAAGATGTCGGAACAACGCATGGTCGCGCTGCTGCAGCAGTACGGCACGGAGAAAATGGTGGTCAACAGCGCCGCCGACTGGGGCATCAGCGACCCGCTCAAGGTGCCCAAGACCGGCCAGGCAATGTTAGCCGCAGGCTTCAGTGAAGCCCAGGTCGAACAAGTGCTGTTCCACAACCCGGTGGACTTTTTCGCCCAGAGCGGCCAGTTGGACAAAGCCCTGGTCAGCACGCCCCTGCCCATCGATCAGCGGCGGCAATGGCAGGACAACTCCGCCCTGCGGGGCCAGGAACCGGTGATCAAATGAGCGCCCGCACGGGTTGGACGGCCACGCAGATCGGCTATTGCAGCAACGTTCACCCGACCCATGACCTGGGCGGGCTATGCGCTTGCGTCGAACGGCATTTCCAGACCGTACGCACACTGCGCGGGCTCGATACGCAGGACAGTGGATTGTGGATCAGCGCCCTCGCCGCCGCCGAACTCCAACAAGCGTCGACCCGTGCGGATTTCCTCGACCTGCTGCAACGCAGCGGACTACGCCTGACCTCACTCAATGGGTTTCCCTACGGCCAATTTCACCAGGGCGCGGTGAAAGCCGACGTCTACCTGCCCAGCTGGGCCGATCCGCAGCGGCTGGCGTACAGCCTGGACCTGGCTCGATTTCTCGCCCAGGCCCTGCCAGCGGACTGTGCCCAGGGAGTGATCTCCAGCCTGCCCCTGGGCTATGCCGCCCACTGGAGCCCGACGCTACAACAACGTGCCGAGCAGCAACTGCGCGAGCTCACTGCCGGGCTGGCCCGGCTGCAACGGGAGACGGGCAAGAAGATCGTGGTCTGCCTGGAGATGGAGCCCGATTGCGTGCTGGAAAACACCGACCAGGCCATCACCTTCTTCCGCCACTGGCAAGCCACGGACCCGCACCATGAACACCTGGCGCTGTGCTTTGACGTTTGCCACCAGGCCGTGATGTTCGAAGACTGCTATCAATCACTGGACCGATTGCGTCGGGCCCGGGTCCCCATCGGCAAGATCCAGTTATCCAATGCACTGATTTGTCGCCTGCCTGAGGACGAGCACCGGCGCGAACAGGTGCTCAAGACATTGAGCGGTTTTGCCGAGCCCACCTACCTGCATCAAGTGAAGGCTCGCGATGGGCACGATCGGCTATCGGCCTGGGCCGACCTCCCCGCGGCCCTGGACGATTGTGAGCAGAACCGCGCCTCTCATCCCGAACTGAGGATTCACTTTCACATTCCGCTGTTCAGCGAGCAGTTGCTGCTGCCCGAACTCAGCGGCAGCCAGCTTGCCCTGTCGCAGACTTTCGACTTTTTGGCCGACCATGGGGATTTTCGCCCCGTACTGGAAGTGGAAACCTACAGCTGGGGCGTCCTGCCCAGCCAATTGCGGCCCACGACCGAGCATGCCCAACTCCAGGGCATCGCGGCGGAGTTGCATTGGGTCGAGGATCAATTGCAACAGCGCCGCTTGCTGCAACCTCAGGCACTGGAGGCCCACGCCCATGCGCTCTGATCCTGCGCGCCAGCCGCTGCTGCTGATCAACGTGGTCGGCCTGACGCCCGCGCTGTTGGGTGCCGCGACGCCCTGCATCAATGCCCTGTTGAAAACGGCCAAGATGGCCACGCTGCAGCCAGTGTTCCCGGCGGTCACCTCGACCGTGCAGGCCTCGATCCTCACCGGACAACCACCGTCGGAACACGGCATCGTCGGCAACGGCTGGTATCTTCGCGATCAGGCCGAAGTGCGTTTCTGGCTGCAACCCAATGCTCTGATCCAGGGGGAAAAGGTCTGGCAGACACTCAAGCGCCAGTACCCCGGGTTTCGCTGCAGCCAGTTGTTCTGGTGGTACAACATGTATGCCGACGTGGACGCCGCCATTACCCCTCGGCCCCACTACCCGGCCGATGGTCGCAAGCTGTTCGGCCTGTATTCGGCGCCGGCCTCGTTGCATGAGCGTATCGAACAGCAGATCGGCGAGTTTCCCTTTCCGAGTTTCTGGGGACCGGCGGCCGGCATCGCGTCGAGCCGCTGGATCGTCGACTGCGCCATCGCCGAATTCCAGCTCAACCGCCCCGACCTGCAATTGATCTACCTGCCCCACCTCGACTACAGCCTGCAACGCCTGGGCCCCGATCACCCGTCGATTGCCGACGACGTAAGGGCCATCGACGGTGAAGTCGGGCGTCTGCTGGACTTTGCCCAAGCACAAGGCGCGGCAGTGATGCTGCTGTCCGAATACGGGATCGAAGCCGTCACCCAATCCGTTTCCATCAACCGGTTGTTACGTGCCGAGGGCTTGTTGCAGGTCCGCCAATCGCTGACCTGGGAGTTGCTCGATCCCGGTGCCAGTGCAGCGTTTGCCGTGGCCGATCATCAGGTCGCGCACATCTACGTGAAGCAGGCGCGCGACATCCCCCGCGTCAAAGCGCTGTTGCAACGCCAGGCCGGCATCGAGCAGGTGCTGGATAAAACCGAACAACAGGCCTGGCAACTGGATCATCCCCGCAGCGGCGAACTGGTGGCCGTGGCCGCGCCCGGTTACTGGTTCGATTATTACTACTGGTTCGACGAGCGCAAGGCTCCCGACTTTGCCCGCACCGTGGACATCCATCGCAAGCCAGGCTATGACCCGCTCGAGCTGTTCATCGACCCGGCCATTCGCTTCCCGACATTGAAAGTGGCGCGCCGCCTGCTCCAGAAAAAGCTCGGCTTTCGCTACTACATGGACCTGATTCCGCTGGACACCCGCCTGGTCCGCGGCAGCCACGGACGGCTGCCCACGAGCGAGAAGACCGGCCCGCTGCTCATCACCAATTGTGATCTGTCGTTGCCGCAGCACCTTGCGGCCACGGCGGTGAAGCAACTGCTCCTGGAACACTTCCGGGGGCACCCTCATGCCGATACGGCGAATGCCAAGGAGCTTCCATGCGGCGAGCCATTTCCATCACTGTTCTAAGTGCCCTGGCCGGTTTGGCCCAGGCCGAGAACGCCACCAACTTCAATTGCGGTAACTTCCTGCAATTTGGATACAACGCCGACCAGACCCGGACCGCGTTCAACAATAGTCCCGAGACCATGGCCTGGAACTGGTTCGTCTGTTTGAACCAGTCCGACGCCAAGGGTTACAACCGTCAGTGGGAGCTGTTCAAGCCTTCCGATCAGGTCTATCTGGCCAATGGCGCCAACCCCGGTTCGTATGACAGCCGCATGAAGCCACCGGGCGAGGTGCTCAGGCAAGCCAAAGCCCTGGGGCTGGACCCGAACCGTCTCCTGCATAACATCAACGCCGTACAGCAGGTCGACGGCCTGAGCCTGGCCATGGGCGGTGCCGCCGTGCCTGCCACACAACAAGGTCACGTCGTGCGCTTTCAACTGCTGATGGGCCAGGACACCTACGACTACATCGTAAAAACCAATGTCTACAACGTGGATGGTCAAGAGGCCCTGACGAGCAACCTGAACTTTCCGGCCACGGCCTGGGAGTTGAAAGCCGCCTGGCTATGGATCGGCACGGACGCGAACTACAAGAAGCAGTTGGAAAAGGATGGCTACTACGTGGCCCAGGCCTACTACGCCGTGGGCACCGGGTACAAGGTCGGCTATGCGGCGTTGAGCGGTTTGCATGTGGTCAACAAACTGAACCCCGACTGGGTCTGGACCACCTTCGAAAACCTCAACAACCCCAAATACACCGTGAACAAGGACTACCCGCCTACGCCGATGACAAACAGCACCGGGCCGACAGCGGGTGCCATACCGGTCAACGCCCAGTTCCAGGCCAATAACCCGACGCTGTCGAAGTACCAGTTGATCGGCGTGGAATACCAGCCCATTACCCAGGTCCTGGCGAACTCACAGTTGGAGTCGGCATTCCAGGACACATCGTCCTGCCTGGCCTGCCACGGCACCGCCGCCTACTCGAAGAGCAACGGTTGGTTCAGTTTCGCCATCCCGACCTCAGGCGGTCTCACCTACCCGACTACGCCGCTGCCGGAAAAGGCCTTCGTCGGCTACAAAAAACTGGATTTTGTCTGGTCGCTGAAACACGCCCAGTGGCAACGCTAAGGAGAGCACGACATGAGCATATTGAATTTCCCCCGCATCTACCTCAACGGCGAGATGTTCTGGAACCCGCCGACGGCCAACAACAATGACATGTTCCCGCTGTACGACGCGGTCAACATGGACATCAACTGGCCGTTCGTGAAGCACTTCGGCATCACCCCCCACAATGCCCCCGACAGGCTGATGCCATGGGCTCTCTCGACGCAGTACATGGCCGGCATGCCGACCTATGTGCAACAAGTGCCAGGCAATATCAATCCGAAGCATGACCCGTACATGCCCGCCGAATGGGACCTGTTCGGTGACAACGGTTGCGGTCTGGTGAACTACGGGAAAACCACCTCGACCGTCATCGGTGGCGAGCTGCAGGCCAATACCTACATCGCTCAGGATTCGCTGATCGGCGCGCAATACCACTTACTCGGCAGCCCTCTGGGCAGTTCCGCCCCGACCCCGGCGCGCTTCGTGGATATCAGCCCATGGCAGAACACGTTCACGGCATTGTATTTCGACAAACTGGTGCTGGGGGATACGTCCTGCGGCCTGACCCTCAACCGCAAGTATCGGATGATGGACCGTTTCCTGAACTTCAATTGGGGAGCCCTGGGTGGCCTGGTGAACGTCAGCACCACCTGGCAGACCTGCTTTCCCAAGGAGAACCTGGAATGGGCGATTGGCAACTCGCGTCTTCTGGCCAACCTCCAGCAGCAGATGACGCAGCAAGGGGCTCAGGGCCTCATGTTCCGATTTTCAACCTACCTGACCTGCTACGACAAGAACGGTGTATTCAACGATTACACGCAGCGCCCCAACACCCGTTCCAACCACCCGGACATCATGGCGAAAGTGCGTGATCTGTACAGGGAAGGCTTGAACAACGTCAACCAGATTTTCTTCAACCCCGCCTACAGCCGCACCTCGGCGGTGCTGGGTCTGTGGCTCGCCAACGAATACCCCACCGCTCCCGCCGGGGTCCGCCTGGTACCCACCCAGCCAGTCTCGGTCGTTCAACCGGGTCCCGCTGGAAATCATAGTGTCCCATTGGGGGTGATCTCGGCGCAGATCAACGGTAATACCCTGTCGCTGGACCTGAGCAACACGTTCCCGTGTTATCCCGTGGACCCCGCAGCCGACATCCTGGTCCCTGAGAAATTCAACGCCGGAGACTACCTGTTGGGCGTGCGCCAGAAGGGACGGTTCATGGCGGGGATCGGCTTCGGCTTCGATAAATACCAGCAATCGGCTTTCGAGCTACGCTCAGGCATCCTCGATCTCACGCTCAACCCCGAAGCCAAGGCACTGCTGCAGTCCGGTCCTCTGCTGCTGCAACAGCGCCTCCCGGCCACCCCTCCGAGGATCGCCGCCGGCCAGCAACCGTGGACCGCCGAAGTCATCGAGAGCGGCAGTTTCATCGATGTCGGTGACCGCAAGACGCTGAGCATCATGGTGCAGAAAAATGGTCTGCCAGCCGCCAACACCACGCTGTATGTCGCGGAGTACGGCAACCCCTACATGGTGACCAGCAGCAATTACTACCTGGCTTTCAGTAATGCCGCCGATTTCACGCTGTTCTACGACAACCCGTCGGCCCGTATCAACAATACAGCCAATCTGCCGCAGTTCATCGACGCCCCCAAGGTCGCCCTCTATCGCAGCACCGGCAGCGGTCGCCGGCTGACCGACCTGCAGGACGTACCCGAACCCGTGGGCAACCCGATCGGGTATCAAGACTTCCTCAGAGCGACCGGTACGCCGGTCGCCGTCGACCTGCGCCCCTGCCTGGTCTTCGACAAAGGCCTCAATGGCACCGGTACACTGGAGGACAAGAAGGCCAGCAGCGTCAATTACTCCTACGCCGTCATCACCACCAACGCCCAAGGCATCGCCCAGATAAGCTGCCGGGCAGTGGCGCCAGGCTTCCCTACCTTGCGCTTCTTCGTGCAGGAGAACGGCAAAAAACCGGCCATTCCGTTCAGCTTCCCGATCACCCAGGCCTACGTCGACTTCCTCGCACCGATACGGGTGCTGCCACTGGACATGCAGTTGCAACAGGACTTCATCGACACCTGGAACGCCATCTACGAGAAAACAAACGCTCCAGAGCTGCTGTGGGACAAGTTCATTTATCCAAGGATCCTGCAGACCTTCTATTACCTGTACCCCATCATGAACAAGTTCATGCCGCTCAATTCCCGGACGCGCGTGGAGGGCGCAATCGACCAATTGATCTTGCTGATCAGCAAGGATTACCAGGACCAGAGCACCCTTGCGATGCCCATCACCCGGGACATGTCCCAAAGCCGCCGCGCCGTCCTGGAGCTGTGGGCCAAGCGCCTGGTGAAGTTCAACTATCCGCCCAAGAAACTCAGCATGAGTGACTACAACGGCCTTTGACGATTTCACCCAGGATCACCGGGTGGCGAGCCCGCCGCCCGGCACTGCACAGGAGTGTCGATATGAAAGCCTGCATTTTGAGCCGACTGTTGTTACTGATCCTGTTGTTCAGTCCGGGGCTTTTTGCCCAACAGGACAGCGGCGCCGTCTACTTCACCATGGGCGTGCACAACACCGAGGGCTGCAACGAACAGAACGGCAACTGCATCGCCAAACGTGCCCCGGGCGACCCTTCCGATCCGTTTTTCCCGGCGTTCTGGATCAGCGATTGGACCATGTACCGGGTGATGCACAACTACGAAAAGAACCCGCCGCCCTACAGCAATCCCCCTTCCACCCTGACCCCGGCGGACTACACCGTCTCTCGCGGGACCAGCTATTACGACACGGCCTATATCCCGGCCGATGGCGACGGCTTCGGGGCGATGATGGAGCACTATGAGAAGTACTGCCTACCGATCTTCCCGATCAAGAACAACAACTACACCTGCTCCTTCGTGTCCCTGGGCAACAAGGCATACTTCCTGACCTACCCGCAGGATCGCCCCAAGGACATGCCGGCCTGCTGCATGTTCTCGCCGATGAATCATCCGCCGCGCCAGGACTTCATCCAGCACCTGCCCTACAGCGCCGAGCGCAGCAAGAACCTGGACGGCAGCGTGCAAGCCTACGCGCTGGACCTTCAATCGCCGCAGGGTCCGATCCTGTTCGGTTATGCCTTCTACAAAAAGATGTCGGGGCAACCACCCTACCGGCAGCCCCAATCATTCTTTTTCTCCGGTGACGCCAGTGTCGCCAATGCCCCCATTGTCAGCCAGAACTACACCAACTTCCGCATCGCCAAACCGGACCCTGCCCAGACCTGGGCGCAAGTCGCCGCGATGTGCCCGGCGAATCCACCGCCCTGCCAGTTGTTCGAACCACCGGCTTCACAGAGCAACGGGCAAAAGGCGCAGTGGAACAAGCTCATGCAGCGCAAACCCTGACCAATGACGAAGGATCGCCATGAACACTTCACTCCGTTTCAACCTGGTACTATTGGGTCTGGCCAGTCTTCCGGCCCTGGCCCTGGAACAATCCCAGGAACAAGCCATGCCACGGACGCAGGCCTCGAACCTGAATTGCCAGCCCCCCAGCACGGCGCCGGCGGCCAACGCCAGCCAGGACCTGTTCGATCAATACAGCTGGCAGCTGTTCATCGCCGTGAACTGGCCCGCCCAGGCGGGGCAGCGCGGTGATCCCGACTGCAGCAAACAACCGGGAGACCCTGGCTACACCGTCTGGCAGACCTACAAGACCGTGGAAGAAACCTTCCTGCCACGGGGGGCCGATCCAGGCCCCTGGAACACCCCGCAGCTTGCCAAGAGCCTGGGCATTATCAACATCGCCGCGCTGAAGAACAGCTCCCAGGTGAATGCCGTCGACCAGGCCGTCGGCGGCTGGCTGATCGACCAGGCCGGCAACCCGACCTACTACGACATCTCGGCCAACGAGACCTCCTACAACTACATCGTCGCCAACCAGTTCTATAACGCCGATGTGGTTTCCAAAGCCAACAACATCAACTTTCCCTATGGGGTCATCGAGGTCAAATCGAGCTGGCGCATCCTCACCCCCCATGACAATGCCAGCCGCTACCTGACCATGCTTGCGCGCGTGGCCACGTTCGACGACCAAGGCCAGCGCACCGGCGTCACCGAGGCCTACCTGGGCCTGGTGGGGCTGCACGTCATCACCAAGGTGAACGGCTATCCGCAGTGGATCTGGTCGACCTTCGAGCAGATCGACAACGTTCCGCCCAAAACACTGGTGAACGGTGTATGGGTCGACCAGCCGACCTCCGGCACGGCCTATTCCTACTTCAACCCCAGCGCCCCGGCAGCCACGCTCAACCAGTCGCCCTGCGACTGGCAGACCCAGGGCGCGCACCTGGTCTGCGTGCCCAAGCCTGGCACCACCTTCCAGACCCCGAACCCGTTGAACCGGTACACCCCGATCGCCGAGATCACCAACGAGGTCAACGCCCGTTACCGCAGCGACCCGGACCTGCAACGCAGCGTGCTGAAGTACTACCAACTCATCACCACCCAGCGCCCGCTGATGCCGGACAACCCCAGTAATCCACTGGGCCAGCCGACCCCCGCCCTTTCGGCCAACGTGACCATGGAAAGCTACATCCAGCCCAACAGCAGCTGCATGAATTGCCACTCCATGGCGACTCCGGTCAAGAGCCCCTACAAATCCGACTACTCCTACCTGTTCAAATTCGCCAATTCGCCTGTCGGCAAAACCATCAAGGACGAGGAATAAATCATGAGCATCCTGAACGGACCACGGCTGAATTTCTGGGGCGGCATCCGCACGGACGTCAGCCTGCCGAACAACTCCCCGACCATTCCTTACGGTGGCAACGACGACTGGCCGCTCTTCGACCTGACCACTTCGACCCTGGCACCGAGCGCCGAGTCCTACACCGACGACCAGTTGAACAACATGATCAATGCCCCCACCGGCAACTACTACACCGCCGGGGGCTGGAATCACTATGGGCAGCATGTCGTCGACATGCAGAACGCCCTGATCAGCTCCCAGGGCATCCCCGGCAGCATCAACACCACCGGCGACCTGGTGGGCCAGCCCGTCTACCTGCTCGGTTCGGTGGACCCGGTGACCGGCCAGGGGCCCGTTTCCGGACCGATGATGGTGGACCTGGACCCCACCTCCTCGACGACCACCCAAATCTTCGTCGGCGGCCTGCAAATCGGTGGCAACGACAACATCCAATTGCTGATCCGCAGCGACACCGTGTGCAGCAGTTTCGACGTGGCGGGACGTGTGCTGCTGCCGGCGAAAATGGATGCGCCGGGCTCTTTCCACGCCAGCGGCACGTTTCAACTGACCTTCCCCTTGAGCAGCATTGTCAGTTGGAACCAGAACAGCAGCGGCCTGCGCTCGATCATCCAGGCACCGGGGGCGACGGGCATCGTCCTGCGTTTCGTCATGTTCGAAATGTGCCCCACGATGACCACCGAACAACTGGACGCCGACTATGCCGCCGGCCGGTACACGCCCAACCCGAGCATCGGCCGGGTCATCGGCACACTGGCCCCGGCCTTCGCCGACGAGCCGCTGAACTGCCAGCCGGGCCGGCAACTAGTCAACCAGAGTACCGGCAATGCCGGCTATGCCGACCTGGACAACACCGGTTACCTGAGCATCGACATGGTGAACGTCATTCCGAAGGAAACCTTCCGGGCCGTCAGGGACGATATCACCAGCCCGATCGGCCCCAACGCCAATTACGGGACCGTGACCATCAGCGCCGGCTCCACCACCCTGACGACCCTGGAGCCGACCAGCCGCTTTTTATTCGATTACTACGTGTATGGCGGCATCGTCGACCTGCCCCTGACCGCCGACCAGCTACAGGCAGTACGGACCTCTGCCTTGGCGATCAACGCACCGGGCAAGGTCGCCGGCACCACATTGCAGGCCACCGAGTCGACCTATCGGATCTATGCCGAGCAACGCAACGTCTACCTGGAGGACTACCCCAACGGCCTGTCGATCACCCTTCAGGTCAGGTACCTGGGCGGAGCGGTCCCCAGCACCACCGAAATTGGCCTGCAGGCGGCGGCCCCCGCGGTCTATGATCAACCGCAATACTGGGACTTCCTCGACTTCCCTGATTCGTTGACCGTCGACAGTGGCCAGCTTTCCGTCAGTTTCCCGGTCACCCTCAAGCCGGGCAGCGCCGCTCAAGCGGGTTTCGTCGCCCTGACCTGCACGGCCAATGGCCTCGACAGCAGTGCCTACTTCACCAACTTTCGCAAATACGCCCAGACCGACTTCGGCATTCCCCAGGGCACCACCATCACCTGGCCGCTGATGTACCCCAACGTGCTGCGCTTTCACTACCTGGCCTTCCCCGCCATGTCGCGCTATATCCCGCTGAATCAGCCCGACGCCGTCATGGGCGCCAAGAACCCCATCCTCGCCCGCACCTCGGACGCCTACAAAGGCACCACGCTGTTCATGCCCGTGGTGCGCTCGATGTCGCCCTGCCAACGGGCGTTGCTGCGGGCCTATCTCACCGGTGAACCGTGGCAGCCGCCGCAATGACCGTATCCCCTGCTCATTCACGGAGAAAGCCTATGCCCGTTCCCCTTCAGATCCCCGCGCACCCCCGGGAAAACCTGCGTCCCAGCACCCTGGTCGCCGAGGACCTGCTGAACCCTCGCGGCTTCTGCCTGCAAGCCGATGGAAGCCTGCTGCTGACCGAAGCAGGCTCGGGGTTGCCCGACCAACTCTTCAGCGGCCGTATCAGTCGACTGCGACCGGATCCGCAGCGGCCCGGCACCTACCTGCCCCGCGAAACATTGGCGCATGGCTTTCGCGCCATGAACATGCAGGCGCGCATGCTGCGTGATGAAATCATGGGGGTGTCGGACATCGCCTGCGGTGACGGACGCTGCCTGGTCAGCCAGACGGATTATGTCGCCGGTTCCAAACTGCTGGACCTGCAATTCACACCGCCCGAGCCGGTGTTCCATAGCCGTGGCAACCTGAATGCGCTGTGCTACTACCCGACCCGCCGCAGTTGGCTGGCCGTCAAGCCCGATACCAATCAGTTGGTGGAGTTCGTCACCGGCCAGCAAGAGCGCGTGTTGGCTCAACTGCCCGAACTGGATCAAGGCCAGGAAGCCGTTCCCGTGACCCTGGTGTACGAACCGGCGACAGACGCCGTGCTGATCAGCCTGTTCTCGGGCGAACTGCACGGCGACCCGAGCCGCAAGGGCATCGACTTTGCCGAGAAGGCCGGCCAGGTGATCCGGGTCTGGCCGGACAGCGCCAGGATCGACATCCTGATTCGCGGCCTGCAACTGCCCACCGGGCTGGCGCTGCGCCCCAACGGCCAACTGCTGGTGCTGGAACTCTGCGAGCGCCTGCAACAACCGCTGCTTCCCGACTGGAACGGCGAACCCCTGCATGGCGGCTTTACCCGGTTCAGTGGGCGGCTGCTGAGCTGCGACTTGCAAACCGCCCAGGTCACGGTGCTCGCCCGCGACCTGGACACCCCTTCCAACCTGTGCCTGTTACCGGACGCGGTACTGGTCAGCGAAGGCATGGGGCTGCTCGGGCGACCACTGCCTACACCAGATGGAAGCGTGGTGCCGTTAAACGGCAGGCTTCGTCGGGTGCAACTCTGAACAAGCACTCAAGACAAAGGCAAAAAAAACGGCGCTTACCCTAATGCCAGTCAGTTAAGGATCACACGGGTTTGAGGCTTAACTGATCGGCATCAGGCGCCAGGGCCGCTTTTGTGGCGAGGGAGCTCGCTCCCGCTGGACTGCGCAGCAGGCCCAAGGCTGGCGACACCATTGAATCTGGCATAACCGGGATTCAGGTTTTAGGGCCGCTTCGCGCCCCAGCGGGAGCAAGCTCCCTCGCCACAGGGAGCTGTGGCGCTGCAACTGATTTTTCCCAGCCGCTACCAAGTGTTTGTATCCGGGTTGATTCATTCAGATAAATGAGGCACCCGGGCTAATGCCAGTCAGTCAAGGATCACACGACACAAAACCTGTGGGAGCAAGGGCCGCTTTTGTGGCGAGGGAGCTTGCTCCCGCTGGACTGCGCAGCAGGCCCAAGGCTGGCGACACCATTGAATCTGGCATAACCGGGATTCAGGTTTAGGGCCGCTTCGCGCCCCAGCGGGAGCAAGCTCCCTCGCCACAGGGGCTGTGGCGCTGCAACTGATTTTTTCCCAGCCGCTACCAAGTGTTTGTATCCGGGTTGGTTCATTCAGATAAATGAGGCACCCGGGCTAATGCCAGTCAGTTAAGGATCACATGACACAAAACCTGTGGGAGCAAAGCTTGCTCCCACGGGGTTGAGGCTTAACTGATCGGCGTTAGCGCTTACCCTTTCATGGGATAAGCGCCGTTTTTCTTGACTCAGCCAGCAGTGACCGTCATGCCACCATCCGCCATGACCACCGAACCGACGATAAAGCTGGCACGGTCCGACGCAAGGAACGCAACCACCTCGGCAATTTCTTCCGGCTGTGCGGCTCGGCCAATAGGCGCGGCTTCACCATGCTGGGCAAGGAACGCCGGGCCGTCCTCGACCACGTCATTAAGGATGTTGGTGACCACATCGCCAACGCCGACCGCATTGACGCGAATACCATCCTCGATGACTTCCAGCGCCAGGGTCCGCGTCAGTTGTGCCAGGGCACCCTTGGAGGCGGTATAGGCGGCAATGGTCGGGAAGGCAAAATAGGACGCGTAGGACGCTATGTTGACGATGGCCCCCGACTTGTTGGGCGTCATCGCCTTGACCGCTTCGCGTGAATGCAGGAAGGCCGCGGTGGCGTTGACCGCCTGGATGCGCTCCCAGTCCTGGCGCGTCATGTCGATTACCCGCTTGTTGATGATGATCCCGGCATTGTTGACCAGGATGTCCAGCCAACCGAACTGCTCGACGGCCATGCCGACGGCGCGCTCGGCAGCGCCATCCTCGGTGATGTCGGCCTCCAGCGGCACCAGCCCGGGACGGGCCAGCTCATGGACGGCGGGGTTGATGTCTTCCGCGACCACCTTGGCGCCGCGGGCGTGCAGCAACAACGCGATGGCCTTGCCGATGCCACTGGCGGCTCCGGTGACCAGTGCCACCTTGCCTTCGACTTCCTGGGGAATGCTGTGTTGGATATCGGTCATGATCGCTCTCCTGCGTGAGCGGGCCGACGAGACATTCGCCGGCCCGGCGCCCGTGGGCGCTGTCGTTATCGACGGCTTCACTTTCTCGCAACGGCGACTGCCGGGCGTTCGCAGGCTTGCTGGAACTGTCGGGGTTTTGCGCGAATCTGCCCACGCAGGCTCAATCCCATTGCCGGTGGCATAGGCCGAAACTCCCACCCCGCCTGGGAGTATCAGCCGATACGCAATAACGCCGGGCTTGCCCATAGTTGCGGTCATAAGGTCAACGGTCAGACCTCGATGACCGCATGCTCTGGAGAAAGTCATGACTATTCGCGAGCAAGACTCAGCACTGCTGAGCGATCCGGCCTCGCTATTCACTGCAACCGCCAGCACCGATCTGGGGGTCGTGGCAACCGGCGTCGACGTAACGCTGGATGAAACCGCCAATTTGCAGAACGGCACCGCCACGCCGAGCCCTGCAACAGATGCGGATGATAACGACATTCTGGTTGCCTCCCTCCCCACGACCTTCGCCAGCCGCCTGACCGCGCTTGGCACAGGGACCGCGACGGGAGCCGCCTTGAGCGGGTATACCGGCGCCGTGGGCGACACCGGCAGCGATGCGTTCACGGTCAACGCCGCGCCTGGAGCAAGCATTACCAATATCAGCTTCGTCGGCAGCACCGGTGCGCCGCTCGACGGGGTGGACAGCGGGCTGGATACGCTCAATGGCACCAGCATCCTGCTCTACACGGACACCAACGACAATATCGTCCTCGGCCGGGCCGGCGGCCCAGCCGGTGCAATCGTCTTTGCCGCCTACATTGAAGAAACCGCCACCGGCGGCAAGATCTGGACCGTGCTCTACGAACCGCTCCAGCAACCCGTCAATACCAACCCCGACGATGCCGTCAACCTGCTGGACAAAGTCTTCATCGGCGCGAGCCAGGACCTTGAGTTCAGCCTGGCCAACGCCCCCTCCGGCCAGAACCTTTTCCTGATGTTCACCACGGCGAACCCGACGACGACGCTGGTCGACGGTGTCCTGCGGATCAACGAGCCCACCATCATCGCCACCGGCAAGGACCCGGCCGACCAATCCAGCGGCGCCAATATCACCACGGGCGATACGATCAACACCAGCCAGGCCGGTGGGCCCACGACCTTCGGTACCAATAACCAGATGATCGTGGAACAGGAAGGCATCCGTTTCACCTTTGTCACCGGTGCCAGGCAGGATGTGACCATTCCCAATCTGGACCAGACCGAAGCGGACCTGGAATCCAACATCGACTTTACCGACGTCTTCAATACGAAGATGGCCAACTTCGATGTCGTGCAGTTGCAGGCCGGCAAGACCGCCGTGGTAAAAATCAGCGCGTTCAGCACCGCGGCTGAATCCGGGGTGAATTTCATCAACGGCTATACCGGTGACACCCCGGTTGCGATCAGCAACGTGCGGGTCACCAACATCAGCACCGGCGCCGTCATCGAGAACTCGGACGGCTCGGCCAATGATGCGGGCATCGTCATCAGCTTCGCTTCCGGCGTTGCCACCATCACCGGCGTCAAGGCCGGCTACCAGATCGAATACACCACCACGTCAGATCACAACCGTGTGCTCATCGAAAACGGCGCGGCCCTCGATGCCAAGGGCACCGACCACGCCGACTTTGACATCGGTGGTTTCACCTTGGTCCAGGCGTCCACTGCGAAGACCGAGATCGGCTCCAAGATGATTTTCGAAGACGACGGACCGAGCATCAGCACCACCGGCACCGAGCCAACCCTGACGGTGGACGAGACGCTACTGGGCACCAACGCTACGCAGAACTTCGCCGCCAACTTCACCTCCGCCTACGGCGCCGACGGTGCCGGTACGTTGACCTATGCACTGGGCGTGGTGGCCGGCGCTTCCGGGCTGACCGACACGGCCACGGGTGAAGCGGTCAATCTGTCGCTCAACGG
>NZ_FMXH01000001.1:119387-733427 GCF_900103575.1 Pseudomonas sp. NFACC51 | reverse complement strand
GCGCTTCCGGGCTGACCGACACGGCCACGGGTGAAGCGGTCAATCTGTCGCTCAACGGCACAACGGTAGAAGGCCGCACGGCCAGCACCAACCTGCTGGTATTCACGGTCAGCGTGGCCGCCAATGGCGATGTCACGCTCGACCAGATCCGGGCGCTGGTGCATCCCGACGCCACCAATCCCGATGACGCCAAGAGCCTGACCTCGGACAACCTGGTCACGCTGACCGCGACCAAAACCGACAAGGACGGTGACAGCGTCCAGGCGACGCTCAACATCGGCCAGAACCTAGTGTTCGAGGACGACGGCCCTTCGGTTGCGTTCGGCAACCTGATCGGCACCGGCAGCGTGCTTGCGCAATACGGATTCTGGGAGAAATCGGCCGGGGCCGACGGGCTGGGAGCCGCGGGCCTGGATATCTCGCTGGTCAATGGCCAGTTCACCCTGGTCAGGCCCGACGACACGACCACGACCGGGACCGGCACGCTCGTCGAGCAAGCACCCTCGCCGGACGTCGATGGCGCGTACCATTTCGCCGGGACGTTGACCGGTGACTTCGACAACAACGCCGCCACCGCCGATACCAGCGTCGACTACACGCTGACCGCCTATGCCAATGGCAGCTATGCATTGGACCTGGTGCAAGGCTTCAGCTCGACCATCGTACGTAGCAGTGCCGACGGTTCGCTCGATGCCGGTGGCCCGGATCCGGTGCGCACCTTGTTGATCCCTGAGACGAACAATCCGGCCATTCCTTCGGCATCCGAAGAAATCGTGTTCTTCTCCGCGAAGGCACTGGCCTCCACCACGGATATCCTGACCGGCATCGGGCTAGGAGCCCCCGACCCCACCGAGGCTGCCCTGCAAACCACGCCACTGCCGTCCTACATCGACCCGACGGCCATGAACGTCAGCACCTCCGGCATCGGCGTCGGCAACAACCTCCTGCAAGGGGACAACCTGGCGGCAATCGGCGCGGCCGATGAAAGCTTCGTCATCAACCCGGAGAGCCTGGTAACAGGCATGAAAATCTTCATCGACAACTCGGTGGCCGGCTACAACACCGCGACCGAGGATTTGTACTTCCGGATCTATTACGAAGACGGCACGTTTTCCAACCTCACCGAGGTCAACACCCTGACGCCCGAAGCAGGTGGCCAGGTGTCCTTCGAGATCGAGCGCGAGGGCACGGCGATGATCGATGCCGTCCAGCTCACAATGGGTCGTGGCGCGATCAAGATTCCGGTCATCCAGTTCATCCAGGAAACCGAGAACCTGGCCAGCGATGTGCAACTCTCGTTCAACGCAACGCTGACGGACAAGGACGGCGATACCGCGACCAGTGCGTTCGACGCCAACCTGTTCGCCAACAACGCAGCCGATGCACTCTTCGACTACACGCTGGTGGGCACGGGCGGCGAGCGTGATGCCTTCAACGTCGATCTGACATTCATCGAGAACCAGTACCAGGTCACGGGCTTTGATGTAAGCCAAAACCTGCGGGACACGCTGGTGCTCAATGGTGACCAGAGCGCCGTTGTCCAATCGATCGATAACGCCGGCGCGGACAGCATCGTGACGGTCGCCGAGTCTGGCGGGCAAATTACGACCATTACGTTGGTGGGCGTGGACCTGCAGAGCAGCGACGTTGTCTTTGGCAACGCCTGAAGCATCGCGTGCGTAAAAGATGCGAGGATGGCCTGGAAACCATCCTCGCATCACTTTTCATACCTTCCCTGATCACGACGAAACCAGCTCACCCCTTTGACGGCAGGCATCGAGTCTTACAGACAAATACCCAGTAACAAGGAGCGCCAGTCCTGAGGCTACGTCGTCTTGCGCCTTTGCCTACAACTAAGCCAGAATCCGCCCGCTTGTGCGCCTTGGGGCCAGACTCTATCGTTTCCTGGTCGCTGACGAATCAGCGGTCGGGTTTAGCGACCCGAACCATAGGCACATAAGCAACCATGCTTCATTGCGGGATCTAACCGCAATTACGTCATGGCGGCTGTATGTAGGAGACCTTCGGGTCTGCCGGGTGCCTATGTCCGGTTCGCTAACCTGCGTGCAGTCGCCACCATTCTGTTTAGCGACAGGTCTTGGCGGCTCCCATTCCCCATAGGAGCGTCATCATGTTCAAAGCCACACCCAATCCACCGGAATCAGACCCCACCTCTTCCTACTCAAGCCTCGATCCGGAAAAATTCCACGAAGCCACCGAGCGGGCACTCGATTATTACTTGAAGCCGGAACAGGCCAAACCCAAGAAAGGCCGGCCAACGCCTCAGCTCTTCACCGTTGTCGATGGCATCGACACTGAAAGCCTGCTCGCCAACCTCAGCGAAAACCTGGCCTCAGCCAACGCCATGATCAGCGACCTGGCATTCGATCTTGAGGGTTCTCGCCGGCATGTTGCGATGGGTATCCAGCAAGTGATTGAAGTGAGTGAGCTGCTGGCGAATCGGGCGCTGGATATCGCCGATCCACGTTAACAACTCGCCCCAAATCGAAAGGGTTGGCGGGCACTTGTAGACGCCTCGACTACAAGGCCGCCAACTCGCTCCCACACAGACCGGTCAATCCAACTCCACCCAAGTGGACTCCGGCGGCTCTTCACTGTTGGTAAGCCCATGCTTGAGCGCATACATCAACAGGTCGATGCGGTTGATAAGATCAAGCTTCTGATAGATGTTACTGAGGTGATTGTGCACCGTGTGCTCGCTGATACCCAGGCGCTCAGCGATGCTGATGTATTTGGCAGACGGGTCCCCCACGATGGCACGAATCAATTCCTTCTCACGCAGCGTCAACCGAGCCTGTTTCGCCTGCTCCAGATTGCATTGGGGGGTTGCATGGCCGATGGCGGCATAGCCGGAAAGCCCACCGGCCCAGGCCCTATCCATTCCGATATCGCGATGGTGCACCTTGACGATGGCCTGGATGATCGACTCCGTCGGGTCTTCGGCCAACACGATACCGCGTGCGCCCGCCTCTATCGCCTGGGCAACAGGAACGGCCTCATACAAGCCCTTGAGCACGAGCACTTTCATCTGCGCGCTGCGGGTCAGCCCGGCAACCACTTCCAGAGGGTTGAGTGCATCGGGAAAGAAACTGAAGAAAATCACGTTGGGCCGCAACTGATCGGCAAGGTCCAGTGCATGGGTATAGGTCGAAGCCTGACCGCTCACTTCCATCTGCGGCTTTCTGGCGTTGATCAAGTCATGAAGCCCCCGGAGGACAAGGGGACGACAATCGACCAACATCACGCGGATGGGTGCTCTATGATCCGGTCTCATATCGTTAACCCCCTCGCAAGACAAACCAGGATGTCCACTGGATGTTCTGGTGGGGGTAGCGTGCATTTCAAGAAGCCGGAAGAAACCATCGAGACAACCTGAATAGGAATAATTATCAACAACTTACACATGATAATGTGCCCCTTTCGAGCTCGTAGGCTGAGTCTAGGCCAGCCCAGCGCGCCACTGGCGGCCCATCAGCCAGCCGTCGGCCGAGGCTTGGCGCCGACCCGTCTGCCCAAACTTCCCGAAAGTGAAAAAACACTCGCTAAATCAGCTCGTTAAGCCAGGAGCGAGGAATTGGCAGCCTGTATGACGCCGAGAGACAATCGTCAATTAATCGACGAGCGGCACGCACTTACACATCTCAATAAACATGACGTCAATATACCGTCAAAAACCTGCTCCGAATCAGCCAACGGTGTGCTGCATGGGCCTATCCCGATCAACGAAAGTCCTGGCCAACGCTGCCGGAACTCAACCAGCCATTCACATTCTCTATACCCTCGGCCGGTGGTTTTCCCGCCCAGCGGTTCAGGATCAGCACGTTGCTGAGAAAGTCGTATTGGGTCTTTAGCAAGTCGCGCCGAGCGCGGAACTCATTGCGTACACTGGCCAGGACATCGACGGAATTGACCATCCCGTAGCTCAGCGCTTTCTCGGCAGCCACCCTCGATAACTGTGCCGATTCCAATGCCAGCCGGTTCGCACCGATTTTTTCGCCATTGGAATTGGCGGTCAGGTAGGCGTTGGTGATCTCCTTGACCACCCGGCGCCGGGTCGCCTCCAACTGTTGCTCGGCAACCACTTGATCCTCGTAGAGTCCACGGACCCGCGCCGAGGTCGAGCCACCGCTGTACAGCGGCACCTGGAGACCTATCCCGGCGACATAACTGTCGGTGCGGGGGGCCAGGGAGTTGTTGTAACCCTCATTGGTCTGTTGGGCACTCAGGTTCAGGCTCAGCGTCGGATAGTGCCCACCCTTGCCGCTGCGCAACGCTGCCCCCGCCGCCTCGACGCCGCTTTCGTTGGCCTTGAGCGCCGGGTTGAGTGCCATGCCATCGCGAACCCAGGTCTCCAGGCTGTTTGCCGAGACTTGCAACTGAAGGTCTTCACGAATCCGGTTGAGTCGCTCCTTGACCGGCCGGCCAACGATCTCCGCCAGTGCCTCGCGACTGAGGCTGACCTGGTTGCGAGCGTCCAGTTCCTGGGCCGTGAGCAGATCCACCCGGGCCTTGAGATCGAGTTGATCGGTGATCAATGCCAGTTGCTTTTCGTACAACGCATTGATCCGGTCCAGGCTCCTCTGGGTGGTTCGACGCTCTGCCCGCACCAACTGCAATTCATCCTCAGCCGCCAGCGCGGTGAAGTAACGCTGGGCCAGCTCCACCGAGGCTTCGGCCTGGATTTCCAGGGCCTGGGATTCGGACTGCCGAGCCAGGCTCTTGAACTTCTGATAGTTCTCCCACGCAGCTTTGTTGTAGAGGTACTGACGCAGCACCAGGCCGTAGCTTTCGCTATCGAAACTACGCTGCACCAGGTCGCTTTCCTGGTGAATCCGGTTCGACCCGGCGCTGAACGACAACTGCGGCAAGAGCGCGCCCATGGCCTCGCGCTGATGCTCCTGGCCCGCCTTCGCTTGCGCATAGGACGCCACGATCTGCGGATCCTCCAGCCGTGCCTCGCGATAAAGCTGCATGAGGTCGGTGGAAAACGTCGAGGCGTTGACCTCGGCGGGCGTTGCAGCCTCGGTTTGTGCCAGGACCGCACCCGCGGCGAGCATCAATACACTGCCTAGCAGAGCTGCCGCCGCAACCATGGTCATTCCTCGATCATCGATTGAGAAAGGGCATTGCGAGCCGGCTGCATCAGATACTGCAACAACGTGCGTTGCCCGGTGATAATCAAAACGTCCGCCGGCATGCCCGGCAATAATTTGCGCTCACCCAAGGTGCGCGCACCCGCCTCGGTTACCCGCACCCGAGCCAGGTAATAGGCCGTCCCCGTCTTTTCGTTGGTCATCCGGTCTGCCGACACGCTGCTGACCTCGCCTTCGATCACCGGCGTGGTGGCGCTATTGAATGCGCCGAAACGGATATCGGCACGCTTGCCGATGGCGATGCGATCGATATCCACCGGTGCCACCTGGGCCTCGATGACAAGGTCGGACACCGAGGGCACGATATCGAGCAGTGGCGTCGCCGGACGCACGATCCCGCCAATGGTGTGCACCGACATGTCGATCACCATGCCCGCCTCGGGCGCCCGGATGACGATACGAGAGAGCCGGTCTTCCAGCGCCGAGGTTTTCTCCTTCAGGTCGTAGATCCGGGTCTGGACCTCGGCCAGTTGCTTGACGACGTCAGCATTGAAATCCTTGTCGACCTGCAGGATCTGCAGTTGTGTTTCGTTGATCTGCAGGCGCGTCCGGTCAATGGTGGAGCGGTGATCGGCAACCTCTGAACGCAGCAGCCCCAACTTGCGCTCCTGTTCGAGCAGGCGCTGCTTGTCAACGAACCCCTGTTTGAGAAGGTCGGTCAACTCATCGATTTCACCGCTGTAGGATTTCTCCAGATGAACCTTGGAACCGACCATCGATTCCAGCCCCTTGATCTGCTGGCGGAACTGGCCAACGCGCTCGCGCAGCACCGCGATCTGGCCCAGTCGTGAACCTTGTCGAGCGCTGAATACCCGGGTCTCGCCCTGGCGCGCCTCCATGCCCCGCACACTGTCGGGATCGGCGATGTCACCAAAACCGATCATCGGTAAACTGTCGCGCTCGGCGATAAGCCTCGCCTCCATGGCCCTGGCCGCGATCAGTTGGCCGCGAGCCATCTCGTATTCGAAGCGCAACTGGGCGTCATCGAGAATGATCAGCGGATCGTCACGCTTGACGATGTCGCCATCGTGGGCAAGCAGCGCTTTGACGATGCCGCCTTCAAGGTGCTGGACGGTTTTTCGATAAGCCTGCACGGTGACCACGCCTGGCGCATACGCGGCGCCGTCGAGGGGCGCGATGGCCGCCCAGGTGCCGAACACGCCGAAGATCACGCCGATGATGACAACGCCCAGGCGACGAATCTTGTGATCGGATGTCGGCAGGTCAGCGAAGCTCTCAATTTGACGACTGGGCACCATGGGATTCATCGGAATCACCCTTGCCGGTATCGACCGAAGCCGTGCCGGTGCTTGCGGGCACGGCTGGCATCTGTGCCTGCTGTCGCTGCGCGTTAAGTTCGGCCAGGACATGCTCGCGTGGCCCGTAGAGACTGATAATCCCGGCGTTCATCACCATGAGCCGATCAAGCTGCGACACGATGTTGGTCCGATGGGTAATGACAAACAGCGTCGCGCCGGTCTGCCTGAGCTGCTGGATCGCTGCCGCCAGGGCGCGGTCACCGACGTCATCAAGATTGGAATTGGGCTCGTCGAGAACGATCAGCCGTGGGCTGCCATACAGTGCCCGGGCCAGTCCGATGCGCTGGCGCTGCCCTGCCGAAAGCATGAGGCCCTCGCTACCGATGACAGTGTCGTAACCATCGGGAAACTGCAGGATCATCTCGTGAACACCCGCGATCCTGGCCGCCTGGATCACCTTCACCGAATCGACTCCGGCGAAGCGAGCGATGTTTTCGCCGAGGGTGCCTTCGAACAATTCAATGTCCTGGGGCAAGTAACCGATATAGGGCCCAAGCTCATGCTTGTCCCAAGTGCTGATGTCGGCGCCATCGAGCCGAACCACCCCGTGCTGCGCCGCCCAGACACCCAGCAGCGCCCTGGCCAGGGTCGACTTCCCCGCCGCACTGGGACCGATGACGCCCACCATGCAGCCGGCAGGTGCGCTGAAACTGATGTTCTTGAGGATCGGCACCCTGGACCCGGGGGCCGCGACAATCAGGTTCTCGACCTGGACATGCCCCTGGGGCGCCGGCAAGGACATGCGCTCGGGTTGGGCCTGCTGTTTATCGAGGATGTCGTTCAAACGGCTGTATTGAGAACGAGCGGCGATAAATCCCTTCCAACTGCCGATGATCAGGTCGATGGGGGCCAGCGCCCGCCCCAGTAACACGGACCCGGCGAACACCAGGCCGGCCCCTACCTGATGGTCCACGGCCAGGTACGCCCCCAGCCCCAGCACCAGCGATTGCACAAGGATGCGAAAGGTACGCGACAGCGTGCTGATGATCGCCCCGCTGTCGCTCGCCGCCGATTGCAGCAACAGCACGTTGCGTTGGCGCCGTCCCCAACGATCCATCAGGGTCTCAAGCATGCCCATGGATTCGATCACTTCGGCGTTGCGCAGGCTCTTGGTGGTGTAGAGCGTCGCGCCAATGTGCTCCTTGTTGGCCTGGGCCAGTACCGGCCCCGTCAGTCGTTCGTTGACGAAGGCGAGCACGAGCAACAACAGCGCGCTGCCCGTCGCGACCCAGCCAAACCAGGGATGAAACAGGAACATCACCGCGATATAGATCGGCAACCAGGGCGCATCGAAAAACGCGAACAAGCCGTTACCCGAAAGGAACTGCCGCAAGCCGGTCAAGTCATTGAGCGACTGGGCCGAGGCATCCATGCCGCCACTTTCCAGGGCACGTTTGAAACTGGCCCTATAGACCTGGCGACTGAGCAGCACATCCAGCCGGGTGCTGACCCGAACCATGACACGCGAACGGATCCATTCCAGCGAACCGAGGGTCACCAGCAATGCGGTCATGATCAGCGTCAGCATGGTCAGGGTCGTAAGACTCCCGCTGGTGATCACTCGCCCATAGACCTGGAGCATGTAAAACGTGGGTACGAGCATCAGCGCATTAATGAAAAAGCTGAAAAACCCGACAGAGATGAAGCTGTCCCGGCAGGCCTTCAGTGCCTTTTTCAGGCTGTTTTCAGGTGCGCTTCGCATTGAAACCCCCTGCTCGGGTAACCCTCCTCTGGAGCTTAGATCATGCCTGACAACGGCGTGTAGCAATCGCCCAGATTGTTTGTGAGGGCATATCCAACACCGCCGATTGATACGACTTCAAATTGGCGAGACGGCTGGGCCCGGTCGTACAAAACACTGTTCCGTGACGGGTCGCCCCCATTGCTGTCCTTCTTGCTCCCGTTCCAACTTGAAACCGAAATCCTCGTACAGCTTGCGGGCAGCATCGAGCCCCTGGAACGTCCAGAGGCTCGTTGAACTGAAGCCCCACTCGTCACAGAACTTCATCGCTTCAGCCAACAGGCGTCTGCCGGCGCCCTTGCCTCGTGCCGAATCATCCAGGATGAAGCAACGCAGTACCGCACTGCCGTCCTCTCCTTCTCCGTCGATGGCAATCGAACCGACCACGCGTTCGCCATCCAGGGCCGACCAGACCTCATTGCGCGGGTTGTGCAAACGCCCCATCAGTTGCGCCATGTCCGATGCCACCAGGCTTTCGAACAACTGGCCGAAGTTCGAATGCCTGGAGTAATAGTCCGCATGCATTTGCACAATGCGGCCAATCACGCCTGGACGGTAGCCCCGGGCAATCTCCAACTGCACCGGCGCAGGCGGCTCCGTACCGAGTCGATGAGCGTGCAGCGCAGCGGCATAGCTGGCAACCCCCTCGCTCACGGTCTGACATTGCTCGCTGGATAAGTGAGACATGGCCGCGACAACCTGTTGGGTGGCGAAAGCATCGATGGCTCGAAGGGTCTTTTGCCCCTGCGCGGTGAGCCGCAGTCGCTTGGCTCGGGCATCCTGTTCATGGGCAATTTCTTCAATCTCACCGGCCTCGACGAGCTTGCGAACCATCCGGCTTACGCTGGATTTTTCCAAGCCAAGCAGCTCGACAAGCTCACCCGCCGTCAGGGATTGGCGATTGCCGAGTTCGACTATTGTGTGCACCGACGACGGCGGATAACCCGTCGCAGCCAGCGTGGCGTGCATGAACCCCAGCTCCCGCACCATGAGACGCGACGCCGAACGGATTTTTTCAATCAGGTCTGGTGGGCACTGGTTCACGGGGGGACCTCGGACGCAACGAGCCATTAGTTGTATTGCACAACTAAAGACCCATCCATGCGTTCAGTCAAACCTTGCGGTGCATCCCGGATAACTTCAAGACCTTCCAGGCCCATGGCATTGCCGATTGCTGGGCCAATAACGATAACGCCAGGGACTTATAGAGGCTCTGCGGTCTGGATGAGCGAGTTCAGCACCAGCTTGATTTCAACAGCTGGGTCTTTATGCCCTTGCAATATCAGACCTTCCGCCAGGGCGGTGAAGGTCTTGGCAAGCGCGGCGTAGGCCAGCGGCGGCTTCTTGCCAGCATGATTGAATATGATGGTAATCAACTTGCCCAAGGCCTCGCTGTTTTCCTCATGCAAGTCGTAGTAATGCGGCGAGAATTCTTCATCGCGCAAGGCGATCAATTGCAACTCGGCATCGAGGATCGCACAGCGGGTATTGTTCTTCAGCGTATCGATATAGGCATTCAAGCCGTGGCTCAACTGTTCCGCCGAATATCCCGATGCCAGGGTCGTACTCAGTCGCTCGATCTCAACTCGCTTGAAGCGTTGAGTCAATTGCAGCAGCAAGTCCGATTTACTTGAGAAATTTGAGAAAAAGGCGCCTTTGGAAAAGCCCGCCTCTTCGGCGATAACGTTGACGCTGGCGGCATGAAAGCCCTTGCGGATCATCAGCTCAGTGGCTGTGTCGAACAATTTGTCTCTTGTTACTTGCTGGCTCTCTTCTCGACCTAGTCTCTTTTTAATCACGCCCTCGGCTCCTTTGGCCAAACAAGATAGCTATGTGTGACTGAATGCAACGAATCGATTACTCACTGTACGGAACCCGTTTTCGCCATCATATCTTATACGCGCCTTGTTCAATCATTTACATTTTAACTTTCAAAAAATGCCATGTATGTGCCATGTAGTTGGAACAGCCGCAAAGGCCCCCTAGATGGGGCTACCGGCCCCAGTTTTTGCCGGATAGGCGTGACTCACAGTCTTCGTTTCGCGCCCCTCGATGAGCCCTTGCCGTCCCTTTGAGCGGCTCAAAGCGGATATTTTCCTGCCCTCGAGCATGCACCGGAACCTGAAAAAACCTGCACGAAGCCCGATGCAGAGCCATCAGCTCGTCAATCCGACGAAATACCACTTGATTTTCAGATACCGAATGGTTTTTACTTGCGCCGTTGGTGGAGCCCAACGCCTGATCAGCGCATCGAGTCAGTGACACCGCTCTCGATGCAATGCCAGGTCACCTCACAGGAGCGGGATTTTAATGGAATATGCCTTCGTTACAGGCGCTACTGGCCTGCTCGGGAATAATGTCGTTCGTGCGCTGTTAAAGCGGAACATCAAAGTAAAAGCGTTGGTTCGTTCCGTAGAGAAAGCCAGGAAACAGTTCGGCAGCCTGCCTGTGGAGTTCGTCGAAGGCGACATGCTTAATGTCGAGGCCTTCGCCCATGCCCTGCAAGGCTGTGACGCCCTGTTTCATACGGCGGCCTATTTCCGCGACAGTTACAAAGGCGGGAAACATTGGCAAAAACTGTATGACACCAATGTGACCGGCACCGAGCGCTTGTTGCAAGCCGCTTATGACGCCGGTATCCGTCGTGCGGTCCACACCTCCTCCATTGCCGTATTGAAGGGCAATCGGGATCAAGTGATCGATGAAACCATGTCTCGCAGTGAATTGGAGGCTGACGATTATTACTTGAGCAAAATATTGTCCGAACAGAAGGTCCAGCAATTCCTGGCGCAGCACCCGGACATGTTTATCGCCATGGTCCTGCCAGGGTGGATGTTCGGCCCCGGCGATATCGGCCCTACTTCCTCAGGACAGTTCCTGCTCGACTTTGTCGGACAGAAATTGCCCGGTGTACTCCCCGGAAGCTTTTCCGTTGTCGATGCCCGGGATGTGGCCGAGCATCAAATCGCGGCCATCACCCGTGGCAGGTCCGGAGAGCGCTACCTGGCCGCCGGCAATCACATGGACATGAAGAGCATTTTCCAAGCGCTGTCCAGCGTCAGTGGCATAAAAGCCCCAGAGCGAAAAGTGCCTCTGTTCATGCTGCGAATCATCGCGCTTATCTATGAAGGTTACTACCGGATCACAAAAAAGCCGGTGCTCATCAGTACCTCCACGGTCAAGCTCATGGAGCAAGAACAAGGCCGCACTCATTTCAGCCATAACAAAAGCTCAAGAGAATTGGAGTGCAAGTTCCGCCCTGTTGCTGAAACCCTGACCGATACCCTGGATTGGTATCGGAATAACAACTACACAGATGCTTAATTGAAACAATTCATATATAGCCTGCCTCTGTAGTACTTTTTTTGACTAGCCATATATCCAAGGATTGAGAGAGGTTGGTAAATGAAAAGCCTTTCATATAAAGAAGGTTTTCTGCATCGCTTTGTCGGTTTTTCGGAATCGTTTCCCGAGCAAGTTGCTATTCGGCATCTGGACACGGAAGAAGATACCGTTACTTACCGCGAGTTGCACATCAAGGCTGAACAATGCAATGGCGCTCTTACAGCGCTTGGTGTATTGCCTGGCGACAAAGTAGCGCTGGTGCTGCCCAATGGGGTGGCATTCATCGCTTACTACTTGGCGATCATCGGGCGAGGCGCCATTCCGGTCATCCTCAACTACAAGTTGACCCCTTTCGAAATGGCCAGTGTCGTCAGCCTCGCCAGGCCGACGCTCGTGGTCACGACCGAAACGCTATGGGTGCAACACAGTGAGGTGTTCCAGGCTGACAACGGTGTCAGGCACTCCCTGGTGCTGGACGGAGGGAGCGAACCGTCATCGTCCCTGCCCGCCAACGCAACGGCCACCTCTCAACTGCCTTGCCAGGTCGAACCCTTGTTGCTGCCCGAGGGTAATCCGGTCGTCTCGGTCCAATTCACCTATCGGGGCATCGGCAGGCCCCTGGCTGTTTCTCACCGTTATCTCGACCTGACGCAATCGAGCGACGGGCTGCATGAGCACTTTCATCTGCAAGGCGTCGGCTCCGTTCATCTGGTGACGTTGCCACTGTATGCCATCTTCGGCCTGTCCGTGATGATGGTGTTTCCCTTGAGCGTGGGCGCCACCCTGCTGATGACCAACACCCTGCTCAACCGAGACCTCGCTGAAGTCCTGTCCGAGCATCACGTCACCTTTGCCTGCCTGGTGCCCGATGTCATTCGCTACTTCAATACGCGCCTGGCCAAACGCAAAGGTGCGCTCCTGCCGTTGCACCCGCAGTTGATGATTTACTCGGGGGGCAGCCACCTGCCGGCCGATGAAGCCGAGAAGCTGGGGAAGTTGCTGGGGTGCAATCCGGTGCTGCAGGGCTATGGCTTGACCGAAAGCATGCCCGTAATCGTCCAGAGCTCGATTGGTACGGTCCACCGTGGCGCCATGGGCCAGCCGATCAGCGGCGTGGAACTGCGCATCGTCGATGCCCAGGGCCGGGACGTAGCGCCTGGGCGTATCGGCGAATTGCTGATACGTGGCGCGATGGTGATCGACGGCTATAACGATGCCGAGGACACCAATGCGCGGTTCTTCCGCGATGGCTGGTTCCACAGCGGTGACCTGGTCTGGCAGGACGACGATGGCCATGTGTTTTTCTATTGCCAGCGCCTGCGAATCTCGAAGATCAAGGCGCAGATGGTCGATCTGGTGGAAATCGAATCCGTCGCCCTCAAGCACCCCGACGTGGTGCGCGCCAAGGCCTATATCGTCCCGGACCACAAGGAAGTCAACGTGCTGCACCTGAGCGTCGAAGGGACCGGCGAGCTGACCCAGAACGCACTGTCCACCCTGCTTTCGCGCTACCTATCGGGCTTCAAGCTGCCCAAGACCATCGAGATTACTTCTCTCAAGGAAGAGGCCCATGCTCGCTAACAGCACACAACCGGTCCTGGCCGTTTTCGACTTCGACGGCACATTGACCGACCGGCACACGTTCTGGCGCTACATGCGCTTTATCGTGGGCACCCGCTCGTTCTGGCTGCGGATCATTCCCCTGCTGCCCAAGATGCTCAGCGTGATCGTCGGCATCACCCCACTGATGCAAGCACGGCTGGCGTTCATCGCCTGCTACCTGGGCGGCCTGTCAGTGGAGCAAGAGCGCGAACATGCCAAGTACTTCATCAGCGAGCTGCTGCCGCTCTGGCTCAGGCCCGAGGCGTTGCGGCGGCTGCAATGGCATCAGTCCATGGGGCACGTCACCGCGCTGGTGAGCAATTCGCCGGAAAACTACCTGATCCCCTGGGGCCAGGCCGCAGGTTTTGACTATGTGTGCGGCACCCGCCTGGCAACGGCAAAGAACAAGCTGACCGGCGGGATATCCGGTACCAACTGTGTAGAGCGAGAGAAAGTCACGCGGCTCAAGGGCTGCTTGAGCAACCTTGATGATTTTTACATTTATGCCTACGGCGACTCATCGGGCGACGACGCCCTGCTCGGCATTGCCAACTCTCCCTTCTACAGAAACTGGTACTGATCGATGAACACTCTGAGCACGTTGGCCCCCAATCATTTCAAGCGCCCTGGCAGCGCCCCGACCGTCATGATCGTCGGAGCCGGTCCTGTTGGCCTGTCCCTGGCAATCCTGTTGAAGAAATGGGGCGTGTCGTTCCGCATCATTGAAAGGAACGCCGGCCCCTCGACGGCGACCAAGGCGATGGCTATCCATTCCCGGACCCTGGAAATCTTTCGAGACCTGGGCGTTGCCGAGCAAGCCATCAACGACGGCTTCACGATCAACCAGTTTTCGGTGCAGTCGAACGCCAAGCGGGTGCTGAACTACAACTTCTCCTACCTGGACGCGCCCTATCCCCTGCTCCTGAGCCTGCCACAGCCGCAAACGGAGAAAATTCTCCTGGAGCGGCTCAGGGAGCTGGGCGCCGAGGTGGAATGGAACACCGAACTGGTGGACATCGAAAACCAGCCGGGTTCGGTGCGCATGACGCTCAAGCATGCCGACGGCACCGACGAACACTTCACCAGTCGTTGGGTGGCCGCGTGCGACGGTGCTCGCAGCAACATCAGAAAACGCCTGGACATGACGTTCGAAGGCTCGTCCTACGACCGCTTCTTCATGCTCGCCGATGCCGATATCGAGTGGTCCGGAAGCAAGGATGAGGGCGCATTCTTCCTGGGTGCGCAGGACGGTTACGTGGCCGTTGCACCGATCAGCGCTCAATCGCGTTATCGGCTGTTCATCGAAATGCCCTACAACCTGCCACCAGAAGGCGAGCGCCCGTCCTTGAGCCTGGAGAACTTCCAGCGCTTGTGCGAAGGGCGCGGGCAAAAGATGACGCTGTCCAACATTTCATCGACCACCATCGCCTCTTTCCAGCATCGCCGCGTGCAATCGATGCAACAAGGCTCCGTATTTCTGCTGGGGGATTCGGCGCATATCGGCAGCCCCATCGGTGGGCAGTGGATGAACCTGGGGGTTTCCGAGGCCTATAACCTGGCCTGGAAAATGGCTTATGTCGATCAGGGCCTGGCGAATCCGTCCTTGCTCGACAGCTACAACGAAGAGCGCTACCCGGTTGCCCTGGAAGTCGAGAACACCGCACACCGGCTGACGGGGCTGATTACGGTCCGGCGTCGCGCCCTGGTGTGGCTGCGCGACAACGTCCTGCCGCTGTTGAGCAACCGCAAAAAGGTCCAGCGCAAACTGCCGTCGATGATTTCCGGTCATCAATATCACTATGAGAAAAGTGACTACATTCAAGAATCGCTGACGAAGAAGCAGCGCAAGAACTGGAGCAAGAAAGGGAAAAAACCCGAGTTCCAGAGCGCAGCGCCTCGCGCCGGGCAACTGGCGCCCGATGTCGAACTGTGGCAACTGCAAGGGATGCCGACAAAACGCTTGATCGACTTGTTCCACGGGACATTCACGCTGTTGATTTTCAGCGCGGCCGATCAGTTTTCGCCGTTGTTGCCAGGCTACTACACGCTGGCCAAGTCGGTGGAACAGGACTACCCAGGCATCAAGGCCTACTGCGTGATCGACGCCCTGAGCAGCGCCGGCCTGCCGGCTTGGCATTCGACGTTGCTGGACCCCGATTGGCGACTGCATAAGCGCTATCACGCCAAGGAAGGCACGATGATGCTGATTCGTCCTGACGGCTATATCGCTTTCCTCGGCGCCGATGCAATAACGCTGATGACGTATCTGAACGTAAGGTCCGGGTTGCTCAAGGGCGCCAGGAAAACAATAACTTGCGAGACCGACGCAGTGGAACTCCAACTTTAAGTCGCTCCATGGCTACTGCCAGTTTGATGATTTGATATAAACAAGGCCCTGCCCTGGGCCATGATTTTTGATCTTTCTTACTTATAGAAATATCGACCGACTTGGTTAGGAGAACTTTATGCGCTTGCAACTTAACGATGTTGTGCAGGAATTCATCGTATCCAATGGGAGAATAGCCCATAGCTATTTCTCTCTTTCCGAAAAGATTATTGATTCACTGTGCGAATCCAATGTCGCCAAAGAAGCAATATTGCTGCGACTGCTGGAACAGGCTGAAACAGTCACTGCGCATTATTTCAATGCTCATCAACAAGTCCTTGAAGGCGTTTATGCCAATGGGACCGAAGCAGCTGTCAACCAGAGTGTTCCCGTGCTGGAGCCGGTGCACTTGAACCCGACCATACTGGCGCCGGCGCCTGTCGTCGAAGCCGTCGAAGAGACAGATGCACTTAGCTACGGGCAATGGTTGCGTGCCGAAATCAGCACCGTCACCGGCTTCCAGCCGCAACAGATCGACTTCGATCAGAGCTTCGAGAGCCTGGGGATCGACTCGCTGGGGCTGGTCGATATTTTCGAATCCCTGGCCCAGCACTTCCCGGAAAAGAAAGACCTCACCTCGCAGCTCTTCGATGCCCCTACCCCGACCGCTTTGCTGGCACGGCTTGAAGCCGATCCGCAGGCACCAACGGTGGATGTCCAAGCATGGGTGCTCGACCAACTCGCGGCCATCACCGGCTTTACGGTTGAGCAGATCGACCCGTCACAAAGCTATGAAAGCCTGGGCCTTGATTCGCTGGTGCAGTTGGACTTCCTGGAGTCGGGAGTCGCCATGTGGCCACAACTCAAGGCGCACAGTTCCGAGCTGGCCAACGCCAAGCTCCCGCAGGCAACCATTGCCCTGATTCAAGCCGCCCTGGCCGATCCAACACCGCAGGCAGCACCTGGCGTCGAGCCTTCACCTGCCACGACGGACACTCAGGGGCAGGAAGAAAACCTGCTGCTCAACGCCCTGTCTCCGTTGATCCCGGACGCAGCGCAGTCGATCGACATCCAGACGCCGTTCGCACAACTGGGCCTCAACGGCTTTGCCCGCGAGGCGCTCTGCCAATCCATGGCGCAACAGTGCTCTGCCAGCGAGTTTGCCGGTGAAGCGCTGATGTCCCGTCGCACTCCTCAAGATGCCTTGTCGCTGCTGGCCAGGTTGAGCTGAGCCCAGCAGCAACAGGAATGGAATCCGGGTGATCGAACAGGTCACCCAGCATTTTGGCGATCAGGGAGACAGGTATGAGTGGCGCAGTAACAACAATGGGCGATTTCTGCTTCACCGCGATGGCGGGCGAGTTTCCGGGGGCGCCGTCCACGGATGCGCTTTGGCAGTTGCTCTGGCAAGGGCAGATCGCACCGATCGAATCCATGCCGACGCGCTGGGAATTAGACAAGGCGTCGATCTATTCAACCAAGGCCGGCGAGAAGGATCGCACGTACCTGGACAGCGCTTTTTGCCTGACCGATGACGCCTCGACCCCGTCACGGCACGAAGGACGACAGGTCGCCATCGGCAAGAAAGTGCTCCAGACGTTGCTCACCCAACTCGCCGGACAAGGCTCGGCGCTGAGCAGGGAGCGCACCGCACTGGTGGTCGCGACCTCCTGGAGCGACGAGAGCTATTTCGTCACCGGCGCATCCGGAAAAACCAACACGCCGTCGGGCTTTACACCGGGTGAGCAAGTAGCGGAACTGGCGGCAGCCTTTGCCTTGGGTGGGCCGGCGTTGTCGGTAGATACCGCGTGCAGTTCGTTCCCTTATGCCTTGGATATGGCCCAGGCGCTGGTCAACAGTGGTCAGGCTGACAACGCGATTGTCATGGCCCTGAACACCGTGCTGCCACCCGCGCTGTTCCTGGGTTTCTCGCAGTTGACGGCTTTTTCCGCCCGCGCGCGGATGGAAGCGTTCGGCCAGGACGCCGACGGCATCGTGCCAGGCGAATGTGCCGTGGCCTTTCTGGTCGAACCGCTCGCCCAGGCCCTGACAGCGCAGCGTCGTCCCCTGGGCGTGCTGCGCGCCTTGGGCATGTCCGCCGACGGCGCCGAAGGCTCGGTGTTTGCGCCAGGCAAACAGGCCCAGTACTCGGCCTACCAACGTGCCTATCGCGGCCTCGATCCACGCGATGTGGACTACATCGAGACCCACGGCACCGGTACACCGCTTGGGGACGCAACGGAGCTGGCCTCGCTGAACAGCTTCTTTGCCCCCCATCGTCCGGACGGCAAGAAAATCATCATCGGTTCGATCAAGTCGGTCATCGGCCATCCCCTGGCCGCCGCCGGAGGGGCCTCGCTCGCCAAGGCCTTGATGATACTGCGCCATAAAGGCATTCCCCCGCAGCCCGGTTACCGCCCCAGCACCAAGGTCGACGAGACCTGCCTGCGACTCGCCACCCAGCAGGTACAGCCCCTGGAGGATCATCAATCTGCACTCCGGATCGGCATCTCCAGTTTTGGTTTCGGCGGCGCCAACGCGCACCTGGTGGTGGATGAATACATTCCCGACAACCACTCTGCCGCCCTCCTGACCGCCCCCGCGAGCGCCAGTGGCGTGGTAATGCTCGACCTTGCCATTGTCGAGGCTGAAGCAGCACTGGGCAGCCACCGTTCCTTGCAGTCATTCCAGCAGCAACTCGATCAACCCGCCGCCCCCTCGGTCATGTTCCCTTATGGGCGCTTCGTTGATTACACCCCGGCGCCCGGTCAACCGTTGCTGGGGAAATTCCTCGCCCAAGACCACGTTATCGATATCGATGGCTTTGGCATGGGTCCCAAGCCATTGGCTCATGTCGACCCGTTCAAGCTGTTGATCACCGATCGCGTCAATCATCTGCTGCGACGTTTGCCAGGCGTGGCCGGTTCGCCCGGCACTGCGATGGTCATGTGCTGCAACATGGGCGGCGAGCGCTTCAGCAATGCCTACAGCAGCGCCCACAACTTCTACTCCCGGGCGCAAGGTACGGCACCGGGCGTCGAGGTGACGGACGTGGCAACCATGCTGCCGAACATGTTGTCCGGCTACCCGGCGCAGATTTTTGACTTCAAGGGTTTCCATCAGACGCTGGTCGGCACGGCGGGACTGTTCTGGCAAACCCTGCTGGCCTCGCCGCAATGGTTCAACGACGGCATCACCACGCTGCTGCTCGGCGCAGGGCGTTTTGTCAGCGGTGAAATCGAGGTCGAGCGCGCCCGGAGCAGCACAATCATGCAAGGTGAAGGACTGGGGCTGATCGCGCTGCGTCGTTACCAACCGGATGCCGCTGAAAAACCCTTGCTGGTGATCCGCGCGGCGGTCCTCGCCCACGCTGCCGACTCGTTGGACGAGGCTTGCCAACGGCTGGGCAAAGCGCCGAGCGACTATCCGAACGTTGACGTCTGTGAGTTGCAGCCTGCTGCGACGCCTGCCAGCGGATCGCTGCAGGAAATGACCGGCTTCCTGGCTGAAGCCAGTGGCATCGAGACCCTGTTGGCGGTGATGTTGAAGGGCACGACCCATTCGGTGATCGAGGTGCGCGATGCCGGCAAGACGGTGATGTGGCTGTTTACCGAAAAACTTCGCCAATGGAGCCCGGCGGCGGCCGAAGCCAGCTCGCCCATCAAGCATCCCTTCATGTTGCGCTTTGCCCATTCGTCATCCCACGAACTGCAGCAGGTCATCACGCCAGCCCGGCCTGTCAGTGTGGTTCGCGAACCGCAGAACGATGGCGTCGACGTGCAGCAACTCAGCGACATGCTCACCAGCACCTTGCTCTCCGGGCTGCGGGTGCGGGTTCGCGCCATGGAAAGCCTGTTCGCCCTGCACCGTGGCGACACATCCCAGCGCCCGACACGCTGGCAGCGCAGCGCGGAACATATCGTGATCGCCAATGCCCAGCGCAGCCCACAGTCGCTGCACGCCCAGCTCGTGGTGGATGAAGCGCACCCGTACTTCTTCGATCACCCCCTGGATCACGTCCCGGGCATTTTGCTGCTCGAGGGCATGCTGCAACTGATCGAACTGGCGATGCCCCCTCTGAGCGGACGGGTCGCCTACATCAAGACCCTGACGATCAAGTTCCAGCAATACGTACAGAAGCAAGGCGTGATCGATCTGCACGTCGAGCAAGACCAGGATCCCCAGGTGTTCAATGCCAAGGTCATGCAGGCCGGGAAAGTGATGTGCACCTGCGTCCTCGGGATGGCCTACAGCTCGGCGTTCGAGACATCGCCAGCCGGCGAATTCACCGCCACGCCCTGCCGTAACAAGGCCCTGTTGCACAAGGCCAGGGAAGAGAACGTCATCGTCAGTGACATGAGCGGTGTCGCCCAGGGCCTGAGCGTGGACACGCTGAAACTGCCGCAGGAGCACTTCTTCCAGGCAGGTGATCCCGAGCACTATTCGATGGTGTATTTCCTCGAAGTCGCTCGCCAGTGCTACATGCAGATCGCCCACAGCCATCTGCGGATTCCACTCAACACCCCGATGAATCTGCTGGCCTTGAGCTTCACCCTGGATCGCCCCATCCCCAGGAACAGCCCGTTGTCATTGGCGCCGCAAGCCGGCTTTGATGCGGCGCTCCAGGCATTCAAGACCAACCGCATCTATATCGACCTGTTCAACCGGGGTGAAAAAATCGGTCAAGCAAGTATTACCGCCCAGGTGCTGAGTCAATCCGCACCGGCGGCCTGAGCATTGAATGGATCTGCCCTCCAGCATGACCGTGCCCCCCACAACCAAGGTGTCGCCGTGAACGATGTCAAAGTGCAAGTCATAGTCAAATCGCCCCCTTCTGAAATCTGGAAGATCTGGAGCAATTTTGCAGAAGCGCCGTTATGGGATACCGACGTTCGCCAGTGTCAACTCGACGGTCCTTTCCAGGCGGGAACACGCGGCAAATGTGTGCTCAAGAATGGCTTGAACATGCCACTGAAACTGGAAGCCGTGAGCCTGCACGAAAGCTATCGCAACAGTGCACGGCTGCTGTGGATCGACCTCGAATTCGATCATCAGATGCGCAGGCTTTCTCCCGATGAAACCCATGTCATCCATAGCGCGAAAATTTCCGGGCCGTTGAGTTTCCTGTACCGCGCACTGCTGCGCAAAGCGTTGACCGCAGCGATGACCACGGCACTGGACAACCTGTGCACGCTGGCTGAACAACGGGCCATCGGCACCCCAGGACACGAGAAAACCGCGACGCCTTTGCACCTCGTGTGAATGCCTCCCGGAAGCAGGCGTGCAGAACGCGCCTTCCCGGGCTCGCTTTGCTTACTTATCGATAACAGCACATTTCGGATCTAGCATGAACCTACAGAAAAACACCCAGTATCTGCTCATGGCAATCGTTGGCCTGGGGGCTATTGCCCCAGCATCGAGTTTCGCCGATAACCTCGGCCCCTACATCAGTGGCATGGGCGGCGTGAACTGGGTCTCCAAACAGGACCTGACCCAGAACAACAATGATTTCGTCGAGATGGAATACAACCAACCGCTGCACTCGGGCTACGCCACCGGGCTGGCACTGGGCTGGCGGTTCCCGGTCGGGCTACGGCCCGAGGTGGAGCTGAGCTACCGCCGCAACACCCTGGACCAATTCAATAACCGGGTCTACGAGGGCGGGAGCAGCATCGAGGGCAAAGGCGAAGAGGAAGCCAGCAGCCTCATGGCCAACCTCTGGTATGACATCCCGAACCTGCCTGCCCCCTTGAGCCGGTTCACACCTTATGTGGGCGGTGGCCTGGGCTACGCGGTGCTGACCATCAAGGGCCTGGAGGCCGGTGGCGTCGAGTTCGGCGGCACCCATCGCGACACCGTCTCGGCCTGGCAACTCGGCGCAGGCGTCGCTTACGAGCTGAGCGACCATTGGTCCATGTCCCTGGATTACCGCTACTTCAAGACCGGCGAAGCGAACTTCGGCAAAATCCAGGGCCTGGTCCCAGCCGATGTGAAAACCGAATACAACGCCCAGTCCTTGATGCTCGGCCTGCGGTACTGGCTGTAAGCGCTAACTGGATAGACGCCTTGCCTTGGCCAGGCGTCTATCCCCATCCCGACTCACGCAAAGTGCCTGGCGCCTTTGCCGAACGGCGCTATAGCGCAAGTGTGCTATAGGTTCTGCTCTTGTCTGGTTCATTCTTCAGCCTTGAAACCCTACCGGAGGCTCGCATGACCGAATCACTGGAGCGTTTTATCCAGGCGCAAGCGTCTACCTATGACCATGCCTTGCTGGAGCTGCGGCGTGGCCGCAAGGAAGGCCATTGGATGTGGTTCATATTTCCGCAATTACGCGGCCTGGGTGTCAGCGAAAACGCCACTTACTATGGCCTGCGCGGCATCGACGAGGCGCGTGACTATTTGCAGCACCCGCTTCTGGGACCGCGACTCGAACGCGCGACTCGTGCCGTACTGGACTCGGGAGCCGCTTTGGAGAAACTCCTCGGGACCATCGATGCCATGAAGTTCGCCTCCTGCATGACGCTTTTTGCAGCGGCTGCGGGCGGGCAATCCGTGTATGCCCTGGCGTTGGAGGGTGGGCTGGAGGTCGACTCAAGGACACTGGATCTGCTCAAGGAGCAGGAGAGCAGGAATGTCTGATTACGAAACATGGACGCTGGCAGTACACGTGGCCCAATGGCGGTCCTGCGCGGATTAACGTTCTAGATCGACAACACAAAACGGCCTCCGCCCTCGATTTCCTCGCCACCCGACAGCGCTTCAGGCACGACCCGCACCGCTCAAGGACCTTCCTTGAGCCGACGTTGCGGAGGCGGTGGAAGATCGTTCCTCACGCTCCGCGTGGGAATGCCGCCAGGGACGCTCCGCGTTCCGCTTCTGGAGGGTGACGCAGAGCGTCACGGGATGCATTACCACGCAGCGTGGGAACGATCAGGTGACGGGACTGTGAACGATCGTTCCTCACGCTCCGCGTGGGAACGCCGCCAGGGACGCTCCGCGTTCCGCTTCTGCAAGGTGACGCAGAGCGTCACGGGATGCACTCCCACCAGAGCGTGGGAACGATCAATGTCATAAACGAAAAATGCTCCGTACCTTTCGATACGGAGCATTTCTTCAAGAGTTCCTATCGGGAGAGTCGGAACGGAACCTGCCTGGCGTCCTTCAGGCGTTTTGGTTCCAGGGACGGTCTCCATGCTCGTCCTTGATGCGCGTCGGCAAGCCCATCACATCCAACGCCTCGAGGAACGCCTCGGCAGGCAGCTCCTCGACGTTGACCATGCGCTGCACGTCCCACTCGCCACGGGCCACCAGCAAGGCTGCGGCCACGGGAGGCACACCTGCGGTATAGGAAATACCCTGGCTGTCGGTTTCGGCGTAGGCGTCCTCGTGGTCGGCCACGTTGTAGATGAACATCTCGCGCGGCTGGCCATCCTTGACGCCCTTGACCAGGTCGCCGATGCAGGTCTTGCCGGTGTAGCCCGGCGCCAGCGAACTCGGGTCAGGCAGCACGGCCTTGACCACTTTCAGCGGCACGACTTCCAGGCCTTCGGCGGTCTTGACCGGTTGCTCGGAGAGCAGGCCGAGGTTCCTCAGTACGGTGAACACGTTGATGTAGTGCTCGCCGAAGCTCATCCAGAAACGCACGTTGGGCACGTCGAGGTTCTTCGACAGCGAGTGCACTTCGTCGTGGCCGGTCAGGTACAGATTCTGCGAGCCTACGACCGGCAGGTCGTCGGTGCGCTTGACCTCGAACATGGTGTTGCTGGTCCACTGGCTGTCCTGCCAGCTCCACACCTGTCCGGTAAATTCGCGGAAATTGATTTCCGGGTCGAAATTGGTGGCGAAATATTTGCCATGGGAGCCGGCATTGACGTCGAGAATATCGATCGAATCAATGCGGTCGAAATGCTGTTGCTGCGCCAGTGCCGCATAGGCATTGACCACGCCCGGGTCGAAGCCCACGCCGAGAATGGCGGTGATGTTCTTTTCCTGGCACTCCTGGAGGTGGTTCCACTCGTAGTTGCCGTACCAGGGCGGCGTCTCGCAGACCTTGCCCGGTTCTTCGTGGATGGCGGTGTCCAAGTAGGCCACGCCGGTATCGATGCAGGCACGCAGCACCGACATGTTGAGAAAGGCAGAGCCGACGTTGATGACGATCTGCGACTCGGTTTCGCGAATCAGCGCCTTGGTCGCTTCGACATCCAGAGCGTTCAGTGCAAAGGCCTTGATGTCGGCGGGTTGCTTGAGGCTACCCTTGGCCTTGACGCTGTCGATGATGGCCTGGCATTTGGAGATGTTGCGCGACGCGATAGCAATACGACCGAGTTCGTCGTTGTGCTGCGCGCACTTGTGGGCCACCACCTTGGCGACACCTCCTGCACCAATGATAAGTACGTTCTTCTTCAATTTCTTCATTTCTCCTTCCGCCAGCTCAAGACAGGCTGGACAGATAGTCGTCGTAAACAAACTCACGAACCACCTCGACGCTGCCGTCGAGCTGCTTCACTACGATGGACGGCATTTTCAGGCCGTTGAACCAGTTTTTCTTGACCATGGTGTAGCCCGCTGCGTCGATGAACGACAGCCGATCGCCGATGGACAGCGGACGATCGAATTGGTACTCGCCGAAAATGTCTCCGGCCAGGCAGGACTTGCCGCACACCATGTAGGTGTGTTCGCCCTCGCTCGGCGCCAGCTTGGCGTCCAGGCGATAGATCAGCAGATCGAGCATGTGCGCCTCGATGGAGCTGTCCACCACGGCCAGGTGCTTGCCGTTGTAGAGCGTGTCGAGCACGGTAACTTCCAGCGACGCGCTCTGAGTGATCGCGGCCTCGCCCGGCTCCAGGTAGACCTGCACGCCATATTTCTGCGAGAAAGCCTTGAGCCGTGCGCAGAAGGCGTCCAGAGCGTAGCCCTCGCCAGTGAAGTGAATGCCGCCACCGAGGCTGACCCACTCGACCTTATGCAGCAAGTGACCAAAGCGCTCTTCGATAGTGCCCAGCATCTGGTCGAACAAACCGAAATCGCCGTTCTCGCAGTTGTTGTGGAACATGAAGCCGGAGATATGCTCGATGACTTGCTCGATTTTCACCGGATCCCATTCGCCCAAACGGCTGAAGGGGCGCGCCGGGTCGGCCAGCAGGTAATCGGAGCTGCTCACTTGCGGATTGACCCGCAGGCCGCGGACCTTACCGGCCGACGCCTCGGTGTAGCGCTGCAACTGGCCGATGGAGTTGAAGATGATCTTGTCGCAGTTGGCAAGCATCTCCTCGATCTCATCGTCGGCCCAGGCGACACTGTAGGCGTGGGTCTCGCCAGCGAACTTCTGCCGGCCGAGCTTGAGCTCATAGAGCGACGACGACGTGGTGCCGTCCATGTACTGCTGCATCAGGTCGAACACCGACCAGGTGGCGAAGCACTTGAGCGCCAGCAAGGCCTTGGCCCCGGACTGCTCACGCACATAGGCGATCTTCTGCATGTTCGCCAGCAGCTTTTGTTTGTCGATGAGGTAGTACGGCGTTTTGATCATTTTCGAGGCCTCCGGGCAAGGCGAGCCAAAAAAGGATGCGCATTGTGCCTTCACTGACTGCATATCGAAAGAGCGAAAAGCCCCGTTCACGCAATCATCCTGATCCAGGCCCACGCTTTGCGATCACCGGACGTACCGACTGCCCAGGCGATGAAATGCTGGATGATCTGGTAAAGAAGGGGTCGCCGAAGAAGCGTCGATGCTCGAAATTGAGCCATTGCTGATAGACGGCAATGGGCAACAACCGTCAGTGATCAGTGCTGATGCATCAGGCCATGCAGAACGCCGAACCTCAGGCCCGGCTCGGAAGCAATCATTTGCGAGATACCGAAGACCTTGAATGCCGCCAGCATGATCGCCAGGCCACCGGGCAGGATGCCCAGGCGATGGCTTTGCAAGCCGGCCAGTCTGAGCCGGTCGACATGGCCGACTTCCAGCAACCGCAGCGACAGACGCAACAATCCACCGTAGGTAATGCCGCCTTGCCCAACATCGTTGAAACCATTGGCCTTGAGCACTTTGGCCAACATCCGCGCCGTACCGGAAGAACCGATTGCCTGCTGCCAGCCCTGGGCGCGATAACCCGCCGCGACTTGTTCAAACTGCAGGACAGCCACCCGCTCAGCCTCCAACAGCGCCTGGGCGGTGATGCTTCCACCCCGAAAGTAACGCGCACCAAAGGTGCCACTGCCGATGGCGATGCTTTCCGTCAGCAGCGGTTGAGCGCCCTGCCCCAGAATCAGTTCGGTCGAGCCACCGCCGATGTCCACCACTAGCCGCGTGCGCTCGACACCGGGCACGGTATGGGCAACACCGGCATACACCAGCCGGGCCTCTTCATGCCCGGACAGCACGTCGATCCGAAACCCCAGGTGCCGCTCGGCACTGGCCAGGAACAACTGGGCATTCGCCGCTTCGCGCACGGCACTGGTCGCCACCGCCCGCACCCTTGCGGCTTCAAAGCCACGCAGTTTCTTGCCAAATCGGGCGAGCGCCTGCCAGCCCCGATCCAGCGCCAGCTCGTCCAACGCCCCGGCCTGCAGGCCCTCGGCCAATCGGACCGGCTCACGCAGGGTTTTCACTTCCTGGATCACCAGGCGTCGATTGCGCTTGACCGACTGGCCGATCATCAAGCGGAAGGCGTTAGAGCCCAAGTCAATGGCCGCGAACAGGGGGGCGTCGCCTTTCATAGCGGTGTTCCTTGCTTCATCAGCCAGCAGGCACAGGCGCTGCCGGACTTCCCACGATGGTTTGCGAAGATCCTGCCATAGCTTCGATGACACCTGGATGACACACCTTGCACGTTGCCATGCAAGCAGACGCTTGTTGGGGAAACTCCGGGCGCCCCTTGCGCGGTCGAGCGCAATCGATAACCCCAATCTTGCCGACATCCCCTTGGGAAAAACGTTTTAGCCAGGGGAAAGAGCGTGAAGCACAGATGTCAGTCACCGCCATGTAACAAATTGCAACTAGCGTGGATGAAGCGGTGCGATTGCCGGCCATCGAACTGCCACAGCGGGACGACAAGAAGATGCTTGCGCAGTCCGAAGCCACCGACGCGTATCGTGCCCCGGGACTTTCACAGCCCGCCAGGGATGCCCGGCACCGAGCCTTACAACCCCACTGCTCACCGAATCGGATTTCATCATGACAAACCAGACCCTGGTCATGGACTCATCGAGTTCCATCGCCCCCAGTTCAAGACCGCAGCTCAACCACAAGCCGAGTGTAATCACCCTGGTGGTGTTTTTCGCCGTGCTGGGCTGCGGTTTGCTGTTTACCGCCTACAGCCTGATGCACGACATGAACGAACTGGGCACCGTGGTGACCACCTGGACACCGTTCCTGCTGTTGGGCGTGGCGCTGCTGATTGCCCTTGGCTTCGAATTCGTCAACGGTTTCCACGACACCGCCAACGCCGTGGCCACCGTCATTTATACCAACTCCATGGCGCCGAACTTCGCCGTGGCCTGGTCGGGCTTCTTCAACTTCCTCGGGGTGCTGCTCTCCAGCGGCGCCGTGGCCTTCGGCATCATCGCCCTGCTGCCGGTGGAACTGATCCTGCAAGTCGGTTCCTCTGCCGGCTTCGCCATGATCTTCGCCCTGCTGATCGCCGCCATCCTGTGGAACCTGGGCACCTGGTGGCTGGGCTTGCCGGCGTCGTCGTCCCACACGCTGATCGGCTCGATCATCGGCGTGGGCGTCGCCAATGCCCTGATGCACGGGCGTGACGGCACCAGCGGTGTGGACTGGGCCCAGGCGACCAAGATTGGCTATGCGTTGCTGCTGTCGCCGCTAGTGGGTTTCGGTTGCGCTGCCTTGCTGCTGCTGGCCCTGCGGGCCTTCGTCAAGAACCGCTCGCTGTACAAGGCCCCGGAAGGCAATACTCCGCCGCCCTGGTGGATACGCGGCATGCTGATCCTGACCTGCACCGGCGTGTCATTCGCCCACGGCTCCAACGACGGTCAGAAAGGCATGGGCCTGATCATGCTGATTCTGGTCGGCACCCTGCCGATGGCGTATGCGCTGAACCGCACCATGCCGGCCGACCAGGCACTGCAATTCGCCGCCGTGGCGCAAGTCACCCAGCAAGCCCTGGTCAAGCACTCGCCGCTGCCGGCCCCGGAAAATCCGCGAGCGATCCTTTCCACCTACGTGGGCAGCAAGGAGGCGACGCCGCAATTGGTTCCGGCCCTGGCTGCGATGACCGGCAGCATTGGCGCCGAGGTCAAGGGTTACGGCTCGCTGGCCAGGGTCCCCGCCGAAACCGTGGGCAACGTGCGCAACGACATGTACCTGACCAGCGAAACCATTCGCCTGATGGACAAGAACAAGGTCGGCAACTTCGACGCCGACACCAGCGCCCAGCTGCAATTGTTCAAACAGCAGATCGACAATTCCACGCGGTTCATTCCACTGTGGGTGAAAATCGCCGTGGCCATCGCCCTCGGCCTGGGCACCATGGTCGGCTGGAAGCGCATCGTGGTGACGGTGGGTGAGAAAATCGGCAAGTCCCACCTGACCTACGCCCAAGGTGCCTCGGCCGAAACCGTCGCCATGCTGACCATCGGCGCCGCCGACATGTTCGGTTTGCCAGTGTCCACGACCCATGTGTTGTCCTCCGGCGTGGCCGGCACCATGGTCGCCAACGGCTCGGGCTTGCAGATGCGCACCATTCGCAACCTGGTGATGGCCTGGGTACTGACGCTGCCTGCTGCCATCCTCCTTTCCGGCAGCCTCTACTGGTTGTTCACCAAGCTGTTCTGACCTCTCATTCGCCGAGGCCTCACCCGACGAGGCCCCGGTTCTCCCGCCCGCCTCCCCCCTGTGGGGCGAGCTTGCTCGCGATAGCGTCAACCCAGACAACCCAGAACCTGTGGCGAGGGAGCTTGCTCCCGCTCGGCTGCGCAGCAGTCGCAAAACCAGACAATGCGGTCTGCCTGTCAGCATGCTGGGGCCTGCTGCGCAGGCCAGCGGGAGCAAGCTCCCTCGCCACGGGGGAATGAGTGAGTTCAAGGCCAGAAACGGTTAATATCGCTCTCCTTCGTCTACCCTCACAGAGCGGCGTACCGCCATCCCCGTGGGCGTGATGCTTCACCATTCCTTGCCTTCATGTACCGGAGATCCTCCATGCTCAAGCGTTCCCTGGCATTGGCCGTCGGCGTTGCCCTGTCTTTTAGCAGCCTGCTGACCCAGGCCGCTGACACCTTGAAAGTCAGTGCGATTCCCGATGAGGCCCCGACCGAGCTGCTGCGCAAGTTCAAGCCGCTGGGTGCCTATCTGGAACAGCAAACCGGCATGAAAGTCGAGTTCGTACCCGTCAGCGACTACCCCGCCGTGGTCGAAGCGCTGGCCACCGACCGCATCGACATGGCCTGGCTGGGCGGCTTCACCTTCGTGCAGGCACGCCTGAAAACCGGCAATGCCATTCCCCTGGTACAGCGCGAACAGGACGCCCAGTTCACCAGTAAATTCATCACCGCCGATCCGGCCGTTAAATCCCTCGCCGACCTCAAGGGCAAGACCTTTGCCTTCGGTTCGGTGTCGTCGACGTCCGGTAGCCTCATGCCGCGCTATTTCATGCTCAAGGACGGCATCAAGCCTGAAAGCTACTTCAGTCGCGTGGGCTACTCGGGCGCCCATGACGCCACCGTCGCCTGGGTCCAGGCCGGCAAGGTGGACGCTGGCGTACTGAACGCCAGTGTCTGGGAAAAACTGGTCGCTGCCGGCAAGGTCGACACGACCAAGGTCAAGGTCTTCGCCACCACCCCTGCCTACTTCGACTACAACTGGACGGTGCGCGGTACCCTCGACCCAGCGTTGGCGGCCAAGATAAAGGCAGCCTTCCTGGCACTCGATCCGGCCAACCCGAAGGACAAGGAAATCCTCGATCTGCAAGCCGCCAGTCGCTTCATCGAAACCAAGCCTGAGAACTACAAGGGCATCGAGGAAGCCGCACGCGCCGCCGAACTGCTCAAATGACCCTGCAACTGACCCAGGTCAGCGTTACCCATGCCAACGGCGTCCAGGCGCTGCGGGGCATTGACCTGCACATCGGCGCCGGTGAGCAGGTCGCCATCATCGGCCCGTCCGGCGCGGGCAAGTCGAGCCTGCTCAACCTGCTGGCCACCGCCCTGCGCCCGGGTAACGGCGAGCTGCAGTTGCTCGGCGAACGCGCCTGGCAGCTGTCTGCCCGCCAGCGTCAACGCCTGCGCGCACGCATCGGCCTGATCCACCAATCGCCCCCTCTGCCGCCGCGCCAACGTGTGGTCACGGCAGTCCTGGCCGGAAAGCTCGGCCAGTGGGGCGTCGGCAAAAGCCTGTTGAACCTGTTGCACCCGCTGGATATTCCAGGTGCCAGGGCGGCATTGGCCCAGTTGGACCTGGGCGACAAACTGTTCGCGCAATGCCAGCAGCTGTCCGGCGGCCAACTGCAACGCGTGGGCATTGCCCGGGTGTTGTACCAGGCGCCAGAGGTGCTGCTGGCCGACGAACCGGTTTCGGCCATGGACCCGGTATTGGCCGAGCACACGCTTTCGGTGCTTTGCCGCCACGCCCGGGAACACAACGTCACCCTGGTCGCCAGCCTGCATGCGGTGGATCTGGCCTTGGCGCACTTTTCCCGGGTCATTGGCCTGCGGGACGGGCAGATCCTGTTCGACCTGCCAACCGAGGCGGTCGACCGTTCGTTGCTCGACACGCTCTACGCCAACGAACAGCTACAGTCTTCGCCAACACCCCCCTCTTCCTTGAGCGTGCAGATCCCCCGATGCTGACACGCGATACCCGAGACCCCGCCACCCGCCCTCGCCTGCTGCTCAGTCTGCTGGCCCTCGTGTTGCTGTGGCCGGGCATCCAGTTCAGCGAACTGGACCTTCGCGTGCTGGTGGCGGGGGACAGCCAGAGCGAAATGGGCCGGTTTTTAGCGGCCTTCTGGCCTCCAGCCCATGGCGACGAATTTGTCGAACTGCTGTGGCAAGCCACCTTGCAGACGCTGGCGATCGCCACGGCCGGCATGGCCTTGGCGCTGCTGTTGGCGGTGCCCGCGAGCCTGCTGGCCAGCCGCGCCTTGTCGCTGTCGGCGGCCTCCCGTGCCGGGCACCCGGGGTATTGGGGCCAACTGCTGCGCTGGCCTGTGCGCGGCCTGCTGATCTTCCTGCGCAGCGTCCCGGAAATCGTCTGGGCCTTGCTCTTCGTCCGTGCTGTCGGCCTCGGTCCCACGGCCGGCGTACTGGCGATCGCCATTACCTACAGCGGCATGCTGGGCAAGGTCTACGCGGAAATCTACGAGTCGGTCGACCAGCGTCCGGCCCACGCGCTCTTGCAATCTGGCAGCAGCCGGCTCGCCGCTTTCTGCTACGGGATCCTGCCCAATGTCGCGGCGGAACTGTTGTCGTACACGGTGTATCGCTGGGAATGCGCCATCCGCGCCTCGGTAGTGATGGGCTTCGTCGGTGCCGGAGGGCTGGGCCAGCAAATGGACCTGTCGCTGCGAATGTTCGCCGGCGGTGAAGTCGCCAGCCTGCTGCTGACGTTCCTGGTGCTGGTGCTGCTCGCCGATCAACTCAGCCGCCTGCTGCGCTGGAGGCTGGCATGAATCGCCTGATCAACGCGGTCATTGTCCTGGGCATCGGTGCGGCAGTTATCGCCTCGTTCGTCTACCTGGGCATCGACTTGGGCGAACTCGGCGACAGCGGCAACCTGCACCAGATGGGCGCTTATGCGCAGCGCTTTCTCAGCCCGGACCTGAGCCCGGGCCATCTGAAAGCCATCGGTCACGGCGCCTTGGAAACCCTGGCCATGTCCGCCCTCGGCACCCTGCTCGCAGCGGTGTTCGGCCTGCTATTGGCCCTGCCTGCGGCCGGGCGCTTCGGCTGGCCCCTGCAGAGTGCTTCGCGGCTGGTGCTCAATGCCTTGCGCGCGGTTCCGGAACTGGTGTGGGCGGCGCTGATGGTCCTGGCCGCCGGGCTCGGCCCCAATGCCGGCACCCTTGCCTTGGCCCTGCACACCACCGGCGTGCTCGGCCGGCTGTTCGCCGAAGCCCTGGAAAATACCCCTTCGGAACCTGCCGACGCCATCCGCCTGCAAGGTGGCAATGCGGTATTGGCGTTCTGCTACGGCACACTGCCCAACCTCTTGCCCCAGCTACTGGCGTATGTCCTGTACCGCTGGGAAAACAATATCCGCATGGCCAGCGTGCTCGGCTTCGTCGGTGCCGGGGGCTTGGGGCAAATGCTCTACGTCAGCCTCAGCCTGTTCCAGGAGGCCCAAGGCAGTACGGTGATTCTGGCGATGCTGTTGCTGGTTCTGGCGGTCGATACGTTGAGCAGCTGGAGCCGTCAACGCTGGGTCAAGGCTTGAGGCCCTGGGCAAAACCAACACTTTCCGTGAAACCACACAACCTGTCGATCGTTCCCACTCCGCGTGGGAATGCAGCCATGGACGCTCTGCGTCCACTCAAAAGCCGAACGCGGAGCGTCCGAAGCGGCATTCCCACGCGGGAACGATCGAATCTCTGATAGCGGCTCGCTCCCACAGCGATTCGGCACTGCTCTACACCCTCTCCATCAGTGCCATCTGGGCAGCCGCGTCTCCCTGCAACAGCTCGATCACCCAGTCGATAAAGACCCGCACCCTGGGCGACAACTGTCGATGGGGCGGGTACACCGCTGAGATCGGCCACGACGGCACGCTGTAGTGGCCGAGCACTTGCACCAGCCGGCCTTCGGCCAATTGCCGTTGCACGTGATAACGCGGCACCTGAATCAAGCCGAATCCCGCTTCACAGGCGGTCACATAGGCGTCGGCATTGTTGACGTTCAAGTCACTGGGCAATTGCATTTCGCGCAGCCGCCCCGCCACCTCGAATTCAAACGGGAAAAACCGCCCATTGCCGGACGCAAAACCAATGGCCCGGTGCGCCGTCAAATCGTCCAACCGCCCGGGCGTGCCGGCGCGGGCCAGATAGCCAGGGCTGGCACACGTCAGTTGATGCAGGCGCACGATGGGGCGCGCCACCAGCGCCTGGTCGACGACATTGCCGGCGCGGATTGCACAATCCACGCCTTCGCGCTGCAGATGAACCTGGCGATCGTGGAAACCGATGTCCAACTGCAACGCCGGGTAGCGCCGGTAGAAATCCGGCAGGCGCGGCAGGATCCAGGTGCAACCAAAGGCAATGGGCATGTCCACCTTCAAGGTGCCGCGCGGCTGGCTCCGTTGCACCGACAGCGAACTTTCCAGGTCATCAAGGTCGTCCAGCAACTGGCCGCTGCGCTGGTAATACGCGTGCCCGTCGAGCGTTGCGCGCACCTGGCGGGTGGTGCGTTGCAGCAGTTGCACGCCCAGATGGGCTTCCAACTGCTGGATCAGCAGGCTGACGGTGGCCCGGGGCAGTCCAAGGTCATCGGCCGCCTTGCCGAAACCGCCCAGTTCAACGATGCGCCGGAACACCTGCATGGCCTGTAATCGGTCCAATCTCACGCCTCACTATTTAGATATCACGAATAGTTAAACCAATAATCGTGGATTTATCCAGGAAACCCCTTGATAGAGACTGCACAGGTCGTTCATTTCCAGGAGCTATCAACATGAAGACTCGCCAACTCGGCCATCACGGCCCTCACGTTTCCTCCATCGGCCTGGGCTGCATGGGCATGTCGGATTTCTACACCACGGGCGTGGACGAGCGCGAAGCGATTGCCACGCTGCACCGCGCCGTGGAGTTGGGCGTGACGCTGTTCGACACCGCCGACATGTACGGGCCGCATACCAACGAAGAACTGCTCGGACGGGCCCTGCGTGGCAAGCGTGAAAACCTGTACCTGGCGAGCAAGTTCGGCCTGGTGCGCAGCAGCGATCCCCATGCCCGCGGCGTCAATGGTCGCCCCGACTACGTCCGGCAATCTGTCGATGGCAGCCTCAAGCGTCTCGATACCGATTACCTCGACCTCTACTACCAGCACCGCATCGATCCTGAAGTGCCCGTCGAAGAAACCATCGGCGCCATGGCCGAGCTGGTCAAGGCCGGCAAGGTCCGCCACATCGGGATCTCCGAAGCCAGTGCCGAGACCATCCAGCGCGCCCACGCCGTGCATCCCCTGGCAGCGGTACAAAGCGAATACTCGCTGTGGTCCCGTGACCCCGAACACAATGGCGTGCTCGATACGTGCCGACGCCTGGGCATTGCATTCGTCGCCTACAGTCCCTTGGGCCGGGGCTTTTTGACCGGCGAGCTGAAATCACCGGAGGATTTCGCCGCCGATGACTATCGCCGCTTCAACCCACGTTTCCAGGCCGACAACTTCAATCGCAACCTGGTGCTGGTAGAGCAGGTCAAGGCATTGGCCTTGGACAAGGGCATCAGCGCTGCGCAATTGGCCTTGGCCTGGGTATTGGCCCAGGGTGACCATGTCATCCCGATCCCGATCCCGGGCACCAAGCAACGCAAGTACCTGGAAAGCAACGTGGCAGCGGCTTCGGTGGTGTTGAGCGCTGGTGAATTGGCCCGGCTGGATGGGATTTTCGCAGGCGAAGGTGCCGTGGCGGGCGACCGATACCAGGCGCACACAATGACGTTGTTGAACGGTTGATCCTTCGGCTGGGCTGGCGGTTTCGACAGACCGGATTCAAGCAGGCGCCAGCCCAGCCGATAACCCTATCAATAATAGCTCCCAGACCTCCGGGCTCTGCCAGTTGCATAGGGTAATGATCAATGGGTTTGCCGCTGAATCGCCTGCTAGTGTGGGGCGTCCTGATGTTCCTCACTGCAAGTGTTTGTGCGGCAGAGGCGCCGCTGCGCATCGTGACCGAGGAACTACCGCCCTACAACATGACGCAGAACGGCCGAATGACCGGCATGAGCACCGAGGTGGTCCAAGCCGTGCTCAAGGAGGTCGGCATGGACGCGCCTATCCATTCCATGCCGTGGGCCCGGGCCTACGAACTGGCGCTCAATGAAAGCAACGTGTTGATCTACTCGATCGTCCGCACGCCTGCACGCGAATCGCTTTTCCAGTGGGTCGGCAGCATCGGCCCGACGCAGTGGTACATCTACTCGCTGGCGGACCGGCCGGTGAAACTCGACTCGCTGGCCGATGCCCATGGGCACCAGATCGCCACTGTCAATCAGGACGTGGGTGAGCAATACCTGGTATCGAAGGGTTTTCGCATCGGCGAAGAACTGCAGTCGAGCACCAAGTACGAACACAACTACCGCAAGCTCAAGGTCGATCACGTGGAGCTGTGGATTTCCAATGAGCTCAACGCGCTGTACCTGACGCGCCAGAATGGCGAAGACCCGGACAAGTTGCTGATCCGTTCGCTGGCGCTGCCCGAGCTAAGCAGCGCCGACGGCTTGAGCATGGCGTTCAGCCGCAATACGCCTGCCGATACGGTGGCGAAATTCCGTGCGGGCCTGGAGACCATCCGACGCAATGGCGTCTACGATGCCATCCTGCGCAAATGGTTATGACATGGATGCCAATTTTCGTACGGCCTCCTCACAACCACAGACCAAGGCGTTCAGCTCCCTGGGACGCCGCCTGGTACTGGCAACGCTGTTGTTCTGCCTGCTTTTTACCCTGGTGATGGTCACCTGGCGTACCTGGATGGCCTGGGAAAACAACCTGGCGGAAATGAATTCGGAGCTGGCCCTGATCGACCAAGTGTTCCAGAACACCCTGGCCCATGCCATTTGGGAACTGGACCGTGAATCCCTCGACCAGCAAATCGCCAGCGTCGCCATGGCAGCACCCGTGGGACGCCTGGTGCTGAACATCCTGCGCCCCGGGCAAGCGCCTGAAGTCATCGAACTCAATCGATACCCCGTCGCTCAATCGGGCGTGGTGCCGGTGCTGCATCGCCAACTCATCGCGCAGCCCTACGCCGGGGCCCATGAAAAGGTCGGCGAGCTGACCATCGAAGGCGACAATAACCTGCTGTGGGAGCGCCTCTGGGGCGAAGCACGCAGCATCGTCATCACTCAACTCATCCAGTCCCTGCTGCTGGCCGGGTTGATCATGACCGTGTTCAACCGCCTGGTGACCGTGCATGTGGTGCACATCGCCCGGCACCTGGGCGAACTGGCGCCGCAAACCCTCAAGCGTCACCTCAAGCTGCAACGGGCGGTGCGGCGCCAAGACGAGCTGAGCCTGCTCGAATGCCAGGTGAATACCCTCCAGGACAACCTGCGCGCCCATTTGGAGCGCCAACATTCGGACGAACTGGCGCTTGCCGCCAGCCGCGACCAAATGGCCGAACTGGTCGAGGCCCGCACCGCAGAATTGAAGGCGGCCAACCAGGCCCTCGAAGCACTGTCACGTCACGATGATTTGACGGGGCTGGCCAACCGTCGCTATTTCGACGAGTTGAAGGAGATCGAGTTTCGCCGGGCGATCCGCCACAAGACCCCGCTGGCGGTGCTCATGTGCGATGTCGATTTCTTCAAGATCTACAACGACACCTACGGCCACATGCAGGGCGACTTGTGCTTGAAAGAGATCGCCGAGACCCTGCGCAGCGTGTTCGGCCGCTCTGGCGAACTGACTGCGCGCGTGGGTGGCGAAGAGTTCGTCGTGGTCCTGCCCAACATCGACGCCGCCCAGGCCTGCGAGGCCGCCCAACGTTTGCGTGCAAGCCTGGCGGAACGTGAACTGCCCCACAGCGGCTCCAAGGTATCGCCGTTTGTCACCGTAAGCATCGGCGTCGCCGAGCTGGACCCGGAGACCATGGACCATTTCGATCAACTGCTGCAACGCGCCGACCAGGCGCTGTACCGGGCCAAACATAAAGGGCGCGATTGCATCGCCCTGTGAACCATCACGTGCCATGAGGTCTGTATATGCACTATCGCCTAATGCTCTGCTCGTGCCTGCTACTCACCTCGATCAGCCTGCAAAGCCACGCCGAGGCGATCGAAGTCGTGACCGAAGATTCCCTCTATGCCTACCAGCGTGACGACAAGGTCGTCGGACCGGGCATTCGCATCGCCGAACAAACGCTGAAAAACGCGCAGCTCACCGACTACAGCCTGTCGCTGTACCCGTGGGCCCGGGCCTACGAAAAGGCGCTGCACGAGCCTAACGTGTTGATTTTCCCGCTGGACCGCACCCCGGCCCGCGAGCAGCTATTCAAATGGGTCGGTGAAATACATCGGGTGGCGAGCCGGCTCTACAAGATGCGCGACAGTAAAGGCATCGCCGTCAACAACCTCGAGGATGCCAAGCAGTACAGCATCGGTGTGGTGCGAAATGACGCCAAGCAGATTTACCTGCAACAGCGTGGGTTTACCCGGCTGGTCATCTCGGCCAACAACCACGACAACTTTCAAAAGCTGCTGAATCACCAGATCCAACTGCTGCCGATGCCGGAGAACACCGCGCGCCTGATGAGCAAGGATGCCCAAGTGGATTTCACTTCCCTGCAAGAGGTCTATACCCTCGACGAGCAACCCCACAGGGTCCACCTGGCGTTCAGCCTGAGCACACCTGACGAAGTCGTCGCCAAGGCCCAGCGCGCTTTCGAGCAGCTCAAGGCTTCCGGTGAAGTAGCGCGGATCATGAACGAACAGCGGTAGACTCTGGGGGATCACATCACAAGCAAACGATGAGGTATGTCCCGATGAGCCAAGCGTCCTACGTTCCGCCCAAGGTCTGGAAAAACGACGCCCCGTCTGGCGGCCAGTTCGCCAGCATCAACCGCCCTATCGCCGGGCCGACTCACGAAAAAACCTTGCCGATTGGCAAACACCCTTTGCAGCTGTATTCCCTGGCCACGCCCAATGGCGTGAAGGTGACCATCCTGCTGGAGGAACTGCTGGCGTTGGGTCATACGGGTGCGGAATACGACGCCTGGCTGATCCGCATCAACGAAGGTGACCAGTTCTCCAGCGGTTTTGTCGAGGTCAACCCCAACTCCAAGATCCCGGCCCTGCTGGACCGCAGCGTGGAACCCGCCATTCGGGTCTTCGAATCCGGCTCGATCCTGCTGTACCTGGCGGAAAAATTCGGCGCCTTCCTGCCCACCGATCCGGCGGGCCGCACCGAAACACTGAACTGGCTGTTCTGGCAGATGGGCTCTGCCCCGTATCTGGGTGGCGGCTTCGGGCATTTCTATGCGTATGCGCCGGAGAAACTCGAATACCCGATCAATCGCTTCACCATGGAGGTCAAGCGTCAACTCGACGTACTGGATCGCCGCCTCGGCGAAAGCCAATACCTGGGAGGCGATGACTACACCATTGCCGACATCGCGGTCTGGCCCTGGTATGGCCAACTGGTGCGCAACAACGTGTACGGCGCCGCCGAGTTCCTGAGTGCTCACGAATACACCCATGTGCAGCGCTGGGCAGAGGCGATTGCCAAACGACCGGCCGTCCTGCGCGGGCAGCGGGTCAACCGCACGTGGGGTGACGAAGCGAGCCAGGTGCCGGAGCGGCATGAGGCTGCGGATCTGGGCTAAGGGCCAATCGCCACACCTGACGCGCTCAAGCCGGCAGCGTCAGGCCCCGGTCGCTGAAGTACCGGCTCAACGTTGCCGCAGACGCTTGGGGATCCGCCAGGGCGACGTAGGTGTCGGGACGCAGCAGATAGGCGGCGTCCCGACACAGCCCGGCTTTATGATGCTCATCCTGCCAGGTGAACGTGTGCAGAGGGATCCGCTGCTGGCGGCTCCAGGCTTTCAGGTCCGCCCGGGCCTCGCCGTAGACGTGCACCTGCCAGCCGATGGAGGCGAGCGGTTCGTAGTTATCGGCGCCCGGCACCGGTACCCAGGGCAAACGGTCACCGCCCAGTACGTCACCGGCCTTGCCGGCACTCAACGGGCTCTCGTGATAATTCAAGGTGGTTTGGGACACCATCCGGAACAGGTACTCACGCACGTTCTCGCTTTTGTAGGCAACACTCGCAAAAAGCGGTGCGATGCGCGTGCGCACGAAGTCGGCAAAATTGCCTTGGGCGGTTGCAAAGGTGAACAGCCGGTCTGTCGTTTCCACAAGCTTTTGCGCAAACGCCTGGCGTTCGGCCTGATAGCTGTCGAGTAACGCGTCTGGTGCCTGTCCCTTCACGACCGCCGCCAGTTTCCAAGCCAGATTGATCGCGTCGAGGATGCCTGTGTTCATGCCTTGTCCACCGGCCGGGCTGTGGACGTGCGCAGCGTCTCCCAGCAAAAACGCCCTGCCCCAGCGGAACTGATCCGTGACGCGATGATGGACCCGGTAGGTGGAAAACCAATTCACGCCATTGATCCTGATGTTCAGACCGTTGATCGCGTCATGGCCAACGTCCTCGAACGTCAGCGTCTCTGGACGTTCCGCGCGCTCGTCGCGAACCGTACCGATCAGGCGATATTGGCCAGTTTCGCCATAGAAAAACGCCAACACGAATTCGGATTTATCAAAAGCGATATGGGCCTCATCCGCAGGCTCGAAACCGCTGGCAGACACGTCCGCCACATAGAACAGCTGCTTATAGGTGCCGCCCTCGAAGCCGCTTCCCACCTGATGACGCACGAGCGAACGCGCGCCATCGCAGCCTGCGAGGAAAGCAGTCGTCAGCACTTCTTCGCGGCCATCGGCGTGTTTCAAGCGCGCGATAACGTAGTCGCCACGGTCCTCGAAGGACAGCAGTTCGGTCTGCCGCTCGACTTCGAGGCCCAGGGACTGAAGCTGTTCGACCAACAACCGCTCATGACGATCCTGGGGGTATATGAGGACAAAAGGATAAGGCGATACATCCCCGCCAGCCTCCACCAGAGGAATCCGCGCCTTGCGTTTGCCCCGGGCCCACATGTTCATGGCCGGGGTCTTGTACCCCGCTCCGATAACCGCATCGGCCATGCCGAGCTGGCGATACAGCTCAAGTGTGCGGGCCTGGACGGCCATGGCACGCGAGGTTTCCCCCGGCCCGCTGCTCTTGTCGACAATCCTGACAGCAAGCCCCTGCCGGGTGAGCCACAAAGCCAGGACCAATCCCGTAGGACCGGCTCCCACAATGAGAATGTCCGTTTGCGCCATGTTCGTGCCTCTGGAGAAGTGATGACTCTGGAGGCATTTAATGATGGTCGAGGAAGGCCGAATGTCAACGAACGAGCGGCGTGCGAGCTGACTGCAGGGGTTCTGTGATCACTGTGGCTACTGTGGGAGCGGGCTTGCTCGCGAAAGCGTCATGACCGTCAACATCGAATTCGCCTGACACACGCGGCCCGATGACCATGAAAAAAGCCAATGCGCCGATCAGCAAAGGCAGGAGGTTCAAGGCTCTGCCTTGCCCAACGGCTTCATTGCCTCGCCTGCTACGCAATACAACACAGCGACCAAGTCTGGGTTTGCAAACCGTCGTGGAATCCAAGTGCGCCTGATTTGCGTGCAGTGCTGCTGAGTCAATTGTCTTACTTTTTTTATAGTGTTTTCTTAGGTTTCGCCGATCCAACGGCATCTGCTGCGACTTTGCCCGCCCCTCCTACTTCACCCCACCGATGCTACCAACTATCCCCGGCCATTAATCTTGCATGGCTTATCCGAATATTTTTCAACGCCTGGGCGTGCAATTGGGAAACGCGTGACTTCGAAACACCCATGAGTTCACTGATCTCGGTAAAACTTAAATGCTGGTGATAGTGAGCTTGGATAACCCGCTGTTCGTTCGCCGAAAGAAGCTTCACGCACGCCTCCAGCGTGTCGCTCTCACGCTCAACTTCGTAGAGGCTTAGGGGGTTATTGTCCTTGGGTTCCGGATCAACGATCCCAGATTCCAAAAACAGCCCGAACGCCAAGCCAATAGCGACGTTCGCCACCTGCTCCAGATCGGACTCCGCTCGCCCCTCCTCTTGCATGCCGGAAAGACTCTCCAACCGCTCTCGGTAATAGCGCCGTCGATCACTTACGTAACAGGACAAGCCCTTGAGAACGCTACCTCTCACATAAGGTTCGGCATAGGACTGGAAACGCGTGCCCAACCCCGGATTAAACCGGTCAATGGCCTGCAGAAGACCAATCGAGGCCAGGTTCACATAATCCCCCCACTCAGCCAACGGATGCGGGTAGCGAGAATACAAAAGCCCGGCAATCATCCGAAGCCACTGGCCATAAAAAAAGAACAACCGACTCCTGGCCGCCTCTGTTTTGCTGTCCAGCCAGTCGCGCCACAACGCCTGCTCGTCATCGCCTTCATTGCTGGGCTCATCCGTCACCATGGAAGGCTGCACCTTTGCCCTAGCCGAGATTGCGCATCAACGTCTGGGCAATCAGGCCCCAACCGTCGATCAACAGAAACAGCATGATCTTCAATGGCAAAGAAATCGTGATGGGGGGCACCATGATCATCCCCAGCGACATCAGGATTGACGCCACCACCAAGTCGATGATCAAGAACGGCAGGAAGATCATGAAGCCGATCTGAAAAGCCAGTTTCAGCTCGCTCAACATGAATGCCGGCACCAGCTTCACCGAGGACAGCCCTTCCGGTGCTTGTGGCAGCGGATCCTTGGCCAATTCATAAATCAGTCGCAAATCCTCTTCATGGGTCTGCCTGATCATGAAATCGCGGATCGGCACCCAACCTTGCAACGCGGCACCGTCAAGCCCTACTTTGTTCGCCAGGAATGGCTTGATGCCTGCGTCATAGGCTTTTTCCAAGGTTGGAGCCATGGCAAACAACGTCAAGAACATCGACAGTACGATCAACACGATATTCGGCGGCGTCTGCTGCAACCCCAATGCCTGCCTGGTCAACGACAACACCACAATGTTGCGCGTGAACGTGGTCAGGGAAATGACCAAAAACGGCAGGAACGACAGCGCCGTCAACAAGGCCACAACGCTGACCGGCGATTGAATCTGATTGATGTGCAAACTTCCCCATTCAGAAAAGTCATCCGCGGCTGCCGCCAAGGGAGCAAAGCCGCTGAGCACCAGGAACAGCAAGCGGCGAGTCATATCGAATACTTCAAGGGCAGACATCCAACGCAGAGGATGAGGGTTGTTCTGGCAAGAGGGTCACGGTCGCTCCATTTGAAGATTCAGTGACCAGGACCTCAGACGTTTCGGTCTTGAGCAGATACACCTTGGTCTTGGTTGACAATCGCACAGCGCGTACACAATGCAACTCGGTCAGATCCGCTAAAGGTTTGCCGGTGCCCACTTGACGTCGCGCATACCAACGCATCACGCCGTAGACCACGGCCAATAAAACAGCCGTAATCAGCATCACTTTGATCATCAACACAAACGACAGCGGATCATCCTGCCGTAACGCTAATCCAAGCGGTTGGGCTACGGTTTCAGACGTCACAGTATTTCCGTCAACTGAATGCCAAAGTTGTCATCGACTGCCACCAGATTGCCCCGGGCAACCGGTTTACCGTCCAGGCACAGCGACGCCGGTTCATGGACCTGCTCCAACAGCTTGACCACGTCGCCAGCCTTCAGCGCGAACAACTCATCCACGCTCATGGAGGCGTGACCGAGCTGCACCACCAATTCCACGACCACATGCTTGATCAAATTCATGTCTCGCTTGATCAGCGGTGACTGCCCGTCGTTGGCCGCCATCCGGGCTTCTTCCAGCTCAATCGCATCTACCGTTGCCGTCACACCAACACTCCTGATTCATTCATGGGAAATCAACTGCACGGCGACTTGACCTTGCTGCTTAGCCAAGTAGCCACTCGCGATCGCTGGGCCTTCGGCCAGCTGTAGCGAGACCGGATCGGCCAGCAATGCACTGGCCCGTAAGGTGTCCCCAGGACGCAAGTCCTGCATCTCGCCGATGGAGAGGCTTGCCAAGGGGATATGCACCGACAACTTCACCCGAGCGTTACCCAAGGCGTGCTTACGCTCAATCAACGACGTGCGCGCAACGGGCTTCTCAAGCGCAGCATTGAACAATGCCGCATCCAGCGACAAATGCAGCGTCGATTGACCGACGCGCAGTTGCAGCAATACCTGGGCACTGAGTAAACCCCAGGACGGCCGGGGTGACTCGGCGGTTAAATGGGAGACGCCGCTTTGCCCGAGGACCTCAAGCACATCATTGATCAGCGCCAATTGTGCTTCGCGTACCAGATGGCTCGCGGTTTCGTCCTCGGGCGCGTCATGCATGAAAGGACCAAAGATCATCGAAGCCCCATCACCTGCCAGGCTGATTGAGCCATTGACGGATTTGGCGCTCTGCCAAGCCAGTGTCGATGCCCACTCACTTGAATCATCCAGGGCCGAACAGCTCACTTCGCAGGTGTGGTGTGCATCCGGCATGCACCACTGCTCAAACCAGTGCCTGGCCACGGCCGGTAATCGCTCGCAGGCCATGCGCAGACGAGTCGTGCCGACAAAACCCAACATCCTCATTGGTCAGCCCCCTCTCGTTCCGTTGTACAACTGCTCCAGCATTTCATTGGAGACCGTCATCACCCTTGAGCTGGCCTGATACCCGCGCTGGATAATCAGAATGTCTCCAAACTCCTGGGCCAGATCGACATTGGACAATTCCAGGTAACCACCCTGGACACGCCCAAACTGCTTCTCCCCCGCGCGGCCGAACTCGGCCTTCATGGAAGAAGGTGCGTGGTAGAGCGAATTGGCGCCCGCGATCAAGGCACTTTCATCCGCGAAATCCGCCAGCGCCAATTGGCTGCCATCACGTTTCTCGCCGTTGGCGTAGGTGAATTTAAGGATGCCCTTCTCATCGAATGCGAAGCTATTCAGGCCGGCGACTGCGCTACCGTCGACCACACGCGCACCCAGTGTATGGCTCGGTCCGCTGGCGACCTGGGAGGCCAAGTTGAAGCTACCCGGTGTTCCGAAATCCAGCACGATGCTCTGGATCTTGCCATTAACCGTCAACGGGACCGACAACGTGTTGAAACCGGTAGCGGGGCTGCCATCGATACCGAAGGCGATGGTGCCGGTCTGCAACTGAACGCCGCTCGCGTCGGAAACCGTGACACTCCAGCTATTGGCGGGCGTCGTTTTCGGTTCGAACTTTACGCTCAGGGTATGGCTCGCACCGGTCGAGTCGAACACCTGGATAGCGTTGATCTGATGGGTCGCCTCCGTAGTACCGGTACGAGCCAAGGCCCCCACCATCTCGACTCGGGTGGTCGCCTGCGGCGGCAAGGTGCGCTGCCCCTGGATATTGATATCGCGCAGATTCCCGGACGAGTCGATACCCGCAATGCGCTGCTGGCTGATGGTATCGACCAGATAGCCGTCCTTATCCACCTCGAATTGCCCGGCGCGGGTGTATGACAGCGCTCCCTGCTCATCGCGAAGAACGAAATAGCCGGCGCCATTGATCGCCACGTTGGTGTTATTGCCTGTCTGGCGGTTCTCACCCGGCTTGATACGGACTTGGGTACCGGCGATGCCTGAACCAAAACTCTGGCCATCCTGTCCGTTGACGGCGCGAAAAAAAGTATCGCTGCCCCTGTAGCCTGGCGTGTTCATGTTCGACACGTTGTTGGAGACGTTATCCAAGCCCTTGGCGAAGGAAAACAGGCCACTCATTCCATTAAAGAAAGCTTGCAGCATTACGCCCCCTGCCTGACCAGTTTGATTTGTGACAGCCGCACGTCAGTGAGGACCGTACCGTCGGTTCGTTTGACGGACAGCACCGGCCCGGTCGATGAAAACGCAATCGCCGTCACTGAGCCAATCGCCGTTCCCCCCGTGGTGATGCTGACTTCAACTTGGCGCCCCAGCAGGCCCAGGGACTGCGAAGTGGCATTCATGGACACCAGGTTGTCGGTGTTTTCGTTGGTGATCCGGGTTTGCTCGAGGTTGGCGAACTGAGCCATCTGCGCCAGGAACTCACGATTGTTGATCGGCTCCAGCGGATCCTGAAACGTCAACTCCGTCAAAAACAACTTGATGAAATCTTCCTGCCCCAGACGGCTCTGGGCCAACTCCGACGTGGTGGAACTCAGCTCATTACCGATCGCTTCAACGGCCATCGTATTCACCTGTGTAATCGTTCGAAAGAGGCGATGCGCGCCAGACCTGCTGACCGTTGAGCCAGATCTGCTGCGGGCGTTCAGACATCGATGAGGCCCGGCGAGCGAGCTCTTCTATCAGCTCATCGCGTTCTTGCGCGGTGAGCCGGTAGTCACGTACCAACAACTCAAGACCTTTACCTCGAGGCAGGAACTGAAAATGTCGATCCGGCCATTTCCCATTCAAATAGCTCAATAGCGGCTGACCGGTGGAGTCCTCTGTGCCCTGCTGCTCGATGGTAACGGGCTCGATCCGGGGTCTATCGGAGCCTTGTGCCAGGACAGCACCGGGCGTGGAGGAAATCGCCGAGGTCGTCGACAAAGCGCTGGAAGGGGCTGAATAGGCTTGCTCAGTGTCGATTGAAGCAACGCTGTGCACTCCCGGCTCCGCCAGGAATGTATCGGGCAGATAAGACAGGTGATGCCCGGCGTGCGCACCCAGCGCATACAGCTCAAGCGCCTCGGCAGTCATGGACGTTGACGCGCCGATGGAACGCAATTGCACAACCCGCGCCAGATCCGCGTCAGCAATGGCGGAGTGCACCAGTCGCTGTTCTGACATCACCTGAGGGTTGCGCTGCTGACCTGTGCTCTCGTTTGAGGCGGGTGATTGATCATGCAGGCCTATTTTTCGCTCGAAGTCCTTGGCCTGTGTGTCACGAGCGGGAGGACGTTGCTGATCCGCCGCCATGGTCCACAACGATGCCCCTACTTTAACGGCCATGTCCCATCCCCTGAGCTTGCTGTGCATCAAAAATGTCGATGGCTTCGTATTCGCGCGCCGCTTTATCCAGCAGCACCTGCAGTCGATCCTTGGCCTTGTCGATCAGGTCTTCGTTCACTTTGCACTTGAGCAGCTGTGACATGGCCGAATGCGACAGGCTTCGCGCCTCGATGACGGGCTGATGCGCGGCTTCAAGTCGCTGAAAAGCGGCTGTCTGCGCCAATAGGCGTTGTTCGTGCTGGGAGGGATCGAGCGTGGCGCCAATGCATCCCGACGCTTCATGGTGCGCCTGGACGCTGTCGTAGCGTACCTGCTCCACCCTCAACCGATGCTCGGCTTGGGCCAACTCACGGAGACTGCGGTTGTAGGCGAGCTGCGCCCTTTCCCGCTGCATGGCACGCAAACGAGAGGCCGCATTCAATTGCCGCGACTTGCGCCACTCATCTTGCATCGTTCACCCCCTTGCCCAGCCGCTGGAACAACTGATGAACCGTTTGCCAGGTGCTTGATGCGGAGAAATGTTCTTGCGGGGTTTGCTGCAACAACGCATCGAACTCGGGCTTCAAGTCGATCATGGTGTCCAGCAGCGGCTGTGAGCCCTTTTCATAGGCGCCCAGTTCGATCAGGTCCACGCTGTTCTGATAATTGCCAAGGGCTGACCGCAGGCGCTCGACTTGGGTTTTGCGCTCTTGGGTATGCAGGGTGCCCACCAATCGACTGATGCTGTGCAACACATCGATGGCCGGCCAATGCCCACGGGCCGCCACACTGCGACTCAAGACAATATGCCCGTCGAGAATGGCACGCATATGGTCAGCCACGGGCTCATTCATGTCGTCACCCTCGACCAGTACCGTATAGACCCCCGTAATGGAGCCTTGCCCATACAACGCCCCAGCGCGCTCCATCAGCGGCGGTAACAGGGCAAATACCGAAGGTGTATAGCCTCGGCTCCCCATGGGTTCGCCCGTCGAGAGTCCGATTTCACGCTGGGCCAGGGCAAAACGGGTGATCGAGTCCATGATCAGCAGCACATGCTTGCCTTGGGCCCGGAACCATTCGGCGATTGTCGTCGCCGTGTAGGCTGCCTGGCGTCGCAGAACCGCCGGTTGCTCGGCCGCCGCAGCGATCACCACAGCCTTTTTCAAACCCTCCGGCCCCAGGCTGTCGCGAATGAAATCCCCTACCTCGCGACCACGCTCGCCGATCAAGGCGATCACGATCACATCGGCTTCTGCATATTTGCTCATCATGCCCAGCAAGGTGCTTTTGCCCACGCCACTGCCGGCAAAAATACCCATCCGCTGGCCGCGCCCAAGCGGTGTGAAGACATCGACGGCTTTCACTCCGGTGAGCAGCGTGGTGTCGATCGGCGAACGGTGCAAAGGATTGATCGGCGCCACGAATCGCGGCATCCGCGTCAGCCCTTCAGGGGCCGGCAAATCATCCAGGGGGTTGCAGGTCGCATCCAGGACACGTCCCAACAGACTGGCCCCCACGGGAACCGTGTAAGGGGTTCCACGGGCATGGACTTCGCTAGCCAGGCATAAACCATCCACCGGGCCATAAGGCATCAACAGGGTAGATTCACTGCGCAAGCCGACCACCTCAGCCGCGATGGCTTCGCCACCACGAGCCGGGTGGATGTCGACCAACTCACCCAGCCGGACATCCAGGCCGGTGGCGTGCAGCACCATGCCCTGAATCGAACTCAAACGGCCCATCCGCCGACAGAGTCGGGCCTGGGTAAGCTGCGTCAACAGTCGATGCTCAAGCCCCTGCCACACGGCCATCTCCCCCGTTCAACACGGCTGCGACATTCGCCAGTTGCGTTTGCATACTGACATCCAATTGACCGCCGCCGAAGTCGATCAGGCAGCTACCTGGAGAGGCCTGCGGATCGACCTGAAACGACGCCAATAGTGCGTCATCCGGCGCCAGCCGAAGCAACGTTTCGTAATCGCCACGGGCAACACGAATCCGCAGTGGACCGACCAGTTGATATTCTTCGATGGCCCGCCTCGCCAGGTCGGCGATTAACGGACGCGTTTCGGCATGCAGGTCTAAAAGGCGTGTTACCACCGCCAGCGCGAGCCGTCCTACCGAGGGCTCCATGGCTACCATCAACTGTTTCCGTTGCGCCCCCAAGGCTTCAATCAAGCGTGCGAGTTGAAGGCGTTCCGTTTCGAGCGCGGTACGCAAGGACGCCTCCTTCTTCAGCCACTGCTGCTCCTGATGCGCCAGGGCCGCGCTCAGTTGCGTACGGGCCTGCTTGCTGCCTTCCAATAACCCCCTCTCGAGACTCTCTCGCTCTATTTCCGCGAGCTCCAGCGCGAAGGTCTCGCGCAACGCCTGCTTCACATCCGGTTGACGCTCTTCATTGGGCGAGGTGTTCGTCTGGACATTGGCGCCAAGGGTTGGCAGGCGTCGAGTCCCCAGGTTCTGGGAAGGTTGACGCAACACCGTCGACGACAGGGGCGGCTTAGGCGTGCTCATCGCCTGCCTCCTGGGCATCCATCCGGGTCTTCAAACTATTCATCAGTGCCGGAGGCAGGATCTGCTTGGCAAATTTGCCATCCCATCGACGAATCTCACTGCTGTTGGCCAGGCCACCCAACACTTCACGGCGTGCAGTGGATGTCTCCAACTGAAGGACCAACGCGCTCCAAAACGGATGTGTCGCTTTCGAAAGCCTGGCCTTGATAGGTGCAGTGTCAAGCGTCGTGCGGGCTGCCGATGGCGCTACTGCCAACTCGCTCATCAAGGCCGCGACAACGGAAGGATCGTTGCTCAATCCCAGAAGATTGATTTCTTCCAATAGCACCTCAACCTGGCGCCGCTCCTCAGGTTCCAGCCGCGCCAGAATCCACTCACGGTCTTCGGCATGAGAACAGGCAAGGCGAATAGCCGCTTTACGAAGCGCTGAGAATTCCATGACCTTAACGCCCCTCCAATAGCCAGCGGCGCAGGTCCACCAGCAATTGCTCGCGCTCGACTGATGTCAATCGCGGCACCGTGGCAGGGACCGAAACAGACTTGCGTCGTCCTTTTACCCAAAGCAGCAACAGAGCGATCGCCAAGGCAGCCATCGAGCCGATACCCAACCAGCGCGCCCATGGCAACGACAGCTCAGCATCGACGGGGGCAGGCAACTGCGCGCTGCTCACCGGCACCGGCTGCACCGAGGGCTCAGCTACCGGCGTTGTTTCTGGCACGGGCATATCGGGGATGTACACCATTACCAAGCGATCGCCCCGCTTGAGATCCAGCCCCAGCGCCGCTTCAAGCAACGCCTGGATATCTTTCATTTGAGCGTCCGACACCGGTGTGCTGAGCACCACACCAACGGTAATGCGCTCGATTTTGCCAGCCGCATGCTCGGTTTCAGCACGCGCCTTACCCACTTCGTAATCGATTTCCCGGTTGTTCTGGGAACGCTTGCTCGTGGACTCGCCACTGGAGTTCTCGGTGGACTCCGTGCGTTTTTCACGACGCATTTTGTTCGTCAGCGGTTGCTCGCTGATGGATTTGACACGGTCAAAGTTCATCAGCACCCGCACAGACACATCGACGCCACGATGACCGAGCGGGCGCGCCAGCAATTCTTCGGCCTTCAGTTTGAGCGCCTGCTCGACCTGGGCCGTCAACTGCAGATGCTCCGGCGCCGCCGCTGCGCCATCGGAAGCACTGAGTACCTGCCCGTCTTCGTTGAGCACCGATACGCGCTCAAGCGTCATGCCCTCCACCGCTGACGACACCAGTTGCTGAATACCCCTGACTCGCTGCGGCATCAACGTCCCCGCCGAACGCAGACGCACGATCACCGATGCCTTGGGTGGTTCTTCCGCCTGTTGGTAGAGGCTGGTTTTCTTGAACGTCAGGTGCACACGGGCATATTCGACTTCGGACATGCTCATGATCGTGCGCGCCAGTTCCCCTTCCATGGCCCGTTGGTAGTTGATTTTCTGGCTGAACTCCGACATACCGTAGTCGGCCTTGTCGAACAACTCGAACCCCGTGCCGCCACGGGTCGGGATACCCGCCTCAGCCAGATACATACGGGCAGAGGCCGCATGATCGGCCAGGACTTCAATCGCACCCTGCTGCGTATTGATCCGATAGGGCACATGCCGTTGGCTCAATGTAGCCAGGATCTGGGCCTGGGACGCCTCGTCGGCGTTTCTGTACAACGCCACGTATTGCGGTCGGATCACCCACCACGCCGACACGGCCAACAGGCCGACAATCAGCAAGGCACCCATCAGAAAGACGCGAGTACGACCCGCCAGGAACGAGGACACCGGTTGATTCTCCATGGCTTAGATCTGCAACCGCGTGAGTTCCTGGTAGGCATCTACCAGACGGTTGCGCACCTCCACGGCCAATTGCAGCGACAGCTTCGCTTGCTCCATGGCCATGACCAGATCGTGAGGCGCAATGTTGTCGCCCAGCGCATAAGCCGACAGCATCTCGCTGGCCTGGCCGGTTTGTGCATTCAGTTGGGTGGCACCCGATTTCAGCAATTCGACAAAGTCGGTGCCCTGAGGCCCCATCGGTCCGTCCGCCAAGGCAGCGGCCGGTGTAAGGTCGGGGGTCAATGCGATAGGCGCAATGGCGGCGGTCATGTCACTTTCCAATTTCAAAGGCTTTGAGCGTCATTTCACGCAAGCTGTTGTAGGAGCGGATATTGGCTTCATAGGCACGGGTAGCCGATACCAAGGTCGCCATCTCCCTGGCGGCTTCGATGTTGGGGTAATGCACCATCCCATTCTGGTCAGCCATGGGATGGCTCGGTTCATGGACCAAGCGGCTGTCGCTACGTGCTTGAGCGTGAACGCGGGGCTGCTGCAACCCCAGTTGGCCGGCAAAGCTGGTCGGAGGCGATACGCTGAGCAACGGTGAGCGTTCGCCCGGTCCTATTGCCACGTTGGCGATCGCCAGGTTGTAGCTGGCGACTTCTGCCCGCGAACGCTCATAAGCCATGCTCCCGCGAACGATCTCGCTGATGTTGTCCAAAGGCATCTTCAGCGACCTCCCCGGATAGCCAGCTGCATCAATGCGAACTGGCGTGATACACCGTCTGCCAAGGCTTGGTAGCGACCGCTCGCGGCGGACATCTGCGCCACTTCACCATCCAGTGCCAATGGCGCGCCCGGCGTATAGCTTTGCAAATACGGTGTGAGTTCGCTGTCCTGCAGCGAACGCAACGATTGGGCGAACAACTCAGGGTCGTTGTGTAAACCGCGCAAGGCGGCCATCGGCTCGTAGCCGTTGAGGCGCATGGCCTTACCCCCCGGAACGTTGGCCATGGCGATGTTGTGAGCCGCGACTTTCGCCCGCAATTGCTCCAGGCTCATGGCGAAGCGCACGGTCTCTATTGCAAGATTCATATCGGTTGACATCAATCTTCCTTATTGAACGATGAGTTCAGCGTGCAGAGCGCCCGCCTGTTTGATGGCTTGCAACACGGTGATGACTTCTCGCGTGCTCAATCGAACCTGATTGAGGGCTTTCACCAGATCTCCCACCGTCGCGCCTTCGGCCAATTTCACCGGGCCGTGTTCTTCTTCATTCACCGTCAGCTCGGTGTCAGGCACGACCACGGTACCGACACTCGGCCCGGTGCGGGCGACCCACGAGGGCTGCGACACCTGGAACTTGGTGCTGATCACGACACTCAGCGAACCCTGGGAAATGCTCACCTCGCCCAATCGGACATTGGCGCCCGCGACCACTGTGCCGGTGCGTTCGTTGACCACCACCCGGGCGGCATAATCCGGTGCGACTGAAACGTTCTGTACCCGCGAAATCAACCGCGGCACGGTCATGCCCGCTGACACGGGCACTTCCACTTTAGCGGCATGCACGACACGCACACCGGCCACACCCAACTCGCGACTCAAGGCATCGGCAATACGTTGCGCGGTGGTGTAGTCCGGCTCGTTGAGAATCAGCACCAGTTTTTTCGAAACCTCATCGTTTTCCGAAAAGGCCGAACGTTCGACACTGGCGCCGCGGGGTATACGCCCGACGGTCGGATGGTTCTTCTGCACGGAATTTTCGTTGGCCTCGAAGACATATCCGCCCACCGACATCGGCCCTTGGGCCAGGGCATAGAGCTTTTCATCCGGGCCATACAGGGGGGTCATCAACAAGGTGCCCCCCAGCAGACTGCGTGCATCGCCCAGGGAAGAGACCTCGACGTCCAGCTTGTCCCCGGACTCGCTGAACGAACGCAGGTTGCCGGTGACCATCACCGCCGCCGTGTTGCGGGTATTGAGGTCTCCATCAGCGACATTCACGTTGAAGTTCTTCAGGGTATTGACCAATGACTGGCGAGTGGCCCGATTACGGTCGGTATCGCCGGTGCCGGCCAGGCCCACCACCAGCCCATAACCGATGATGGAATAGTCCCGCACGCCTTGAATGCGCGTCAGTTCCTTGATCCGGACATCAGCCAGCGTCGGCTGCAGCCAAAGGGCGAGCAGCAGGCCCGAGAGCAGTCGAGCAATCATTTTCATAAGATTCGCAGCCACTTGAGCACCCGGAAAACGATGTTCTGCTTCTGCGCATCGGTCACCACACCGTCACCGACGATGTCGATTTGTGCGTCTGCCAGGCGATAGGAAAGCACCGTGTTGTTGTAGGCGATGTCATCGGGTCGAACGAGACCGGTGATACGCACTTGTTGTTTTTCATCGTTGACCGTCACCCGTTGCTCGCCGCTGACGCGCAACAAACCCTCGGGCAGTTGTTCAATGATCCGTACCGAAACGTTGGTACGAATCTGTCCGCTGCGGTTGGTCTGGCCCGTGCCGTTGGTATCGCCTCTCAAGCCCAGGTTCGCTTGATGCGTATTGCTGTCCAGGCCGGTGCGCGCGGAAATATCGGTATTGCTCTCGGCCCCGGTGCCGGCCGCACTTTGCGCCGTGGTCGATTCCACCACCAGCACCGTCAGGGTATCGCCCAAATGGTAGCCACGGCGGTCTCCCGTCAGTGAGCGATAGCCATCGGGGTTGATCAGGCTCTGCGCGCAAGCCATCCCCGGCAGCAACAGCATCACCAGCCCAGCCTTGCGAACGTTACGGGTCGACATGAACCTCTCCTTTACCGGCAACCACCGCCAACAGGCTCGACTCGGCGCCGTCCAACATCACCGGTACGCGTTCTCCCAACACACCCGGACGCAGTGCCTTGCCTTCGGTGCGCAGCATCAGGCCCGGGCCATAGACCACCACGGTCACCGGGGCGTCGCGGTACACCAAAGGCTCGGCCTTGAGATGACGCTTGAGCACCGGCATGCCGGCATTGACCGATTGCGTCAGCCATTGCCCTGCAAGGTCATTGGGCAGATCACCGGGCGACATTTGCGCCGCTGCCAGGTCCACCCGCTCCAACCGGGGCTGAGCATCGGCCACCATCTGGTCGGCTCGCCCGTTGCGGCCATAGACCCACGCCTGTTTCCAGGCTTGGACCTTGAACCACACCGTCACCACGCTCGGCCGCTCATGTCCGCACACCGTGCCGCTCAAAGCAACGGACACCCGGCTGCGAATGCCCTGGCTCAACAGCCGGATCTGTGGATGCGCCATGGCCGGCAGCTCGCCCATGGGCGTGAGCTGCAGCTCAACCTCAGGCGTGGCCAACTGCGCCTGGATACGTTGGGTGGCCATGCTCAAGGCTTGATTTGCCGCCGAATCGCAAGCGGCATCGGACGCCGCCTGGGCATAACCCGCGCTGGCGAGCCACAGCCCGAGTCCGGCCAACCAATGGATATTCATGAGGTTCAACGACGCAGGTTGTTGATGGTTTCCAGGATCTGATCGCTGGCTTGCAGCAATCGCGCGTTCATCTGATAAGCGCGCTGGGCCAGCACCAGCCCGCTCATCTCGTCGATCAGGTTAACGTTGGACATCTCGACGTAGCCTTGCAACAACACACCCTGACCGTCTCGACCCGGCTCGGCATAAATGGCTTCGCCACTGGCCTGCGTCGGTCGATAGAGGCCGTCGCTGAGCTTCGTCAACGCTTCGGCGCTGGCGAACTTGGCCAATTGCACCTGTCCAACGCTGATGATTTCTCCTGTCTCGGTAATAGTCGCCTGGACTTCCCCGTTCTGCTTGATCACCAAGTTGCGTGCGTCCGGCGGTACGCGCAGGTCGGCCGTCAGCGTCTGCCCGTCCGGCATTGCCAGTTGCCCTTCGCTGTCGAGATGGAAACGTCCCGCGCGGGTGTAGGCCAGCTCGCCCGTCGGCAACGCGACTTCAAAGAACCCATCGCCCTGGATGGCCAAGTCCAGCGCGTTGCCACTTTCGCGGACAGTGCCCGGGCTGAAGACCTGACTCGGCTGCGAAGCCTGGATACCTGCGCCAGTCAGCAAGCTCTCGGTCATGCCACCGCCATCATCGCGTGTCCCAACCTCGCGAACCATGTCGTGAAAGTCCACCTGGCTGCGCTTGTAGCCAATGGTCTGCATGTTCGCCACATTGTTCGAAATACTGTCGATCCATGCCTGGTTCGCGGTCAGCCCGGAGCTGGCAATACTTAATGAGTCAATCACAAGCACATCCCTTGATCAGTTCTTGCCAATTTGGTTGATACCGCTGTTGAGCATGCCGTCGTAGGCCGACAGCGCTCGCTGCATGGTTTCGACATGCCGCGACACTTCCATCATCTTCACCATGTCGGCGCCCATGGCGGCGTTCGAGCGCTCCAATAGCCCCTGATGCACCACGAAGCTCTTGGCGGGTGTGATCCCGGTACTGGCCGCGTATAACCCATCCCCAACGGCCAATAGCTGCTGCGGATTGTCGACGCGCACAATACTCAGGCGCCCTACCGGTCGATCAGCGACACTGACTTCCCCGCTCGCGTCGATCTTGAGCACCCCATCCGCCACTTGCAGCGGACCGTCATCGGCCAATACCGGATAACCCGCCTTGCTGACCAGATAACCGGCCTTGTCGACCTGGAAACGCCCGTCACGACTCAACAACACACCGCCCGGCGTCTTTATCGCAAACCAGGCATCCCCTGACAGCGCCAGGTCGGTGGCCCGCCCGGTGTGTTGCAACGCACCGCCGTCGGTGCTGATCCAGGTCTGCGCCTGAATGTCGTCTAGCCCACCTGCAACGCCCGGCCCGGCCACGTTCGACGCCATGACATTGAAGGTGCGCTCGGCCTTGTAGCCAACGGTATTGGCATTGGCGACGTTCTGCGACACGGCTTTCAGGTGATCGACATCGCGCTGGATGACCCCAGCCAGTTGCATGATCAAATCGCTCATGGGGACTCCAGGCTGGGGAAACCGGGCAGGTCAATCATGCCTGCCGAGGTCACGCGGGCGTGCTGCCCCACTTCATTGACCGAGAGCACCGCCATGTGCGGCACGGCTCGCGCCATGAAGGCCCGCAAGACCCGTCGCAATGGCGCCGCACACAACAGCACCGGTTGCTTGTTGCCACTGAGCTGGCGTTCGGCTTCCCGGGCGACGGTGGTGACAAATCGCTCCAGTTCCTGGGCCGGCAACAACGCCGATTGCAAGCCTTCGCGAGGACGCGAGGCCGCCAGCATGTAGCCTTCCAATTGCGGTGCGATCGTCAACACGTTGAGCTCGCCGTTCTTGTCGACCAACCGCTCATACAATGCCGCGCCCAGGCGCTCGCGCACCCGTTCGACGAGGTCTTCGGCGCTCTTGTTGCTACGCCCCGCATCCACCAGCACTTCGAGAATGGTCTCAAGGTTGCGGATAGACACCTGCTCGCGCAGCAACAGTTGCAGCACCCGCTGGATATCCGAGTAACTGAGGACTTGGGGCACCAGTTCGTCCACCAGGCTGCCCAAGCCGACGCGCTTCTTCTCGATCAACCGCTCGGTCTCGGCACGGGTCAGAAACTCCGGCGCATAGCGGCGGGCCAGCTCGGACAAATGGGTCAACAGCACGGTGTCGGGCTCGACCAGGGTGTACCCCGCCGTGCGCGCCTGGGCCCGTTGCGCCACCTCGATCCAGAGCGCCTTGAGCCCGTAGGTAGGCTCTTTGGTGGCACGCCCTTCGAGCACCAGCGTTGCGCCACCGGGGTTGATCGCCAGTAACTTATCGAACTCCAACTCGCCTGCCGCAATCACCGCGCCCTGTACACAAACCTGGTAAGTGCCACTGGCCAATTTCTTATCGGCATGCACGTTGAGCGATGGCAAGGCAAAGCCATAATCCTTGGCGAACTGCTTGCGCAGGTTTTCGATACGCAGGCTCAAGGTACTGGTGGCTGCCAGGACGTGAGTCGCGAGGTCAGCGCTCAACCGCAGTTCAAACGCATCGGTGTTCATCAATGCGTAGACATCATCGGACTCGCTGTCTTGCCCTGTCAGCACGTCCTTCTGGGAGTCCTCACCAACGCTGGCCTTGTCCCGCAACTTGCGGTAGGAAAACCACGCCGCCGCGGCAAACGCGCAAAACAGCATCATCAGCGGAATCAAGGGCAATCCTGGCATCATCGCCAGGAACAGGGTGACCAGCGCCACCACCACCAGGGTCTTGGGATAAGCCGAGACCTGTCGCCCCAATTCAGGGCCCAGGCGCGCATCCGTCGCGGCGCGGGTGATGATGATGCCCGCCGCCACGGCAATAATCAGTGACGGAATCTGCGTCACAATGCCGTCGCCAACCGTCAGCAACGTATAGTGATGCAGCGCATCGCCCCAACTCTGGCCCTTTTGTAGGATACCCACCGAGAGGCCGCCGATGATATTGATCGCAATGATCACAATGCCGGCAATTGCATCGCCCTTGACGAACTTGGACGCGCCGTCCATAGCCCCGTAGAAGTTCGACTCACGCTCCAACTGGCTGCGTCGGCGCTTGGCTTCTTCCTGGTCGATGATGCCCATGTTCAGGTCCGCGTCGATGCTCATCTGCTTACCCGGCAACGAGTCCAGGGTAAAACGAGCGGCGACCTCGGCCACCCGTTGGGCGCCGCTGGTGACGACCACGTACTGCACCACCACCAGGATCAGGAAAATCACGAAACCAATGACATAGTTGCCACCCACCACGTGGGTGCCCACGGCCGCGATGACCAGCCCCGCATCACCATCGGTGAGGATCAGCCGCGTCGCGGAGATATTCAGGGCCAGGCGAAACAACGTGGTCATCAGCAAGAGCGACGGAAAGGTCGAAAAGCTCAACGGCTTATCAATGTCGAAGGTCACCAGCAACACCATCAACGCAACAGCAAAGTTGGTCAGCAGCAGCAAATCCAACAGCCAGGTAGGGATCGGCGTGAACAACACCAGCAAAATGCCGATAACCGCCACAGCCAGCAGCAGATCGCTGCCCTCGGAAAGCAGGCGTGACAAGAGTGGCTTCATGGCGAAAGCACCTTATTGCCTGGCAGTGCGATGACCCAGCGATAAATCCGCGCCACGTCGGCCTGCGTCGAATCCGGAATCGCCGAATCGACCCGTGCCAAGGCATGCAGCGCCCGCGCCAAGGGCGGACGACGCAAAATCGGTACCTGGTGTTTCCTGGCAACATGGCAGATACGTCGGGCATGCAGGCCGCGTCCCATGGCGAGCACCTTGGGCGCGAGCATGCTGGACGGTCGGTATTGCAAAGCCACCGCGTAATGAGTCGGGTTGGTAATGATGACGTCGGCATCCTTGACCTGCCCCAGCGCAGCGGCCTTCTTCAACAGCGCCTGCTGGATACCTTTGCGCTTGGCACGTACTTCAGGGTCACCTTCGCGGCGGCGATGTTCGTCCTTCGTTTCCCGGCGACTCATACGCATCTGCCGCCCGAACTCACGCCGCGAATACCAGATATCAAACAGCGCCGCGGCCGCCATCACCGCCAATACCGTAAACCCCAACTGCATCAGCAATTGTTTGCCGGCCTGCGGCAACTCCAGGGGAGAGATCGTCGCCATGCCCAACAACTGCGGCAGCACGCTTTGGAACAGGTAATACAAGACCAACGAAAACAACGCGCCCTTGACCAGCACCTTGATCAGCTCAACGAACATGCGTCGCGAAAAGAGTTTCTTGAGGCCCTGGATCGGATGGAGTCGTTTGAAATCGGGCTTCAAGGCCGTCATTGAAAACACCGGGCCACTGAACAACAGGTTCGTCAGGATCGCCATCAGCACCAGCGCACCAATCAACGGCAACAATCCGTACACCACTTGTCGCAGGCTATAGCCGCCCTGCTCGCCCAGGTAACCAAAGCCCTGCCCCAACTGCCCGGCATTGCCCAGCCACCAATGGGTGTGAGCAGCAATGACACTTGCTAACGGGTAGGCGATGGCCGAAAAAACCATCAGGAAGGTCAACAACATGATGAAGGACAACAGATCGGGGCTGCGAGGCACCTGCCCTTTCTTGCGCGCCTCTTCGAGTTTGTAGGGCGTGGCCTCTTCGCTCTTGTCCTGCTGATCGCTCATTGCACACCTGCCGGTGACAAGGCAAACCGCAAGGCGTTTTCAATCAGCAGCGGCAGACGCTGCACGATCATCGGCAAGGTCAGGATAAAAATGAACATGCCCACGCCCAACTTGAGGGGCAAGGACAGGAAATAGACATTGGCCTGGGGCATGGAACGGGACAAGAACGCAAACGCCACATCGATCAGCCACAGCCCGAGAATCACCGGCACGACAATCATGAACGCCAGCAAAAACTGCTGCGTCATGACCGTCGCCAAAGACACGGACAGCGTGCTCAGCGACACACTGCCGGGCGGAACCGCCACCAGCAACTGAGCGAACACCCTGAGCAAATCGTGATGCAGATTGAGCACGACAAACAGCGCACCCAACGACCAGACCAACAGCTCGGCCATCAGGCCGGTCATGTTAGAAGTGCCCGGATCAAACACCCCGGCCGCATTCAAACCGATTTGAGTGTCGATCAACTTACCCGCCATATCGACACCGGCATGAGCGGCATGAAAACCGAAGGCCATCAACACACCCAGCAGCAACTCGCCCAACACCACGGGCAGCGTGAATACAGGGGCCTGGGTGAGCGTCATGCTGCCGACCAACACGGCGGACAGCGCCAGTGCCAAGATCAACCTGACAGTCAACGGAATGCGCGAAAAAAATAGGATCGGCGAAACCACCACGAGCGGAATCAACCTGACCGACACGAGAAGCGCATTGAGGAAGAAGGATGTCAGCACAAACTCACACCAAAAACGCTGCTAGAAGCTAGCGGCCTGAGTTAATGCACTGAGTGCGAATTGTTTGAGGACCGTCAGCATCCAGCCTCCAAAGACCAGCAACATGACAACTGTCACGATCAGTTTTGGGATGAAGGTCAGGGTCATTTCCTGGATCTGGGTCGCGACTTGCAGAATGCTGACCGCAAGGCCGACGATCAGAATGGCCAGGAGTAACGGAGCAGCCACCATTGCGGAGGTTAGAAGCGCTTCTTTGAGCGCGTAGAGCATGAAATCCTGCGTCATCCATAACCCCAACTGAACTTGATCCAAGGTGCACTCTGGGCGCGCCATAGCCTGAATGGCAGATCGCCATGGTAGCGATATAGTGTCATGGGATGCAACAGGATGTTACGTGGCAGGGACGAATGGTGGCGGGAGTAGGCTTGAATAACGAGAGAAATCCGGGAAAGGAACCGAGGAAAGACCACGCTTAGAGCTTCTGTAATCGGTCCGCCCCATAATCGTGGTCTACCCCGCTTTTCCCCGTTCCGGCGAATCTAATGCTTGCTGTCTCGACGTGTCCGTTAGCTATTGGAGTGTTTTGATCCCTCAGGTCTAACCGTCATGACTTTCACTACATCATCAATCACTGCTTTGCTCATCTCCATTAAATAATGAGCGGCCCAGGCATGGCGGTCCGTTTTCCTTTCGAAAGTGGCGTCCTCTGCAAGCCTGTAAGCGAGATGCAAGAGATCTGACGCTTGTTGCAACGCTTCAGTTAACGGAACACCGCCGTTAACGCGGAACAGCGGACGGTCGGAGCAATAATGGAATGGGGTGTAGCCGATAGTTTTTGCTTCTGCTTGTTCGGTCATTTGCTATCTCCACTGACTGAGATGCAGCGGGACCGCGATACAGAGTTGCGGAGCAGATGAGGCCGTTTTCTTGATCTATCGATATGCATTGTTCAACTCCCTTGATTCGAAGAGCTGCCGCATCCGTTACCAAGCGAATGGGTGGCAGCTGTGCGCAGGTTGGTAAACCGGGGAATCAAGGAAACCGGCACGTCAGAAGACGTCCCACGCACAGCTGCCATAAAACAAAATCGCAGGCCTGAAAGCCTGCAATCCTGTCCGTGCACTGTTACACCTTATTCCACCGGGTTACCAAGCCCGGCCGCTGAATGTGCAGCGACACCCAGAGCGTAACGCGACAGAAAACCTCCGGCGAGAGGCTTAGGGCCAGAATAGTGCTTTTGGTGGAATTTTCAGAAGTTTCCTACGTGAGGCCCCAATGCTCGCTGTCCATCACGGACAGACACGTTTTGCGGACGCGGCTCAAATTTTCGAAGCACCTTTGAGAGGCTTGAGCGCGCGTTGCGAGCAGGGGTAAATCAAGAGGTGCAGGCATTGGAGTAGATTTGTGGGGATCCCTCAGGGTCTGTCCCCGTTTTTCCCTCTTTTCCCTGCCCCTGAGCCCCTTGAGAGACTGCCTGAGGGGTCCCGTTTCTCTCAACTCCTCCCGTTGAGGTTATCTCGCCATGGCACAAGCAAGCCTTCCCGAAGGGTTCGATCAATGACACCATCCTCAACACTGCCAACATAAGTAGCATCTAGCTGAAACTCAAAGGCAATACTTTCTCTTTCAGATAAATCCCTAACAGCTTCAATTAACCCTTCTACTTCATCTAAATTTTTAGAGTCCACATCAACAGGAAGTATATTCGGCAGCAAAGCCGAATACACTTCTAACATTCCGCCCACCACTTCCAAACCACTTTCGTCTATCTCATCGATGAAGCTTGGCGGTGAGACGCTCCATATTCTTGATGCAGCAAGCCTATCCACAAGCTGTTGCACATTGCTCCTGATGGACTGATCCATATCCTGAGCCACATAAAAAATCAACTTTTGCTTCGCAAATTCTGATGACATAGAGTGCATTACTTAACTCCTTGCTTTGGGGGATACGCTGGAAGAGCCGACCCAGGGCCACCCGGATTATATCTAAACCCACCAGGCATATGCGCATCCAAATGCCGTGTAGCAGGAAGTGGCACAGTAAGCGGCAAACCCTGTATATGATGCATAGAAATTTTTTCACCTAGCAAGCCTGCATCTTCCGGAAAAACCTTAATCCATGTATCGTCAACTTTCGGAGGACGTCCCTTAGCAATAGAAGCCCGATTTTCAGTGCTTAAAATTTGGCCGTACCCAAGGTCGTCCCAGTCATTACGCAATGCTCGCCAGTCCGCCGCGTTCGTACGTACAAGACCTGTTCGAGTCGTACCGGAAGAAATAATAGACGCGGGCGATACAATTCCATCTGTCGTATTTGTACCAATCTTACCATCCATCCGCATCGCATACCGCTGGGCTCCTTTCACTGCGGACCCGACCTCGCCGATAGCAACCTCGGCACCAAATACGGTACCACTCGCAAGAATTCCAGCATTGTCGGTGCTAACACCCTTGGACTGGTAATAGTCGCCAACTCGTTCTATCGCGTAATCGCGTACCTGGCTTTTCGCTGCCCCAAGGACCGCCTCGGTCGCGATGCTGAGCCCAGCCCGCATCCACCCCATCAACGCATAGCTGACCGTCTCTGCCGCAAAACTAAGCAGCTTGGTCGCCCCCTCATGCTCAGCAGCGAACTGACCGAAGCCGACCAACCTTTCATGGACGACTGGAGTGAAGTCGTTCGCCCAATCTACCCAGGTGCTGTTTCCGTTGATACTCGCAGCACCTTGTAGATCACCAATCGAGTATGTGATCGGCTCTTGTGGAGGCGGGACGCCTACCCACACACCGTTGCCTTCATAAGTCAGGAGCTCGCCATTCTCGCCAGGTCGCATTGGGTGAAGCGCAACCTCTCTTGTTCCAGGATGGGTAAAGAACTCCGCCAATTGCTCAGGAGGGACTCCATTGGCAAGCCCCCGGCCGACGGCGTCCCTATACACGTCGTCATCCGGCAGCCCAGCCAGCTTCATTGTCCGCTGCACGGCCTCAGCCGAAGATTCACCGAATTGATCTACGAAGAAGTTGCCCAGCGTATTACCAAACGCATCCGCCGCGATCTGACCGTGATTAGGTCGTGAGCCCCCTAACCACTTATCGCTTATCGCCGCCGAGGCGTATGCGCCAATTTGGCCGCTCACGATCTGACCGGACAGTTGGTTGCCCAAGCGCCCATTCAACTGGCCGCTGACGTTGGCAGCCACCACTGAGGATGCCAGGCGATTCCAACTGAAGGAGGTGTCAAGGCCAACGATGCGATAGGCCATTTGGCTGGCGGCGTAGTTAAAAACGCCTTGAGCCGAATAGGTTCTGGCGGCACTGGCCGCGATTTGGGCCCAGGAGCCTGGCTGAGCGCCTTGTGCCAATGTACCGATGCCGGAGGTGATTCCGTAAGTAAGGCCCCCGGTAATTCCGCTGGCGGCTACTTGCCCCCAGGAGAATTTATCCACCGCGCCCATGCCCATGCCAACCAACTGGGAAGCCGCGCTACCCACGGCGGCCCCGACGATTGCACCGCCAAGACTAATAGTGGCAGCCGTTCCTGCCGCGGCGGCGGACAGTGCAGCAGTACCTGCGGCGGCCGCACCGCCAAGGGTTGAAGCTGCTCCGCTGATCACCGCTGTGGCGGCCCCCGCCGTGAACACCGTCGCAACCACCGCCACAACCACCATGACGACACTGGCCAGACCACCACTTTTCTTTTTCTTTGGCTTGGGCGGTGGCGGTGCTTTCGGGGTTGGCGCAGTGTTGCCGATAACATCATCCGGGCTGTATGGCTTGAAAGTGGTCGCGTCGTTATGCGTGCTGCTGACCACGTTGGGTATTTTCAGATTATCGCCGGGGTTGAGGGCCTTGCTGGGATCGAGGCCGTTGGCGTCGGCGATCAGGTACCACATCTTCGAATCACCCCAGACGCTCTGGGCGATGCTTTCCAGGGTATCGCCCTGGTTGACGACGTAGTTACTTGGGGTGCGCTCCGGGTAGTCCGTAGAGATCGGAGTGAAGGTGTCGCTGATTTCCGGAGCGGAGGCATTGCCGAAGTTTGCCAGTGCGGCGCCTTGATAATACAGGTAAGTCTGGGCCTTCCCGGACGACTCCTGGCGAGTGATCAACCGGCCCTCATCATTGGTTGCGAGCCGACGGGTAAAGACATTGCCACCGGTGCCTATGGCCTGTAGCAGTTCACCGCGAGCAGAGTAAGTGTACGTGGTGGTGCCTGGCGAGCCCCCATTGGTACGGGTCACTGTGGATTGGCTTTCTTTATAGCCATCGAACAAAACCTGCCCGGCACTAAAGCTCCCCCTATGGTTAATCGTGCCGTTGGCATTGTAAGAAACATAGCGATAGGCTCGCTGGTTGCCTGCGGCATCCAGCATACCGCTTTCATTAAAGTAGTTTGCCTGCGCAAGGCGTTGCGCACTGTCATAAGTGGATTGAGAGATCAATTGACCATCACCACGATAGACATAATTTATTGTAGATTGATTTGTAAGCGCCACCCAATTCAAGTTGAACTTATGAGTTTTTTGGGACACCAAATTCCCTTTTTCGTCATAAACTTTTGAGTACTTGGTTTGTAAAAGCTCCGCCGCGGGGAACGATGCTACTTTTGTCAGATCAACAACGACCTCGGAGATATCTGATTTACCGTTTGTGTACTGCCGCGCCACAGCACGCCCAACAGCCGATTCCAACTGACCAAAACTATTATAACTATAGGTTTCAACCTCATAACGATGGGCAGCAGGAACAACAAACTGACCTGTAGGAATTAGAGGATTGTATATTGTCTGATATATAAACTCTTTCCAACTTTCTGACGAAACACGCTGACCAATTGCGTTATATGTCAAAGCGTATCCCTTGGCATTAGCAGTAGCGACGGTGAGCCCCGGCCCTAGCGCGCCCGCAACTATTTGTCCCTTGGCATTAATAAAGCCCTCAGCAATTAATGCCCGCCCTTCTAAATCATACTTGTACCAGTCATCCTTTATTGTCCGACCTCCCGATTGATTCGTCGTATCCATATACACCCTGCGACGATTACCCACTTCATCGTAGTCATATTTCAACGAATCCAATCGAGCAGTAGTGGCGAGGGCGTACTGAGTACCGAGCCCCCCCATAAGCTGATTACCCGCAGGCGCCTTGACTTCCTTCAAGCGGCTCTGCTCGTCAAACCTGCTCCGGACTTCGTTGCTGCTCGCTTGGGAAACAGTGCCCTTCAAGTAACGGCCACTGTTGATTTCATTAACTCGATTTCCGCCCAGATCGTAGGTATAGGTCGAAGTACGCGAATCTTCGGCCGTCACCGCACCTGCTGTATCCTTGGTAACGGTGCCCTCGACAATGGCTTTGGTCAAACCATTGGCGTAATAACTATAGGTTTTGTCCGGCCCGGCACCGCTTGCGGTAGTCAAGGTTTCCTTGATGAGTTGCCCGAAACCGTTGTAGGTAAAGCTGTATACCCTCCCCCCCAAATCCTTACGGCTGCTAAGGCGCCCCAAACTCGCAATGTCATAGGTCCAAGTCAATGTTCCGTTCAACCCATCGGTCTCTTTGACTTTTCGGTTATTGGCGTCGTATTCGATGGTCCTTTCAACTTTCGACTCGTTGCGGGTCTTGACGACATTGCCGCGCTCGTCGAACAAGCTGTACTTGGTATTGCCCGCCACACCGGTGGTGGTGCTGGTCCAGTTGCTGGTGTTGGCGACGCTTTGAAGAGTCTCCTCGACGGCACCTGCCCCACTAATTTCGCCATACAGTCGCCCGGCCTGATCGTATTGATTTGTCAGCAGGGTTACCTTCGCTCCGCTGCGGATAATGCCGTGGTTGATATGCCGATCCATCGCGTCGTAACCGTCTACCATCACGATGCCAAGGGCATCGCGGGTAGCGATGCGATTGCCGTTGGCATCGACGCGGTAGTCTCGCGAGTAACCTAGGGCATCAATGTCGCGAATCAACTGGCCAATTTGGTTGTAGACGTGCTGACGTGTGCGCAGCAAGGTGTTGGTGACCACACCGGTATAAGGCCCGATCAGATCGACCTCTTGTATCAACTGGCCAAGAGCATCATAGCGCTTCTCATGGATCAGACTGCCGCGGTAGCTGGTACCGTTTTCGCGCAATATGTCGGTGACCGGCAGGGTTTCGGTCAGTTGCTTGTTATTGTGATCGTAGGTGTAGGTAGTGATATAACCCCGGGCATCGGTACGACTGAGTACATTGCCCCAACGATCGAGGGTCTGCCGAATGATCGGCGTGCTTAGCGTCAGGGTGACATTATTCAGAGTGTCTGCATTGAGGTTGGCCTCGAAGGCCGGCAGGTGCTGCTCGTAGGTGCGGCCGAGCAAATCGTTACGCATATAATTGATACGGTCATCGGCGGTCGTGCTCCAATCTCCCGTCGCCGTGCTTTTGCTGACCTTATCGGAAAGATCGTACTGGAACGCGGAGAGATCGGTCGAGCTGCCGTGAGACTCGAGCCGACCGGCCTGATCATAATTGAAGATTTCTACGGTATTACCATTCAGTAGCTTGCGGGTCACTTCACCGAAGCGGTTGAAGATCACGCTATCGCTGGTATTTTGCGCAGTACCGTTGGCGGCGGTATACCAATCGATGGTCGCCGTTTGCTGACCAAGAGCGTCGTATTGAAAGGTACGCTTCAGGGTCTGATTGTAGCTGACCGCTACGCCACCCGCGGTCCAAGCACTCAACGTGGCGTTGACTGTGCGACTTTCCTCAATGCGCCGGCCAGCCACATCAACCTTGTAGTTCTGCGCCGAACCCGCCGCATCAATCTCCTGGATCTCATGCCCTACAGCGTCGTAACGGGTGCGGGTAATCTGGCCCAGACCGGCCTGTACGTTGCCAGCGCTGTCGGTGCCAACCGCTCGGACCTCGCGGATCTGCTGCCCAAAAGCGTTGAGCAGGAGCGTAGTGGTCGGCGATGCAATGACTTCGGCACTGGCAAAAGGATCGACGGCGCCGTTCTTGGCGGTAGCCCTGGCGGGCTCGGTGACTTTGATCACTTGGCCGAGGGCGTTGTAGTCCGTGCTGACGACGTTGCCTTGGGCGTCAGTGACCGTCTTGACGTTACCTACGCCGTCGTAAGTGCTACGGCTGAGCGACAGGTCGGCGGTCACCAACGTGGCGCTGACCGCTCCCGTGGTGGCGTTGATGCTCTGCTGCCAGAAACGCGCACCTTCCACTGTGGTCTGGCTCAGACGCCCCATGGCGTCGTAGCTGAAGCGAACACGGCGGTCGTTAATGCTGGCCGTCGGGACCGCCGGCAATGCATTCTCGTTCCAACTGGCGAGCTTGGTAGCGTAATCGGTCTGCCGGGTCAATTGACCGAGGGCGTCGTACTCCATGCGGGTGTAGTAACCAAGGGCATCCACACTGCCGATGCGCTGGCCACCCATGTCGTAGTAGTACACGGAGCTGGCGCCGGTCTGCACCGTAGCGCCGCTGGCGTTGCGCGCTACCTGGGTCTCGCGCACCAGTTGCCCGAAGGCGTCGTAGCTGTAAAGCGTAGTGGGTGCCAGGTTGGTCAGGGTTGAGGTCGCCACGTTACCGGTGAAGGTGAACAGGCTGACGATATTTTTCTGCACCGCGGTCTTGCGCCCTAGGGCGTCATAGCTGGTGATCAGCGTGCGGTCCTGAGTGGCGTCGGGAACCAGGGTGGTGGCGGTGACATCGGTCGAGAGGTAATAACCCCTGGCCGGCACGGCTTGGGTCAAGGCATTGGCGTAGCGAACGGTACGAATGGTCTGGCCCAGGCCGTCATACGAATAAGCGGTTACGCCCTTGAGCCCGCCGATGTCATAACTGACCCGTCCCAGTACGTCGTAGACCTTATAGCTGTCGACGAAATCGGTGGCCGCCACCCCACTGTTGTTGACTCGCACGCGGTTGCGCACCGCATTGCCGAGGCTATCGTAGGTGACTTCGGTGCTGACCTGGAAGGTATTGGCAGTGCCATCCGAGGCCTGCTGGTACCGGCCGCTGAGCTTGTTGTACCAGCCTGGGCTGGTGATGCGGATCTGCCGGCCGATGGCGTCGTAGGCATAGGCGGTGGTGCGCGCCTCGGTCAGTTCGTCCAGTGACGGATCGGCGGCAACGCTGGCCCGCAGGCGGCCTTCGGTACGGCTGGTGACATTGCCGAGGGCGTCATAGGTATTGCGGGTCACGAGGTAACGGTTCACAGCCGACACCACGCCAGCCTCGGTGATACTGGCCACCGCGACCGCTGGTGTGATTTCTTCCACCAGACGGTTGAGCACGTCGTAATTGTAGGTCCAGACGTGACCGTTTTTGTTCGTCAGGGTCTTGCGGTTGCCCACCGCATCGTAGGTGTAGGACTCGACCTTGCCAGCGGCGTCGGTCACGGTTTTTTGTTGACCGGCGGCGTCGTAGGTGTAGGTGGTGGTGCGGTCGCCGGCGCTCTCGGGGCGCAGCAGCTTTTGCAGCTGTTCGACGCTCAGGGCATCGCTCGCGCTATGCACACCGTTGACGCCGGCGACGGACCAATTCGCCTGGCCGGCATCGATATTGGCATTGACGTTCAGTACTTGGCCGGTCGCCGTATCGATCAGTTCCAGCGAATCGACTTCAATCAGGCGGCTGGGGTCACCGCTGCTGTCAACGCCATAGTTGTACAACAATAGAGGCACTGCGCTGGCACTGCCTTCGATGAATTTGTTGCGGTTGACCCCTCCACTGTTCGGACTGGTGCCGCTGATGGTGCCTTCGAAGGTCTGCCACCCCATCTCCGGTGTCAGCTTCACTGCCGAAGCTGCGTTATAGGAAAAGGTTCCTCCGGATGTGTTGGCGAGTTTGTTGCCCGCACTGTCGTAAGTCACCACACCGGCATAGACGAGCCCCTCCCCCGTTACCTGACGCAGCTTGACGCGTACGGTATAGGTCTTGGCCGGGTCGATGGCGATCTTTTCGAGCGCGGTAAAAATACCTGAGTTGCCACTCAAAGAGAGCGTCGAGCCGTCACTGCTGCCATACGTGGGACGTTGAATGCGGGTGGCGTATTGGACGGTCTGGGTAAGTCGCCCGTTGGCATCGTACTTGTTCTCGGTAACCGCGCCCTGGGCGTCGATCACGTAGCGTTGACGGCCTACGGCGTCGTAGACGAATTGGGTGTGCCGGTCATCGCTGTCAGGGCGCAGCAGCGCTTGAAGATTTTCGGCGCTGAGGGCATCGCTGCCCTCGTGTATACCCACGGGGCCGGCCACGGACCAGTTCACTTGGCCGGCGTCAGCCTTGGCATTGGCGTTGAGTACCTGGCCCGTCGCCGTATCGATCAGTTCCAGTGAATCCACTTCAATCAAGCGAGTGGGATCACCGCTGCTGTCGACGCCGTAGTTGTACAACAGCAGAGGTACGGCGCTTGCACTGCCTTCGATGAACTTGTTGCGGTTGGCCCCCCCGCTGTTCGGGCTGGTGCCGCTGATGGTGCCTTCGAAGGTCTGCCAACCCATCTCCGGCGTCAGCTTCACTGCCGAAGCTGCGTTATAGGAAAAGGTTCCTCCGGATGCGTTGGCGAGTTTGTTGCCCGCACTGTCGTAAGTCACCACGCCGGCATAGACGCTCCCCTCACCTGTTAGCTGACGCAGCTTGACACGCACGGTGTAGGTCTTGGCCGGATCGATGGCGATTTTATCCAACGCGGTCAACAAGCGAGAGTTGCCGCTCAGGGAAAGCGTCTGGCCATCGCTACTGCCCACCGTCGGCACCTGAATCGGCTTGGCATGACGTACCGTCTCGACCACCCGGCCATTGGCGTCGTACTTGTTCTCGCTGACATACCCCAGGGCATCGACAGTGGCACTCACACGACCGGCAGCATCATAGACATACCAAGTGCTGTTGCCCGCCGCATCGATCTTGCGCGTGACCTGATCGTTCTCGTTGTAACTGTATCGAGTGGTCAGGTTCAGCCCGCTCGGGTCTTGGCGTTCACTGGTACGCCGGCCCAGCTTGTCAAATGCATACAGGGTGACCTGCTGGCTGGGACTGGCCACCGTGCCACGCATCACCTGCACTTGCTGACCCACGCCATCATAGCTGTAACTGGTGGTGAGCTTCAGGCCGTTGGGATCCTGGGTCACCCTTAGCAACTGACCTTTGCGGTCGTAGGCGTAGTCGGTGATACGTTGCTCGGTTTTCCCTTCGGCGTCGACGACCCGCACCTGGCGACCCTGGCCGTCAAAGCTGTAGCGGGTCACGCTGTTGTTGGCATCGGTACGGGTCAGCACGCGGTTGGCGGCGTCGTAGCCGTAGCGACTGATCCGGCCGAGGGCATCGGTCACGGTGAGCAGCCGCCCGGCCTCGTCATAAGCGTTGGTGGTGGTGCGGTTCAGGGCATCCTGGCTGGTGACGAGCTGCCCTTCCTTGTTGTAGCTATAGCGGGTCACCGCACCGGTGCCATTGGTGACCGTCAGAGTCTGGCCGTGACGATTCTTGAGGGTCACCACGCTGACGCCGTCGGGCGTGGTCACCGTCAGGCTGCGCGTGCTGTCGTTGTAGGCGTAGGTGGTGACCTTGCCCAGTGCATCCGTTTGCTTGAGTACTCGACCGAAGGCGTCGTATTCGCTGATTTGTCCCTGGTTGAGTGCGTTCCGGGAAACAATGACTCGACCATTGCTTGCATAGGTCGTGGTGCTGGTCAGTCCCCGACCATCAACCTGGCTGATCACCCGGCCAAAGGCGTCATAAACAGTGGCACTGCTGCGCGCCAAACCGCCGACATCGTCGATGCGGCTTATCTGCTCGCCACGCTTGTTGTAGGTGATGCTGCTGACAATCGTGTTCCCCGTAGCGATTGTGCGGGTGACGGATGTCTGGTTGCCGAAGGCGTTATACCCGTAACCGGTCACGTACCCCATGGCATCGGTCGAAGACGTCAGCAGGCCACGGTTGTCATAGCCATACACACGCCGATTGTCATTGGTCGCATTGCGGATCGCTTGTACCAGGGTCTTCAGTTGCGCATTCAACACACCGCCCGACAAGGCGGCGGTGTCTGCCGTGGCCAACCGCCCCGTGAAATCAGTCCGCTCGCGAACATCGCCAAAGGCGCTATAAACCGTTTCGCTGACCTCGCCCATCGCGTTGACGACGTGAGTCAGGCGCCCTGCCGCGTCGTAGTAAGACAACGTCCGGTTACCCAGCGCGTCAGTGGCGCTGGCCACCCGTCCGGCCGCGTCATATTGATAGGTCAAACCGTACTGCGCATAGATCGCAGCCACTTCGGTGGCACTCATACCGGTCGTTACGCGCCCCGACGCTTCACCGAGCAGCTTGCCAATGGTTTGCCCAAAAGCATCGTAACGGGTACGGGTACTGCGCTCTTCAGTGGTGCCCTGGGCTTGGGTTTCACGCACCAGGCGCCCGGCCGAATCGTACTCATACGCCGTGGCCGTGCCATCGGTGGCGACACGCAGGGCCACGCGACCCTGATCGTCAAAGGTGGTGGTCGCGGTTTGTGCCGCACCCGCAGCCACGCCGCTCTTGATGGTGGCGAAGGTTGTCGCAGCGGAAATCGCAGCAGTATAGGCCGTGGCATAACGAATGGTTTTCTGCGTATTGCCCGCTTCGTCGTATACCGTTTCAGTGACGAACTGTTTCTCATCGACACTGCCGATCTGCCGACCGGCCGTGTCGTAGAAATACCAACTCGTCAGATCACCCGCCGAAGGTGGGCGCAAACCAACGAGGGTGCCGGTGGCCCGATTCGCAAGCACAGTCGCGTTCGCATAACGAATGCTCTGTGTCAGCCGACCTGCGGCGTCATGACGGTCTTCACGCAGATAGCCTTCCGCATCCAACTGACCAATTTGATGCCCGCTGGCGTCATAGAAAAATCGCGTTGCGCGATCACCGGTCTGCTGCTTGATCAGCCGGCCTTGCCCGTCATAAGTGAAGGTGGTCAGCGTACCACTGGCATCCGTACTGGCGCTCAGTCGACCGGCATTGTCATAAGACAAAACGGTAGTCCGATCCGCAGAAGCGCTCACCGGCCGAACTTCATCAACCTGTTTCTTGAGCACCGCGGTGCCGTCGTACCAGGCCGAGGTGTCGACCAGGGTTGCGTAGCGTTTTTCCTGGGTACGCTGCCCGGCGGCGTTATAACTGTATTCGGTCACCGCACCGAGGCCATCCACCAGGGCACTGACCCGCCCGGCCTCGTCGTAAAACGTATAGCTGCGCACGCCCGTCGCATCCTGGACCATGACCTGCCGACCAGCATCATCATAGACATACGAGGTGGAGCGCGATGCCAGGCCGGCTGCCGTCTGTGTCAGACCAAGCAGTTGGCCTCGGTCGTTGTAGGTTTGGGTAATGGTCATGCCGGCGCTATTGGTCACCGCCACTGTACGGCCAGTACCGTTATAGGCGGTTGTCCGTGTACCAGCCGAGTCGGTCTGGCTGATCACACGCCCCAAACCATCGTAGACAACCGAGCTGAGGGTAATCTTCCGACTGCGGTCTGCCGCACGGACTACGAACGTCTGCAGAAGCTGACCATGCTGGCTATACACGTATTCGGTTACGCTGGTGCTGCTCTCCTGGATACCTGTACCGGCAGCATTGACCGAGCCGTAAACGACCCGACGGCTCAAATTGCCGCGGTAGTCATAACTCAGCTCGGTGAGGGTCGAACGGGTTCGGTCTCGCGAACCGGCCCAAGTCATCAATTGCGACTCGGTCAACACATCCTGCGGTGTGAGCCCGGTCAGCACAAACAAGGCATCACCGTAGGCGATTTCCTGGGTTCTCAACCCCTGGGCGTTATAGCGATACTCCGTGACCTGGCCACGCCCATCGACCATGAAACGCACCCGATTATTACTGTCGTAGGCCAATCGGGTGACCTGGGCGGTACTGGCCGGCGGCTCTGTCCAGCTCCCGGTGACAGCGTTCAGGGTCGCTGTCGCGATGTAGCGAATTTCATTGAGCAACTGATTATCGGCACTGTAGCTACGAGCTACCGTGGCACCCGTCGCATCGCGCTCCAACAGCACATTACCGCTCGCATCGTACTGGTAGGTGACGGCGTTGCCGCGCCCATCCGTGACCTTGATGACATTGCTGTCCGAATCATAGGCATAGCGCGTGGAAAGGCGCTGCCCATCCACCGCCGGGGTCCGCACTTCTATCAAGCGGTCGTTGGTATCGTAGAAGTAGCTCCACTGCTGGCCTGAGCCATTGAGCACATCTGTACGGTTACTGGCGATGTCGTAGCTGAAGGTGGTGGTCCCCGAACCGTCGGAAACCGTCTTGACCCGGTATTCGCCATCGCGCAACTGATAAGTGAAGCTGGCCGAGGTGCCGTCACTTTGCACGACACTGGCGATACGGAAGCTGGCCCCGTCGTAGGTATAGTCGGTACGGTAGACCTTGCCGTCGGCAATGCTGTTGTCTTCCGGGCTCAGATCGGTACTGACATTGATCAGTCGGCCTTGAGCGTCATAGCCGTAATACACTTGCTGGGTCAACGCACCGCCCGCAGCATTGCGCGTGTCGACGCGCTCCAGCTTGCCGGACGCGTTGTAGCTCAGCACCAGTTCCTGGCCGGAGCTGTCCTGGACCGAATTCAAGCGTCCATTGGCATCGTAGCCGTAGCTGATCTGCGTGCCGTTGGCGTCGGTGACCGACAGCAGCCTGCCATTGTCGTCGTAACGTTCGACGGTCCGTCGAGAGCCATCCGTCCAGACCATCTGACCGGCACCGGCATCCCAGGTAACGGTGTCATGGGCGCCATCGCCCTCGGTCGATTGATAGCGGCTGCCGTTCCATTGGTAGACCGTCTGATGACCGTCGCCCATGGTACGGGTCACCTGGCTGCCAGAAGTGTTCACGGTGCCGGTCAACAACAGGCTGCGTTCGCCATCCCAGCGCCAACCATCGGCATCGCCATCGCTCAAGCCACCCTGGGTGTTGTAGGTGCGGGTGTGCAGCAGATCCTGGCCCAGGCCAGACAATTGCTCGTCGGTAAAGCGCAGCACCAGGTTGCCGTTGCTGACATTGACCAACGCCTGCCCCCCGGCCTGCCCCAGGTTGCCTTGGCCGCCGACACCGCTGCCTCCCAACGAATTCACCGAAGCATTGAACAGCCCTAATCCATTACCGGCGACGATGGCGACCATGATTCCCTTAACTCCCCGACGAAGCTGAGCCGCCCACGCGGCCGAAACATAGCTGCCCGCCCAACGGCCAAGCAGCGCTACTGTCAGTGCTTATGCTCGGCTTTCGAAAAAAGTTTAGGGGGAATGGAAAATATTTTATGAGGCGTTGAAATTGGCTGTTTAACGCATGACAGGCCGCAGCCATCAAGGCAATAATCGCCCGGGAGAACCGCCTTCCCCTTCTTCCGATCGCCGAAAAAGAATCCATTCATGACCATTGATAACTCGTCCGCTGAACAGAATCGCCTGGCGCGCCTGCTCACTTTCCTGGGGCATGATCCGACCAACCTGGCGCTGTTGGCCGACGCGTTGGCATTGGCCATCGATCTTGGCGACGTCATTCATGGCCAACAATTGATCGACCACATGAAGACCCAGACGATCGAAGAACCCAACATCTGTGCACTGGCTGCCCATGTGTCCTTGCAGGCCGGCCAATATGCAGAAGCGGGCGCTTTCGGGGATAAGGCAATCGAAGGTGGAATCAAGCATCCAGCGGTTATCTTCAACACCGCCCAAGGGCACTTTTACAGCGGCGACTACGCAACTGCCCATACATTGCTTTCGCGCCTGAGCCATGAAGCGCAAAGCCCTACTGCGCTATTGGTGATGCATGCACGTGCCCTGCATCAACTGGAGGAGACTGAAGAGGCCGAGGCACTGGTTGCGCGCGCATTGTTGCAAGATCCGGCAAACATCGAGATTCGCGGGCTACTCGCTCTACTGCAATACGAGAACGACAACTACTCTCCAGCATTGATCACTGCCCACGAGACACTGGCGCAGAACCCTGATCAACTCGATGCGCTGATCGCCTGCGCCTCGGTCCACTTCCACCAACACAACATCACTGCATCACGCAACGCCTGGCTTCATACAATCGCTGTGCATCCTGAATGCGGCCGGGCGTGGTCCGGGCTGGCGCGACTGGAATTCAACGAACTGGAATTCGACGCGGCTGAAGAGCATCTCAAGACGGCGGTCAAGTTCATGCCGGACCACATCGGTACCTGGCATCTTTTGGCCTGGATCTACATTTTGCGAGGGGACAGCATTCAGGCCCGCCGGGCGCTCGACTGCTCTTACGCACTGGACCGTAACTTTGGTGAAACCCATGGTGGATTGGCAATCGTCGACATCCTGGAGGGAATGACAGAGCGTGCCCAAAAAGGTATTCGCCGTGCACTCAAACTCAAACCTGACGGTCTGTCGGCTCGATACGCTGAAGCCCTTCTCCTCCAGCAAGCCGGACACCCGGAAAAGGCAGCTCAAGTGATCGATCAGGTTCTTGACCGTACGAGACCCGATAGCAGCGACACTGGCAGGGTCCTGATGGAGAACTGGCTGCAAACACACCAGAACAAGATCCCCGACCGTCATCCGGACCAACACTAAGCCATCGCACGCGGAGCCCCACATGCTGGACGCATCGGAATATCTACACTTGGCCATCAATGCCAGCCAGAACGGTGACCACCACGCCGCCCTTAACTACCTGAACGCAGCACTTGAAATAGAACCGAAGAATGCAGCGGTCCATTACTTTCGCGCCGCCGAACATGCCGAGCTCGGCCTGCTGGAGCGTGCACATGCGGAAATGATCGAGGCACTTGAACTAGATCCCGAGATGGATATTGCGCGCTTCCAATTGGGTTTGCTCAGCCTGCAATTATCGAAGCTGGACGAAGCCCGAAACGCCTTCAACTCACTGCTGAACACATCGCAGGATATGAGCCTCAGGGAATTCTCCGGGGCCTATCTGGAACTGCTCGACGAACGTACGTCGAACGCTATCACCCGGCTGACTCAGGGTCTGACAGATTGCCCTAATCCGGCATTAAAGGCAGATATGGAACGAGTGCTGGCCAGTCTTTCAGACACCGCCGCCCACATAACTCCTGATCCTACCGAACCTGCGGTATTTCTTGGTGCCTACCGCAACGCCTTCGAGACGCCCTGATGAGCAAGATCGATTCGACTCGCCTCTCCCAGGTCTTGGCTGCGCTGGCCAAGCCTAAGGAACGAGTAACATCGAGCGCAACAAACAACACCAGCGCTGCCAAGGCCAAAAAGGGCGAAAAAGATCTCGAAGTGCTGCGCGTACATTTGCAAAGTCGTCTTCGAGACCTCAAAAGAAATACTGAAGATTTCCACGAGGCGGCCCCAGTCATCACCGTGCAGGAAATCCTGCGCTGGGAGTTTGGCGAAAGCATTCTGGAACATCCCGAATTCGGCAGCATTTCAAAAAAAGTCGCTGAAACCATGCTGGAGGATCAGGCATTGGAGAAGGCCATCTACGGAATCGTTGATCGGATGGTGTCGCCTGAGCCCTGACTCATCCACGTAATGCAGCGAATCTGCCGAACTCGTACGAAAGTCGCTATCCAACAGACGGAGCAAACCCCAACCAAAAGCCCCTATGGACCGCCCCCGCAAATAGCACAAGCTCACGCCCATACAAGTCCCCAGCCGTGACCGCTACAGAGAAAGGACTCCGCACGCACACCTCGTACGCGTCACGTCGCGCTCAACCGAGTCCAGCCATGAACCTACTGAACCTCTTCAACACTGCCCGAGCCCGCACTCAAGGGGCTGTAAGTGTGGCCTGCACCTCTGCTGAATTGGACCAGGCGCTGGCCAACGTACGTATCACCCCTGTGTTGGTCACCGGGTTCGTCTCCCCTCACCTGGACATCGACCGGGTCGCCGCCAAGGTCAAGCAGCGCTTTCCCCAAAGCGCCATCAGCTTGTGCACGACGTCGGGTGAGCTGTGCAACGGTGCGAACACGCTGTACTGCCAGACCGGCGAGAGCTGGGATCGGGTGGTGTTGCAGCTCTTTGACGCCAGCGTGATTGTGTCGGCCGAGGTGGTAATGGTGCCGCTGGAGTGCGAAGACATTCGCGGAGGCGGCAAGCGCTTGGCCATGCGTGAGCGCATCGCCAGGCTGGTGAATAACATCAAGCAGGCGCAAGTGAGCACACCCATTGATCATCGCGATACGCTGGCCTACGTGGTGTTCGATGGTCTTTCAGCTTCCGAGTCGTTCTTTATGGAGGCGCTCTATGAGTCGGGGCGTTTTCCTTGCCTGTTCGTCGGCGGCTCGGCCGGTGGCAAGACGGATTTCAAAAAGACCCTGATCAGTGATGGGCAACGCAGTTATCAGAACCACGCGCAGATTGTCTTCCTGAAAACCGCGGCGGATGTGCGCTTCGGGGTGTTCAAGAGCCAGAACTTCCAACCTGCCGGGCTGACGTTCAGCGTGCTGACCGCGTCGGTCGAAGACCGCACCATCGACCAGGTCATCGACAGCCGGGGGAACATCAAGAGCATGGTCCAGGCGCTGTGCGATGCATTCGAGTGCAGTGCCCAGGCGCTGGAAAAGAAGCTCGCCGATTATTCATTCGCCATCCGTGTGGGCGATGAGCTGTTCGTGCGCTCCATTGCCCGTATCGACTATCAGCAGCAGATCATCCAGTTGTTCTGCGACGTGGCGCCCGGCGAAGAGCTGGTGATGGTCAAGCGCACGCCCCTTCGCGAGGCGACCCGACTCGACTACGAGAAATTCCTCAAGGGCAAGGGCGGCCGTCCGGTGGCCGCTATTCTCAATGACTGCATCCTGCGCCGGCTCAACAACAGCAGCGACCTGGGCAGCATGGCCGGTATTTTCGGGGATGTGCCTTTGGCCGGCTTCTCGACGTTTGGTGAAATTCTCGGTTTGAACCTTAACCAGACACTCACGGCGATTTTCTTCTTCAGGGTCACCAAGGGCGCCAGCTTTGTCGATGAGTACGTCGATAACTTCATCGCCCACTATGGTGAGTTCAAGGCGTTTTTCCTGCGCCGCCAGGTCAAGAAACTGGCCGGCCTGAACCACGTCGTGGTCAAGCAGATCATGGCGTTCAAGATGAACGACTTCAGCAGCGCCTTGGACACTCGCGGCCTGGACAACACCATCCTGCCGGTGTTCGACGGCCTGACCGATCTGGGCCAGGTATTGGCCCAGGCCAGCCAGCAGCAAGCGCAGATGGCGACGCAAATCAAGCACTACTCAGGCGAGCTACACCTGTCGATGGATGACCTGACGGGCACGATTGACCGGCAAAACAGCGTCGCCGAGCAGGCCGGCACGACCGTCGAACAGCTTGCCACGCAAGCGGGTGAAGCGGTGGTCGGCGCCCGTGCGCTCGCCAGTTCGAGCTTGCGTATTCAGTCGATCGTACAGGTCATCCAGCAAATCGCCGGACAGACCAACCTGCTGGCCCTTAACGCCGCCATCGAAGCAGCGCGGGCAGGTGAAATGGGCAGAGGGTTTGCGGTGGTGGCGGATGAGGTCCGCAAGCTCGCGGAAATCACCCGCAAGAATGCTGCGGAAATTGGCGTGGACATTGACCTGCTCTCGACGGAGATCCAAGGCGTCGCCCAACAGATCGAAGACCAGTCCGTCGCCGTCAGCGCCCTGCGCGAGATGCTCGATGCCCTGGAAGACTCGAGCCGCACCACCGAAGGCACGGCACAACGCACGAAGGCCATCGCGGACACCTTGACCGGGCTGACCCACGCCAGTGCCTGAGCAACTGTTGCAGGGTTTGGTGTTGAATCTGGATGCTGTGGGCTCCCGGAGTCCTTTGTGGGAGCAAGCTTGCTCGCGATAGCGGTGGATCAGCTTGCATCGATGTTGAATGTGCCGCCGTCTTCGCGAGCAAACCTGGCTCCCACATTGCAGCATTTCATGCGATATGCAACGTCCGGCCCTTGACCTCCACGAGAGCATTGGCCAGGGCAACCTGGAACAGTTCGACCAACACGTCGACCTCCTCGGCCCGGATGATCAATGGCGGCAGGAACCGCACAACGGCACCATGGCGCCCCCCGAGCTCCAGAATGACGCCCAAGCGCAGGCATTGACGCTGGATTGCCTGGGCCAATGCCGTATCGGCTGCTGGGACACGACTGTCGCTCGCCGTGTCACTGACGATTTCCACACCCACCATCAGTCCTCGGCCGCGTACTTGGCCCAGGCAAGCATAGCGGTCCTGCAACTGGCGCAGAGCCGCCATGAGTCGTTGCCCCATGACATCGGCATGTTCCGGCAAGTCTTCGCTGATGATATGGCGCAGCGTCGCAGCCCCCGCAGCCATCGCCATTTGATTGCCGCGGAATGTGCCGGCATGGGCACCTGGTTTCCAGGTATCCAATTCTTCGCGGTACACCATCACGGCTAACGGCAGGCCACCACCGATGGCTTTTGAGAGTACGAGGATATCGGGCTCGATATCCGCGTGTTCGAACGCAAACAGTTTGCCGGTCCGACCCAGGCCGGTCTGGACTTCATCGATGATCAGCGCCACGCCGAACTTACGGGTCAATTGGCGCAAGCCTTGGAGCCAGCGTATTGGCGCAGGGATCACGCCGCCCTCGCCCTGCACGACTTCGACCACCACCGCCGCGGGTGGCAGCACACCCGACTCCGGGTCGCTGAGCAGTTGTTCGATAAAATGCAACCCGGCATCGACACCGGCTTCGCCGCCGATGCCGAACGGACAACGGTAGTCATAGGGATATGGCAGAAATTGCACATCGGCCATCAGCGAGCCCAGTGCCTGTTTCGGCCCCAGGTTGCCCATCAGGCTCAACGTGCCCAGTGTCATCCCGTGGTAGCCGCCAGAGAACGACAGAATCGGTTTGCGCCCGGTGGCCGTCCTGGCCAGCTTCAAGGCCGCCTCAATGCCATCGGCACCGGTCGGCCCGCAAAACTGGATGCGAGCATGACGGGCAAAGTTTTCCGGCAGCGCGTTGAACAGGTCTTCGACGAAGCGATCCTTGACCGGTGTCGTCAGATCCAGGGTGTGCAAGGGCAAGCCGGAGTCGAGCGTTTGGCGCATGGCCGCGATGGCTACCGGGTGGTTGTGCCCCAGCGCCAGAGTTCCCGCCCCCGCCAGGCAATCCATGAACAACTGACCTTGGGTATCACGAACATAGAGGCCATGGGCCTCTTGCAGCGCCAACGGAATACGCCGTGGATAAGACCGGGCATTCGATTCACGGGCCGCCTGGCGCTGAAGATACGGGTTGGTGTTCAGTTCACGCGGTGCTTGCTGGCGAAACTGTTCCAGCGTGAAGGTTGCGCTGGATGATAGACGGGGCTGGACGCTTTCCATATTGAATCCCTGAGGTAAAAACTCTGTCGCGGGCGATCAGCCCTGTCCTTGTACTTGCATGGCCTGGCGCAGGCTCAGCGGGCGCATATCGGTCCAGACCTTTTCGATATAGTCCAGACACTCTTGCTTGCTGCCTTTCATGTCGAGCGTGCGCCAGCCATTGGGCACGCTTCGATAATCCGGCCAGATCGAGTACTGCTCCTCATCATTGACTACAACCAGAAAGCGCGTATCCGGACTGTCCAAACTCATTGCTTGCTCCTTGACTGACATGGCGGAAAGACGCCTACGATACAATACTAATGGTAGCGATTCTCATTAATTTTTAAAAATTCATACACTGTTCTCAAATTTCCCTATCGACGATGAACAGTCGCAAGACGGCAACGCCCTGTTTATACTTCGGGCCCCTCTGAACGATAACCGCTCTCAATTCGCGGTCCACGGATGAGTCGATGATTCCCAGCCTTGCCCCGCTGTTCACCGGTCCGCTTGCCGACCATGGTGAAAAGCTGCAACTGCGCAGCCATCCCCGTACAGACGTACCGGGGGACAGGTTCTTCCAGCATGAATATTTCGGCGCATTCGTCGACGACCTGCAGGCACGGTACAAAACCGATGAGCGCCTGGCTCTGGTGTCACTGTGGTCCAAATGGTACTTCAGCACCTTCCTGGCACCCGTGATGGCCGCCAATCTGCTCCAGCAATGCGATCTGCCACTTGCCCTTGCCGACACCGGGATACAACTGGGCAATGACGCCAGGCCACAGGCGTTGCACTTGCCTCATGCCGGCCAGCCTTTGCCAGCCTGCACCGCCTTCGAGCGATTTCATACCCTGGTCGAGGATCATCTGGAGCCCGTCATCGAAACCTTGGTCAGTGTCTCCCAAGCATCGCCCCGGTTGTTCTGGAGCAATGCCGGCAATACGTTCGAATTCGTCACCAGCCGTATCGACCTGCACCCATTGGCCAACGCGTACAGCACCGCACCGGCCAAAGAAATCCTGAATACCCGCCTGCGCCCGAACGGCCGGCGTAATCCTTTGTTCGCCCCCGTGCAGTACCGCGATATCGGCGAGGACGAGCCGCAGCGCCTGAGGCGCATCTGCTGCATTCGCTACCGCCTGCCCGGCGTCGGCTATTGCAGCAGTTGCCCACTCGATGAATGCAAACGGCAGGAACAGCCCGTTTAACTGCAACCTATTTCGCCAGTTGAAAAGGGTTCTCTGTCGCTCGGTCGTAGTCCACGAGATGGCCGTAGTCGAGACGATAGACCCGGTCGGCAACATCGAAATAGCGGTCGTCATGGGTGATTGCAATCACCGTCTTGCCGGCCGCCTTCAGCTCGGGCAGCAGTTCGTTGTAGAACACGTGGCGGAACACCGGGTCCTGATCCGCCGCCCATTCGTCCAGCAGGAACACCTCCCTGCCCTCCATCATCAGCAGTAACAGTGCCAGGCGCTTGCGCTGGCCCTGGGACAGGGCCGTGGTCGACAGGCGCCCGGCAGCGAACTCGACTTTATGGGCCAACCCAAGGCGGTCCAAGTAATGATCCACCCGGGCCTCAAGCCCCTCATGATTGCCGGCTTCGCCCAGCACATCGGCGAACAGATAGAAGTCGGCAAAAATGGCGGCGAAATGCTCCCGGTGCCACTCGCTGGTGCGGGTATCGAGCACCACGCCGTTCAGCGAAACCTGCCCAGAGGTGGGAACGTAGAGCCCCGTCAGGAGCTTGGCCAGGGTCGACTTGCCACTGCCATTGCCACCGACAATGAAAATCAACTCGCCGCGACGAATCGACAGGTCGATCGGCCCCAACTCAAACGCAAATTCGTCACTTTGCCCGGGATAGCGGTAATGCACGTTTGACAGGCGCAACTCACCGAAGGGTTGCGCCGCTTGTGCAGGGGTCTTGAACTGCACCGTCTCACCCAACGCCAGGGCATCGATGGCCTGCAAGGCAACATGGCCGCGAATGACCGCAGGAATGGCATCCAGGATCATCGAGATCGGCGTGCGCAGAAACATGATTGCCAGCACGTAACCCACCACAACCTGCTGACTGAGCAACCCCAGCCCCTGGCCGAGAAAGAACAGCGTACCGATCAGTACGAACACCAGCAGTGTCGTCCAGTTCAGGTTCACCGCCCACAAGGTGTCGGCACGTACCGACGCCTCCAGCGAGGCCCGCGCGATGGGTTCGAGCTTGTGTTCGTAGAGCAGGTGCCGGCGTTCCCGGCTCAGGCCCAACTCGCAACGCCCCTGGATGGCGGCCTCGAACTGCTCGGTCAACTGGTCATCCTGCTGCCGCACGGCCTGCATCAGGGTCTTGACCTTGCGCCCCAGCAGCACGTCAAGACCGACCCCAAGGGCAATCACCCCCAGGGTCAGGAAAAAGAACGGCATGCTCAACCAGGCCATGTAGGCGAGCCCCGCCAACAACAGCAAGCCGTTGTACAAGGAAATCGGCAGTTGCTTGAACGCCGTGGCGACGGTGGTCACGTCCTTGGTCAGCGCGTTGTAGATACGCGGGCTGCCCAGCCGCTCGATGCGTTCGAGTGCTGTGCCCAACACCTTTCCCACCAGCCGCAGGCGCAATTGGTAAACCAGGCGATGCCCGATCTGCACCAGCAGCCATTGCGACGTGACACCGCTGATGAACAATAGGATCAGCAGACCACCGAACAGCAACAAGCCCCGGCCGATATCATCGAGCCCATGCTCCAGGCTGCGGTTGATATACCCGATCAGGCCGATACTGGTTGCCGCGCTCAAGGCGCTGCTCAGAATCGCCAGCAGAATGCGCCATCGAGCGTCGTGCAGCAGTTCTTTCAATAACATCATGAGACAGACACCACCTTGGCAGAGGTTTGCAACAGTAAAGGCAACAGGCTTTCGACCAATCGAGGCTCTGCGAGCATCTCGTGATGCCCCACGTCCAGCGTCCACTGGCGAACAGCTTGGTGGGTATGCGCTTGCCACTGAGCACGCAAGTCGGCATGGGCATTGCCGCGCCAGAGCCACAGCGGCACATCAACGGTGGGCAAGGCTTGCTCATACAAGCGCATCTTGATCGAGCGATATTGCGCCAATAGCGTGAGCAAATCAGCATCGGCGGCTCCCCATTGCAGATGCGCACGCACCTGGGCATCGTTGAGCAAGCGGGCAACGCCCTCGGCATAGTCCAGACCTGCCAACAGGCCCGTCACACGTTCGCGCAGCGACTCACCGATTGGCTGGGCGTGAGTGCGGCAGTAGAAAGCAAAATCGGCAATCAACTGGCCGGCTTCGTCGCCCTCGCCGGCCAGGCTGCGCTGCGCATCGTGATCGAGCACCACAAGCCCTTCGACGCTAAAGCCGTGGGCTTGCAGATGGGGCACCAGCATCAATGCCAGCCGCGACGCCAGGCTCCAGCCCAGCAGCACCAGCGGGCGCTGTTTCAGCTGGACAGGGATGCTCGCCACATATTGCTGCAACAGCACGTCCATGTCGTCCTCATCCCAGCCCTTTTCCAGGGCGGCCAGACCAAAGACAGCGGCTTTACCGTTTAGATTCTCTACCAACGGCTGATACGCCTGCAGATGCCCTTGCGCGCCATGCACCAGCAACAGGGCCGGCGCATGTTCATGCGCGTCATTCAAGACGTGCCATGGGCCGCCGCTGTGATCGTTACCCAGGCCATGAACCAGGTCACGGACGGTATGCCGCTCGAACAGCAGATTGGTCGGCAATTCGAGAGACAGGCGCTCGCGAATCAGCGACACCACTTTGATCGCCGCCAGCGAGTGCCCACCGACGTTGAAGAAATTGTCGGTCACCCCCAGCTCGTCGACACCCAACACCTCGCACCAAATCGCCAGAATGGCCGTTTCGAGCTCGCCCACGGGCGCCACGCGAGTGTTCTGCAAACGCTGCCTGGCGCGTTCGAGCAGGTTTTTGCGATCAAGCTTGCCATTGCTGTTCAGTGGCAGCGTCTTGAGTGCAAGGATACCGCTGGGCAGCATGTAGTCCGGTAGCTGGCGAGCCAGGGCGGCGTACAGTTGCTCGGTCGTTTGCGACAGGGCGTCGTCCTTGACCACGAAAGCCAGCAAGCGCCCATGGTCGCCTTCGCCGTCCAGCAAGACCGCAGCCTGCAACACGCCCGGCTGGGCCAACAAAGCCTGTTCGACTTCCGCCAACTCCAGGCGAAACCCACGGATTTTCACCTGTTGATCATTGCGCCCCAGAATGCGTACGGCACCATCGGCTTGGCGCAAAGCAAGATCACCGGTGCGATACAGGCGGTGGCCACTGAGTGGATCGACACCAAAGGCACCGCCACCGACACCACCCACATAACCGCGCCCGACACTGGCGCCACTGATGCACAATTCCCCGGCCTGGCCTGACGGCACTGCGCGTTGCTGGTCGTCGAGCAGGTGGATGCGGTTATCACCCAATACCTGATTCAAGGCGCTATCACCCACGCCCTGGCTGACATCGATCGCACGCCATAGCACGCCAACCGTAGTCTCTGTCGGTCCGTAATGGTTGTAGAGGCGACAGGCCGGTTTCGCTTGGGCCAAACGGCTCAGCAAATGCTCACTGAGCGGCTCTCCGCCCAGTACCAGGACCTGGCGTGGAAGAATGCCGTTGGGAGCGTGCTCGCCCATCAGCGCTTCAAGGTGTGAAGGAACGATTTTGAGCACGTCCAACGGGTAGCGCTGAAGCTCTTCGGCGAACGCCCGGGCATCGGTCACGGTGGACTGCTCCAGCACATGCACACAACCGCCCTGCAACCAGGCCGGAAACAACACAGTATTTCCCAGATCCGCGAGCAGTGAAGACACCAGGCCATAATGCCCGGCCTCGGGTAACTGGAGCGCGCGGGTCACTTGCGTGACGTAATGGCGCAATTGGCCTTGCTCGATTTGCACACCTTTGGGCTTGCCGCTGGTGCCTGAGGTATAGAGCACGTAGGCCAGGTCTTGCGCCGAACCCTGCACCGGCGAATCGAACACCGGCCCCGTGCATGCCTGTGACCAGCACAGGGTGTCGACCGAGGTATCGGGCAGCAGCCCCTCTACGTACAGCAACAAGGTCGGTCGGGCATCCTCGATAATGTCGGCCAGCCGCAGCGGTGGTTGTTGGGGATCCAGTGGTAGGTACGCAGCACCGATCTTGAAGCAGGCTAGCATCGCGATCAACATCTGCGCCCCACGGGGCAAATACAGGCCGACCACGTGTTCATGGCCAACACCGGCCTGACGCAGGCTGCCGGCAACACGATCGCTCAAGGCATCGAGTTCGGCGTAAGAGAACATTTGCCCCGCATAGCGCAGCGCCGGTCGATCCGGTTGTGTCCGAGCGTGCTCGCGCACGGTGGCGACGATATCGAGATCCGGCGCCAGGGCGGGACGCGTCGGCAACGCCAGCAACTCCTCGGGCAAGTGCGGATCGACACCGTTGATGAGGCCATTGGGCGACTGCAGCAATTGCTCGAGCCAATGGGCGAAGCGCTTGAGCAAGACCTGCATCTGCTCTTCACGGTACAGACCACGGTCATAGGCCAGTGTCAGTTCCCCACTGTCCTGGGCATCGAGCGTCAGTTGCAATTGCAGTTCGACCGGGGTGTCGAAGGACAGGACTTGCAGCCCCTCCAGCAGCGGTGCATGCACGACACGCAGCCCGGTCTGAAAGCTGGCACGCCACTCGGGCAATAGCTGAGCCTGACCGACATATTCCTGCCAAGCCACCGCGTTTTCCAGTTGCCGAGCCAATGGCCGGGCCAGGTTGATCCAGGTGCTGTGTTCGGACACCCGCACCACCATCGGCAGCGTCTGCTCGAACAGCCCATAGGCTCCCGAGAGTTCTTCATAGTCATCGCGAGGATCGTGCTGCAGACCCAACTGGCCGTGCTGCTGGCCATTGAGCCTGCCCAGCAATGAGCCCCAGGCGGCCAGGGCCAGCGCTTCGACAGCCACGCCTTCGCGCACGGCCAGCGCCGTCAACGCCGCTGGCAATGTCTGCGCAAGCCTTAGCCGAACAACGGCATGGTTGCCGCTGGCGATGCCATAGCGCTCGATCAGGCGCATGCCCGGTACGTCCTGCAAGGCCAGGTTGCGCCAGAACTGCGTGCCTTGCTCGGCATCCTCGTCCAACTGCAGGCCATTGATCCACTCGACGTATTCGCCGTACTGCATGGGTTCAGTGTCAAACGACGCGGCACGTCCCAACAATTGCTCCTGCAACTGGATCAGGCTGCGTTGATCCAGCGAATAAACCGGGACCGCCAACAACAGATAATCGTCGAGTAGCCAGGCCAACACATCGGGTTGTTCGGCAAGGCAATGCGCCTTGGCCTCAAGCAGCCACTGTTGCTCATCATGCCCGTCACCTGAACGTCCCTCACGCCAGCTCAGGCGCAAGTCGAGGGGCTCGACCACACGCTGGCGCAGTCCCGTGGCGCCAACCGGGCGCTGGTAGCGCAAGCGCAACGCTTGATGCTGCTGCAAGCCGTCACGCAGTCGCTGTTGGACAGTGGCCTCGGGCACGCCCGACAGTTGCATCCGAACCCAGCGCCAGGCCTGCGGATTGGCCTGGGCCAGTTGTTTTTGTTGAGGTGAAAGCGTTAGTCCAAGGTCCATCATGGTTTCAACTCTGCGGGTGTCTCTTCGGTCTGCGCCGGCGCAGCCATGACCTGATCACGACCATAGATTTCACCCATGGCCACCACAATTTTACGCTCGCCTTCGAACGGATCCCGGGCGTGCGCAGCCAGCATGTTATCGAGCATGACCACATCGCCCTGCTGCCAGTCGAAGCGCACGGCACAACGGTCGTAGGCAGCGTTGATGGCCTCGATGGCACTTGGCTCAAGCTCGGAACCGTCACCGTAGAACACTTGTCTGGGCATCGCAGTTGTCCCGTCGCGCAGGAACTGCTCACGCACATCGGCATCGAGAAAGGCCGGGTGATAGAGCTGGATCTGATTGAAGAAGCTCTCCTCTCCCGTCAGCGGGTGCAGGATCACCGCAGGACAAACCTGACGGGTGTGCAGATCGTTGGCGCCGCGCCACTCAAAATCGATGTTGCTCTCACGGCAGATCCGCTCGACTTGCTCGCGCTCCTCGGTCTGGAAAAAGTGCTGCCAGCTGACGTCCAGGCTGGTGCTGAAATTGCGCACGTACATCAGTTGCTTGCGACGCAGGTTCGCTTGCAGCCAGGCCGGCAGTTCACGGTAAACCTGGCGGCTGTCGACAATCGGGGTCGCGCCACCGGAAGTGGCGGGCGTCTGGCAGTAGAACCATTGGCGACGCGGCCAGCGATGCTGATGAGCACTCTCGTTGTGGAACAGGATCATCCGATCCTTGGGATAGGGCGTGGACTTGTAGATGTTCTTGCCGCCCTCTTCCTTCGGCAGGTCACCGTACTGACCATATAACTGAGGGCACAAGGCTTGGCAAAAAGCCTCGAAAGCCGCCGGCGTCGGCAAATCAAAGCCACGCAAGAGAATGCCACCGTGCTCGCGCAGCCAGCTTTCGACCTTCTCACGGTTGGCCTCAGCCCAAATGGCCGGTGCCAGTTCGCGGTCACGCAGTTGAATCAACAGGGGGAACTTCGAACCTTCGCGCAACGGTCGGGCTTCAAAGGGCTCGCGGGTAACGGGCGATCCGCTCTGGCGCATCTTGCCCAATTTGCTCATTTTGCGTTGCAGCGGATTGTCCGTGGACATTGCAGCAGCTCCTTTTGGAGTCGGAATCAGGGTGTCGATTGGGTTGTCCGGTGCGCCGAGGGCCATGTCCAGCAGGGACTCGAAGGCATCACGCAAGCGTTCGACCGTGACCGGGCGGAACAGGCTGGTGCGATACACCCAGCGCAGGTTGAACACATCGCCGTCTTCGCTGGCGAACAGGGCCATGTCGAACTTGGAATGGTGCTGCTCGCCCGTCAGTGGTTCAACCTGCAGATTGCCGAGTTGGCGTTGCTGGCGCGGCGTGTTGTCGAGGACAAACAACGTCTGCAACAACGGGTGGACATTCGCCACCCGTGGCAGCTCCAGGCACTCGACGACACGCTCGAACGGGGTGTCCTGCCAGGCGAATGCTTGCAGACAAATCTCCCGGACCTGCTGCGCTTGCTCACGCAAACTCAGTTCCGGTTGCACGCGGATACGCAAGGCCAGCAGATTGACGAAAAAGCCGATCAGCGATTCAGTGGCCGGATGCTCGCGGTTGGCGACGTCCGTTCCGATCACCAGATCACGGCCTTGCGTTTCGCGCTGCAGCACGGCGGCATAGCACGTCAGCAGCACCATGAACGGCGACGTTGCGCTGTCCTGCGCGAAAGCCTTCAGCCGGCCAACCGTGGCCGCTGACAACTGGAAGTCCAGGGCCGCCCCGGTGCCGCTGTCGCGCTCCGGACGGGGAAAATCGAACGGCAGTGGCACCTGCGCGGGAATGCCGGCCAGGGTCTGTCGCCAGAACGCCAGGCCTTCACGCTGACGCAGCTGTACCGCCGCCGAACCTTGCCATACGGCATAGTCGACGTACTGGATCGCCAGTTCGCTCTGGGGCGGCAGCGCGCCCGTGCTGTACGCTTCATAACCCTGGATCAGTTCATCCACCAGCACAGCGCCGGACCAGCCATCGGAGGCGATGTGGTGCATGACCAACTGCAGCACATGTTCCTGCTCACCGAGGCGGTACAGGACGGCCCGCAGCGGTGCCTCGCTGGCGAGGTCGAACGGTCGCAGCGCAATGTCGCGGGCATCGACCGGCCACTGCGCGGCGTTCGAGGCGATCACTTGCAACGCTACCGACATCTGTCCGTGAATCCGCTGGTACAACTCGCCGTTACGCTGGTGATAGGTGGTACGCAAGATGGCATGACGGTCCACCAGCCGGTGCACTGAACGCTCCAGGGCATGACGGTCCAGTTGTCCGCGCAAGCGCACATTGCTGCTCATGTTGAAGCTGCTGTCGGCCAGGTCCAGCTGCTGCATCAACCAGACGCGTTGCTGCGCCGAGGACAAGGGTTGCTCAAGCTGCCGATCGACCTGAGGGATCTGCAACGAAGCCAGATCCAGGTGCTGCGCAAGACCCTCGATGCGCTGCGCAAGGTCCGTCAGTACCGGCGTTTCGAACAGCCAGCGCAAAGGCACTTCAAAGCCCTGTTCCCGCAAGCGCGCACGCACCTGGGCCGCCATCAGAGAATGCCCGCCCAGTTGGAAGAAATGACCGTCAGCAGGAATCTGTTGCAGGTTCAACACCGCTGCCCAGACTTCGGCCAGCAACGCCTCGCTGGCCGTCAGCGGGCGCTGGACGTCCCCCTCGCCGCGGTTTTCCAACTGCAAGCGTGGCAGCTGTTTACGATCCACCTTGCCATTGGTATTGAGGGGCAGTTGTTCCAGCGCCTGCAAATGCGTCGGCAGCATGTAGGCCGGCAAGCGCCCCTGTAAGTAGGTACGGATGGAGGCTGCGTCGGGTGGATTGTCGGGATTGGCGACCCAGAAGGCGGCCAGATGCTCGCCTTGCACGGCCACGACCGCCTGCAGCAGTTCGGGGTGGCTGAGCAGCACGGCCTCGATCTCTCCCAGTTCGATACGATAACCACGCAATTTGATCTGGTCATCGGTGCGACCGAGGTAATACAGCTGCCCATCCGGCTGCCAGCGCGCCAGGTCGCCGGTGCGGTACAAACGCCCACCGTCACGGCTGAACGGATCGGCAATGAAACGTTCGGCGGTCAACCCTGGCTGCCCGGCATAACCGCGGGCCAGACCATCACCGGCAATGTAAAGCTCGCCCACACAACCGGGAGGTACTTCGCACAAGTGCTCATCAAGGACGTGGCAGCGGGTATTGAGCAATGGCCGGCCAATGGGTGCGACGGGCAACTGCAAGGCACCGATCGGCGCCTGGGTGGACCACACCGTGGTTTCTGTCGGGCCGTAGACGTTGACGAGGTGAGCCACGCATTGCCTGATCTCGGTCGCCATTTCCGCCGCCAGCGCCTCACCACCGGCCAGGGCCACACGCCCGGCCAGCACCTGGCGATCGCCTTGCAGCAACATCGCCCAAGTGGCCGGTGTAGCCTGGATGAGATCCACGGCTTGGTCCTGAATCAATCGCGCAAGCAACATGGGGTCCTGTCGCTCTTCATCATCGGCCAATACCACGGTGCCGCCGCGCACCAGCGGCAGGCACAGCTCCAGGCCGCAAATATCGAAGGTCACCGTGGTCAAGGCCAGATAACGCTGCACGTTTTCCAGTGGCAGCGCGTCTTCCATGGCCAGCAGGAAGTTGGCGAAATTCCCTCGACTGATCTGCACGCCCTTGGGTTGCCCGGTCGATCCGGAGGTGTAGAGCGTGTAGGCCAACTGTTCAAGCGTCGTCGCCAATGCCGGGGCTTGTGCAGGGAACCGAGCCAATGGCAGGTCCGCCCACAGGCAACTGCGCAGGTGTTCGGGCAGGTCCGCGAACAGCTTGTCGCAGAGCAGCAATTGCGGTCGAGCGCGGGTGAGAATCTGCGCCTGGCGTGCCGGTGGATGAGCTGGGTCGAGCGGCAGGTAGCAAGCACCTGCCTTCTGGATCCCCAACAGGCACACCAGCAGTCTTTCGTCCCGAGGCAGGCAGAAGGCAATCGTCGACTCCTGCCCTATACCCTGCGCCAGCAGCCAATGGGCCAGGCGATTGGCCTGGGCATCCAGCGCCGCGTAGCTCAAGCGGCGATCAGCGCAGCACACCGCGATACGCTCAGGATGAACGGCGGCCTGTACTTCAAAGCGCGTGACAAAATCGGCCTCGCTGTGCAGATGCATGGACTTGCCCGCCACGGCCAAAGTTGCGACTGAACCCAGGGGAATTTCCAGCAAGCGCTGCTGAAGATCGAGGCTGACCAGGCTGGCGAGCAATCCCTGGTAATCCTCCATCAGCCGTTGGGTGGTACCGGGGCGCAACAGAGCAGTCGCGTATTCGACAATCAACCCGGTACGCGCATCAGTCCCGCGGCCTTGGGTGAACAGATTGAACGTCAGGTCGAACTTGGCACTCACCACGCCGTCCGGCAACGCCAGCGTTTCCACGCTGATGCCCGGCAAGTTGAGGCGGCGCGAATCCCGATGGTCGGCCTGGTAGTTGAACATCGCCTGGAACACCGGCGTGCGATCCAGGCTGCGCTCGACATCCAGCATGTCCAGCAGTTGCTCGAACGGCAGCGCCTGATGGGACAAATCATCGGCCAACTGCCCGTTCAGGGTCTGGATAAAGGCTTGCAGGCTTTGCCGGGGATCAATCTGCACCCGGTGCGCCAGTGTGTTGACGAACAAACCGACCAATGCCTGGCTCTCGGCCGATTCGCGCCCTGCCACTGGCAAGCCAATGGCGAAATCATTGCGTCCACCATGACGCCAGAGCAGGAGCTGGTAGGCGGCGAAATACAGCACAAAGGGCGTGACACCCAGTGCCCTGGCCCGGGCCTCGACCGCCGCGCTCAACGAAACGGGCAAGGCCAGCTCACTGCGGGCGCCGGCGTATGCCTGCAGCGCCGGTCGCGTGCAGTGGTCGGGAAGCTCCAGCGGTTCGTTGCTCAGACCTTGCAAGCGTTGTTGCCAGTAGGCCAGCAACTGGCTGCCCTGCTCCCCTTCCAGGCCTCGCCGTTGTGCTTCGATCAATGGCAACAATCCGGTAGTCGCAGGCGTGGCCCGGTCCTGGTAGACCTGCGCAAAGTCCTCGACCAACAAGCCCATGGACCAGCCGTCCACGGCAATGTGGTGGACATTGAACAGCAAGCGATAGTCACCCGGCGCCACACAAAATACATCGATTGCCAGCAACGGCCCCTGCGCAAGGTCAAAAACCCGCTTGGCGGCCCCGGCAATGGCCACTGCCTGTTGTGATTCATCCAGGTCCTGGAGGTCATGCACATTGAAGATTGCAGCAGCCGTCTCATCCAGGCGCTGCCAGACTTGCCCTTGCTCTTCGAAAAACCTGCAGCGCAATGCATCATGGCGCGAGACAAGGACCTGGCAAGCGCGCTGCAATCGCGGCACGTCCAGATCGCCGCGCAAGGCCAACAATTGCGTAACGTTGTAAGCCGTTGCAGCCGGATCGAGTTGTTGCATGAACCACACCCGTTGCTGGGCATGGGACAGTGCACGTGACGGCGCCAAGGCTTCGGTTGCCGGCTGCGGTGCAACCGCCGGCGACGCTGAGGAGGTCAGAACCCCAGCCAGTTGCCGGGCGCTGGGGTTCTCCAGCAATTGCCGGGGCATCAGGCGCAGTTCAGCCTGACGCAGACGCGCGATCAATTGCAGGCTGAGGATCGAATCCCCCCCTTCGGCAAAGAAGTCGGCGTCCGGTCCCAGGCCAGGCTGCTCAAGCAACTCGCGAAAAGCCGTGAGGACGGTCAGCAACACGGGGTTCAACCGGCCATCGATGCACAGGGCCATGGTCGCCAAGGTGGAATGCTGCAGGACATCGCGTGGTTGCAACTTGAGTCCTTCGCGCGAGGCCAGGCCGATCAATTGCAGACTGAGAATAGAATCGCCACCGAGGGCGAAAAAATCATCGTCGCGTCCGACGTGCGCACAATCGAGAATCTGACACCACAGCTGCGCCAGGCGCTGTTCCGTGACGCCGATCGGTGGCCGGTCGGATGCATCGGCCGACTCGGTCTCGGCCGGCTCAGGCAATGCCCGCCGATCCAGCTTGCCATTGGCCGTCAGAGGCAACGTATCCAGCACCCACCAATGACTGGGCACCATGTGTTCCGGCAATTGACGCTTGGCCTCGGCTTGCAGAGCCGCCAACGCTTCGGTTGCCAGGGCGGGGCTGAGATACGCCACCAGTTGCGTGCGCCCTTTCACCTCGCAGGCCAGCACCGCCCCTTCGCGAACCTGGGGCTGAGCAGTGAGCCAGGCGCTGACTTCGCCCGGTTCCACGCGAAAACCGCGGATCTTGACCTGATCGTCCTGACGCCCCAGGAACACCAGTTGCCCATTGCGATCCAGGCGAACCCGGTCGCCGCTGCGATAAAAGCGTTGCCCCTGGGCAGTGGAACCAAATACTTGGGCGGTCAACTCAGGTTGACCGAGGTAGCCCTGGGCGACCTGAGGGCCTGCGATCAGCAGCTCGCCGGCGACACCCAGCGGCACCGATACGTCATTGCCGTCTACGATGCGCAAATGGCAATCCGATAACGGCTGCCCCAAGGGCAGATACAGACCCGAGTCAGGGGCGTCGAGAGTCTGGATTTCCCCGCAGATCACGCCGACCGTGGTCTCCGAAGGACCGTAATGGTTGAAGATGCGCAGTTGCGGTGCCAATTCACGCACCCGTGCAAACAAGGCCTGATCGAAACCCTCACCGCCCAGGATCAACACATCCCTGGGCAAGACGCGTCGGGCATCGTCCAGCGCCAACAGCCCGCGTAAATGCGACGGCGCGATTTTCAGGCAATCCACGGGCTGCTCGTCGAGAAAGTCAGCCCAGCCTGGCGGATCGAAGGTCAACGACGCTGGCGGCAGAATCAGCGGATCGCCGGCATTCAGCCCGGCGAACACGCAGGTCAGCCCCAGGTCCGCGGCCACGGTCGCCAACGTCGCCCAGCGGCTACCCGGCTTGGCTTGCACGCGTTGACCGATCGCGCTCGCGTAATGTCCCACGTTGCCATGAGTGACCAGGACACCTTTGGGCTGACCGGTCGAACCCGAGGTATAAATGAGGTAGGCAGGCAGGTGCGGCTGACTGAGGCTCTCGCCCAGCCCCTCGGTGGCCACCGCGGACAAATCGGCGGTACTGAGTACCAGGCGCGCCATGTCGACGTCCGTTTCAGGGGCCTCGGCCAGTGTCACCCACAGCCTCGCGCCACTGTCCTGCAGCAACTGCGCAAGTCGCTGTGGCGGCTGTGCCGGGTCAAGAAACAGACACACCGCACCGCGTTGCCAGCAGGCCAGCATCGCCAACAGTTGTTCCGCGCAACGGGGCATGCACAGTGCAACCACCTGGCCCGGGCCTATGCCCTGCCCGGCCAGTCGCGCGGCCAGCGCGCCGGTTGCGGCACCGAGCGTGGCATAGTCGACGGTTTGCCCAGCGCTGCACAACGCTGCCGCGTTCGGCGTGTGCGTTGCCCAGTGAAGTACTTGCTGATCCAGCGGCAAGGGTATGGCGCCCAACGCGGGGCCACTCAGCTCACTCGGTGGCGAAACCAGCTGCAGTTCGGCCAGACGTCGCTGGGGATGGCTTGATGCCTCTTGGAAAATCGCCAGCAAGTCATCCAGCATCTGCTCAACCGTGGCCGCGTCGAACAATTCGTCGCTGTATTCCAACTCGCAGCGCAGGCGCGCGTCAGCGGTACGTACCAGGCGCAGCGTGAGGTCGAAACGTGCATGACGCTGCGGCGGGTCGAGCACTTCAACCGCGACACCGGGCAATGTCAGGGTGCGGCTTTCGGGTAAATCGACCTGGACGAACATTACCTGGAACAGCGGGTTCGAACGTGGACGGTCAAGGCTTTCGAGGACATTTTCGAAAGGCAGCAACTGATGATCGAAGGCGGCCGCGACGGTGTCGCGGGTGCGCAGCAGCGCGGTGGCGAAGTCCGGGTTGCCATGCAGGCGCTGACGGATCACCAGGGTATTGAGCAACGGGCCTATCAAGGGCATCAACTCTGGGCGATCACGTTGTGCCGCCGAGGTGCCCAGGCACAGGTCGTTCTCGCTACTGTAGCGCGACAGCAAGCAACTGAAGGCCGTCAGGCCGTAAATGTACAGCGTCACCCCATGACTACGAATGGCGGCTTCTACCGCCGTCGTCAGCTGCGGCGAAAGCTCCCGGGCAAGCACCGCGCCGCTATGGCGGCGTTGCGCGGGCGCAGGGCGTGGCCGATCCAGGGGCAATGCCAAGGCCGCCGGCGCATCTGCCAGTTGGCCGCGCCAGAAGTCGATATGCTGCCGGCAGCTTTCGCTGTCCAGCCACTCGCGTTCCCAAGCCGCGTAATCGGCATACTGGATACTCAATTCGGGTTGGCGGGCCGGCTCATTCATTGCCAGCGCCCGGTAAGCCTCGGCCAGTTCAAGGGTCAGTTGCTGAGCCGACCAGGCATCGTAGGCCACATGGTGAATGGTGAAAAACAACCAGGTCGATTGCTCTTGCGCGTCGCTGAAGGCTTGCCAGCGCCAAGGCGCCGATTGAGCGAGATCGAAGGGCTCGGCGAGCTGGCGAGCATATTCATCGGCGCACCACTGCTCGTATTCAGAAGCCGCCAGGGTCAACGGTTCGACGGATGGCAGCGGCACTTGTTGCGACTCACAATGGGGCTGCATCTGGCCTTGGGAGTCGGTGGTGTAACGGGTGCGCAGGATCTGATGACGGTCAGTCAACTGCTGCATGGCCTGCTGCAAACGCTCGCCATCGAGGCGGCCGTCGAAACGCAGTACCGAGCACAGATTGTAAAGGGCACGACCGCTCAGGGCTTCCGCCGACAGAAAGCGCCGCTGCGCCTGCGCCAACGGCATATGCTCACCTTCGCCAAGCACGGCGGGAACGATTGGCAGGCGCCAGCTATCGATGCCCTTCTCGGCCAGGCGCTGGCGAAAGACTTTTTTCTTGTCCGCGGGCAAGGAAGCCAGCCGCTGCGCAATCTCCAGGAAAGCTTGTTGCGTCATCGCACTCATCCTTACTCTTCCATCTCTGATAACAGGCGCTGCATTTCGTCCAGTGCTTCGTCGGTCGAAGGCCCTTGGGGTTTCTCGATCTGCTCGGCAAGACCGGCGATCGTCGGGTTATGGAACAGGCTGCGCAGCTCGATCCTGATGCCGAAACGGCTCTCGACCTGGGTCATCAGGCGCATCGCCAACAACGAATGCCCGCCCAGCTCGAAGAAACTGTTGAACACCCCGACTTGCGGCACCTCAAGCAGGCTCTGCCAGATGTCGGCCAGTTGCTGCTCCAGTTCGTTACGCGGCGCCACGCCCTGTACAGCGATGGGCTGCGGTGCCGGCAAGGCCTTGCGGTCGATCTTGCCGTTGGCATTGAGGGCAAAACGCTGTAGCTCGATAAAACCGGCCGGGACCATGTAGCCCGGCAACAGGCCTTCGAGATACCGCCGCAGGGCCACTTGATCAATGGGGCTGGGCGCCTGCAGCCAAGCGAACAGGCTTTGACTGCGCGGATCGATCATCACCACGGCCTCTTCCACGCCCGGGTAACGACGCACCAGCGATTCGATCTCACCGGGCTCGATGCGGAACCCGCGCACCTTGACCTGGAAGTCGCTGCGACCGACATACGCCAACCGACCGTCACCGCGCCGGCGTACCAGGTCGCCAGTGCGGTACATGCGGCTGCCAGGTTCGCCGGCATAGGGGTCAGGCAGATAGACCGCGGCCGTTGCGGCGGCGGCATGCTGATAGCCCCGGGTAACCCCGGCGCCCGCGATATACAGCTCTCCGGTAGTGCCCAGCGGCACCGGACGCAGCATTTCATCGAGCACATAGCAGCGGGTATTGAGCAGCGGCGAGCCAATATCAGCCACGCCGGACGGCACCTCCTGCAACGCCTGCGTGGTCGACCAGACGGTGGTTTCGGTCGGGCCGTAGGCGTTGATCAGTACCACGCCCCGGCTACGCAGCTCGGTCGCCAGTTCGCCCGGAACCGCCTCACCACCAATCAGCCCGCGCACTGGCGGCCAGTCGGCCTGTCCGGTTTCCAGCAGGATCTGCCAGCCGGCGGGTGTCGCCTGGAACACCGTGGCCCGGCGCAGCAAGGCAAACAGTTGATGACCATCGACGACCTGCTCGCGACGGGCCAGCAAGATGGCTGCGCCGTTGACCAGCGGCAAGAACAGTTCCGGCTTGCACATATCGAACGCGTAAGTGGTACTGGCCAGCCAGACATCCGCAGCGCTGAGTGGCAACTGCCGATCGAGACCGGCCAATAGGTTGCTCAGGTTCTCGCGTGTGACCTGCACACCTTTTGGTGTACCGGTCGAGCCCGAGGTGTAGATCACATAAGCGCGTTGCTGTGGGTTGACCGCCAGCATCAGGTTGTCGGCGCTGCATGCCTCCAGCGACAACTGATCGAGCCAGACGTTGTCGACACCGCTCAAGGCATCGCCACACTGACTTTCGCTGAGCACCAGGGCCGGCCGCGCGTGCTCGATGATGAAGCGCAGGCGATCTGCCGGGTGTTGCGGATCCAGCGGCAAGTACGCCGCGCCAGCTTTGTGAATAGCCAGCAGGGATGGCAGCAACCAGGGGCCACGACTCAAGCAAACGGCAAACAGCTCATCGGTGCCGACACCCTGTGCACGCAGCCAATGGGCCAGGCGATTGCTGAGGGCATTGAGCTGGGCATAACTCAATTGCTGATCCTGGCAATCGACCGCCAATGCCTGGGGCGTCAACGCCACCTGACGCTCGAAGCGGGCAATCAAGTCCACTTCGCGGTGCAGCACCTCGGCTGCCTGGTTCCATGGCCGCTGAGCCAGGGCATGATCGGCGTTGGCCAGGTCGATGTCCCATAGGCGCGCCTGTGAATTTTTCAGCATGCCCTCGAGCAGATACAGATATTCGTCGGCATAACGTTGCGCCGTCCGGGCCAGGAACAGGTCGGTGTTGTACTCCAGCACACATTGCCAATCGTCACCGTGCTGCTCGATGTGCAAGCCGATATCCACCAGGGCGCTGTCACTTTCCACATCCAGTCGCTGCGCCGGCAAGCCGGCGAAACGGTGCTCATCCTTTGCGGCGACATCGCGCTGGATCAGGTTGAACAACGCCTGGAACAGCGGTGTGTGGCTAAGGTCGCGGCGCACTTGCAACGCCTCCACCAGTCGCTCGAAAGGGACGTCCCCATGCTGCTGTGCAGCCAGGTGAGTGGCTTGCAGTTGCTGCCAGAACTGTTCGACCGGTTGCTGGGCATCAATGTGACTGCGCAGCACCTGGGTGGTCGCGAAGTAGCCAATCAGGTTGTCGGTGTGGGCCTGATGGCGATGGGCGACCGGCAGGCCAATCCAGATTTCACGCTGGCCCGAGTGTCGGGCCAGGAGAACTTTCCAGGCTGCCAGCAACGGCGCGAACGCGGTCAACCCATGGCGTTGCGCGGTCTCGCGCAGCGCCTTGACCAGGGTTGCCGGCAGGCTGAAGCGCAGGCGCTGGCCTTTGTAACCTTGCTCCGCGGGGCGTGGCATGTCGGTCGGCAGGTTCAGCACCGGCGGCTCCCCTGCCAGGCTCCGACGCCAGTACTCAAGCTGCGATTCGATACACGCTTGCCCCGCAGGACTCTGCCAACTGGCGGCGATGTCAGAAAACTGCAGCGGTAGTGGCGGCAAGCAAGCGCCGCGCCCTTCCAGCAACGCCTGGTAGATCAGTTGCAGTTCATTGAAGAAGATTTCCAGCGAACGGGCATCGGCGATGATGTGGTGCAAGGTAACCTGCAGCACACTCAGGCTTTGGCCCTGGTACACACGCACTCGCCACAGCGGGGGCGCCGAAAGGTCGAAGGGACGCTGTGCCTCTTGACTCAGTTTCTGCGCAAAAACTGGCGAATGCGCGTCAATCTCCAGAGGCTCGAAGCTCAACGGCACCGCCGTGAGCGCCTCGACCTGCTGACGTGCGCCCTCGGACGTTTCGCTGAATACCGTGCGCAAACTGTGCTGGCGACTGATCAGTTGCGTCAGTGCCTGCTCCAGCAACGACGGTTGCAGCGCCCCCTCCAGACGCAAGGCGAGGGACAAATGGTAGGCCTGGGTATCGCCCTGCAAACGATCGAGGAACCACAGCCGCTGCTGGGTGAAATGCAGCGGTGCCAAGGGTTCTGCAAAATGACGCAAGACGCCCTCGGCCTCAATGCCCGTCGCCGCCAACTGCGCCGCCAGATCCCGCAGGACCGGCTGCTCGAACACCGTGCGCAAAGGCAGGCGCCGGCCATGCTGTTCGGCCATTCGCGCCACCAGACGCGCTGCCAGCAGAGAATGGCCGCCCAAGGCGAAGAAGTTATCGTCGGCACCCACATCGGTGCAGCCCAACAGCTCCTCCCAGAGCTTGGCCAACGCCTGCTCCCATTCGCCCGAAAGCGCGCCACTGTGGCGGTTACGCTGTACCGGCGCCGGCAATGCCTTGCGGTCAACCTTGCCGCTGGGGCTCAAAGGCAGGGTGTCCAGGCGAACGAACTGGCTCGGCAACATGTAGTCCGGTAATTGCGCGCCGAGCGTCTCACGCAAGAGCGCTTCATCCAGCGGGTCGCCTGCGTAGTAAGCCACCAGACTCGCTGTTTCGCCGCCACCCAGCAGCACGACAGCCGCTTCGCGAACCCCGGGAATACGCGCCAGCAGCGCTTCGATTTCACCCAACTCGATTCGGAAGCCGCGCAGTTTGACCTGGAAATCCAGACGCCCCAGGTAATCCAGGCCGCCCTGGCTGTTGCGACGAACCCGGTCACCGGTGCGGTACATACGGGCGCCAGGCACGAAAGGATCGGGCAGGAAAGCCGCCGCGGTCAGTCGCGCCGCCGCGAAGTAACCACGACCGAGGTTGGCCCCGGCCAGATACAGTTCACCCGGTACACCTGCGGCCACTGGCTGCAGATCAGCATCGAGGACATACGCCGCGGTATTGGCCACCGGTTGTCCGATTGGCACTTCCACACCCGCCTCACCACCACGGCGTACTTCAAAAGTGCTGTAGACCGTCGCTTCTGTCGGTCCGTAACCGTTGATGACCCTGGCGCCCCTGCCCTCGATGGCTTCGGCCAATGCACACGGCAAGGCCTCCCCACCGGAAACGGCACGCACGCCTTGCCAACTGCGCGAGGTGTGCGCCACCAGCATCCGCCAGGTCGCCGGAGTGGCCTGCATGACCGTTGGTTGTCCTGTCATCAATAGCTGATCGATCGCTTGGGGATCACGCGCCTGCTCGCGATCAGCCAACAGGATGCTGGCGCCATGCGCCAGAGGCAGCAGCAATTCGACAATGGCAATATCAAAGGTCGCGGTGGTCAATGCCAGCACCCGATCCCGGGCCGTCATTGGCAAGACCTGGTCCACGGCCAGCATCAGGTTCATCAGGTTGCCGCGGCTGATAGCCACGCCTTTGGGCTGGCCGGTGGAACCGGAGGTGTACAACACGTAAGCGAGCTGCTCCGCCACCAATACCGGAGCCTTGTAGCGGTCGGCAGCGCTCATCGCATCGATATCAAGCAACGGCACGCCACTGTTCCACTGCGCCAACACCGCCAGGCTCGCGGCAGTGCCCAGGCACAGCTTGGGTTGCGCCGCCTCAAGAATGTAACGGCCACGCTCCGGTGGCGTGTCCTCGGCCAACGGCACATAGGCAGCGCCGGCCTTGAGGATCGCCAGCATGGCCATGGGCAGGCGGGCATCACGAGGCAGGCTCAAGGCCACTCGATCTTCGATGCCAACGCCATGGGCCTGCAAAGCCGTCGCCAGTCGTTCGGCGGCCTGATCGAGTTCGCCATAGCTCAGGCGCTCATTGCCGGCCAGTACGGCGACCGCGTCGGGTTGGCGGGCAACCTGATGAGCAAAGGCCTGGAGGACGTCCTGATGACCGGCCACGCGGTGCCCCTCGATTCGGGCAAGACCCCGTTCGGCGGGTTGCCATGCCAGCTCACCCAAGGCCTGCCCTGGCTGCTCTAGCAACGCATCAAGCAATGCCAGATATTGTTCGGCCATCGCTTGCACGGTCTGTTCGCGGAACAGATCGCTGCTGTATTGAAGGCTCAGGCTGATGCCATGCTCGCTGTCCCGCACGTCCAGGTGCAGGTCACACATTACGCTGTCCGGACGATTGTCCAACGGCTCGGCGATCACATCGGTCAGCTCAAAACGCTCCAGGGCGTTGCCCGGAAAGTAGTTGAACATGGCCTGGAACAGGGGGTTGTAACTTACCTGCCGGACCACACCAAGCTGTTCGATCAGATAATCGAAGGGCAAGTCCTGATGGGACTGAGCCGACACCGACAACGCCTGCAACTCGGTCATCAGTTGCAGCAGACTCCGCTCGCCCGACAGTTTTTTGCGATACACCAGCGTGTTGACGAAGCAACCGACCAGGGGCTGCAGGACCCCATGGTGCCGATTGGCAACGGGAACCCCGACCAGAATGTCGTCCGCGCCGCTGCGGCTGCGCAACAGCAGCTGAAACGCGGTCAGCATCGGGATGAAGTTGCTCCAGCCATGGTGAGCACTGAACGCGCGCAAGCGTGCCGCCAGGGCCTCGGGCACGCGCCGTTCAACACGACCGCCAGCCTGGGTGGCCTGGGCAGGACGAGGAAAATCGGCCGCCAGCTCCAGCACCGGCAACTCGCCGGCCAACTGCTCGCGCCAATAGGCCAGTTCCTGCTCACAGGCCTTGCTGGTCATCCATTGGCGTTGCCAGAGTGCATAGTCGGCGTATTGCATCGACGAGGCTAACTGCTCCGTCACCAGGCCTTGCCGCAAGTTGCGGTACTGCTTGCACACACCGTCGATGATCAATTGCAGGGACCAGCCATCGGCAACGATGTGATGGCAGTTCAACGACAGGACAAATGCATCCGGCGCCAGGCGATAGAGTCTTGCACGCAGTAACGGAGCCGTTTCCAGAGAGAAAGGCGTCATTGCATCCTGACGCAGCAAGTCGTGCAGCGCCTCTTCGCTCTGCACCTCGATCAAAGGCATCTCAAGCTCGGTGCGGGCCAGGATCACCTGGCTCGGCCCTTGAGCTTCGCCGATGAACCCGGTGCGCAACACTTCGTGCTGATCGACCACGGCCTGCAGGGCAGCCTGCAGGTCGGCGATATGCAGCTCGCCGGTCAAGCGCACGGCACCGGCCAGGTTGTAGGCGGGACTTTGCGGATCCAGTTGCTGCAGAAACCACAGGCGCTGCTGGGCAAACGAAAGTGGCAACTTTTCAGGGCGCGGCAACAGCGTTGGCGACAACTTGACCGTGCTGGCCCGACTTTCCAGCCAATCGGCCATGGCGGCGATGGTCGGGCGCTCGAACACCACGCGCAGAGGCAAATCCTTGCCACTGAGTTTGCCGATCAGGCCAATCAGTTGAGTGGCCAGCAGCGAGTGACCGCCTAGCTCGAAGAAATTGTCCTCGACCCCGACCTGACCGAGCCCCAGCACGCTTTGCCAAGCCTCGACCATCTGCCCCTGCAACTCGCTGCTGGGCGCAACGTAGCGGGCCTGACTTTGCGCGGCGAAATCCGGCGCGGGCAAGGACTTGCGGTCGATCTTGCCATTGCCATTGAGTGGAAAGCGCTCCAGAAACACAAAAGCGCCCGGGGTCATGTACGGCGGCAGGTTACCCAGAACATGCTCGCGCAGGGCCTCGATGCTTGCCTGTGCATCCGCCACCACATAAGCCACCAGGACCTTGGAACGTTGCTGGTCATCACGAGCCACCACCACGGCTTCCCGTACGCCGGGGTAACGGGTCAGGCAGGCTTCGATTTCGTCCAGTTCAATACGGTGCCCGCGGATCTTGACTTGGTGGTCGGTACGGCCGACGTATTCAAGATCACCATTGGGCAGGAAGCGCGCCAGGTCGCCAGTGCGATAGAGACGGGAACCGTCGTTGGCAATCGGGTCCGGCAGGAACACCGCCGCCGTGCGCGCCGGGTCGGCCATATAACCGCGCCCGACGCCCACCCCGGCCACGAAGATTTCCCCGACCGCGCCGGCCGGTATCGGCTGCAGGTCGGCATTGAGCAGGTACAAGCGATTGTTCAATGTGGCGCGACCGATCGGCACATTGGTGCGCTGCTCAGGCAAACGCTCGAGCAACGGATGAAAAGCCACGTCATCGGAGCATTCGGCCGGCCCATAGGCGTTCATCAACGGGATGGCGGGATAACGCTCGAACCAGCGACGCGCCAACGCCGGCGGCAACGCCTCGCCGGTGGCCAGCACCCAGCGCAGGGACGAACGCTCGAGCCCCGCGTCGAGCAGGCTCTGCATCAACGACGGCACGGCCTCAAGAATACTGATGCCGTGCCGTTCAATGGCTGAAGCCAGCGCCTCAGGATCCTGCACGACGCAATCGCCGAGGATCACCGTGCGCGCCCCCAGCACCAGGCCGGCGAGGGTTTGCCAGACGGAAATGTCGAAGCACTGCGGCGCGGTCTGGGCAATCACGTCGGTCGCATCGAGCCCCAGCCCCGGCAGTTTGCCGAGAATGTTATTGAGCATGCCCGCATGCGCCACCATGGCTCCTTTGGGCGTGCCGGTGGAACCGGAAGTGAAGATGCAATAGGCCAACGAGCGGTCGTGAACCGGGATGTTCAACGCGTCATCGCTGTAGCTGCTCAACACCGCCGGATCGTAGAGCACCGGTTGGGGACGCTGCTCAAGGTAGTCCAAAGCCTCCATCGCCAGCTCGCCCTGCCCTGCACTGTGAATCAGCAGTGGCGTTCGACTCTGGCGCAGGACCTGCGCCAGCCGCTGAGGCGGGTTGCGTGGGTCGAGCGGCAGCCAACCGGCACCGGCCTTGAGGGTGGCGACAATCATCACCACCAGGTCCAGGCCTCGCTCGTCGAACACCGCGACCAAATCGTCGGACTTGACCCCCTGCGCCCGCAAGTGCCGGGCCAGACGGTTGGCGGCGCGGTTCAACTGGTCGAAGGTCAGGCTTTGCTCGCCGTGAACCATGGCAATGCGCTCGGGTGTCTGGCGAACCTGTTGCTCAAACCGCTCGATGTACAGCGGTTGCAGCAGTTGTTCATTGGCCGCCAGACCACCCCCGGCCCAAACTTGATGCTGGTGGGCAATCTCACGCTCATCGAGCATCGCCAAGTGGTGCAAAGGGGTCTCGGCGTTCGTGTGCAGGGCATCACCGATGTTCAGCAACAAGGTGCGGAAGTGGCGCAGCATCTGCTCGACTTCTTCGCGCAGGAACCAGTCGGTCTGGTAGGTCAGTTGCAAATGCAGCCGCTCACCCGGGACGATCACCACCGTGATGGGATAGTTCGTATGGGTGCGGTTGGCCATGTCGCTGATCAGGTAGTCCAGTTGCCCCTGGCGCAAGTCGGCGGCAATGGGGGCGTTCTCAAAGACGAACAGGCTCTGGAACAAATCCTGACGCTGTACTTCGCTCCAGCGCTGGATCTCGGCCAGGGACACACTCTCGTGTTCGCGCAGGCTCAGGTTCTCGGTCTGCAAGGCCTTCAGCCATGGACCCAGCGCGTCATCCGGGCGCCAGCGCCAGCGCAGCGGCAAACTGTTGATGAACAGACCGACGATGCTTTCCATGCCTTGCAGGTGCACTGGGCGACCGGCGACCGTGATACCGAACACCAGGTCGCGATCACCGCTGTAACGCGCCAATAGCAAAGCCCAGGCCCCCTGCACCAGGGTGTTCAGGGTAATGCCGTGTTGGGCCGCCGCGCTTTGCAGTGCCTGGGTTTGCTCAAGCTCCAGATGTTCGACACAGTCCTCAACGGGCTCGGCGGCGCCCTGAATGCGCCCGACATGACCGAAGCCAAATTCATTGGGCGTGTCGAAACCCGCCAGGCGCTGTTGCCAGAACGCCTGATGATCTTCCGGCTTCTGGGTTTCCAGCCAGCGAATGAAATCACGGTACGGACGCGGCGCCGGCAAATTCAGGCGGCGACCTTCCTGGGCGGCGCGGTAGCCGTTGAGGAAGTCCATCATGATGATCGAGAAGCACCAGGCATCCATCAGAATGTGGTGATAGCTGCGCACGAACTGGTAGGTGTCGGGCGCCAGCTTGTACAGCCTGACTCGCATCAGGGGGGCCTTGGTAAAATCCAGTCCCTGGGCGCGTTCTTCGCTGAGCAATTGCTCCAGGCGATCCTGCTGCTCGCCTTCGCTTAGATGCGACCAGTCCTCATAGGTGATCGGCAATTCGACCTGCTTGTGCACGACCTGCATCGGTCGCTTCTGCTGCTTCCAGACAAAAGAGGTGCGCAGCAACTCATGGCGCTCCACCACCTGCGCCCAGGCCTGACGAAAAGCGGCCAGATCGAGATTGGGCATGACCATGACATGACGGTATTGCAGCAGGTACATACCCTTGCCAGGGTGCAGCAGGCTATGAAACAGCAGCCCCTGCTGCATGGGAGCCAGCGGGTAAATCGCTTCGATATTGCGCGAAAGTGCTTTGACCTTGTCGTTCATGCTGACGGTATCCGAACCTGTAATGTAGGGGGGCGCAATAGATGTCACTGCTCGAGTTGTTCGAGCAGCCCCAGGAACTCATCGTCGGACAAGCCGGAGTCGGCGAAGTCCGAAGCCGTGGCGCGACCGGCCGTGGGGGCCAGGCAGTGCTCCAGCAAGGCCGCAATACGCTGCTGGAACTGCTGCGCCAACTCGCGGACCAACGCTGGCTCGTGGACCTGCGGGGCATAACGCCATTCGATATGCAGCCGACCTTCGTTCACCAGCGCGGTGACATCCAGCAAGTGCGTACGGCGGGTGCTGTCGGCGCGCATGCCCGGGCAGATCGGCCGAGCCAATCGCCAAAGGCTGGACGCATCGAGCCATTGGTCGACCCGCCCCAGGTAGTTGAAGGTCAGCAGCGAGGCCGCCCCCAGGCCATGGGCCGGGTCGAGGCGCAGCAATCCGTAACCCATGCCTTGTTCAGGTACGCGGCGCAGGGCTTCCTTGGCGGCGATGATCGAGTGTTCGCAATCCCATGAGGTGTCGACGGCCAGCGGATAGCGGCTGGTATGCCAACCAATCGAGCGGGACAGATCGGGGCTCTGCTCCCAACCGCTGCGACCGTGGCTTTCCAATTCGAGGGTGACGCGCTCCCGCCCCTGCCACTGGCCGATGGTTCCGGCCAGCGCGGCCACCAGCAGATCCTGGACCTGGGTGCCGTACGCCCCATGACAATCGCCCAGTAACACCTGCGTCTGCTCAACCGACAATTGCGTGTCCAGCGTCCGGCTCTCACCGTACAAGCTGACCTGTGCAGGTACGACGCCCTCGGCGGCCAGCTGCTCGTGCCAGAAATCCACCTGCGCCACTACATCAGGCTCACCGCGGTGGCGCTGCAACGCTTGGCTCCACACATGGAAACCTGCCGTGACGGCGGGCAGAACCATGTCCGGTTGCAGGTACAGGCCTTCCAACTCTTGCAGCAGAACCTGCCACGACACCGCATCGACCAACAGGTGATGGGCCGTGCAAAGCAATTCCCGGCTGTGAGGGAAGTACACCCAGCGGATCAGCGGTGCCTGGGCCAGGTTCCAGCCCTGCTGCGAGCGTTGCAGCAGCGCTTCGGTCAAGGGTTCTTCCACAACCTGGAACAGCGCTTTGACCTGTTCCTGGGAAAAGCGCTGATAGCGTTGTTGCCAGCCCTGCGCCGATGTTTCAAAGGTCAGGCGCAAGCTGGCGTGGCGCTCAAGCAACGAGCCCAGGGCCTGGGTAAACCGCTCCTGATCCAGTGGCTCGTCCAAAGCCAGCAACAGCGACTGGTTCCAGTGTTCGGCCAGGTTTTGCTGCTGGGCAAAGAACCAATCCTGGATCGGCGTCAAGGCGAAAGCCGTGGTGGGCTCAGGCCCGTCGCTGGCAGGCTGCGCATTCATCGCGCCAAGGTCCACCACCTGCTCGGCCCAGCCGCGCACGGTGGGGTATTCGAAAATCTGCTTGGGTTTGAGCTGCAGACCCTGTTGCTTGGCCCGGGCGATGATCTGCAAACTCAGAATCGAGTCGCCGCCGACCGAGAAAAAATTGTCGTCTACCCGCAAATCCGGGTTATTGAGAATCTCCCGGGCGATTTCGAGAAGGCGTTGCTCGAGGGTCCGCCGTGGTGTCTGCACCACCCGGGCCAAGGCTCGCACGCTTTGCTCGGCAAACAACTGCTTGGGTGTCATCAGAATCTGTTGCTGGCGTGCCAGGGCAATGATTTGCAGGCCAAGAATGGAGTCGCCACCCAAGGCAAAGAAGTTGTCATCAGGCCCCACCTCGGGGTTGCCGAGCATCGCCCGCCAGATGTCCAGCAACGCGGCTTCCACGGCGCTCAAGGGCTGATCGCCCAACGGCCCTGCCCCATGCAGCGGCGCCGTCGCTTGCTCAGCCAGGCGCAACAATGCCTGACGATCGACCTTGCCGTTGGGCAGCAAGGCGAAGCCGTCGAGACAATGCCACTGAGTCGGTTGCATGTAGTCCGGCAATTGCCGTTGCAGCGCCGTCTGGATTTCGGCCAGTGCGGCCGACGGCGCGACCAGGAAGGCTACCAGTCGATTGCCCGACAACGGCGTGGGGCTGTTGAGCACCCTGACATCGCTGACATGAGGCATGGCGCGTAACTGTGCCGCGACCTCCGCCGGCTCCACCCGGTAGCCCCTGATCTTGACCTGCTCATCGAGGCGACCGAGAAACTCCACCTGTCCCTGGTGATTGAGTCGCACGCGGTCCCCAGTGCGATAACCGTGCTCACCAAAGCGTGCGTGATCGGCATCGGTGGCACTGAGATACCCCTGAGCGACGGTCGCCCCTTGAACGTACAGTTCACCGCTGACGCCGATCGGCAACAGAGCGCCATCAAACGAGCGCACGCTGACCTGGACATTGGCCAGTGGCCGCCCCAACGGTGCGGCACCGCTGGCATCGACCTCATGGGTCAGCACCCCGACGGTGGTTTCGCTGGGTCCATAGTGGTTGACGATGCGCAAATCCGCGCTCAAGGCACGCAAGCGTGTCACCAACTCGTGACTCAGGGCCTCGCCGCCCACCACCAGGCATCGACGCGGCAACAGCCGCTGCGGGTCTTTGGCGATCAACAAGGCGTTGAGGTGCGACGGCACGATTTTCAACAGGTCGACGGGCTGGTGCTCAAGCACGGCAGCCAGTTCCTCGGCGTCGAAGGCCAGTTCCTCGGCCAGCAGGCGCAGACAGCGGCCGCTCAGCAGTGCGCCGAACAAGGCCGTGTGGCCCAGGTCGGTCGCACAGCTGGCCAGACTCGCCAGACTCGCATCGGCCGGCAGCTTCAGGCGTTCAAGGCATCCACTCACGTAATGAATCAGATTGCCCTGGCTGACCTTTACGCCCTTTGGCCGGCCGCTGGAGCCCGAGGTGTACACCACGTAAGCCGCAAGATCGGCCGCCAGGGCCGCTCGCAAAGGTGACTCACTGGACAATTGCACAGACGGCAACGCCAACCACCGAACCTGCCCAGGCAACCACTCGGGGCGCGCGCCCTCACTGATCCACACCTTGGGCATTGCATCCTGACAGATAGCCTGCAAACGCGACGACGGCCACTGCGGATCGAGGGCCAGGTAGGTCGCGCCACACTGCCAGGTTGCAAGCATATGCATCACCAACTCACGACTGCGCGGCAGGCACAAGGCAATGCGCTCACCGGCCAGGCTCGAAGCCTCCTGCAAGCGTTCGCCGCGGGCGACCACAGCACGTCCCAGCTCGGCATAGCTGAGCGTACCCTGCTCATCCTGAAGAGCAATCGATTGCGGCTTGCGCTCACACTGCTCAGTGAACGCCTGCCAGGCGTTGCTGACGGCGACCGACGCATCCTCCCCGCGCAGGAATGACTGCTGCTCGGGCACTAACCAGTCGAGTTCGGCAAACGGTCTTTTGGGCTGTTCGATCGCCGCGAGTGCCAAGGCGACGAACTGATCCCGATAGCGCTCAATCGTTTCATGGCGGTACAACGCCTTGCTGTAACGCCAGCGGCAGAGGAACCCCTCCTCCTCGTCGATGATCACCATGTTCAGTTCGTGCGCCGCGCCGCGCTGCTCCGACAGCAAGCGGTCGACGTACTGCTCGAAAGGCGCGATGCGTTCCTTGTTCAGCGTGAACATATGTTGGAACAGCGGCGCCCTGCCCACCTGGCGCGGTAAATCCAGTTGCTTGACCAGGCGCGAGAATGGGTAGTGGCGGTGCTGCAGGGCTTGCTTGACGGTGGCATCTACCTGCCTGGCCCAGTCGCCGCTGGACAGATCCCGACGCAGACGGCAGCGAATCGGCAGCGGATTGACCAGGTAGCCCGGCAGATTGACGTGCTCGCGTCGCAAGCGCCAACCGCTGGGCGTCCCCAGGACGAAATCGTCTTGGCCTGACAGCACGCCGAGAAATTGCTGGAACAGTGAGAACCACAGCACATACGGCGTCACTCCCACCTCTCGGGCTACGGCGCGAAACCGTGCCGTGGTGGCCGGATCGAAGCGGACCGACAACTCCCCACCTTTGAATGCCTGATTGCTGCCGTAGGGAAAATCCGTCGGCAACTCCAGCGTCGGCGCTTCGGCCAGTTGTGCCTGCCACCAGGCCAGTTCCACGGGTTCGGCCGCTTCGCTGCGGATGTGCAGATCACTGCAGTAGTTGCGATAGGCGTCGGGATTCACGGCGGGCAGCGGCTGATCGTTGATCAATGCGAACAGCTCATTGAGCACAATGTAGAACGTGGCCAGATCCGCCGCGATGTGATGAATCACCAATAGCACGGTGTGCTCGACATGGCCGTCGCGTGCATTGCTCAAAAGGACGACCCGACTGACGTCACCCTCTTCCAGCTTGAAGGGAAGATCGGCCGACTCAGTGATACGTTGCTGCAACGTCTCTGCGCCCGCGTCTTGCAGGGCCACACACTGCAACGGCTGGACCCGCTCGCGGCGGCTCCACTGCAACAACTCGCCGTTGCGCTCGGCATAGGCCGTGCACAACATCGGATAGCGCCGCTGGACCGTCACCCAGGCGTCCTGCAGGCGTTGAGGCAAGTCTTGGGTAACGAACTGCGGCTTGATCCGTCCGGCATAGGCAATGTTATAGGCGCAGCTGTCAGGCTCCAGGCGCTGAAGGAACCAGAGCGCCTGCTCGTTATCCGTCAGGGGCCGGGCAGCAAAATAATCGGGGTGCTGTTGCAGCCACTGCAGAATTTCGGCGTCGCGTGCATGGAGCTCGGCATTGAGCTCATCATCCAGCGCACCTGGCGATCCGTGCGTAACGATCAATTGACCTTGGGCTATCGATAGGCGAATTCCACGCAGCCAGCAGCGATGCATCAGGCGATCGAGCATTTGATGTCCTTGATTGTACTTGTTCGAAATAGGCCGCCCATTACGACGGCTTTCTGAAAGTGGGAGGCGATCAGCTTGCCGAGGCTGGTTCTGCCATGGCGACCACGACCTTGCGCGATCCCTGGAAGGTCGAACGACCGTGAGCGACCAGCATGTTGTCGAGCATCAAGACGTCACCCGCCTGCCAGGGAAAACTCACCTGACAGCGCTGCAGCACTTCGCGGATGTGCTCCAACGCCTCCAATTCAATTGGCGAGCCGTCGCCATAAAACACGTTACGCGGCACGCCCTGCTCCCCGACGATGGAGATCAATGTCTCGCGCACCGACGCTGCCAGGTTGGAGATATGGAACAGATGAGCCTGGTTGAACCACACCCACTCCCGGGTCACCGGATGCTGGGCAACGGCCTGGCAGACCTGGCGAGTGGAAAGCTCGCCATCGTCCGTCCACTGGAACTCGATGTTGCTGGCGCGACAGAAACGCTCGACCTGGGCACGGTCTTCGGTGCTGAAAGCCTGTTGCCAGGGCAAGTCCAGGCCATTGCCGTAATTGCGCACGTACATCAGGCGTTTCTCGGCAAAACGCTGACGGATAGCAGGATCGAGTTGCTGGTAAACGAGGCGGCTGTCGGCTATGGGGGTTTCACCGCCGACCGGCGAGGCCTGCATACAATGAAACCAGATTTTCATCGGCCAATTCAGCGAATAGGACTGTTCATTGTGCAGCGGGATAACCTGATGGGCCGGGTACTCGGTGGAGGTGTATACCCGGTTGTTGAGCTTGGTGCGCGGGGTGGAAGCGTAGTCATAGGTCAGCAGTTCATGGCCGAAGCTACGAGCAAATTCCTCGAAGTCCGCCTCTCCCTTGAACGCAAAACCGCGAAACAAAATGCCACCCGCACGCGGCAACTCAGTTTCTACGACCTGCTGGATCTGCGCTCGACTGGCTTGCCAGGCATCGCCGGCAAGCGGAGCCTGGAATATGAACGGCAGGGTCTGCTCGTTACCCGGTACAACATCCATGAATTGAACCTGTGCACGCATCAAACCGCTTTCCATTTAAGCCCCCCGCCATCGCGATCAGCGTATTTTTCGAGAGCATAAACTAATACAAACGAGTAACACCTGCAATAGAGAATCATTGTCATTAATGACAATTGTATTGCAGATGATACGTTTTACTTGGTCTGCAGCACGCTCTCGCGCTCGGCGATATGCGACATCAGCAGATAGGCAGAACCCACCAGGCCCTGCATCGTATCGGCATAGCGGCTGCGATTGAGGTACAGGAATTGGCGATTCTTCACTGCAAACAGATTCTGCCACTGTGGGGACTGACGAAACGCCGCTGTGCTGGCTTCTGAGTCGAGCAACTCCTCATACGTGTCAATAATGAAATCGCTGTCGAAGTCGCCGATGCGTTCCAGGCTGTAAGGCACGTTCTGCCGCGCCTCGCGGTACGCGGCGACACGCCCCAGGCCAAAGTCGGCAATGACGTCGTCCATGCCGCCGCGACCGATCAGTTGAAAGCCGTCGCTGTAGACTTCCAGCGTCGTGACGGTAATGCGCGAAGGATCTTTCACGCGCTTCTTGAACTCGCTGACGACCCATTGATATTCGTTGAGCATTTCCGCATAGCGCTGCTGCTTGCCGACCAGGTCGGCGAGTTGTTTAGCGTAAGTCTTGATATCGCTTTCCCGAGCGGGGAGCAGCACGACCGGGGCGATTTTGCTGAGCTTGTCCTTGAGGTCGGCGTGATAGGACAAACCCACGATCAAGTCAGGCTTCAAGGCTGCAATGGCTTCCAGATCGGGCGCCTGGTGCGAGCCGATATACTGAATGCCCGTCACATCGAACCGCTCCTGCGTCCCGCGGAACAACACGTCCGAGAACAGCTTTTTGCGCCCCGTCGAACCACAGGGTTTGCCCCCCAACTCCAGCAACTGGGCCGTCAGGCTGAAGTCATGCAAAGACACAATGCAATGCGGCGCCACGGGAACCTCGACTCGGCCAAAACTGTTCTCGAACACTTTGGTTTCAGCGGCGCCAGCCTGTACAGCTACCAATGCCAACGGCACACATAGCATGCCAAGCACACCTCGGAAAAAACCTTTAACCCGGTCCCGCACGCGTTTACCTCCACACATTTCCAATGAGCGTCGCTGTGTTTTCAGCGACTGCGTTGACGCGCCAGCAAAACAATCAGATACGGCGCGCCGATGATTGCGACAACCAGCCCTGCGGGCAACTGCAGGGGCGGCAAAAGCCCCCTGCCCAGCGTGTCACCGGCCAGCACCAACAACGCACCGACCAAGGCCGACAAGGGGATCAAGGCGCCATGACGGTCACCCGCCATTTGTCGCGCCAGATGAGGCGCCACCAGCCCGACAAACGTCATGGTGCCCACGTTCGCCACTGCAGCCGCCGTTAACATGACGCTGCACAGCAACAACGAAACCATGATCCACGTGACATTCAGCCCTCGACTGAGTGCGACTTTTTCACCCAACTGCAACAGATTCAACTGGCGATGACAGAACAGCAACGGCACCCCAGCCACCAATAGCCAAAGGCCGAGGCTATGAACCTGCGGCCAACTGGCTCGGTGCAAACTGCCGCCAAGCCACATCAGGGCCGACTCCACCTGATCGATATTGCCGTAAGTGATGAGCAGGTCGGCCACCGCGCTAAGCATCGCGGTGAGACCGACGCCGACGAGGATCAAGCGCAACGGCGAGATGCCCTGGCGCCAGGACAGCAGCGCAACGAAGAAAGCCACCGCCAACCCGCCGGCCAGTGCCGCCAATGGATAGAATTCCAGAGGTAAAAGCGCCGGCCAGAGCACGATAATCAACAACATGGTGACGCTGGCGCCTGATTCCACGCCCACCAGGCCCGGCGCCGCCAGCGGGTTACGCGTCAACGACTGCATCAACAGACCCGCAAGGGACATGGCCGCACCGGCCAGGACCGCCAGCAAGACACGCGGCAGCCGCAGCTCCCAGAGCAGGTTGCGCATTGTCGAATTGACTTGCTCAGGTGCCAGCAAGGCTTGCCAGACCTGGGCGACACTCAGTGAGTAGCTGCCGACGGTCAATGCGTACAGCGCCAATGCAACAACGGCAACCATCAGCAACAACACTGAAATCAAGTCGATCGGTCGCGCAATCCAAGGCAACAACGGATACGCCCGGGGCAAGGTCAATCCCGCTCGCATCATCTGACCTTCCTCAATACCAGCACGACAAAAATAGGGCCGCCGATAAGCGCCGTCACGATACCGGTATTGAGTTCGAACGGACGCACCACGGTTCTTGCCGCGATATCCGCCAGAATCAGCAGCAACGCTCCCAGCAACGGGGCGGCCAGCAACAGTCGACGATAATCATCGCCGAACAACAGTCGCGCCGCATGAGGCACCACCAGACCGACAAAGCCAATGGGCCCCGCCAAGGCCACTGCCCCCCCAGACAACAGCACCACCGACGCCAAGCCCAGCACGCGCATTTTCAACAGATTGACACCCATGCCGGCCGCAGCCTGCGGGCCAAGACGATGGGCATTCAATGCACGGACGTTCACCAGGCACAGGCACATGCCGAGCAAGACATAAGGCCAGACCCAAGCCTGCATCGAGCCCCCGGTCACTCCGATGGAGCCGGTAAGCCAGCGCCGCAGACTGTCGAGCCCCTGTTGATCGAGCAGCAGCAAAATCGAGGTAATGGCGCTGAACAGTGCCGCGATCATCGCTCCGGACAGTGTCAGCCGAATCGGATTGTGCCCCCGACCCGCCAACAGCAGGACGCCGACAGAGGCCACCAATGCCCCCGCAAATGCAAACAATGGAATCATCGACATATCGTTGCCCGGCAGCACCAGCAAACCGAACACGACGAATAACGCAGCACCGCTGTTGATGCCGAGAATGCCCGGATCGGCCAACGGGTTATCACCCACCGCCTGCATGATTGCACCGGCAAGCCCGAGGCTGGCCCCCACCAGCATCGCGACCAGCAGACGCGGTAAGCGGCTGCCACGAATGACGCTCTGGTCGGGGTTGCCCGGCGCATAGGCGACCAAGGCCTGCCAAGCTTCCTGCCAAGGTATGTCCTTTGCGCCGACGGCCAGATGAAGCAGCGAGGTCAAGGCAATTGCCATCAACAAGCCCAACCAGACCGGCAACCGTAAACCCTGACTCACATCGCCTCCCGCACAGCCAATGGCTGGCTTCGGCTCGTCTGCGGCACGCATAACGGATCACCGGAATAAGGGTCGGTGATGATGTGCGCATCCAGATCAAACACCGCTTTGAGATTGTCCCGAGTGAACACCTTGGCAGGTGCGCCCTGGGCGAGCACACGCCCTTCGCGCATCATCACCAAATGGTCGGCATAACGCGCGGCCTGGTTCAGGTCGTGAAGGACCGCCACGATGGTTTTGCCTTGCTCACGAAGATCCACCAGCAACTCAAGCAGCGTGATCTGATGCGCAATATCCAGAAATGTCGTTGGCTCATCCAGAAGGATCACCGGCGTATCCTGGGCCAGGGTCATTGCAATCCAGCAGCGTTGCAGTTGTCCACCCGACAGGGTGGCCAAGGAACGATCAAGCAAAGGACTGATGCCCGCCAAGTCAATGGCGCGGTCAATTGCCTGTTGATCCTGTTCGGACCATTGGCGCCACCAGGTCTGCCAGGGAAAACGCCCCTGCATCACCAGCTCGCGCACACTCATACCCGCTGGCGATGTCGTGCGCTGCGGCAATAACGCCAGGTGTTGTGCCAGCGTTCGACGCGAATACTGCCCCAGCCGCTTCCCCGACAGCTGCACGTCGCCCGCGCTCGGCCGCAGCATATGCGCAAGCACATTTAACAACGTGGTCTTGCCGCACCCGTTCGCCCCGATCAACGCCGTGAAACGCCCTTCAGGAATATCCAGGCTGACACCGTTGAGAATCTGCTGTTCGCCATAGCTCAGCCGCACATCGGTGGCTTTCAGCATGACCGTCCCTCCACGCCCAAAAGGCCTGATCGAATTATTCGTCGAGCAACGCCCCCGCGATATTTCTTTCGTCCGGTAACACCGTAGGGAGTCAGCCGGGGGGCATAAGTGGGCGACAGGATATGTCGAAAATAAAATAATTGCCTACAAGACTGACAACACTAATGCAAACCCTTATCATTTACAGCTAACATATGGCCAGTAGACACCAACCCTGATGGTCTATTGATCGAACTGAATCAGGGCATAAGGCCCCCAAAGCCAAAATGTAAACTCAAGGACTCCCTCGATGCTCGGAAAAAAAACAACAGTTGGCACCGAAAAACGTTACGTCATGCGTCATTCCGCATTTCACCTGAGCACCCTTGCACTGGCTTTGGGGAGCATTTTTTCAGCGCAGGCGATCGCCGCGCAGGATGAAACATCCGATAAGGGTACAACCGTTCAACTCGGTGAAATCAACATCAACGCCGCCGCCCCGGAGAACCCGACAGGCCCGGTCAACGGCAAAGTCGCCTTGCGCAACACCAGCGCCACCAAAACCAACGCAGCCATCACTGAGACGCCGCAGTCGTTGTCCGTGGTGACCGCCGATGAAATGCGCGATCGCAAATCAGACACCCTGGCCGACGCCCTGAGCTACACCCCGGGCTTCACCAGCCAGCCCAGCAGCTTCAACCGGACCTCCGATCGGTTCCGCATTCGTGGTTTCGACGTAGAGTCCGCCACCGGCGGCTCGCTGCGCGACGGCCTGCGCCTGCAAAACAACTCCTACGACGGCGTCCAAGAACCCTTCGGCCTGGAGCGCGTGGAAGTGATCCGCGGCGCGGCCTCGGTCCTGTACGGGCAGCTGTCACCGGGTGGATTCGTCAACGGCGTCAGCAAGCGCCCGACGGAGGCGCCGCTGCACGAGTTGGGCCTGCAATATGGCAATCACGATCGCAAGCAACTGACAGCGGACTTCAGCGGCCCCCTGGGCGACAGCGAGACGCTTAGCTATCGCTTGACCATGCTCAAGCGCGACAGTGACACCCAGCAGGACTACATCAACGACGACAAGACCTACATCGCCCCGGCCCTGACCTGGCGTCCCAACGAAGACACGTCGCTGACATTGCTGTCCTTCTATCAAAAAAGTGACACACGCTTCTCCGCCCCCCTGCCCTATCAACTCGTCAAAGGTGTCGGCAACGGCCCCTTCACCATCGGCCGCCACGATTTCATCGGTGAGCCTGACTACGACGATATGAATGGCGAAATGTCCGCCATCGGCTACGAGTTTGAACACCGTTTCGACGAGCACACCCGCATCAGCAACAAATTGCGTTACTACGAAGCGGATGTGAAATGGAAATACCTGCAGGTTCGGACAGGGGCCCCAGTCAATACCGCAGCCACCACGGGCCTCCTGGCTCGTCAGTACAGTGATCGCCATGAGCGCTCCAGAGCCCTGGCCAGCGACACTAACGTCGAGACACGCTGGAACATCGGCGGCGTGGAAAACACCTTCCTGGTGGGCGCTGATACCTACGATGCGTCGTACGATTCGCATAACTTCCGGGGCAACGCACCTTCTATCAATATCGGTGACTACAACTACGGGCAACCGGTAGTGGTGGACAAGGATCCGAGCCGTGATCGTGGCTCACAGATCGATACCCTGCAGACAGGCATCTACCTGCAAGACCAGATCAAGTTCGACGACCACTGGTTGCTGTTGCTCGGTGGCCGACACGACTGGGCCAGCCAGGATCAAAAAGCCTTTGCCCCTGGTCGGTCTCCGGTTCATCAAAGCAACGAAGCCACCACTTGGCGTGCCGGCCTTGTGTATCAGGCGGATAACGGCCTGGCCCCGTACATCAGCTACAGCGAATCGTTCTTCCCGGTCGCGGTGTCCGAAGTGACCGATGGGCAAACTTTTGACCCTACTGAAGGCAAGCAGTACGAAATCGGCATTCGCTACCAGCCCCCTGGCAGCAACATTCTGCTGAGTGCAGCGGTTTATGAACTGACCCAAGAAAACGTGCTGAAGTTTGACCTCGGTGGTAATGCCTCTCAAATTGGCGAACAGCGCTCCCGCGGCCTGGAGTTGGAAGCCAAGGCCGACGTGACGCCTCAACTGAGTGTCATCGCGACCTACGCCTACACCGATGCCCGCATTACCGAAAGCCTGACTCAGAGCGAAGTAGGCCAGCGCAGCGAAGACACGCCCTACCATCAGGCCGCCATATGGGCAGACTACAACTTCGCCTTGTTCGGCTTGCCGCAGTTGAAGGTCGGTGGTGGTGCTCGCTACAAGGGAACGACCCAGGCCTCGGGTATCGACTCGCAGATGCCGGCCTATACCCTGTTCGATGCCATGGCCAGCTACCAGATCGACAAGAACTGGGACATCGCCCTCAACGCAAACAACGTGACGAACAAGAAATACACTTACTGTGAATTTGCCATCTGCCGCTACGGCGACGAGCGCGAGTTGGTAACCTCCGTTAATTTCAGGTGGTAAGATCGGCTCGGTCGGCGCTGGCAGGGGTCGACCGAGCCATGTAACGCAGCAGAAATTCAAGCACCAGATAGAAGCTGGGTGACACTGGCTTCTACCCCCCTCAAGGGCGATCAAGCGCCTGTTCATACAAAAAACCGATCACGTCCCAAGGACAATCGACCAATCAGGTATTGCTAACCAGGATTGCGGCATAGGCCTGGGGAATCAAGGCTATCGGACCGTATCACCGCGCACTGGCAGGTACGGTTTGTGGTCTATAGTTCCTAGCAAATCCGAAATATTTTCGCTCGTGCAACCTGGAGCAACATCCTCTCGAGCCATAAACCGCGTCGGATAACCACCCGCCTTCAATAGTGAAATGCAGGGAGCACACTATGCCGAACCAGCGGCCCGAGACACTGAGGTTGGCCCCTGGCCCTGCCCATCATGCAGAGATTGATGGCGATACCGAGGCCGGCGTATTTCGGTTTGGCATCGACCAGGCCAAGGAAGCCTACATTCTGTTTCCGATGCTGGCCGCGTTGCTGTTGCTGGCCATCTGGACCGCGACCCTGTACCTGATCAAGGTTGAACATGCCCGCGCGCAGCAGAGCGCCGCGACGGCAAGCCTGGAGATGGGCGCCACCTATGAAGCGCAAATGTTGCGCGCCATTCACGAAATCGATCAAACCCTCAAACTGGTCAAATACACCTACGAAGCTGAAGGTGAGCCTAATCCCTTGCGCCGTCTCCAGGAGCGGGCCTTGTTGCCGCCGGCCTTGGTGTTCGACGTCAGTGTGGTCAGCCCGGACGGCAGGCTCGTGGCAAGCACGCGGGTCAACGAGCGGGAAAATATCGCCGACCCGGATGAGCAGCAAACGCTGCGCCATAGCGACTCACTGTCCATCAGCCACCCGTGGAAAAGCCCTGTCACCGGAGAATGGCGCCTGCGTTTCAGCCGGCGACTCGACGCGAAGGATGGCAGGCTTTCCGGGATCGCCAGGGTCGAGGTCGATGCGGCCTATTTTGTCAGCAGCTACGACGCCTCGAAACTCGGCGACCAGGGTGCGCTCGGGCTCCTTGGCACCGACGGCATCTTCCGCGTACGGCGCACCGGGGAAACGGTACTGGCCGGCGATACGGTCAATTACAGCGCCGTGGTGCCGGACGCCGAAAACACCGAGACCGTGCTCTCGGTCAACGGATGGGACGGGGTGCGGCGCTACACCAGTGCCCGCCAGCTCTACGACTTTCCGTTGGCGGTGATTGTGGGCTTGTCCGAGCAAGAGCAACTGGCCGCGGTGAACCAGCAAGCGCGCACCTATCTCTGGCGCGCCGCAGGCGGCAGCCTGGTGCTGGTGTTGTTGGTGAGCCTGCTCGCCCGGATGAGCTGGCAACTGGCGCAGAGCCGTTTGCGCGCCGCCGAAGCCCAGACGCAACTGGCCGCGGCCGCCCGTCAAGCCGGCATGGCCGAAATCGCCACCAACGTCTTGCACAACGTGGGCAATGTGCTCAACAGCGTGAATATCTCCGCCGACCTGGTCACCCGCAAGCTGCGTACCAGCAAGGCCTTGGGGCTCGGCAAAGCGGTGCAAATGATGAACGAGCATGCCGAGGACCTCGGCGACTTCATCTCCCACGACGAAAAAGGCAAGCTGCTGCCCGGCTACCTGAACCAACTGGTAGACGCGCTTGCGATCGAGCAACAGAGCATGGCCGAGGAACTTGGCCAGCTGACTAAAAGCGTTGACCACATCAAGGAAATCGTTTCCGCCCAGCAATCGTATGCGGGCACCTCTACCATTGCCGAAACCGTGCAGATAAAGGAACTGATCGAGGATGCCTTGCGCATGAACGCCGGCATCATCGCGGCGCGCCAGATAACCGTGGTACGAAACTTTGCCGAAACGCCCTTGTTGCTGTTGGACAAGCACCGGGTGCTGCTGATCCTGGTCAACTTGATAAAAAACGCCAGCAGGGCGATGGATGACAAGCCTGAGCTTGCTCACCAGATCATCCTTCAGAGTGAGATGCACCAAGGAGACACCCTGGTGATCAAGGTCATCGACAATGGCGAAGGCATCGCGCCCGAGAACCTGACGCGAATCTTTGCCCATGGCTTTACCACGCGCAAGGACGGTCATGGTTTTGGTCTGCACAGCTGCGTCCTGGCGGCCATGGAGATGGGCGGTTCACTGGAAGCCCACAGCGATGGCCCGGGAACAGGGGCGACCTTTACGCTCAAATTGGCGATCTAGGCTACGCTTCGGTGGTTTCACGCAGTTTCAGCCAACGTTACAAGGAACAGACGAATGGCGCTCCATGCAACGAGGTCACGTTGACCCTATGGCGACAAGACCCAATACACTGGCCCTGGCCGTCATGACGCTGTATGCCGGCGGTTCCAGCGCCGATACAGCCGATACGTCGATGTTCTCGTTGAGCAGCTTCGGCACGGTGGGGATCGTTCACTCCAGCGAGAAAAAAGCCGACTTCACATCCAGTATCTTCAAGCCCAACGGCGCGGGGCATTCGCGCAACTGGAGCGCCGACGTCGACAGCCTGATCGGTGCCCAGCTGACCGCCACGTTCACCCCGCAGCTGTCAGCTGTGGTGCAGGTCATTTCCGAGCAGCGCTACGACAACAGTTACCGACCCTTTGTCGAGTGGGCCAACATCAAGTACCAGTTCACGCCGGACTTCAACGCACGCATTGGCCGTACCGTGTTGCCGTCGTTCCTGGTCTCCGACACCCGCAAAGTGGGCTATACCCTGCATTGGGTGCGAGCGCCCATGGAGGTCTACAGCCTGATGCCGATTTCCAGCAGCGACGGTATCGATGGCAGCTACCGGTTTCGAGTCGATGAAATCACCAACACAGTGCACGCCCACTACGGCCAGACCGACAGCCGCGACTCCGACGGGACCGGCAAGGCGCTGACGAGAAATCTCTGGGGGGTCACCAACACCACCGAGCTTGGCGTCCTCACCACACGCATCACCTACATGAAGGCCGACCTGACCCTGGAGCCGTTCAATTCACTCTTCGATACCTTCAGGGCGTTCGGTCCGGAAGGCGTCGCCATCGCCGATCGCTACGATTCCGATGACACCCCCGTCGACTTTATCGGCTTGGGTGCCAGCTACGATCCGGGCAACTGGTTCGTCATGAGTGAATGGGGGCGTCTGGATAGCCGTTCCGGCCTGGGCAGGACCAGCGCCTGGTACATCAGCGGCGGGTACCGCATCGCAGCGTTCACCCCCTATGTCACCTACGCGCGCTCCAGAACCGAAACAGAAGTCTCCAGCCCGGGCCTGACGCTATCGGCCTTGCCGCCGGCCCTGGCGGGCACGGCCGCCGAGCTCAACGGTGCGCTCAACAGCATCCTGGGCTCAAACGAAGGCCAGCAGACCCTTTCCTTGGGCGTGCGCTGGGACTTCACCAAGAACATGGACGCCAAAGTGCAATTCGATCACACACGTTTCAAGGGCAACTCGGTCGGTCCGTTGATCAACCCCCAACCGGACTTCACGTCGGGGGGTTCGCTCAACGTCATCAGCCTGGCTGTTGATTTTGTCTTCTGATGGAGCAGGCCATGTGGGTTGTGAGACTCATCGGATTCGCCATGGCGGGGCTCGCCCTGTGCGCCGCCAGCGCTGCCGTCAAGGCCGAGGTGGTGGTGGTCGTCGCCGCGTCCAGCCCGGTGAAGACGCTCACGCGCAATCAGGTGGCGGATATTTTCCTCGGCAAGACCAGTCGTTTCCCCGACGGAGGACAGGCAACGCCCATTGACCTGACGGAAGATTCGCCGACCCGCGACGAGTTCTACACAACGTTCACAAGCAAGTCCGCCTCCCAGCTCAAGGCGCACTGGTCGAAAATCATCTTTACCGGCAGAGGCCAACCGCCCCAGGCTGTTTCAAGCAGTGCGGAGGTCAAGAAGCGTGTTGCAGAGAACCCCGGCACCATTGGCTATATCGATGCTCAGGAGGTAGACGGCAGCGTCAGGGCACTGCCGCTTGACCCGCAATAAGCGCGGGCCTCAGGTATCGAGATCCGTGCCAGCCGCCTGGGCTTGCAGCAACACCTTGAACTGATCGGCGGGCACCGGTTTGTTGAAGTAGAACCCCTGGAATTCGTCGCAGGCATTGTCGCGCAGGAAATCGGCCTGCGCCTTGGTTTCCACGCCCTGGGCCACCACGGTCAGGCTGAGGGTCCGGCCCATGGCAATAATGGCCTCGGTCAGGGCTTTGTCTTCCGACACGCTGCTGGTATCGCAGATACACGAGCGGTCGATCTTGATGACATCCAGCGGAAACTGTTCGAGGGCAGAGAGCGAAGAATAGCCAATGCCGAAATCATCGATGGCGATGCGGACCTGCAGGCGCTTGAGCCCGGTCAACACGTTCAACGCTCTCTTGACGTCCTGCATGAGCAGGCTCTCGGCGATCTCCAGCTCCAGCAGACGTGCATCCATACCGGTTTCGGCCAATATCTCAGCCAGGTCCGTGAGCAGGTTCTCATCGGCAAACTGCCGTGCCGTGAGATTCACGGCGACCCCCAGGCATGGTAATCCCTGTTGCTGCCAGGCCACGTTTTGCTGGCAGGCGGTCTTGAGCACCCACTTGCCGATCGGCACGATCAAACCGGTCTCTTCCGCTACCGGGATGAATTGCATCGGTGCCACGATACCCAGGTCCGGGTGATTCCAGCGCAGCAGCGCTTCCATGCCGGTAATGCGGCCACTGCCAATATCTCGCTTGGCCTGGTAGTGAAGCTGGAACTCGTGGCGCTCCAGGGCGTGGCGCAAGCTCAGCTCCAGCGTCATCCGTTCCAGTGAGTCCGCGTTCAGCTTCGCGGAGTAGAACTGGAAATTGTTCTTGCCGCACTGCTTGGCCTGGTACATCGCGATATCGGCGTTTTTCTTGAGGGTCTGCTCGTCCAGGCCATCCTGTGGGAAAACGCTGATGCCGACGCTGGCGGTCACCCGGAACTCCTGACCCTGGAGGTTGAAAGGCCGGGCAATGGCCCCAAGGATTTTCTGGGCAGTGGTTGCCACGTCCTTGTCATCGGACAGCTCTGGCAGCAGGATCACGAACTCGTCGCCGCCCAATCGAGCCACCGTATCGCTGCTGCGCAGACACGCCTTGAGTCGCAGCGCCACCTCCTTGAGCAATTGATCGCCGGCATCGTGCCCAAGCGTATCGTTGACTTGTTTGAAGCGGTCGAGGTCAAGGAACAGCACCGCCAGTTGCCGATGATAACGACTTGCCTCACCGATGCTCTGGCTCAACAGCTTGCTGAACAGACTGCGATTGGGCAACGCCGTAAGGCCGTCGTGATAAGCCAGATACTCGACATTTTCGGCGTAGGCAATTTTCGCTTCGCCTGCGCGCAGACGGCTTTGCACCAGTTGCCAGCTCATCCGGGCGAGCAGCCCCGCCAACAACACCAGCAACAGGCTGCCGCCGGCCGTGCGCCAGAGGTAGGTGTGCGCTTGCCGCGTCACTGTGGCCAGTTGTTCTTCTTCGGACAACCCGACGATCACCGCCAGCGGAAAATCGTAGAGCTGACGGGCGCTGGTGTAGCGCCGCACGCCGTCCGTCCCGTTGATCAAGCGTACGGCGTCAGTGTTTTCGGTGTCCGGCACCACGGCGGCGTAATCGACCTCATTGCCGGCCGATATCGCTTCCCCACTACGCCGTGCCCGAAAGACGCCGTCGATGCCCAGCAGGCCGAGCAAGCCCTGATTGCCAAGCTTCGAGGTGTCATAACTGCTGACGAAATAAGCCGCATCGACTTCAACCATGGCGATCCCGGCGAATGCGCCATCCCCCGTGTCGAGCCGCCGGCTGAAACGTAGCTTCCACTCCCCCGTCGCCGGGCTTTTCCACGGGCGGCTGATCGACAGTGCAGTGTCACGCCCCACCGTTTGCAGCTCATCCTTGGCAATCTGGTTTCCGACCTCACTCGATTGGGTACTGGCCACGACCAGCCCCCTGGCATCCACCACGCTGACATCAAATAAATAAGGTGAAGGCAGCAAGGCGCGTGCCTTGAGCTTGGGCAGCGGGTTTGTCTCGCGCTCGGACTCGTAGGTGTACTTGACGAGTTTGAGGGTCTGGTCGATTTCACGCACGGCCCGTAGGATCTGCGCTTCGTAGGTGGCGCCGATTTCCAGGCTCGCCTCGGCGATGCCCCGCTGCGCGCGGGTCTGTTCGACCTTGATCAGGTACAGGGTGCCCGCCCAGATGACCGACAACAGGAGAGCCGCCAACAGCGGGAACAGAATGTAGGCTTCCTTGACCTGATCGAAGCGGCGCCGAAACAGATCGCCCGTCGCATCGGACAAGGGGTTTTCACGAGGGGCAACATCCTGGGCCGACGTCAGTACACTCGCCCGTTGGATCGCCATGGTGTGCTCCCTGCATTGTTCACTGCTGACGGCCTGCGAATATCCGACGCGGCAATGCTGCGAGGCGTCCATGGTTCCTGGCCGCCGGCACTGAAGGATTCCGGACCTGCACAAAACTATAGACCACAAACTGTGCCTGCCAATGCCAATCGGCACGCCGACCGTGGCTTTGCACTGGTTGTAATGACGAAGTGCAGTTGACTCCCCTGACTTATTGGTCCAGTTTTTAATACAATAGTGCCCTGCAAGTCTTTCATGCAGGACGCAATGCCCGATAAATCCTGTTCGTTAATCAAGGGCCCCTGCCAGCCTATGAATGATGTACGTAGGACCTACCCTGCCGTTGAACGCCAATGGATGCCCCTGTGCCGTTGATTCCCCTGGTTGTGTGTGACGACTCCAACATGGCGCGCAAACAGGTGTTGCGCGCGCTGCCTGCAGACTGGCCGGTTTCGGTCACCGAGGCGGTCAACGGGTGCCAGGCGATGGACGCCATACGCCAAGGCCTGGGGCAAGTGGTGCTGCTCGACCTGACCATGCCGGAGATGGATGGCTACCAGGTGTTGAGCGCATTGCGCGCAGAGGGCTTGAAGGCGCAAGTCATCGTGATTTCCGGTGACGTCCAGGACGAGGCGGTGCGCCGCGTGCTTGAGCTGGGCGCGCTGGCGTTCCTGAAAAAGCCTTTTGACGAAAACGAACTGCGCCAGACCCTCACCCGGGTGGGGCTACTGACCCGATCCGACCAGGTGCCGTTGCAGAATCGTTCGGCCACGAACACGGCCATCGGTTTTCACGATGTGTTCCGCGAGACGGTCAACGTGGCCATAGGCCGGGCGGCGGCCCTGATCGCCAAGGTATTGGGGGTCTTTGTGCAGTTGCCGGTGCCGAACGTGAACATCCTCGAGGTCGGGGAACTGCATATGGCGCTCAACGACGTCGGCAGCTCCCAGCAACTCACGGCCATCTGCCAAGGTTTCATCGGCAGCGGCATCGCCGGCGAGGCCCTGCTGATATTCCATGACTCGGAAATCGCCGACATCGCGCAATTGATGCAGCGCGAGAGCGCCGATTATTCGGACCTGGAAATGTTGCTGGACCTTTCCAGCGTCTTGATCGGCGCGTGTCTCAGCAGCATTGCCGAGCAGATCGATGTGGTGTTTTCCCAGGGCCATCCGCAGATTCTCGGCCAGCACGCGGCCATCGAGGAACTGATCCAGGGCAACCGCATGCACTGGAAAAAGACCCTGGCAGTGGAAATCAGCTACAGCCTGGAAGGGCACGATATTCGCTTCGATCTGTTGCTGCTGTTCACGGAAGACTCCATCGAACGGTTGACCCACAAACTCGCCTATCTGATGAGCTGAGCCATGAACGATTCCATCGATCTGAACGAGTTTCACTGGTTGCTGGCCATCGTTCAGAGCATCGACGTCGGTGTCGTGGTGCTCGACCGAGAGTACCGTGTGCAGGTCTGGAACACCTTCATGGAGAACCGCTCGGGGGTGCAGCCCAAGGATGCCCACAATCAGCATTTTTTCAGCCTATTCCCTGAAATCGATCGCCAATGGTTCAGCCGCAAGGTGGAAAGTGTCGCGACCCTGGGCACGCCAGCGTTCACGGTCTGGGAGCAGCGCCCGTACCTGATTCGATTCAAGAGCTACCAGCCGATCACCGGCCAGGAAGCGTTCATGTACCAGAACACCACGCTGCTGCCGCTGCGCTCGCCTGACAACACCATCAAGCACATCTGCCTGGTGATCTATGACGTCACCGACGTCGCCACCAACCGGCATCAACTCCAGGCCGCCAACGCGCAGCTGCAGCTACTCTCCAGCACCGATCGGCTGACGGGGCTCTACAACCGCGGTCATTGGGAAAGCAACCTGAAAGCCGCCTACGCCCGGCACCAGCGCTACGGCCATGCGTTGAGCCTGGTGATGCTCGATATCGATCACTTCAAGCGGGTCAACGACAACTACGGTCACCAGGCCGGCGACAAGGTCATCGAGCAAGTCGCCAGGCTGTTGCGCGAACATGCGCGCGACTCCGATGTGGTCGGGCGATATGGCGGTGAAGAGTTTGGCGTGGTGCTTTCGGATACCGACAGCAGCGGCGCACACGCGTTCGCCGAACGCATGCGGCACTCAGTGGAGGCGCTGGAGGTGGTGTACAACGACCAGACCATCCGTTTCACCATCAGCCTGGGCGTGGCCGACCTGAGCCAGCCCTCGAACGACCACGCCGACCTGATCGCCAGGGCGGACCAGGCGCTGTATACGTCGAAAAAGACCGGACGCAATCGGGTGACGGTGCATGAATAGACATCCCACATTTTTTCCAGGTGATCGTGAGACTTGATGCCAACCACACATCCCCTGTGGGAGCGAGCTTGAACCCACAGGGGATGTGTACGGCGTTCACTTACCCACTAGGGTTGGGGGAGTCGCGCCATATTTACCCAGCAGCTTGAGCGTCACGCCATTTGTCCAGCCGAAGCCGTCCTGCAGTTCATATTCACCGCCTCCCCCGCCGTCACCGCGCCCGGACAGATCGTATTTCTCCACCAGCTTGTTTTCCTTGCGGTAAAGGCTCTCGACCTGCTGCAAGAAGCGGCTGCCAATTTGCTGCGCCAGGGCGGTTTGCTGGTATCGGTCCAGCCCCTCCACCGCGACCCATTGCAACGGTGCCCAGCCATTGGGTTCGTCCCACTGCTGGCCATTACTGACCTGGGTGGTGGCGATGCCGCCGGGGCGCAACAGGCCGTCACGTACCGCATCGGCGGTGCGATTGGCATGCTCGACAGACGCCAGCCCCGTATACAGCGGGAAAAGCGTCGCGGCCGTGAGCTGCTGGCGTGGCTGGTTGCGTTGCCAGTCGTAGTCCACGTAGAAACCTTTGTCGGCATTCCACAAATGCTTCTCGATGGCACGCTGGCGCAGCTCGGCGCGCCGGCCGTAAGCCTGGACACAGGGGATGTTCTGCACCGTCTCGCAAGCTTTGGCGATGGTGTTTTCGAGATGATAAATCAGGCTGTTGAGGTCCACGGGCACGATGGCCGTGGTGCGTATGCTCGCCAGGTTCTGGCCGTCGTCCAACCAGCGCGAGCTGAAGTCCCAACCGCTTTCAGCGCCGGCACGCAGGTCACGCCAGACCTCTTCCTTGGGCCGGTCCGGCGCTCGCTCGGCGGTGCTGACATCTTGCAACCAGGACTCCTGTCGAGGCGTCGGGCTGGCATCCCAATAGCGGTTGAGCACACTGCCATCGGCGAGTTTGACCACGTGTCGCGCGGCCGAACCGGGTTTGAGTGACTGGGCGCCCTCCATCCAATAGGCATACTCCTTCTGCAATTGCGGCAGGTATCGTCCATAGGCCTGGTCGCCTTCGATACGCGCCTGCAACTCCACCATGTAAGCGAAGAATGGAGGCTGCGACCGGCTCAAGTAGTAGGTGCGATTGCCGTTGGGAATGTGGCCGTAGGTGTCGATCATGTAGGCAAAGTTGTCGGTCATCTGCCGAACCTGGGCCTTATCACCGCTCTGCTCAAGTCCCAACATAGTGAAATACGAATCCCAGTAATACATCTCGCGAAAGCGTCCGCCGGGCACCACATAGGGCTGCGGCAGGGGCAACAAACTGCTGTAGGCCGGCACCTGGCGGTAGGATCGACTCAGTACCGGCCAAAGGCTGTCGATATGTTCCTTGATCGGAGCGCCGGGCTTGGGAGCCGGGCTTTCGACTTCGCCGGATTCGATGAAGTTGTCTTTCACGAAAGCCTTGATATCGAAGCCATCACGGTTGCGTCGGTCCAGGTAATCGGCGCGGATCTGCGCCGGCTCACGGTTGGGCAGTGCGTCCACGAAATGCTTCTGGTCGGTGAACACCTGCTCGCGTTGCACCGCTTCAAAGAGTTCGGGGTAGGTTTGGTCGGGAGGGAGATTGGCCCGTCCTTGAGCGTCTGCATAGCTCCATGTCGCGGGCGGCTGGCTTGAACACGCTACGCACAGCAGCGCGGCAAAGGAAAGGCTGGTGAAGTGCATAGGTCGCATCGGCTGCTCCATCATGTTGTCGTTCCTGACAAACGAGTGACATGACCGGATAGACCCGGGTTCAGTAAAAAATCTTCGATAGCCTCACTCGTATTGACTCAACTCATTCCATTGTCCGTTGAAGACACTGCCATCCTGCACCGAGGCCAAGGGAACACCGACCACATAGTTGATGTGGATGGCCTGGATGATTTCTTTCGTTGTCGCGCCGTTGCCCTGCGCCGCATCGAACATCGGATTGGAAACATTCGCCGAATCCACCCGCAATATCGCCAGGTTCTCGTACTGACCACTGACGATATGCTTGGCGTAAGTGCTGTACTGACTCTTGAGATGCTTCTCAGGGAACAAGTATACGCGGTGACGGGTGACTTCCTGTTCGTCGTCGGCCACCAGCTCTTCATAGGCATAGGCCAGTTCGCTGAGAAAATGCTGGTGGTGCAACGACAGATCCAGCCTATCGATCTCTTGGACTGCTTTGCCGTAAAAGGAATTCTTCGCCCTATGGGCCTTGGCCTGTCGCTCGTCGAACAAGTCCTCGTCCAACGGTGCCGAGACGCTGCGCAGCTTCTCGACGTACCTTGCCAGAATCTCTTTGAGGTCCGCGTCGGCCGCAACAACGCCTTTTTTTGCGGGAATGGGCGGATAGACACCGACCTGCTCGACATAGGGAATATCGTCTACGACGGCAAAATCCTTGTTGGAAAAAGCGATCTGCACCCTCGCCGTTGCCGCTCGCTCATTGAAAAGGATCGTGCGCGGTGAATAACCTGCCACCGCCAGGTCCTTGAGGAGCATCTTGAAGCGTGCAAGGCGATTGTGTTCGCGCATCTCAATCCGGTTCTTTTGAGTTGCACCGAATGCCTGGGCCGCGGATGCCTTTCGTTTGGCGGCGGGGGCCAGCCCGGCGGCGCTGATATTCGCCAGGTTAGCCTTGTTCGTCACATGGTAAAGAAATGACATGGCGCCTCCTTGGCTGTGCGGTGGACACGAAAATCACGTTGCCTCTACGAACCAGGCCCAGCACCCGAGCGCTGGCTGGGTGAATCAATCGGCCCCGGGGCCGGCAGGTTGATCCTAAGTACAGTAGCCCCAGTCCTTCCAAAAGCAACCCGTCGGTTGTAGATCCAGCAAAGGCGACCCGCATTCGGTCATGACAGGCCCAAGCAGCCGTCCACCCTGTCGGTCACTGAAATGCACTCAGTGCATCTGTGGGAAATCGGTCATTCCCACGCAGTGGTGGGAATGATCAAAACCAGCGGTTTGGCTTGTGTGGCGAGGGAGCTTGCTCCCGCTGGGTCGCGAAGCAGCCCCAGAACCTGCCGAATGCGGAGCATCAGACACACCGCACCCACCGGTTCACGACTGCTTCGCAGCCGAGCGGGAGCAAGCGCCCTCGCCACAGGTTCATCGTTTTTCCTGAGTGAGCCGCATTACCCGTGGGAGCGGGCTTGCTCCACACGTTTCAACTGACTGGCATCAGAACCAGGTTTCCATCTGGATGCCGTACTGCCAGACACCGCCGGCGTTGAAGTCAGTCTTGCCGAAGGAGTCCGTGGTGCTGTACCTGTCCAGGTCCGACGACCAGTTCATGACGCTGGCGAACAGGCGCAGCTCAGGACGCGTGAGCAGATCGCCCAGGTCGGGCTTGAAGGTCGGGGCGACCGTGAATTTCCAGAAGTTGCCGTCAACCGCATTGCGTTGCAGGTAGCCCTTGGGGTCCAGCTTCATGGTTTGCCAGCTCATCTCGTAGGCCATCTCGAAATTGCTGTTGATTTCATTGGCCAACCGCACGTTCAGGGTCATCCAACGGTAATCGTCGCCCTTGACGTAGCGGTCCTTGCTTTGCTCAGCCAGCAGGCTCGGGCCAATGCGCCAGTCGGACGCCAAGGGCGTTTCGCCGTACAGCGCCAGGCGCACCGCGCGGGCGTCATCGATCAGTTCGCCGTCCGAGCCAACGTTCTTGACCTCGGCCCCCAACCCCTGCCCATAGAGCAGCGCCGTCTTGAAGAAGCCTTCGCGGCCGAAAAAGTTTTTCTGGTGATTGGCGATCATGCTGTGCAAGCCGGAATCGGCCGGCGTCAGCCCCGCTTCGTTGGTGCGGGTAGCAAAGTCGTTTTTCTTCGAGCCGATGGCGTTGAACATCCACTGCCACTGCCCGCCGTCGAAAAACTGGTTGGACGTCAGGATGTAGCTTTCCACATCGGCATTGACGCCGCCCTCACTGAAATCGCCGTAGTTGCGACCGATCAATGAGTAGTTCGAGCGCCAGTTCTTGTTCATCTGTATATCGTAGATACCGCCACCGGTGCCGGCCAGATAGACAACGTCGGAGTCCAGCCAGTGGATGTCGAAATTGTCCCTGTCGAAGCGCTTGCCGGCCCACAGGGTGGAGTTTTCGAACATCGAGTTGCCCTTGAATGCCGCGAGGTGATCGAGTTCGGTAAACACCTGGCGCACGTTCAGGTTGCTTTCGTCGGCGGTCCAGTCGTTGGAGCTCTCCACACCATCGGCGATGGAAACCGTGAACTTGGAGTGGGTGCCGTTCTGCGCGTACTGCTCTTTCGACAGGTCGATGCGCATGTAGGTGTCGTCTTCGTTGCCGAGTCGCCCGACCGCGCCACCCACAGAACCGGCCGGAGTGGTGTACGGACCGCCACGACCACCGCCCAATCCATCATTGATCAGCAGCCCGGAGCGGGCGTAGCCCTTGAAGCTGAAGCCGTCGGTAAGGTGTGCGCCACTGCCCTGTTTCTGCGTGCTTTGCTGGCTGGCTTCGAGTTTTGCCAGGCGAGCGTCGAGCGTGGGGACCGTAGCGGCGGACGCCACCGGTTGCACAGCGGGCGTGGCGAGTTTGAGTTGCTGCAACTCCCTGGCGAGTGCCTGGGTTTGCTGTTCGGCGGCGGCTGCGCGTTTTTCCGCTGCGCTGGCACGGGCCTCGAAAGCGGCCATGCGCTCTTCCAGAGTCGCGGCCTGAGACGTGGTCGCCGCGGCGCCGAGCACGCCTGCGATTAGCCAGCTTGATGCTTTCTGCATGTGGATTTTCCCTGTTTTGTTTTTATTGTTCTGTTGCCGCGACCGGCCTTTTTCGCCCAGGTTCTGAATTGTCAAACCAAAGGAAAAAAAGGATGCCTCATCGCAAATACACTGCTACATTTGGCGATGTTAACGTTAACTTTTCTAAAAACAAAAATAAAGAGGGCTTTATGAAACAGCTCAAATCGATCCTTCCAGCGGCACTGCTCGGCCTGTGCGTCGGATTTCCATCCCTCTGCACTGCCGCCAGCCTGACGATTTCCTGCGGTGCCGTGGGTGCTGAATTGCAACTGTGCAAGGAGGCCGTCGAGGCGTGGTCGAAGCAGACCGGCAACAGCGTCGAAGTGGTTTCCACGCCTAACTCGGCGACCGAGCGGTTGTCGTTCTACCAACAGATCCTCAGTGCGCAATCCAGCGACATCGACATCATCCAGATCGACATGGTGTGGCCGGGAATGTTGGCCAAGCACTTGATGGACCTGCGCGAAGTGCTTCCTGCCAACGCGACCCAGGGTTACTTCCAGGCCCAGGTGGACAACGCTACGGTGAACGGGCGCCTGGTGACCATGCCGTGGTTCACGGACTCGGGGCTGCTGTATTACCGCAAGGACCTGCTCGAGAAGTACAACAAGCCCGTGCCCCAGACCTGGGAAGAAATGACCACGACTGCCAGGGCTGTCCAACAGGCCGAACGCGCTGCCGGGAACGCCAATGCCTGGGGTTATGTATTCCAAGGGCGCGCCTACGAAGGCCTGACGTGTAACGCACTGGAATGGATCAGCAGCCAGCCGCAAGGCGGGCTGGTCAATCAGCAAGGCGACATCGTGGTCAACAGCCAGGCCTCAAGGGCCGCATTGACCCTGGCCAAAAGCTGGGTGGGAGACATCTCCCCGCGTGGCGTACTCAATTACACCGAGGAAGAAGGACGCGGCGTCTTCCAGTCGGGCAATGCGTTGTTCATGCGTAACTGGCCTTATGTCTGGGCCCTGGTGCAAAGCCAGGACAGCGTCGTGAAGGACAAGGTCGGCGTCGCTCCCCTGCCCCGCGGCGGCGAGACGGGCACCCATGCGTCCACCCTCGGCGGCTGGGGCCTGGCGGTGTCGCGCTACAGCGCCAACCCCAAGCTCGCCGCAGAACTGGTGAGCTACCTGAGCAGCGCCCAACAACAGAAACACCGCGCCCTGGTGGGTGCCTACAACCCGGTGATCGAGTCGCTATACCAGGATCCCGAGTTGCTCGCGGCCATGCCGTACTACAGCCAACTGCGCAGCATCCTCAATGATGGGGTCATGCGCCCTGCTTCAATCACCGCCGACCGCTATCCACGGGTCTCCAATGCTTTCTTCGATCAAGTGCACGGCGTGCTGGCAGACGAACGGCCGGTCGATCAGGCGTTGGCCGAACTGGAAAGCGAACTCACGCGCATCAAACGCCGGAACTGGTAAGCCACAAGGAAGGAAATCACCATGTCTGTCTCCACTACACTCGCCCCCGGCGACGACGAGTACCTGCTCAATCGGGAAACGCCGGTACAACGCCGTCGCGTTCGCGCCGCCTGGCTGTTCCTCAGCCCGATGTTGCTATGCCTGGCCCTGGTGGCGGCCTGGCCGCTGCTGCGCACATTCTGGTTCAGCCTGACCGACGCCAGCCTGGCCGACACGGGCGATGCAACCTTTGTCGGCTTGAGCAATTATCTGTTTCACAGCAGCGCGGGCTGGTCCGGCATCCTGGTCGATCCGCAGTGGTGGAACGCGGTGCGCAACACCCTGCATTTCACCGTGGTGTCAGTGGGATTGGAAATCGTACTGGGGCTGATGGTGGCGTTGCTGCTGAACGTCAAGTTCACTGGACGCGCGCTGGTGCGGGCGTTGATCCTGATCCCCTGGGCAATCCCGACCATCGTCTCGGCGAAAATCTGGTCATGGATGCTCAACGACCAGTTCGGCATCATCAATCACCTGATGCTCGGCCTCGGCCTGATCGATGCGCCACTGGCCTGGACAGCCGACGCGGACCTGTCGATGTGGGCAGTGATCATCGTCGACGTCTGGAAGACCGTGCCTTTCGTCACGCTGCTGATGTTGGCGGCCTTGCAGATGTTGCCCAGCGACTGCTACGAAGCCGCCAGGGTCGATGGCATTCACCCGGTGAAAGTGTTCTGGTGGGTCACCCTGCCACTGCTGATGCCGGCATTGCTGGTGGCGGCGATCTTTCGCATCCTCGATTCCTTGCGGGTGTTCGATGTCATCTATGTGCTGACCTCGAACTCATCGAGCACCATGAGCATGTCGGTCTATGCCCGTCAGCACCTGGTGGAATTCCAGGACGTCGGTTACGGCAGCGCCGCTTCGACCTTGCTGTTTCTGGTCGTGGCGGTAATCGCCATGGCGTACCTGTACCTCGGACGCCGTCAGCTGGAGGTTCGTTCATGAGCCCGCGCCTGCTGAAAAAGGCCCTGCTGCGCGCCGGGTTCTGGTGCCTGATCGGGATCTTGCTGCTGTACGCGGTCTTCCCGTTCTACTACGCCATCGTGACGTCGCTGAAGCCGTCCAGCGCCTTGTTCCAGGTGAGCTACTGGATCGATAACCCCGACTTCTCCAACTATGCCGCCGTGCTGGGCCAGGCCTCGTTCCTGCGGGCCATCGGCAACTCGCTGGTGGTTGCGCTGTGCGTGGTCGCGCTGGCGTTGCTCCTCAGCCTGACCGCCGCCTATGCCCTGGGCCGGGTGAAGTTTCGCGGACGCGGCGTGGTGTTGATGATGGTCCTGGGCGTCTCGATGTTTCCACAAGTCGCGGTGCTGTCGGGATTGTTCGAAGTGATACGTGCCCTGGGCCTGTACAACACGTCCTGGGCGTTGATCCTGAGCTACACGATCTTCACTTTGCCCTTCACCGTCTGGGTGCTGACCACCTTTATGGGACAACTGCCTCATGAGCTGGAAGAGGCCGCGATCATGGACGGTGCGTCACCCTGGGTCACGCTGACCCGCGTGCTGTTGCCGTTGCTCTGGCCGGCACTGGTCACCACGGGGCTTCTGGCCTTCATCGCCGCCTGGAACGAATTCCTGTTTGCCCTGACCTTCACCCTGACCGACTCGCAACGCACGGTCCCGGTCGCCATCGCGCTGATTTCCGGCGGCAGCCCTCATGAATTGCCTTGGGGCTTGTTGATGGCGGCGTCGGTGCTGGTCACGGTCCCATTGGTGATTCTGGTGCTGATCTTCCAGCGCCGCATCGTTTCCGGCCTCACTGCCGGTGCGTTAAAGGGTTGAGGCCCAACACAGACAAGAAAGGAACAGCATCGTGATCAAGTTGAAGCTGGACAACGTGAACAAACAATTGGGCGGCGCACGCATTCTTCGCGACGTCAGCCTGGAAATCTCGGCGGGTGAATTCGTGGTTTTCGTCGGCCCTTCGGGCTGCGGAAAGTCGACCTTGCTGCGGCTGATCGCCGGACTGGATTCGATCTGTGACGGCGACCTGCTGATCGACGGACGCCGGGTCAATGACCTGGAACCGCGCGAGCGTGGCGTCGGCATGGTGTTCCAGTCCTATGCGCTGTACCCGCACATGAGCGTCTACGACAACATCAGCTTTGGCCTCAAACTGGCCAAGACCGAAAAGGCCAGCCTGCGCGAGCGAGTGCTGAAAACCGCGCAAATCCTGCAGTTGGATAAACTGCTGCAGCGCAAGCCACGGGAACTGTCGGGTGGCCAGCGCCAGCGAGTGGCCATGGGCCGGGCCATGGCGCGGGAACCGGACATCCTGTTGTTCGACGAGCCACTGTCCAACCTCGACGCCTCTCTGCGCGTGCAGATGCGCAACGAAATCGCTCGGCTGCATGGGCGACTGGGCTCGACCATGATCTACGTGACCCACGACCAGGTTGAAGCGATGACCCTGGCCGACAAGATTGTCGTGCTCAATGGCGGCCGCATCGAGCAGGTCGGCTCGCCACGCGAACTCTATGAACACCCGGCCAGCCGCTTTGTCGCCGGTTTCCTCGGCTCGCCCAAGATGAACTTTCTGCCGGCGCGCCTGCACTCCCCAGGTGAAACCAGCCAGATCGACAGCCCTTTATTGGGCATGACGCCCCTTCCCTTCGACAGCGCCCACCTGGCGGCGGGCAGTCCGCTGACCCTGGGGATTCGCCCGGAACACATGTCGCTCAAAGCGGCGCAAGGCAGCGCCGGGGTCGGCGTGGTCGGGGTCGAATACCTGGGCAGCGAAACCTACGTGCACCTGGAGTCAGGCGAGGATGAACCGTTGATCTGTCGCTGCGAAGTCAACGCCGGATGGCGAGTGGGCGATCGGGTTGAACTGCAACTGGCGTTCGGCAGCGTGCATCTGTTCGACGCGGATGGCACGGCCTTGAGACGCCATCCTGCTGTTATTGAAGTCCTCCCGGAGGACGTCCCGCAGCGCTCGCCAAAAGCAGGCGCCCTATGACTGTGTCTGTGAATGCCATGAACGCCCCCATGCCCTCCCCCCTTGAACATGCGCAGCAGGCGCTGAGTGAAGGTCAGTCTCGTCTCATCGGCGATTATCGACCGGCCTATCATCTGGCGCCTGTCGCAGGCTGGATGAACGACCCTAACGGGGTGGTGTTTTTCCGTGGCGAGTATCACGTGTTCTACCAACACCACCCTTTCGATGCCAAATGGGGTCCGATGTATTGGGGGCACGCCAAGAGCACCGACCTGGTCCATTGGCAGCATCTGCCCCTCGCCCTGGCGCCAGGCGATGACTTCGACCGCCACGGCTGTTTTTCCGGTAGCGCGGTGGTGTGTGGCGACACCTTGGCGCTGATCTACACCGGGCACACCTGGCTGGGAGAAGTGGGCGACGAACGCTTTATCCGCCAGGTCCAGTGCCTGGCCACCAGTGACGACGGCATCCGGTTCGTCAAGCATGGCGCCGTCATCGAGAACGCGCCGCAAGAAACGATCATGCACTTTCGCGACCCCAAGGTCTGGCGGGAGGATGGCTATTGGTACCTGATTGCCGGCGCGCGCCTGGGCGACAAGCCGCTGTTGCCGCTGTACCGCTCCACCGACCTGCACACCTGGGACTTCCTCGACTACGTGTCCAGTGGCAATGAGGGCGATGGCTACATGTGGGAATGTCCGGACCTGTTTCGCCTCAACGGCTGTGACGTGCTGCTTTACTCCCCCCAGGGGATGAAACCCGAAGGTTACGAACGCCTCAACAAGTACCAGACCGGTTATCGCATTGGCCGGCTCGACAGCGAATGGCACTTCACCGGCGGGCCGTTCATCGAACTGGATAACGGTCACGATTTCTATGCCGCGCAAACCTTGGAGACCGCCGATGGTCGGCGCCTGGTGTGGGCTTGGCTGGACATGTGGGAAAGTCCGATGCCGAGCCAGGCCCATCACTGGTGCGGCATGCTCGGTTTGCCTCGCGAGCTTGAACTGCACGGCGATCGCCTTGGCGTGTTTCCGGCACGGGAACTGACCGCGCTGCGCCAGGCGCCGCTGCCGAGCGTCGCGCCGTGGGGCGAATCGGGCAGCCGTTGGGTGCCACAAGTGAAGGGCGACAGGCTCGAAATCCATGTGCATCTGGATCTGCTCGACTGCACCGAAGGCCACCTGGGCATCGCCTTGCGCTGCAGTGCCGATGAGCAGGAACAAACCCTGCTTTATTACGACGCGTCACTGCAACGCCTGGTACTCGATCGCAGCCGCTCGGGTGCGCAAGTGAACGGTCAGCGCAGCGTGTCGATCGAGCCTTCGCAAACACAACTGCACCTGCGGGTATTTCTCGATCGCTCGTCCATCGAGGTGTTCGAGGAAAACGGCCGCTTCAGCTTCAGCAGCCGCCTCTATCCGCGACCCGACAGCCTAGGAGTGAAACTATTGGCGAACGGGACTGGCGGGCGCGTCGCCATTCCCAAGGCGTGGCCGCTGGACTCGGGTTGGCTGTGAGTACCGTCATTCGAGTCGCGAGAAGCCCAGGGCCTGTGTCATGATTCTGCGTCAACCTGACTGGCCGCACTTCGCATGACTTCCGTGAAAGACGTTGCACAGCTGGCCGGCGTATCCCTGATGACGGTTTCGCGCGCGCTCAACACGCCGGAAAAACTGAGCCCCGAAACCCTTCAGCGGGTACGTCGCGCCATTGAGGAACTGCAATTCGTACCGAGCCTGTCGGCGCGCAGGATGCGCGGCGACAACCTGCAGGCGCGCACCATCGGTGTGTTCGCACTGGACACCGCGACCACGCCGTTTGCCGTCGAGTTGCTGCTGTCCATCGAACAGACCGCGCAGCAGGCAGGCTGGAACGTCTTCATCCTTAACCTGTTGAGCAACCCGCCCACCGACCAGAACATCGACCTGATGCTGTCGCACCGCCCCGACGGGTTGATCTTCAGTGCCATGGGATTGCGCCAGGTGAGCATTCCCGAACGACTCAAGAGCAAACCGCTGGTGCTCGCCAATTGCCTGGCCGATGACAGCCACTTGGTCAGTTATGTGCCGGATGATGAAGCCGGGCAGCATCGAGCCATGCAGCATGCGTTGAGCCAAGGCTATCGGCGCCCGCTGTGTATCAATTTGCCGAGGAAGAGTCTTGCCTGGAGCCTGCGTCAACAAGGCCTGAAACGCGCCTGTCAGGCCGTCGGGCTGGCACCTGAAGCACTCTTGCAGTACGACCTGTCCGATCACGACGCCTATGATGAAACCGCCGCCATTCTCGACCGGCATATCGTTGACGGCCGTCCGCAATTCGACATCCTGGTCTGCGGCAACGACCGCATTGCCTTTTGCGCCTATCAGTTGTTGCTGGGGCGCGGCCTGAAAATTCCCGACGATGTCGCAGTGCTCGGCTATGACAACATGATCGGCATCGCCGAACTGTTCATGCCGCCACTGACCACGGTACAACTGCCGTACTACGAGATCGGTCGCCAGGCGGCCCGGCACCTGATCGAGAACCTCGAGGTATCGGGCGCCCAGCCGGTGGATTGCCCCCTGGTGGTCAGGGCGTCGCTATAAGACCGCCGACAAACCCGTGGCGAGGGAGCTTGCTCCCGCTTGAGTGCAAAGCACTCACAAAAAAGGCCGCTTCGCAGCCCAGCGGGAGCAAGCTCCCTCGCCACGGGTGCACCGTTTTTCTTAAGTGAACAGCATTTTGATCACTAAGGCTGCTTCGCAGGCGACGACGGCAGCGCCGCGATGATCCGGGCGCGGCACACCTCGAGGATTTCATCGGCCAGCGCGGAATCGTCCGGGCAGGCCCGTGACAGCACGATCGCACCGACGGCATGCGCCAACATGTCGAGCATTTTTGCCCTGATCGCTTCCTGCGGCGCGTCTTGCCCGGCCTCGTACCGGCTTTCGAGCGCGGCCAGCATGTCTTCGATGCCGTTGGCAAAGGTAGCCTTCAGCTCGGGCGATTGACGGGCAGCGTCGCCACACAGTGCCGCCATGGTGCAACCGCTACCCCGGCCGTCACGGTGGTCCCTGGACACGTAAAGATCGACGAAACCAGCTATGTCGATGCCCGCATTGTCGGTCAGCGACTGCGCAAGGCTATTCGCCGCCGCTTCGGCCATCAGGTCGGCCTTGGAGCCGAAATGCTTGTAGAACCCGCCATGGGTGAAGCCGGCGGCCGCCATCAGGTCCGCCACACCCACACCGTCAAAGCCTCGCTCGCGAAACAAGACAGAGGCCGTCTCGACGATGTGCTCCCGATTTGCCTGGGCCTGGGCCTTGGTCACCCTCATTTTTCACTCCCTCGTGCTGCTCGAAATTCATGCCCACATCATACATAGATGTCGAGCATAATCAAATTCGTTGACATCTTAGATTTCGATCATCATCCTAATGAAAAGCGCGCTCACCTCGCCAGGCTGCACGCGCTCCCCTTTATCCAAACCTACGGAAACAAGACGTCATGACCGACCAGATCCTGTTCACACCCTACACGTTGGGTGATCTCACGCTTTCCAACCGAGTGGTCCTGGCGCCGCTGACACGTAACCGTGCGGGGCAAGGTTTTGTGCCGAGCGAGTTCGCTGCCACTTACTACAGCCAGAGAGCGTCGGCAGGCCTGTTGATCTCCGAGGCCTCACAGATCTCCCAGCAAGGCCAGGGTTATCAGGACACCCCCGGGATCTACACCCAGGCCCAGATCGACGGCTGGCGCACGGTCACCGATGCCGTGCATGCCAAAGGCGGGCGGATTTTCCTGCAACTGTGGCATGTCGGCCGCGTTTCCCACGTCGACCTGCAAGCGAACGGTGCGGCGCCAGTGGCCCCCTCTGCTCTGCGTCCGGCGACCAAGGTATTCGTCAACAATCGTTTCGAAGACGTTTCCGAACCGCGAGCGCTGGACATCAGCGAGTTGCCCGGGATCGTCAACGATTTTCGCCAGGCCGCGGCGAACGCCATCGCCGCAGGATTTGACGGCGTAGAGATCCACGGTGCGAACGGCTACCTGTTGGACCAGTTCATCAAGGACGGCGCCAACGTGCGCACCGATGCCTACGGCGGCTCGATTGAAAATCGTGCTCGCCTGCTGCTGGAAGTGACGGCGGCAGTGGTGGACGAAGTCGGCGCCAACCGCACCGGCCTGCGCATCTCGCCGGTCTCGCCGGCCAATGGTGTGTCCAGCAGCGCGCCACAAGCCCAGTTCGACTACCTGATCGACCAGCTCAACACCCTCGACATCGTGTACCTGCATGTGGTCGAAGGCGCGACCGGTGGGCCGCGCGACGTTGCGCCCTTCGACTTCGGTGCCTTGCGCCAGCGCTTCAAAAACACCTACATCGCCAACAACGGCTACGACCGGGACCTGGCGACCTCACAACTCATCGAAGACAAGGCTGACCTGATCGCCTTCGGCCGGCCGTTCATCGGCAATCCAGACCTGGTGGAGCGACTCAGAACCGGTTCGCCTTTGTCGGCATTCAATCCCGCTACCCTCTACGGTGGTGGTGCGACGGGCTACATCGACTATCCAACGCTCGCTGAATCCAGCGCGCAGTAACACTGGCCAGACCCGACTGCGCGCCTGAATAACAGCGCGCGACTCGCTCATCGATACCTTGAAGAAGAGAATCTCCATGGACACTCGCACAACTGTTCTCATCACTGGCGCCTCCACCGGTATTGGCGCTGTCTATGCTCAACGCTTTGCGCAACGTGGACACGATCTCGTCCTGGTGGCCCGCGACAGCGCGCGCCTGGAAGCGCTGGCCGCCAAGCTGCGCAGCGAGCACAACGTTACCGTCGATATTCTCCAGGCCGACCTGACCCAGCTCGGCGACCTGACAACCGTCGAAGCCCGGCTGCGCGACGACGCCAACATCGGCATCCTGGTCAATAACGCCGGCGCCGCCCAATCCGGGACCTTCATCGAACAGTCGACCGACAGTGTCGCGCACCTCGTGTCGCTCAATACCACCGCGCTGGTCCGGCTGGCCAGCGCCATCGCCCCACGCCTGGTGGAAGCGGGTGACGGCGCGATCATCAACATCGGCTCCGTCGTCGGCCTGGCACCGGAGTTCGGTATGTCGGTCTACGGCGCGACCAAGGCGTTCGTGCTGTTTCTCTCCCAGGGACTCAGCCTGGAACTCTCTCCGAAAGGCGTCTACGTACAAGCCGTCCTGCCAGCGGCCACCCGTACCGAGATCTGGGAACGCGCGGGCATCGATATCAACACCCTGAATGAAATCATGGAAGTCGGAGACCTGGTCGATGCCGCGCTGGTCGGCTTTGATCGTCGCGAGCCGGTGACCATCCCGCCCTTGCATGAAGAAGCACGCTGGGATGCCTTGCAGGCCGCACGTCAAGGCCTGCTCGGGCAAATCCGGCAGTCCCATGTCGCCGAACGCTATCAAGACCCGGCGTGATCATCGTTTAGCAGGTGCCGGCGCAAAGGACAGCGCCGGTATTTCCGGATGCCGGGCCAAGTGATCACTGCACTGCATCCCTTATGAGAGCAAAGCACCATGAAGGCATTTTTAATCGACCGCTACGGCAAGCACAGTGGTCGTATCGGCGAGCTACCGGCCCCTGACGTGGGTGACCACGACGTTCTGGTCCGCGTGCAGGCTGCCAGCGTCAATTTGCTGGATTCAAAGATCAGCAAAGGCGAATTCAAGCTGATCCTGCCCTACTCCTTTCCCTTGGCATTGGGTCATGACTTGGCCGGGGTCGTGGTCCGCGTGGGATCCCGTGTCGAGCAATTCAAGCCGGGCGATGAAGTCTATGCCCGCGCCCCGGATGGGCACATCGGCACCTTCGCCGAGCAGATTTCAGTGAACGAAAATGCCCTGGCCGTGAAACCCGCAAACATCAGCATGGAAGAAGCCGCCGCCCTGCCCTTGGTCGCCCTGACCGCCTGGCAGGTACTGGTTGAAACCGCCCGCCTGAAGAAAGGCCAAAAGGTCTTCATTCAGGCCGGTTCAGGTGGCGTCGGCACCGTCGCCATCCAGCTTGCCAAGCACCTCGGCGCCTTCGTTGCGACCAGCACCAGCACCCCCAATGTGCCGTGGGTCAAAGCCCTGGGCGCAGACGTTGTCATCGATTACAAGCAGCAGGATTTCGCCAGCGTCCTGCAGGACTATGACGTCGTGTTGAACAGCCTGGGCGCCGATGAGCTGGAGAAATCGCTGAAGATCCTGAAACCAGGCGGCCAACTCATTTCCATCTCCGGCCCCCCCACCCCACAGTTCGCCCAGGCCCAGGGACTTTCCTGGGTGCTGAGACTGATCATGGGCCTGTTGAGCAGCGGTATACGCCGCAAGGCCCACCGAAAGGGAGTGAGCTACGCCTTCGTGTACATGCGTGCCAATGGTCCTCAGTTGCGGGAGATCACCACCCTCGTCGAGTCCGGCAGCATCAAGCCGGTGCTTGACCGATTCTTACCCTTCGACGCGACAGCCGATGCCCTGAGCTATGTCGAACAAGGACGATCGAAGGGTAAGGTCGTCATCAAGATCCACTCGGGAATGGCCGATGAGTGAAAGCGTATCGGCGCCGCAGAGTCTGGCGCACATTGATGCTTGAGCAATGAGGAGCGTCAGGCCGGTACCACCTGAAGCAAAAGCGCTGATTTGACCTGTGGGAATCGGTTGACTACCTTGAAACTCACCCATCTCGTTCGACAAGGAGTGTCGACATGCGCGCAACTGCTCGTGCGTTTTTTAACCTGCCCCTGGCATTCCATACGGTAGCTGCCCAGTCGCCGCATGATCCGCTGAAGCCCCGCATCAACCCCAACTACAACATCCTCAAGGACGCGCACCAGGAACTCGATGCGGCGGCTGGTTGCCATTCGCTCTCGCGTTGAGTCGCCCTCGCCCATAACACTGCCAATGCCCGCGACAGGCTCAATGAAAGCCGCCGGCCGGCATCACGAACCCTGCTGTTTTCTCTTTCCCGGCATGGAATGCCGCGCCGGCTACCGGCTCCAACACAAGGAAGTCACGTCATGAAGACACGTTTGAAAAGAATCACGCCTTTGCTCGTCCTCCCGTTGTTCTGGCAAACGACAGCGGCCAATGCCGAGTCGTGCGAAGAGACGCTGAAACGGGTGGAAGGTTTGTATAACAACACCGTCGACAGTTGCCGGCAGGACCCGGCCTCGGATTGTTCGGGGTTGCTGATCAGGGGCACCCACCGCGCCAACCCGGCGAAGGGCGAGAAATGGGATGTCTGGAACCCGAGCCCGAAAGCGAAAGAACTGGGTACCTTTGCCGCCTCCTGGATGCGGGTCGATGGCATCAGCTATGAAGATCCTGGCATGAGCACCCAGAACGGCTACATCATCACACCGATCGACCAGGTACGCGAACCGGAAACCCCGGTGCACATCTACTGCGCATTTCCGAACGATGCCTGGACCGACTTTCGCGATGACCGAGGCTGCGGCAACAACAAAAACACCGCCCAGACAGAGGCTGTCTGCCAGGCCATGGCGCCGCCTATCCTCAACGCCAATGCCTGGGTCGCGCATTTCACCCGGTTCAACAACGACAGGAAGCAAGACCAGTTGCAATGTGGATTCAATATGCGCAACCCCATGAGCAGCCGGGAACGGGTCGACGCGTTTCGAAACTTCATGGGTGCCCGGAAAGTCATCAATACCCGCGAATTTCAAACCCAGACCGAACTGCGCCTGGGGAACCCGAAAGACGATGCATTGCCGATCCTGGCGTTTTTCTACAGCGATCAACGGGGCTTGAACGATGCCCTGGCCAACCAACGGGACTACAAGGACAAGACCGGCAAGGATCGCAACATCATCAAGATCGACTTCCCCAGGACGCCGGGCAGCAAGGCCACGTTCTCCTGCACCCGAACCACGCCGCCCACGCAACAATTCTGTGAACGCTACATCGAATCCAGCACTTGGGTCCGCCGCCCTGATCCCAAGCTTGGGCCCGATACCTGGTCGCTCCAGGTCGTGCCCACGGCCTGCGGCCGTGCGATCAAGGATGACCAGACCGACAGGATGTTTGCCGAGCTGTACAACAAGCACAAAGACGACGGGCAATGGCGGCAGTACAGCGTCTATGGCGGATCCATCCGCCGGCAACTAGTGTGTCATCTGGCGGCCACCTTCGATGGCAAACCCGTCAGGAACAAGCCCGAGTGGAACCTTGAGCCGGCACGTCCTTACGTCGACCAGGCCAGGGCTGTCGCACAGTACTGCAATCCTTACTGAGGCTTAGGCGGCAAACGAGATCTGCCGATACCCCAGGTAGCGGCGGATCATCGTGCCAGGGCGTTGGCCAGGTCTCGCTTAGAGACTTTCGACCGTCACTATTTCAAAGGGCAACAAGTGCACCTGAGTGCCACCGCCCGACCCGCCCTGAAGATGTTCGACCATCGCCTCGATCATGGCCAGTTCAAGCAGCAATTGGGCGACTTGATGAGGAGATTCGTGCTCCAGGAACAGAATCTCCGGCTCGCCTTTCAAACAGCTTGAATCCGTCGCCGCGAGACGGATGGCCTTGGCCATTTCTTGATAGAACGTTGATACCTGCAGCAAGACGAACGCCAGGCGCCATTGATGGATGCCATCGTCGCCAATAATGACGAAATGGCCATCGGTGCTGCCATGGCCCTGCTGCAATCAGGCAAGGCCAAGGGCGAAATTCCGGAGGTGGGTTTGGACGGGTGAGCCGCGCGCCTCGACAGTCCCCCTTACACAATTTCACACACCCCCTACAAAGCTTCACCCCTGCCATTGACCCCGGTCCGTAGCATTGACGGGTTCATTATTGGGGAAGCACCATGTCCAAGAATCCTTTCATCACACTGGGCCTGCTGGTCGGCGCGCTGCTGCTCAGTGGCTGTGATAGCGCCTCGACCCCAGACGCCTCCTCCCCGCTGGCAAGCGTGCGTATCGAAACCGTTCAGGCCCGGCCACTGTCGATCAGCAACGAGCTAAGTGGCAGGATCGCCGCGCCGCGGGTAGCCGAAGTGCGGGCGCGGGTGGCCGGGGTCGTCTTGCAACAGGTGTTTCGTGAAGGCCACGACGTCAAACAGGGCGAGCTACTGTTTCGCATCGATCCAGCGCCATTCAAGGCCGACCTGGACAGTGCCGAGGCGGCGTTGCGCAAGGCCGAGGCCAATGCGTTCCAGGCCCGTTTGCAGGCACAACGTTACGCCCAGTTGATCGACGACAAGGCGATCAGTGGCCAGGATTACGACAACGCCCGGGCCAGCGTGCGCCAGACCGCCGCCGATGTCGCTGCCAGCAAGGCCGCGGTGGAACGGGCGAAACTGAACCTGGGGTACGCCACGGTGACCGCGCCGATTTCCGGACGTATCGGTCGCGCCCTGGTGACGGAAGGTGCCTTGGTCGGGCAGAACGAAAGCACGCCGTTGGCGTTGATCCAGCAACTGGACCCGATCCACGCCGACCTCACGCAATCGACCCGCGAACTCAACGACCTGCGCCGCGCCTTTCGCGCAGGGCTTTTGCAAGCGGTCGGCCAGGACCAGGCCAAGGCCACGTTGATTCAGGACGATGGCAGCCCCTATCCGCTGCCCGGCAAATTGCTGTTCACCGACCTCAGCGTCGACCCGAGCACCGGCCAGATCACCCTGCGCAGCGAATTCCCCAACCCCGACCTGGACCTGCTGCCCGGCAGCTTCATCCGCGTGCGCCTGGAACAGGCGGTCAACAGCCAGGGCATCACTGTGCCGCAACGGGCCGTCCTGCGAGACAGCGCCGGGGTTGCCCAGGTGCTGATGCTGGACGCCGAACAGAAGGTCAGCCAGCAACCTGTGCAACTGGGCGCCGCGCAAAACGATCGCTGGGTCGTCACGCAAGGTTTGAAACCCGGCGACCGCATCGTCATCGAAGGCCTGCAACACGCCCGTCCCGGTGAGCAGGTCCAGGTCGATGACACCCCACTTCCCCTCGCCCAGGTTCCCGGGCCACAGGCAGGACACTAAGCCATGCCGCAGTTCTTCATCGACCGTCCGGTGTTCGCCTGGGTGGTCGCGCTGTTCATCCTGTTGGCCGGAATCCTGGCCATCCCGCAACTGCCGGTGGCGCAATACCCGGTCGTGGCCCCGCCCCAAATCGAGATCTACACCGTCTACCCGGGCGCTTCGGCGCAAACCGTGGACGAAAGCGTGGTCAGCCTGATCGAGGAAGAACTCAACGGCGCCGACAACCTGCTGTATTTCGAGTCCCAGAGCAGCCTGGGTAGCGCCACCATCACCGCGACCTTCCAACCCGGCACCAACCCGGAACTGGCCCAGGTCGATGTGCAGAACCGCCTCAAGGCCGTGGAGTCGCGCCTGCCGCAAGCGGTGACCCAGCAAGGCTTGCAAGTGGACAAAGTCTCCGCTGGCTTCCTGCTGCTGATCACCCTCACCTCCAGCGACGGCAAGCTCGACGACGTGGCTCTCAGCGACTACCTGGCGCGCAACGTGATGAACGAGATCAAGCGCCTGGACGGTGTCGGCAAGGCCCAGTTGTACGGGGCCGAACGGGCCATGCGGATCTGGATCGACCCGCAGAAACTGGTGGGCTTCAACCTGACTCCGGCCGACGTAAACGCAGCCATCGTGGCGCAGAACGCCCAGGTATCGGCCGGTAGCCTGGGCGATTTGCCGAGCCGCAACACCCAGGAAATCACCGCGACCATCGTCGTCAAAGGCCAGCTCAACACACCGCAAGAGTTCGCCGACATAGTGCTCAAGGCCAACCCCGATGGCTCGACGGTGCGCATCGCCGACGTGGCACGGGTAGAAATCGGCAGCCAGGAATACCAGTTTTCCACGCGCCTGAACGGCAAGCCGTCCACTGCCGTGGCCGTGCAACTGTCTCCGGGCGCCAACGCCTTGAACACCGCGACCCTGGTGCGCAACAAGATGGACGAGCTGTCGCGCTACTTCCCGGCCGGCGTGGAATACAAGATTCCCTACGACACGTCGCCGTTCGTCAAGGTCTCGATCACCAAGGTGATCTACACCCTCGGCGAGGCGATGTTGCTGGTGTTCGCGGTGATGTTCCTGTTCCTGCAGAACATCCGCTACACCCTGATCCCGACATTGGTGGTGCCGGTGGCGCTGATGGGCACCTTCGCGACGATGCTCGCGCTGGGGTTCTCGATCAACGTGCTGACGATGTTCGGCATGGTGCTGGCCATCGGCATCCTGGTGGACGATGCCATCGTGGTGGTGGAGAACGTCGAGCGGATCATGGCCCGGGAAGGCTTGTCGCCCAAGGAGGCCACACGCAAGGCCATGGGGCAAATCACCGGGGCGATCATCGGCATCACCCTGGTGCTGGTGGCGGTGTTCATTCCGATGGCGTTCATGCAGGGCTCGGTGGGGGTGATCTACCAGCAGTTCTCGCTGTCGATGGCGACATCGATCCTGTTCTCGGCCTTTCTCGCCCTGACCTTGACCCCGGCGCTTTGCGCGACCTTGCTCAAACCGATCGCCAAAGGTGATCACCACGCCAAGACTGGATTCTTCGGCATGTTCAACCGTGGTTTCGACCGATTCGGCGAGCGCTATCAAGGTTGGGTGGCCTATGCGGTAAAACGCAGCGGCCGTTATCTGCTGATCTACGGCGTGTTGCTGGTGGGCATGGGCGTGCTGTTCAGCCGCCTGCCCTCCTCGTTCCTGCCGGTGGAAGACCAGGGCTACACCATCACCGACATCCAGCTGCCACCGGGTGCCAGCAAGAATCGTACGGTGCAGGTGGTCGAGCAGATCGAAGCCCACAACGCCGGCGAACCGGGGGTCGGTGACAGCACGATCATTCTCGGTTTCAGCTTTTCCGGCAGCGGCCAGAATGCGGCCCTGGCCTTCACCACCCTCAAGGACTGGTCGCAACGCGGCGCCGAGGATTCGGCGGCGTCCATCGCCGACCGCGCCAACCTGGCCCTGGGTCAAATCAAGGATGCCATGGCGTTCTCGGTGCTGCCGCCGCCGGTGGACAGCCTGGGCACTTCCAGCGGTTTCGAGTTCCGTTTACAGGACCGTGGTGGCCTCGGCCATGCCACCTTGATGCAGTCCCGCAGCGAATTGCTCGCCGCCGCCGACAAAAGCCCGATGCTGATGAATGTGCGTGAAAGCGCCCTGGCGGAGGCGCCGCAGGTGCAATTGGAAGTCGACCGCAAGCAGGCCAATGCCCTGGGCATTTCCTTTGCCGACGTCGGCAGCGTGTTGTCCACGGCAGTGGGTTCGGCCTACATCAACGACTTTCCCAACCAGGGGCGAATGCAGCGGGTGGTGGTCCAGGCCGAGGGCGACCAACGCAGCCAGGTCGAGGATCTGCTGAAAATCCACGTGCGCAACAACAGCGGAAAAATGGTCCCGTTGTCGGCATTCGTCCAGGCCCGCTGGACCCAGGGGCCGGCGCAATTGACCCGCTATAACGGTTATCCGGCGGTGAGCATTTCCGGCGAACCGGCACCGGGCTACAGCACCGGACAAGCCATGGCCGAAATCGAACGGCTGGTGGCCCTGGGGCCGACGGGCCTGGGCCAGGAATGGACCGGGTTGTCCTTGCAGGAACGCCTGTCCGGCAGCCAGGCACCCATTCTGTTGGGCCTGTCGCTGCTGGTAGTGTTCCTGTGCCTGGCGGCGCTGTACGAGAGCTGGTCGATCCCGACCTCGGTGTTGCTGGTGGTGCCGCTGGGTGTGCTCGGCGCGGTATTGGCCGTGTCGTTGCGCGGCATGCCTAACGATGTGTTTTTCAAGATCGGGCTGATCACCATCATCGGCCTGTCGGCGAAAAACGCGATCCTGATCATCGAGTTCGCCAAGAGCCTGTACGACGAAGGTCACGACCTGATCGACGCCACGCTACAGGCTGCACGCCTGCGCCTGCGGCCGATCATCATGACCTCGCTGGCCTTCATCCTTGGGGTGGTCCCGCTGGCGATTGCCACGGGCGCCAGCTCGGCGAGCCAACAGGCCATCGGTACCGGAGTGATCGGCGGGATGATCACCGCCACACTGGCGGTGGTGTTCGTGCCGGTGTTTTTTGTGGTGGTGATGAAGCGTGTCAGGCGTGTTGAACCCAAGTGAGGCCAGGCCGGAGCACCGCTATCGCGCGAGCAAGCTTGCTCCCACATTGGGTCTACAGCGGACACCATATCCGCGTGCATCCGGAATCGTTCTGTAGGAGCGGGCCCAGCCCTCAGTCCGCCTGCACCGTGACCTGGCGCTGTTCGCCCAAACCCTCGATCCCCAGGCGCATGGTCTGGCCCGGCCGCAGGAACACCGGGTTGGGCTTGATGCCCAAGCCGACGCCGGGCGGCGTGCCGGTGGAGATCACATCCCCGGGTTGCAGGCTCATGCACCGGCTCAGGTAGGCAATCAGTTGCGGCACGCTGAAGATCAGCGTACGGGTATTGCCGTTCTGATAGCGGTGTCCGTCGACCTCCAGCCATAGGTCCAGCGTATGCGGGTCGGCGATTTCGTCCCGCGTCACCAGCCACGGCCCAAGGGGGCCGAAGGTGTCGAAGCCCTTGCCCTTGTCCCAGGTGCCGCCGCGCTCCAGTTGCCACTCGCGCTCGGACACATCGTTGATGACGCAGTAGCCGGCGACATGCTCCATGGCATTGGCTTCGTCGATGTAGCGTCCGCCTTTACCGATGACCACGCCCAACTCGACTTCCCAGTCGGTCTTGAGCGAGCCGCGCGGGATCTGGATGTCGTCGTTCGGCCCGCAGATGGCACTGGTCCATTTATTGAAGATGATCGGCTCTTTCGGCACCTCCATGTTCGACTCGGCCGCATGGTCGGCGTAGTTCAGGCCGATGCAGATGAATTTGCCGACCTGCCCGACACAGGCACCGATGCGCGACTGGCCGGCCACGAGCGGCAGGCTGCGCGGGTCGAGGGTGGCGAGCGCTGCCAGGCTGTCCGGGCCGAGGGCCTGCCCGGCGATGTCCGGCACATGGGCCGAGAGGTCACGGATCTGATTGTCGGCATCCAACAGCCCGGGTTTTTCCGAACCTTTTTCGCCGTAGCGCAATAGTTTCATGTCGTGCTCCTGCTCAAGTGAAGACCGGGGTTCAGATGCTCATGCCACCGTCGATGATGTGGATGGCACCCGTGGTGTAGGCGGACGCATCACTGCCCAGGTACAGCGCCAACTGCGCGATCTCTTCAGTGTGGCCGATGCGGCCCATGGGCTGGCGGTCAAAAAATTGCCGGTAGACCTGCGCCTCATCCACGCCCTGCTGCACGGCCTGGTCAGCGATGCGCTGGCGCAACGAGGGTGAGTCCACGGTACCCGGGCAGATCGCGTTGCAGCGGATGCCCTGGTTGACGAAGTCGATGGCGACGGCCTTGGTCAGACCCACGACTGCGGCCTTGCTGGTGGCATAGGCGAAGCGATTGGGCACGCCCTTGACGCTGGAGGCCACCGAAGACATGTTGATGATCGAACCGCCGCCACGGGCCAGCATGCCCGGCAGGAACGCATGGATCATCCGGTACATGGCCGTGACATTGAGGTCCATCGAACGTGCCCAGGCCGCTTCATCGCATTGCAGTATGTTGCCGCTGTGCACGTAGCCTGCGCAGTTGAACAACACGTCGAGCCCACCGATGCGTTCACAGGCGGCGCTGATGGCAGAGGGCGACGTGACGTCCAGGGGCATGGCGGTGATCCCTTCGATCCCCGCCAGCGCCTGGATATCGATGTCAGTGGCGAACACCTCGGCACCGGCCCGGGCGAAGGCAACGGCGCTGGCCAAGCCAATGCCCTGCCCCGCTGCCGTGACCAGTGCGCGCTTGTTTTGTAGGTTCATGCGGTCTCCAGTTGCGCTGCCGTGGTGGCGTGCTTGGGTGTCCTGCCGAGCATCGAGGCGGGAATGGCCAGGATCAGTCCACCACTGACCAAAAGACACAAGGCCAGTACATAGGTGCCGTTGTTGATGTTGCCCGTGAGGGTTTCCGCCACAGCGGTGATCATCGAACCGGTGAAGCCCGACAGGTTGCCGATGGCGTTGATCATGCCGATGCCGGCTGCGGCGGCGACCCCCGACAGCACGGTGCCCGGCAGGGTCCAGAAAATCGGCATCAGGCTGAGGATCCCGGAAGCGGAAACACTGAGAAAGAGCACGGACAACACCAGGTTGTCGGCGAAGAACGCACTGAGGATCAGGCCGGCTCCGCCAATGAACGCCGGGATTGCCGCGTGCAGGCGCCGCTCACCGGTGCGGTTGGAGTGCCGGGCGTTGAGCAGCATCGCCACCACTGCCACCGAGTAAGGAATGGCGGTCAGCAAACCGATGTGCAAGCTGTTGGTGATACCGGTGCTCTTGATGATCGACGGCATCCAGAACGCCAGGCCATAGAAGCCGGTGTTGAAGGTCAGCAGGATCAACACCAGCAACCACACCCGAGGGTTGAAGAACACTTCACTCAAGCGCGTGGCCTTGCCCTGATTGTCGGTTTGCAGGTTGGCCTTGAGCAGGGCTTTTTCCGCGACAGACAGCCATTTGGCTTTGTCGATGTTGTCGGCCAGGCAGACGATCACCACGAACGCCATGATGATCGAAGGAATGCCTTCGATCAGCAACATCCATTGCCAGCCAGACAAGCCATGCACCCCTTGCATGCTGTTCATCAGCCAGCCGGAGAGTATGCCGCCCAGGGTCAGGCTGACCGGCAATGCCAGCAGGAACCCGGACATCACCCGGCTCTGCCGGTGGGTCGGGAACCAGTAGTTGAGGTACAGGATCACGCCGGGGAAAAAGCCCGCTTCACAGATGCCCAACAAGAAGCGCAACACATAGAACATGCTGCTCGATTCGATGTGGAACAAACCTGCCAGCGGCACGGTGTAGGCCACGGCCATGGAGATCACCGCCCAGGACAGCATGATCCGGGCAATCCAGAACCGCGCGCCAAAGCGATGCAGCAACAGGTTGCTGGGGACTTCGAAGAGGAAATAGCCCCAGAAAAACATACTGGCGCCCAAGGCATACACCGTGTTGCTGAATTGCAGCTCGTTAAGCATGTCGAGCTTGGCGAACCCGATGTTCACCCGATCGAGGTACGCCGCCATGTAGCACAACAGCAACACGGGCAGGATCCGCCAGATCACCTTGCGGTAGGTCCGGTCTTCGAAATCCAATTCGCAGGCGGGAGCCTGCGCGGGCAACTGCTCGGAGATGGTTTGCATGAGGTAACCCCTGATTGTTTTTATTGGGTCACGTCGAATGAGCGAATCATCCGGCGATTGAACGAGGACTCTACTGTCGGGGATCGATTCTTTCCCAATGGCATTTTTGGATTAGTCGATAACCGCCCGTTATCAAGGTTCTAGAAATCCGGACGAGGATTTAAGTCAAGGCGCATGACTTGTGGCGAGGGGATTTATCCCCGCTGGGCTGCGCAGCAGCCCCAAAAAGCTCAACGTGAAATCAACCTGACAGAAGGCGGGGCCGAGTTTAGGACTGCTGCGCAGTCCAACGGGGATAAATCCCCTCGCCACAGGCTAACCATGTCCCCGGACCAAACAGTTTCGATTGCGTCTTCAAATCATCTGGCGGGCGTTGTCCTTGAGAATCTCGGCGAACTCCAGCGCTGCGCCTACCAACGGCTCATCCTTGCGCGTGAGAATGCCGTAGTCCTGCGGCACCAGGTGCAGCGGGGTGTCGAGGGTCTTGAGCTGGCCGCTTTCGAGCAGCGGATCGACCATCGCATGGGGCAGCATGCCGATCATGGGCCCGCGTTGCAGCACCTGGAGGAAGGTCTGCATGGAAATGGTGTCGATGGTGTTGCGCGGCATTCCCACCTCGGCCTCGGCGAACGCCAGCTCCATGCGTGCGCGAATCGGCGTGCCGACGGGGTAGAGAATCCATGGCAAGTCCACCAACTGCTGCAAGGAGACCGGGCCCGCGCCGGCCAACGGATGGCGATAGTTGACCACGATGCAGAACGGCTCCGGGGCCAACGGCTGGAAGTCATAGCGCTGCTGCTGGCTTTGATCGGTAAAACGGGCCACCGCCAGGTCGAGCGTCTTCTCTTCAAGCATCTCCATCAGGTGGTTACTGGTCTGCTCCACCACTTCAATCGACAGCAACGGCCAGCGCTGCTTGATCTGCAAGATCGCCTCGGGCAGAGCCACCGCAGTGGCGGCAAAGATCCCGCCGACCTTGAGAAAGCCGTGGCCACCCTCGCGCAAGCTGCTGATTTGCTCGACGAACGAGCGCGCATCATTCAAGGCAATCTGCGCATACCGCAGTACGTGTTCGCCCAAAGCTGTAGGCGGCATGCTCCGTGGCAGCCGTTCGAACAGCGCAAAGCCGAGCAGGCTTTCGATTTCCTTGAGCATCTTGCTGATGGCCGGCTGGCTGAGGTTCATCTGCTGCGCCGCCAGGTGCATGTTGCGGGTGCGCCCCAAGGTGTCGATCAGCAGCAAGTGGCGGAATTTGAGCCAGCCACAGAAGCTGGAGAAGGACAGATCTGACATGGCTATTCCTCAGGCCGGCGATAACCCGACGTTATCAAATACTGAATATATCTCATTGGAGTTTATCGAGCGGCCACCCTAGCGTGAAGGCTTTACGAACAGGAAGACTTGCCATGTCGCTACTGCTTACTCCCGAGAATACCCTGCCGGTCGATGGTATGGCCGGAACCCTGATTGGTCGTGCCTGGGTGCCGGGCCGAATCGCCGGGCCTTCGCCCATTGCGTTGCGCAGCGACGGTGTATTCGACCTCTCGGATCGTTTTGCGACATTGAGTGATCTGCTGGAAACAGAATCGCCGCTGGCCGCCGTGCGACAGACGCCCGGCACCTTCATCGCCAGTGTCGAAGCCCTGCTGGCCAACACCGGCCCAGATGCCGACCCGAGCAAACCGTCGCTGTTGCCGCCCCTGGACTTGCAAGTGATCAAGGCCGCCGGCGTGACCTTCGCCGCCAGCATGATCGAGCGTGTGATCGAGGAACAGGCCGGCGGCGACGCAGCGAAGGCCGAAGCCGTACGCGCCACCGTCCACAGCGTGATCGGCGATAACCTGCGCACGATCGTGCCGGGCTCCGAGCAAGCCATGCGCCTCAAAGCGTTGCTTATCGAACAGGGCATGTGGTCGCAGTACCTGGAGGTCGGCATCGGCCCGGATGCGGAGATCTTCACTAAGGCACCGGTCCTGGCCGCCGTGGGCAGCGGCAGCCGCATCGGTATTCACCCCGGCTCGCACTGGAACAACCCGGAGCCCGAAGTGGTGCTGGCCGTGAACAGCCGGGGCCAGATCCTCGGCGCCAGCCTGGGCAACGACGTCAACCTGCGGGATTTCGAAGGCCGCAGCGCACTGTTGCTGAGCAAGGCCAAGGACAACAACGCCTCCTGCGCCATCGGGCCGTTCATTCGCCTGTTTGACGAACACTTCAGCCTGGATGATGTCAGGGAGTGCGTGGTCGATCTTCAGGTACACGGCGAGGATGGCTACCGCCTGCACGGCTCCAGCTCCATGAACCAGATCAGCCGCGACCCGCAGGACCTGGCAGGCCAGACACTCAACGCCAATCACCAATACCCGGATGGTTTTGTGCTGTTTCTCGGTACCCTGTTCGCCCCCACCGAAGACCGCGATCATGCCGGCAGCGGTTTCACCCACAAACGCGGTGATGTGGTCAGCATCAGCAGTCCGTTGCTCGGAAGCCTGCATAACCAGGTGACCCACAGCTGCGACGCCGCCCCCTGGACCTTTGGTGTCAGCGCCTTGCTGCGTAACCTTGCCGCCCGAGGACTGCTGGACCGCTAAAACGCCGTGACCGATTCATCCAATTACAAGAGAGAAATGAATCATGAGTGACACGCCAAAACACCGCCTGCGCAGCGAGCAATGGTTCAATGACCCGGCTCACGCGGACATGACCGCCCTGTATGTCGAACGCTACATGAACTACGGGATGACCCGCGAAGAACTGCAGTCGGGACGCCCGATCATCGGCATCGCCCAGACCGGCAGCGACCTGACCCCTTGCAACCGTCATCACTTGGAACTGGCCCAACGGGTCAAGGCCGGTATCCGTGATGCCGGCGGCATTCCCATGGAATTCCCGGTGCACCCGATCGCCGAACAGTCGCGTCGCCCCACCGCCGCACTGGACCGCAACCTGGCGTACCTGGGGCTGGTTGAGATTCTTCACGGTTACCCATTGGACGGCGTGGTGCTCACCACCGGCTGCGACAAGACCACCCCGGCCTGCCTGATGGCCGCGGCGACCACCGATCTGCCGGCCATTGTCCTGTCCGGCGGGCCGATGCTCGACGGCCACCACAAGGGCGAACTGATCGGCTCCGGCACCGTACTCTGGCATGCACGCAACCTGATGGCCGCCGGCGAGATCGACTACGAAGGCTTCATGGAAATGACCACTGCGGCATCGCCGTCGGTGGGTCACTGCAATACCATGGGCACCGCCTTGTCGATGAACGCCCTGGCCGAAGCCCTGGGCATGTCGCTGCCCGGTTGCGCGAGCATTCCGGCGCCCTATCGCGAGCGCGGGCAAATGGCTTATGCCACCGGCAAGCGCATCTGCGACCTGGTGCGGCAAGACATTCGTCCGTCACAGATCATGACCCGCCAGGCCTTCGAGAACGCCATCGCCGTCGCCTCGGCACTCGGCGCTTCGAGCAACTGCCCGCCGCACTTGATCGCCATCGCCCGGCACATGGGCGTCGAGCTGAGCCTGGAGGACTGGCAACGGATTGGCGAGGACGTGCCGCTGCTGGTCAATTGCATGCCGGCGGGCAAGTACCTGGGCGAGGGTTTCCATCGGGCCGGAGGCGTGCCCTCGGTCATGCATGAACTGCAAAAAGCCGGGCGCCTGCATGAAGACTGCGCCACGGTCAGCGGCAAGACCATCGGCGAAATCGTCAGCAACAGCCTGACCAGCAACACCGATGTGATCCATCCCTTCGACACCCCGCTCAAGCACCGGGCCGGCTTCATCGTGCTCAGCGGCAACTTCTTCGACAGCGCGATCATGAAGATGTCGGTGGTGGGCGAGGCGTTTCGCAAGACCTACCTGTCCGAGCCCGGCGCCGAGAATAGCTTTGAAGCCCGGGCCATCGTATTCGAAGGACCGGAGGACTATCACGCGCGGATCGACGACCCGGCGCTGGACATCGACGAGCGCTGCATCCTGGTGGTCCGTGGCGTTGGCACCGTAGGCTACCCCGGCAGCGCCGAAGTGGTGAACATGGCCCCGCCGGCGGCGCTGATCAAGCAAGGCATCGACTCCCTGCCCTGCCTCGGCGATGGACGTCAGAGCGGCACTTCGGCGAGCCCGTCAATCCTCAACATGTCCCCGGAAGCGGCCGTGGGCGGCGGCCTGGCGTTGCTGAAAACCAACGACCGGCTGAAAGTGGACCTGAACACACGCACCGTGAACCTGCTGATCGACGACGCCGAGATGGCCCAGCGCCGCCGCGAATGGATACCGAATATCCCACCCTCGCAAACACCTTGGCAGGAGCTGTACCGGCAACTGGTGGGACAGCTTTCCACAGGGGGCTGCCTGGAGCCGGCGACGTTGCATCTGCGCGTGATTGCCCGCAGTGGTGAACCGCGTCACTCGCACTGAGCCGAGCGGCCGATTGTTCACGCACGTTGAATGCTGATGACAATCCAGAGGGATTTATTCCATGGACCTGAAGGGGAAAGATGCGCTTGGGTTGTTGACCCTACCGAATCTTTCCTACACCACGGAGTCGATCCATGCCATTTGCCAACTACAAATTCCCCGAAGGAATCCTGGACCACGTCCGCAAAGAAGAGATCATCCATCGCACCACAGAGATGTTCGTCGAGTACTTCGGCGAGGGCGTTCGTCCGTTCACCATGGTCCTTGTCGAAGAGGTTGCAGACGGCGGATGGGGGCGCGCCGATGAAACGCTGACGCTGGCGAAGATGGGCCTGCCCGCCAAAGGGCAATAGCGCCCAGGGAGTATTCGCAGAGGTATCGCCCCTTGCACAATGCAGGGGTCGTTATCGAATTCATGCGTCAGCGTTTCAAGCAACCCTGCCAGGGATTCCCCATGACCATTCAAGTCTTATCGTCGCTGCGCTGCGTGTTAGCCGCTGCGACTGAACGAGTCGCCCGCGTTGAAGCGCCCCTGTACGCCTTGCTGCGGATCATCTTCGCCGGGGTCCTGCTGACCCACGGTTTGCCAAAGGTTCTGCGCATTTCCCACGGTTCGATGGCGGATCCAATGGCCGCCTCGATCAACCTCATCCAGAACGTGATGGGGCTGCCTTTCGCGGCACAGCTTGCCTTCCTGGTCATGCTGCTGGAGACGGTCGGCGCGCTCATGTTGGCGATAGGGCTCGGCACCCGACTCGTCGCCCTGCTGATCGCCATTGAGATGGTTGCGATCAGCTATGCGCTGGGGCCGACATGGCCCTGGATAGATCGAGGCATCGAGTTTCCTGTGCTGATGGGGTTTCTTGCCCTCTACATCGTCGCGCGCGGCGGCGGTGCCTACTCATTGGACTCGCGCCAACGGTAGCCCCCCATAACCATGGACCCCGCGTCAGTTTGCAGCGTCGAGCGCAGTCGCGGCCACTGCCTGGAGCCCACCAAGGGCATAGCTCATCATGTGGTCGATCAAACCCTGCGGCTCGAGACTCAACCCTTGCAGCACATGCTGCTTTAACGGCTGATGGGCTATAAGCAAGAAAAGACAGGGGGCGAAGACACTGATGGCGCTGCGCAACGTTGTCGGGTGATCCGCTGGCAAGTTCATGATTTGCCCAAGCAAGCCACGCAGAATGTGCGCCTTGGGAAACGACTGCTCCTTGAGTACCACCTCAAACTCGGGAGAAGGCGAAAGCACTTCGCGCGTGAGCACTTTCAGCGCCCAGCCATCCGGATGGTCGTGCAGGCGCTCGACCAACACGGTGATGAGGGCGCGTAATTTGTCTTGCGGCGAGCCGGGCCGCTCGTTAAGCGAAACCAGAGTTTCCATCCGCACCAACCGAGCGTGGGCTTCGAGCAATACCGCGCGGTACAGGCCCTCTTTGTTGACGAAGTGATAATTCACCGCCGCACTGTTGGCTTGCGAACGTTCGCAAATCTGCTTGCTGGTGGTGTTGGCCAATCCCTGTTCGGCAAACAATTCACCCGCTTTTTCCAGAATCTGCAGCCGCGTTGCCTGCCCATCGAGCCGCGAAGCACGAGGCAGGGAAGGCTTGCCAATGGCATTGTCCATGAGCTCATCTCTTTATAGTTCTAATTCAAATTTGACTTTTTATTTCAGCCTACCTATTTTGGTCCCGTCATTGTCCCTTTACAACACCGCGCGAGGACTTCGCAGCCGACGCTGCGGGCTTTTCGCGCACTATCAAGGAAATACCGTCATGGAAGCGCGCGTAATGACACCTTTCACCTACTTCTCATTGCCAATGCAGAAGCAGTTCCTGGCCAATCAGCAGGCCATCCAAGGCAAACCCTACGCCGACTTTTTCCGCTCGAAGATCAGCGTGCCGCTCAGTGCCGTCGAAAAAATACAGCAAGGCCCCATGCCCTTGGCTGACGCCTTGACGCCCAGCGTTGAAGACCTTAACCGCATGCTCGCCGCTGACTTCATCAGCGAAGAGGCCGGATACGCCCTGCTGCCAGGGCCGATGGCCTATGTGCAAAGTCGCAAGTTTTTTCCCAACTGCACCGCGCAGATGCTCAAGTGGTGGTTCATGTGGCATCCACTGGAGGCTGAACGCTACACCCTGTGGTTTCCTTATGCCCACGTGGAAAACCCCTGCGTTCATCACGAGCGCCTCCTGGACGATACCCTGACCTTCGAGGAGCGCTTGTATGGCAATACCTTTTGCGCCTCAGAGTACGTCGGTGACCGCCTCATGCACCTGCACATTGATTTCAGAGACCCCTGCGAACTGGGCTTCTGTCCGGATCTTTACCGCGAATCCAAAATAGACGGCAGTGTCAGCGCCTTGATGAGCCTGGCCCACGAACCGCAAGTACCGGTGTCGTTGATGGCGCACTTGTTCAAGGAATGCCCGGAGGGTTTGTACCTGACGAGCCGTTACTGGGTCGGCAGCCACCCCGCCATGCAGCGTTTTCCAGGCGCCGAGCGCGCCGCCCAGCTACTGGAAGAAAACGGCCTGGGAGAAGTGGAGCTGGAAACCCTGGCTTATGAATTTGCGGTGCATGACTTGTGTGAGTTCAACCACCTGGCCAGCATCCTGCCGAGCCTTCATGCACGATTCAGCGGCGCGAAATAAGCCCAACCCCACCGATAATCAGGCTTCGGCGGCGTCTTGAACCGCCGCCGAAGTCGGGCGCAGTACCCCGTTCATCAGCAGCGTCGTGAACTCATTGATATCTGCCTCCACCTCCAACTGCTCGGTCAACAGCCGGTACCAGCAAAACCCAAAGATCATGTCCAAGAGCAATTCACGCGATGTATCCTTGGGCAACTCGCCCTGCTGAATAGCTTTTTCCACCAGCTTGCGAGGCAACTCCCTACGCCGCTCCATGAACTCGTCTTTCAGCTTGGGCAGCGTGCTGGGATCGAGCTGGGCCTCAGCAATGACGCATCGAAAAGCCTCCCCGCAAATCGTTTCTCGCCAGACCTTCCAGAGATTGAGCAGCAAGAAATTGAGGTTCTCCTTGAAAGTGCCTTTATCAGGCTCTTTGCGAATCTGCTCGCTTTCACTCTCGTAGACCTCGGCGATCAAGGCTGCCTTGTTACCCCACCACCGGTAGATTGTCGGTTTGCTCGCGCCAGCGCGGCGGGCCACCGCCTCGATGCTCAACCCCGAGTAACCGCACTCTTTAAGTGTTTCTATGGCAGAAATGATGATCGCTTTGTGCGTGTGAGGGCTCCTCAATGAGCCAATGGAGCTCCGAGATGGTTTACGGGCCATAAATCAAAATCTCCAATATGGCGCTTGACAAAAGAGACTCAGGGTATAGGATTCTCTCGAAAAGCAATGAAACGGATCGTTTCGTTTTGTATATTTATATGATCTCAGCTTCGGCTTAGCAGGGGGTCTCTTGAGCGCTTATTACCTCTATATAGGGAGACATGAGAAGGAAAGTCATAAATTTTTAACGCTACCTTAACGATACGGTACGTTTCGTATCATACATAATGATTGCACGAAAACAAACCTATTGTTCATAGGTTGACCGGTAGGTTCTGCTGCTTGGACCCGCCGATTTATGGGGCATGGGACCGCCATTCATCACTTTGCGAGCACCAATAGATAGTTTCTAAATATTTCATGCGCCTGTCACGGCTTTCTGCCAGCAGGTGAAAGAACGGAATCTGGAGGAAGTACACATGAATAAAGTAGGAATTGTGAGCTATGGCGCGGGCATCCCGGTCTGCCGGCTCAAGGTGGACGACGTGATCCAGGTGTGGAAAAACACCGATTTGAGCTTGGTAAAGGGTCAATTGGGCGTCCTTGAAAGGGCTGTGCTGCAACCTGATGAAGACGTCATTACCTTGGGCGTCCTCGCCGCCCAACGCGCACTGGACAAAGCGCCGCCTTGTCCCCTTGAAGCGCTTTATCTTGGCACCTGCACCAATCCATATGACTCCCGGGCCTCGGCCGCGATCATCCTGGAAATGCTTGGCTGCGGCTATGACGCCTTTTGCGCAGACGTGCAGTTTGCCGGCAAATCCGGCACCAGCGCCCTTCAGATTGCATACGCCTTGGTAGCATCGGGCATGGTGGGCAATGCGTTGGCAGTGGGCGCCGATACGATCAACCGCAACACCGCCCCCGGTGATTTGACAGAGTCCTACGCCGGAGCGGGCGCCGCTGCCCTGCTGTTGGGTACCGAAAATGTGATCGCGCATTTTGACGCAAGTTTTTCTTGCGCGGCGGATGTCGCTGACAACATCAGGCCTCAAGGGGACCGCTATATCCGGTCGGGAATGGGATTGGGCTCGGACAAGAACAGCATCGGCCTGGAAGACCAGACTCGCCGTGCTGCCTCGGGATTGATGGCCAAGATCCATGCGCAGGCCGGTGATTTCGATTATGTCGTCTTCCAACAGAACCTGGTTTCAACCCCCTACTCTCTGGGCAAGCACCTGGGATTCACGACGGCGCAAATCGAACCTGGCATCTATGCCCAGAGTGTCGGCGATGCTGGGGCAGCAAGCCCTTTGCTGGGCTTGGTCAACGTCCTCGATCAAGCGCGTCCCGGTGAAAGAATCCTGGTGGTTTCCTATGGGTTTGGTGCGGGCAGCGACGCCATTGCCTTGACCGTCACCGATGCCATCGAAGCCTATCAAAAGACCAACGTTCCGCTGCGCACGCTGCTGGAGGATAAGTACTACGTGGATTACGGGACGTCGATCAAGTACGAGTTCAAATACTTGCGGCCCGACTACGCCCTGACGGCCTATCTCTGATTCCAATTCATCCAGCAAGGAGCACTTTTTATGAGCGCACGACGCGTTGCTATCGTTTCGGCTGCCTATACCCCTAAACCCGGCAGTTCCAGAGTTCGCCAGACGTTCAAGGAGATGATCGTCGAGTCCGCTTACCAAGCGCTCAACGCCATCAAGATGCATCCCCGCGAACTCCAGGCTGTTGCCTATGGCTACCACGGTGAAGGCATTTCTGAATACGGAGGCCTGGGCCCGACCATTTCCGATGCCTTGGGTATCAGCCCTGCCCCCACGTTCATGAGTACTGCCAACTGCACGAGTAGTTCGGTGTCTTTCCAGATGGCTCACCAAATGGTCGCCTCAGGTGAATACGACATCGTCCTGTGTGGCGGTTTCGAAAAAATGACCGACCACATCAACTACGCCGAGTACATTGGCTCCAGCACCGAATGTGAATACGATTATTTTCTAGGCATCTCACACACTGACGCCTTCGCCCTGGCGACCGCCGAGTATTTTGAAAAGTTCGGCTATGCAGGACGTGAAGCGGATGTATTGGCAACCTTTGGGCGGCAGATGCGTATCTATGCCCATAACACCCCCACCGCCACCCGCTACGGCGTGCCGATTCCGTCCCTTGAAGCGCTCAAGAGTAGCGAAGCGTGTGGCTCGATGTTGGCCTGGGGCGAAGCCAGTGGTTGCGCCATCCTGGTTGCCGAACACCTTGCGCACCGTTACACGACCCAACCGGTATTTATCCGCGGCTGTGCCTACACCGGTGTATCGCACTATTTCGGCACGCGTTATCACAACCCGACGTTGCAATTTCCGGGGCTGCCAAAAGATGTAGGCATGGCAGTTTCCGCCAACTCGATGGCCTGCGCCGAAATCGCCTACAAAAAAGCCGGCATCACTGCAAAGGATATCGATGTGGCGCAAGTCTACGACTTGCTGGGCGCCGGGTTGATTCAAATGGAGTCCATGGGCGTATGTGGTCCAGGCCAGGCAGGCGACTTCGTATTGGAAGGCGGCATAGCTCTTGACGGGCAACTTCCCCTGAACACTGACGGCGGCAACATCGGACGCGGCCACGCCTCCGGTTGCGATGGGATTTTGCACATTACTGAATTGTTCCGACAGCTTCGCGGCGAGTCCAACAACCAAGTCAAAGGCGCCCGTATTGGTGTCTCGCAAAACCTGGGCGGTTACGCCGCGCACAACAGTGTCATTGTGCTTTCCAACGATTAAGGAGCCGACCATGTCCCTTTACCCTGAACAGATTCACCGCATGACCACCGCCAGCATGTTGCGCGAATGGCGCGAGCATGGCGGCAAATACCGCCTCGAAGGCAGCCGTTGCCAGGATTGCGAAGAAATTTTCTTCCCTCGGCGCACCGTCTGCGGCGCGTGCAATTCGTTGAATGTGGAACCGTATCGCTGCGCACGCACCGGCACGATCCAAGTCAGCGCCCATGCCGAGAATCCGATACTGGCAGCCATGGGCTATGGCGAAACCGTGCCCCGCTTCATGGCGATGGTGCGTCTGGATGATGGCTTGGTGATTGCCTCGGAAATCGTAGATGTCACCGATCCCCGGCAAGTCGTCAGCGGTGCGCCCGTGCGCATGGTTATTCGCAAACATGTCCGGGAAAGCAACTTGGCCTGGCAATATGCCTATAAGTTTGTATTGGTGAAATAACAAACAAGGCGTCCGCCACACCCGCTCTTTTCGATAACAACAGTCAAGTTTTTTGGCTCCCCAGCCCGCAGCTTTGATTCTGTTTTTCAGAGTCCTGCTTTGCAGTCATTGCCTTAAATGTGCTTCTAACTTTATTGGCTTCTAGCCGAGGACTTGTCATGTCTACTCTTTGCAAACCCAGTCTGTTGTTTCCGCAATACAAGATCACCCAGCAACAAATGATCGAGCATCTAGAGCAGTTGCATGATGATCATCCACGAATGGCACTTGCCAAACGAATGATTCAAAACACACAGGTGAACGAACGGCACTTGGTCCTGCCTATCGATGAACTGGCGGTGCACACTGGCTTCACCCACCGCAGCATCGTTTATGAGCGCGAAGCCCGCCGCATGTCATCCATCGCGGCGCGCCAAGCCATTGAAAATGCCGGGCTGACCATCGACGACATTCGCATGGTCGCGGTGACATCATGCACCGGTTTCATGATGCCCTCGCTCACGGCCCACTTGATCAATGACCTGGGCCTGCGGACGTCGACCGTACAACTGCCCATCGCTCAATTGGGCTGCGTGGCAGGCGCTGCGGCGATCAATCGAGCCAATGATTTTGCCAGCATGGCGCCGGACAACCATGTCCTCATCGTCTCCCTGGAGTTCTCGTCGCTCTGCTATCAACCCCAGGACACCAAGTTGCACGCGTTCATATCGGCGGCGTTATTCGGCGATGCCGTATCGGCCTGCGTCATGCGCGCCGATGACAAGGCGCCTGGTTTCAAGATCGCCAAGACCGGGTCTTACTTCCTGCCTGATAGCGAGCACTACATCAAATATGACGTTAAGGACAGTGGCTTTCACTTTACCCTGGACAAGGCCGTCATGAACTCCATTAAAGATGTCGCACCAATGATGGAGGAATTGAACTACGAGACCTTCAATCAACATTGCGCACAAAACGACTTTTTCATCTTCCATACCGGCGGACGGAAAATTCTTGATGAACTGGTCCTGCAACTGGACCTGGAACCCGGTCGGGTCGCGCAGTCTCGCGACAGTTTGAGCGAAGCCGGGAACATCGCCAGCGTGGTGGTCTTCGACGTGCTCAAGCGCCAGTTTGACAGCGGGCTTGTCGATGGCGCGACTGGCATGCTGGCGGCCTTCGGCCCCGGTTTCACCGCTGAAATGGCCGTGGGCAAGTGGGTCGCCTGACAGATCCGATAAAACACCGGCACCCAGCCAGGGGCACACTTGCCCCTGGCTGCCGGAGTATGAATCGCAGGCGTTCACCTCGCTCAAGAGGGCTTCGAAAGCGCTAGGGAAAGAAGGAAAAGAACATGGAGATGAAGTATCTGGTCGCTCGACCTTGGGGCGGCTATGAAAGACGCATGATCACGCTTCTGTCGCTGAGCTTCGGGCTGGTAGGACTGGACAGGTTCATTATCATGCCGCTGTTCCCGGTGATCATGCGTGACTTGGCCCTGGACTATCAGGACTTGAGCATGTTGTCGGCCATCCTGGCATTTGCGTGGGGAGGCTCTGCCCTGTTCATGGGCGCCGCCATCAGGGTACTGGGCCCCAAGAAGTTGCTGGTGCTGTCGATCACCCTGCTATCGATTCTGGCCGGTGCGTCTGCATTGATCACCGGCCTGGTGGGCCTGGTGCTCTTGCGCGCCTTGATGGGCGTCTGCGAAGGGGCCTTCACTCCGGTCAGTATCATTGTCACCGATGAAGTCTCGCAGCCTTCCCGGCGCGGACTCAATCTAGGGATTCAACAGGCCTTGTTCCCCATCATCGGCCTGTGCCTCGGACCGCTGCTGGCGGGCGTATTGCTGGAAATGTCCGGATCCTGGCGCGCCGTATTCGCCATCATTTCGTTACCCGGCCTGTTAGTGGCCTGGTACCTCTATAGAACCTACCAACCGACCCAGGCGCCCAGCACGGAGTCGATTGCACATACCTCCAAAAGCCAGTGGAGGGCGGCCCTGTCCTGCGGGAATGTGCGGCTCAATATTGCCTTGATGCTCTGCATACTGACGTGCCAGTTCGTTCTGTGCGCCCTGCTCCCTAGCTACCTGACAGACATTCTGCACCTGAGCAATTTCTCCATGGCCATGATCATTTCTGCAATTGGCCTGGGTGGTTTTTTTGGCCAACTGGTCATTCCCGGCTTGTCCGACCAACTGGGTCGCAAGCCCGTGGTCTCGATCTGCTTCATGATCAGCGCCCTGTTGGTGGGTTTATTGATCGTCAGCCCACCGTTGCCCTGGCTACTGTTCCTTCAATTATTTTTCTTGTCCTTTATCAACTTCAGCCTGATCTGCATGACGGTCGGTCCACTGACCAGCGAATCAGTGCCGCCCAGTTTATTGGCCACCGCGACGGGCCTGGTGGTGGGCTGCGGAGAGATTCTTGGAGGGGGCGTCGCCCCTGTCGTCGCCGGCTACATCGCCATGACGTGGGGACTTACCGCGATTCTGTTCCTGGCACTGGCCGGAAGTATCACGGGGGGCTTGCTGTCCTTACGGCTCAAAGAGGCAAACCCGGCGTTCAACGGACTCAAGGACTACGCCCCCCTATCCGCACGCTTGACCCTGGAGGATAAGTAATGACCCACTATGTAATGTTGCTGGACTCTCCAGTGCCGCGAGGAGGCCTTGGCGTATTTGACTTCAAGTCCGGGCAAAGCCGGGAGGTGCGTCCACCCCAGGGAAATCTTTATGAAGCCCTGGCCCATTGCGCGGATCGGAATATGGACTGGGAGTCCTATCTCAAGGACCTGCCGTCCACGCCCTACCCGCTTACGCCTGCGGCGGTGAAATACCGACCGCCGCTCAAGCCCGATAACAACTTGTTGGTCCAGATCAGCGAAATCACGCTCTGTACCGCCAAGACAGAACAAGCCTGGTATTACAAAGGTAACGGCCGACTGCTCAAGACCGACGGCGACCCTTTGCAGGTGCCCTATCATTCACAAAGCATCAGTAGCGAGCCGTGCATTGTCTGCCTCTATTGGGTCGACCCGTTTGGTGCGCTGCGCTTCATTGGTTTTACCCTGGGTAACGATATCCACGATCATGTATTGCACAGTCGCGACGCCATTTCTTCAACGCATGCGCACTTGCGCACCTGTGCGATTGCCCCGGCATTGATCGTGGGGGAATTGCAGGCTGACTTGGCCATCAATGTCCAGATAGAACGCGACGGCCAACCCTTGACGGCAAGTCACCACCGGATGAGTTTGCATCGCTGGCAGAGTCTGCGCCGATACTCGGAAGAGTTCTTGGAGAAACACGAGCAGTTTCTCGAGCCCGGGCTGGTTCATTACGTGTTTCACAGCTTGAGCCATCGCACCACGAATGTGCCGCTCCAGCACGGTGACTGGCTCAGCATTGACTGCCCCGAGCTGGAATTGGCCATGAGCAATCAAATCGTCGAAGAGGAATTGGTGTCGCTGGTGCCCTTGCCTGCGCGGCGCGCACCTGACCATGACTGTATCGACCGGCCCCTGCCCGTGCCGAAAAAGTTCTGATCGACCGCTATAAACGAGGAGGTGGCCCTTGGTTTGAGCCACCCTTGCCCGCTTCTTAGAAATCGACCGTGGCCGAGAGCTGCAATGTGCGCGGAGAGCCTGGAGAGAACGCCCCATACGAGGCGACACCCGACCAGTATTCGCGGTCAAAGACATTTTGGACCGTGGCTCGGAAAGTCGTCGGTCGACCTTCGATCTTGGTGGCGTAGCGAGCGCCCGCATCGAAACGGGTCCAGGCATCCAGCTCCTGGGTGTTGGCCTGGTTCACGTATTGGCTGCTGGTGTAGATCGCGCCACTGGTGAGGGTAAAGCCTTCCACCCACGGGGTGTCCCATTCGGCCCACAGGTTGGCTTGCACGTCCGGCACGCCCACCGGCTTATTGCCACGGTTGGCCGCTGTGGCGGAATCCGTCAGCTCACCATCGAGCAATGTCACGCCACCCATCAAACGGGTGCCGGGGGCCACTTCGCCGAACACGCTCAGTTCCACGCCACGGTTGCGCTGTTCGGCCTGCACCGAGAAAACATTGTTCGCACCGAGTTCGCCACTGGGCTTCTCGATCTGGAACAGCGCCAAGGTGGTCATGAACGTGCCGTGCTCGTACTTGACGCCCATCTCGTGCTGCTTGGATTCATAAGGTGCGAATGTTTCTAGAGAATTGTTCGCGTTGGCTGGCGCAACGTCACCTTTACTCAGCCCTTCGACATAGTTGTAGTACAGCGACACGTCCTCCCAGGGTTTGACCACCACGCCGACCATCGGGGTCGTGGCACTGTCGTCATAACGGGAACTGACCGAACCCGTCTCGCTGTAATTGCGTGATTCGACCTTCTGCCGGCGCAACCCCAGGGACAGTTGCAGACGGTCATCCAGTACCGACAAGGTGTCGGTCAAGGCGAAACCGGACAATTGCGACTCGGAAACCCGTGACACCCTGGGTGCATTGATGGTCGGCTTGGGCACGTCCACCGGGTGATAAATGTTCGAGGGGATATCGGCCCCCCGGTTGATGCCCCGGGACAGCTCATCCTGATAAGTGCTCGCCATCAGCGTGGTCGTGTGGCTGACAGGGCCGGTATCGAATATCCCGCGGATCCCCACGTCGGCTGTCGAACGGTCCACATTGAATTTGTAGTACCCCGGCCTGTTGGTGATATCGCCTGCACTATTGATGATATCTGGCACTTGGTCGGACATTCGCTTGACGTCCGAACGACCGCCACCGGCGTGGGCAAACACCGTGACCGCGTCCGTCAAGTCGTATTCGCCACCCAGCAACGCCGATTGCTCCTTGGTGTCCGACCAGCCCCATTTCTGTGATGCATTGGTACGACCGTTGGGGGCGGATGGAATTTCAACGCCACGCGCGACGGTGAAGGGCCGCGAGGCACCGTCAAAGTTTTCTTTTTGGCTGATGAAGTCGAGGTTCAAGCGCAAACGCTCGCCCCGATAATCCAGGGCGATAGCTCCGATACCAAGTTCGCGTTCCTGGTCGTCGATGGCCGTGTCGCCACCCTGGAGGCTGCCGTTGAAGCGCACGCCAAACTGGTTTTCCGAGCCGAATCGACGGCTGACATCCAGGTGCCCGCCCACTTGGGAGTCGGACGCGTAGCTGCCGGTAAAGCGCGTCAGGTCTTCGTCCAACGGACGCTTGGGAACGATATTGATCACCCCGCCCACCCCGCTGTTCGGAGACATGCCGTACATCAGCGCCCCCGGTCCCTTGAGCACTTCGACCCGTTCGGCGTAGTCGGTGAACACCCGGTAGTTGGGTGCCACGCCGTATACGCCGTCGTAGGCCAACTCGCCGAGGTTACCCTCGCCGATGGGAAAACCACGGATGAAAAACGAATCGACGATGCCGCCCACCTGGCCCGTCGAGCGCACCGAAGGGTCTCGTTGCAGGGCGTCGGCCACGGTCACGGTTTGCAGGTCGGCCAGGGTCTTGGCGGTGTAGCTGGTCACGCTGAACGGCGTGTCCATCACGTCCTTGTTGCCCATCATCCCCAAGCGTGCGCCGCGCGCCACTTGACCACCGGCCAACACGGGCGGCAGTGCACCTGGGTCGTTGTGGGTGCCGCTGATGGTGGTGGCGTCAAGGGTCAAGCCTTGGCCGTTGTCCTTGGAGGCGTCCAGGGTCTTATCGGCGGCAGGCGCCTGTTCGGGGGTTGCCGCCCAGGCGGTGGCGCTTCCTGCGACCAGAATGAAACTCAGCGTGGCGCTACGAATCGCGACGGATAACGCAGACTCACCACAAGGTCGACGTGCAACTGACATGGCTTAAGGATCCTTTCCAACGAGAGAAAATGGTAATCACTCCTATTGCCAGTCGACCTGCGGAAAAGTATCACCTCCCGGGGATTATTTTTTCAGACTGCGCCAAAGCACTCGCGCATACCGACGCTGCTGCGGTATCGACACCTTGCAACCTCTCGTGCAGCCGGGCATCTTGCCGACCCTGTCATCGCCAGCAGCACACGCTACCCTACCCGCTTGCTGGCGTTTAAGCACCGAGGCTGATCATGTCCCACACAGGTGTCGTCCAGGGTTCGAGCGTCAGAGTCCTGATTTATCTTCTGTTCGCGATCCAGCTCATCTCGATGGGCGCGATGGAAATGAGCGGGCCATTTTGGCCGGTTCACCTGCGCGGGCTGACGTCCTCGGCGTCGGTTTTCAGCTTCGCCAGCATTGCCGTGTATGTCGGGCCGATGCTGGGCATCATGCTGACCAGCACCTTTTGGGGCCGTATCGGTGATCGCTACGGCCATAAGTGGATGATGATCCGCGCCCTGGCAGGCTTGTCGCTGACCCAGCTCGGGCTGGCGCTGTGCAGCGATATCTGGATCATTCTGGTCCTGCGCTTCTTGCAGGGCGCCTTTGCCGGATACATCGCCCCGGCGCAGGCCTACGGCGTCAGTATCGAAGCCCCATCGCGGCGAGCGAGGCTGTTCGCGATTCTGCAAATATCCACCAATGTCGGCTCATTGCTCGGCGCAATAGTCGGGGGGCTGATCCTCGACTACGCCACGTTCTTCTGGATCAACCTCACCGCCTCGGTGTTGTGCGCAGTGTGCACGGTGGTGGCCGCCGTGGCCTTGCCGGATGTGCCGCCAGTGAAGAGGTCCTCGGCGAGCCAGGCCCCGGCAGCGAAGAGCCGTACCGACAGTATCTGGCAAGGATCGTCGTTGCTGTCGTTGTTATGCGTCATGGGCATTCTGCTGTTGGCGCGGATGCTGCCGCAAACATCATTCTCCTTGTATGTGAGCGCGGTATTCGTCGTCAGCAACTCGCTCGTCGGCCTGTGCTACGGCTTGCTGGCGCTGGGTTTCATTCTGTCGGCCACGGCCTGGTCGCGCTATTTCGAGCACCATACCCAACAGCAAACCTTGCAGCGCATCCTCTACATCGTGCTCGGTTGTGTCGTCTTGACCGCCCTGGCGGGGATCACGCGCAACGTCATCGTATTTGTCATTGCCTACTTCATCTGGGGCGTGCTGCTGGGTGCCACCACGCCAGTGCTGATGGCCCTCATCTCGAAATCCGCCGACAGCTCACGACAAGGCCACGTGCTGGGCATTGCCCAGGGCACCACGCAATTCGCTTCGATCGCGGGCATTTCGATCGGTGGATTGCTCAGCCAGGTCTACGGGTTGCAATACACCTACCTGTTCGTTTGCCTGGCCTATGTGCTGGCGCTGATCCCCATCATTGCATTGCGTTATAGGCCCGAGGGCCTTGCGCGTGGCTGAAACAGGGTTGCTGAATGCCGCTTGCGTCGCGGGCAAGTTGTCCTTTAGCATTGGGAATACTTCTCAATTGCAAAAAAACGCAGCCATGAGCGAAACCCTGCCCGCGAACAACGACCAGCATCTGCGCGTGATCGAAGATCTGTACGCCGGCCATCACAGCTGGCTGTACGCCACGCTGAAGAAGAAACTGGGCAATGCCATGGATGCGGCGGACCTGGCGCAAGACACCTTCACGCGCATTCTCGCCTCCCAAGTCACGGCCATTGACCAGCCCCGGGCCTACCTGAGCTGCGTGGCCAAGGGCATTCTCATCAACTGGTATCAGCGCAAGGCCCTGGAACGTGCCTACCTGGAGGCGCTCGCGCATCTGCCGGCCCAGGAAGTGCCGTCCCCTGAGTTGCGCTTTCTGGTGCTGGAAACCCTGCACGAAATCGACGCCATGCTCGACACCCTCCCGGCGCCGGTCAAACGGGCATTCCTGCTGTCGCAGATCGGCGGCCTGAAATACGACGACATCGCCCAACAGCTGAACGTCTCGCTGATCACGGTCAAGCGCTACATGAAGCAGGCATTCGTGCAGTGCTTGATGCTGGTGGAATGAATGCTCACCCGCCGCCGTGAGCCGCCGCTCGACCCCAAGGTCCTCGAAGAAGCCGCCGAATGGCTGATGCGCCTGAGCGAAAGCGACCTCAGTGACACCGAGCGCGCCGAATGGGAATGCTGGAGGGCCAGCAGCCCCGAGCGCGGTCGGGCCTGGTCTCGTGCGCAATTGCTGCAAAGCAAGCTCGGCGGCTTGCCACGCGCATTGGCGATGTCGGCGCTGGATCGCCCAAGCAGCCCCGAACGACGCGCGGCCCTTGGCAAACTGGCGTTGCTGCTGGCAGCGGTGCCTGTCGGTTGGGGCAGCTGGAAACTGGCGCAATCGCAGCAATGGTCCGCCGATTACCGCACCGCCATCGGCGAGCGCCGCGAGTTGACCTTGGCCGACGGCTCTCACCTCACCCTCAATACCGGCACGGCCATCGACGTGCTGTTCGACACCCGACAGCGGCTCCTCCATGTGCGCGAAGGGGAAGTCCTGGTGCAGACCGCGCCGGATGCCTCACCACAGGCCCGACCGTTCCTGGTCAGCACCCGCGAGGGCCGGATGCAGGCCCTGGGTACGCGGTTCATCGTGCGCCAACTGCCATCGCGCACCCATCTGGCGGTACTCGAAGGCGCGGTGCGGATTGAATTGGCCGAGGCTCGCCAGGCCGCGCCGCTCATCGTCAACGCCGGACAGCGCACCGACTTCTCGTCCCAGGCCTTCGGCCCGTTGACCCCGACCGATCGCAACGCCAGCGCCTGGACCCAAGGCATGCTGATGGCCGACAGGATGCGCCTGGCGGATTTCGTCGCCGAACTGGCGCGCTATCGCCGGGGCTTCGTGCGGTGCGACCCGGCCATTGCCGAGCTGCGGGTGTCCGGCGCTTTTCCCATCAGCGATACCCAGCGCACGCTCAACATGCTGGTGCAAACCTACCCGGTCCTGGTCACCGGTCATTTGAGCGGTTACTGGGTGACGCTCTCCCCGGCCTGACCCCACAAAAAATATTTGCTGCTCGGGTGATACTTTTTTTGATCTCAACTGGCAAAGAAAGGAATAACCATTTCATCTCGTCCATAGGGTCATCCATCCATGCTCGTTGCACGGCCCCTGCGTCCGGATCGTCCGTCCAAACCCGTCATGCGCAGTGTGCTGTTGGGCCTTGCGTTGAGCACGGTCACCGGGTCGTTCGCCTTCGCCACCGTGCCCGCGCAACTGGAAGCCGTCGCCCCCCGCGCCTATGAGATCGCCCCGGGGCCGCTCGGCCCTGCCCTGTCGAGCTTTGCGATAACCGCCGGCATTGCCTTGTCGTTCCAGCCTTCGATCACTGAGGGCCTGGTCAGCCCGGGACTTTCCGGCACTTATCCGGCAGCGCAAGCACTCACCCAGCTACTGGCCGACAGCGGCGTGGAGATGGTTGCCCGCGACGATGGCAGCTACACACTGGTGCTGCGCCGGGTGTCCCTGCCGCAGATCAGCGTCGACGCCACGGGCAGAAGCAGCACCGACCTGCCACCTACCGACGCCAACGGCCAGGTCGCCCGCGGCGCACGCCTCGGCCTGCTAGGCAACACCGATGTGATGGAGGCGCCGTTCAGCATCAGCAGCTACACCTCGACGATGATCAGGGATCAACAGGCGACCACGGTGGGCGACTTGCTGGAACGCGATGCTTCGGTGCGCTCCACGGGCCAGGCGGGCGGCATCGTCGACTCGTTCTTTATCCGCGGTTTTCCGCTGGGGGAAGGCAACCTCGGTGAGTTGGCTTTCGACGGTGTGTATGGCGTGGCGTCCAATTACCGGGTGTTCACCGATTACGCCGAGCGAATCGAACTGGTCAAGGGCCCCGCCGCGCTGCTGTATGGCATGTCGCCCAACAGCGCCGTGGGCGGTGTGATCAACGTGGTCCCCAAGCGCGCCCTCGACGAGGACCTGACCCGATTCACCAGCCGCTACGCCACCGACTCGCAACTGGGCGGCCACCTCGACGTCAGTCGGCGCTTTGGTGAAGAACGCCGGTTCGGGATCAGGCTCAACGGTAGCCTGCAGCAGGGTGATACGGCCATCGACAAGCAGTCCCGAGACGTCGGTACCGGCGCCATGTCCCTGGATTACCAAGGGGATCGCCTGCGCATGACCCTGGACCTGATCAGCCAGGATGAAAAATTCGACGCCGCCTCCCGCCCTTTCCTGATCGACCCTGGCGTGCAAATCCCCTCCGCCGCCAACGGCCGCACCAGTGTCAGCCAGGACTGGGGGCGCTCCCGGGCCCGGGACAAATCGGCGTTACTGAGTGGCGCGTACGACCTCAGCGACCATCTGACCCTGTTTGCCCACGCCGGCGGCGGAAAATCCGAGGTCGAGCGCATGTCCGACCAGACCCCGACCATCATCAACGCCGCCGGCGACACGTCATCGGTTCCCGGTTATTACAAATTCAACGTCCAGCGCTACACCGTCGACGCCGGCGCGCGCCTGGGCTTCGACACCGGGCCGGTCAACCACCGCGCGGTGCTGCAAGTCAGCCGTTATCGCGATGAGTTGTCCCGGGGCATTATTTCCGGCCCCACCATCCTCTCGAACATCTATCACCCGGTCGACCGGCCCAGGCCCAACATCGCCGAACCTCACACGCCAAAAATCTCCGAAAGCGAGCTGTCGGGCGTCGCCCTGGCCGACACCTTGTCGGTACTCAATGAGCGCCTCCAGGTCACCCTCGGGTTGCGCCGACAAAACATCCAGTCGGACAACTACAACACCATCGTTGCCACCCCGTCCTACGACAAAAGCAAGACCACCCCACTGCTCGGTATCGTCGCCAAGCCCTGGGACCATGTCGCGCTGTACTACAACTACATCGAAGGCCTGAGCAAGGGCGACATCGCGCCGGCTGCCGCCACGAACGCCGAAGAAATTTTTTCTCCCTACATCTCCCGCCAGCAGGAGATCGGGGTCAAGCTCGACTACGACCGCTTCATGGCCACCCTGGCGCTGTTCCAGATCAAGAAACCCAGCGGCGAATTGTCGTCCAGGGTGTTTTCGGTCCAGGCCCAGCAACGCAACCGTGGCGTGGAACTGAACCTGTCCGGCGAGATTGCCCGGGGCACGCGCCTGCTCGGTGGCGTGACGCTACTCGACGGGGAACTGACCCGCACCAGCGTGGCCGCCAACCGCGGCAATACACCGGTGGGCGTGCCCAAGGTCCAGGCCAACCTCTGGGCCGAGTGGGACACCCCGGGCATCGCTGGGCTGACCCTGACCAGCGGCGCGATCTACACCGCCAGCCAGTACGTCGACCAGGCCAACACCCAGGAACTGGACGCCTGGACCCGCTTCGATGTCGGTGCCCGCTATGCCACACGCATTGCCGAGCGGCCCACGACATTTCGCGCCACGGTGCAGAACGTCTTTGACCGTGCCTACTGGTCAGGGGTCGCGTCCTATGGCGCGTTTTCCCAAGGCGCACCGCGCACGCTGTTGTTATCCGCCACCGTTGATTTCTGAAACCTGCGGGTCGGGGCGGCGACTTGCGCCGTTGTCCGGCCCGGCTTTTGTAAAGGCCTGAACCATGGTTACTGTTTTTCGCCGCCCTCACACCCTCGCCGCCCTGCTGTTCGCCGGGCTGCTCGGTGTGTCGTTTCTCTCACTGACGCCCCGCAATGCCTTGGCCGCCGATGCGGATCCAGCCCTGGGCAGCGTGACCGACCTGCTCGGGCGCCAGGTCAAGGTCCACCTCCCCGTCAGGCGGGTGATCCTCGGCGAAGGCCGCCAGTTGTATCTGGTGGCGGCGCTGGACACGCAAAATCCCATCGAACGCATCGTCGGTTGGCGCAAGGACCTGATCCAGTCAGACCCGGACACCTACGGCGCCTACCTGCGCAAATTTCCCGACATTGCCAAGATCCCGACCTTCGGCGGGTTCGAGGACGGCACCTTTGACATCGAACAGGCCATCTCCCAGCGTCCGGATGTGATCATCCTCAATATCGAAGCCCAGCACGCCACCGAGGATGCGCGCTACATCGAGAAGCTCGACGCCTTGGGCATCCCGGTGGTCTACGTGGACTTTCGCAACAACCCGATGCAGAACACCGAGCCGACCATGCGCCTGTTCGGCCAACTGTTCGGCAAGCAAGCCCGTGCCGAAGCCTTCATCGATTTTCGCAACCAACAGATTCGACGGGTCACCGACGTCATTGAAGCGCGCCACCCTGCCCGGCCAAAGGTCTTCATCGAACGCATCGGCGGATACACCGATGATTGTTGCCTGAGCTTCGGCAACGAGAACTTCGGCCTGTTCGTCGAAATGGCCGGTGGCGACAACATCGCCAAAGGCATCATCCCCACCACGTTCGGCCAGTTGAACGCCGAGCAAGTAGTGGTCGCCAACCCGGCGCAGGTGGTAGTCACCAGTGCCAACTGGGAAGCCTTTGCACCCGGTGGCCATTGGGTCGGCGTCGGCCCCGGGGCGGACATGGCCCAAGCCAGGGAGAAATTGGCGTGGTACACCCAGCGGCCGGCCTACGCCGGCATCAAGGCCCAGGACGACCAGGCGTTCCACGCCATTTGGCATCAGTTCTACAACAGCCCCTATCAGTTCGTGGCCATCCAGCAATTGGCCAAGTGGTTTCACCCGACGTTGTTCGCCGACCTGGACCCGGACGCCTCGTTCCGCCAATTGCACGAGCAGTTCCTGCCGGTCCCTTATGAGCCGGGTTACGCCGTCAGCCTGCGCCAGACTGAGGACCAGCCATGACTTCGTTGAACGAAACCCTGGTCATGCAGCGTGACACCTACCGGCGCCTGGTGCTGCGCAAGCGGCTCATTCTCGGGGGGCTCACGCTGTTGCTGATCTGCAGCGTCCTGCTCGACCTGGCTCTCGGGCCGGCACGCTACAGCCTCGACGAAGTGCTCGGCGCGCTGTTTTCACCGGAGAGCGCATCGCCCCAGGTCCGCGTGGTGATGTGGGACATCCGCCTGCCCGTGGCGCTGATGGCCGTTGCGGTCGGCGCCGCGTTGTCACTGGCCGGCGCGCAGATGCAGACGATCCTCAACAACCCGCTGGCCAGCCCGTTCACCTTGGGCATTTCCGCCGCCGCCAGTTTCGGTGCGGCCATGGGGCTGGCGTTTGGCGTGGCCTTGTTCCCGTTGGCGGCGCAGTACATGGTGCCGGTGAACGCGTTCATCATGGCCATGCTGTCGGCGTTGCTGATCCACTTCCTGAGCCTGCGCCGCGGCGTCACCGCCGAGACCATCGTGCTGCTCGGCATCGCCCTGGTGTTCACCTTCAACGCGTTGCTGGCACTGGTGCAATTCTTCGCCACCGAACAAGCCGTGGCCGCCGTGGTGTTCTGGACGATGGGCAGCCTGACCAAAGCCACCTGGCCCAAGCTGGGGGTGATCTGCCTGGTGATCCTCGTCACTCTGCCGATTTTCGCCCGGCGCGCCTGGGCCTTGACCGCTCTGCGGCTGGGGGACGACAAGGCCGCGAGTTTCGGCATCAACGTGCGCGGCCTGCGCTTTCAGACGCTGATCATGGTCAGCCTGCTCGCCTCGTTCCCGGTGGCGTTTGTCGGCACGATCGGCTTCATCGGCCTGGTCGGCCCGCACATCGCGCGGATGCTGATCGGTGAAGACCAACGGTTCTTCCTGCCGGCGTCCTTGTTGACCGGCGCATTGATTCTGTCCGCCAGTTCGGTGATCAGCAAAACCCTGATCCCTGGGGCCATTTTCCCCATCGGCGTGGTCACGTCGCTGATCGGCGTGCCCTTCTTCATTTCCTTGATTCTCGGCGGGAAGAAAAACTCATGGTAACGATCCGGCTGGAGAACCTCGGAGCTCGCTATGGCCAGCGCACGGTCATTCACGGCGTGACCACGGCAGCTTTTGTCGGCGGCCAGGTGGTGGCGGTGGTCGGCCCCAACGCGGCGGGCAAATCCACCTTGTTCAAGCGCATGGCCGGGTTGATCGACGGCCCCGGACAGGTGGTCCTGGAGGGCTCGAAAAAGGGACCGCAGGGCATCAGCTATATGCCCCAGGGCTTGAACGCCAGCGCCCGGTTGACGGTGTACGAGTCGGTGCTGCTGGCGCGCAAGCAGCTCACGCCGGGCTGGGTCGTCCATGATGATGAACTGAAGCGGGTGGACGACATTCTCGCCGCGCTGGGCATCACTGAGTTGTCGTTCCGTAACCTCGGAGAGCTCAGCGGCGGACAGCAGCAACTGGTGTCGATCGCCCAGACCCTGGTGCGCGAACCGGAAATCCTGTTGATGGATGAACCGACCAGCGCCCTGGACATGCACCGGCAGGTCCAGGTGCTGGGCTTCATGCGTGCCCTGGCGCGCAAGCGCGAAGTCATTGTATTCATCGCCATCCACGACCTGAACCAAGCGCTGCGCTTTGCCGATCAGGTGCTGGTGGTTGCCGACGGCACCGCCCAGGGCAGCGGCCCGAGCGCTGAGGTAATTACCGAGTCGATGCTTCGCAAGGTCTACAAGGTCGAGGCGCGGATCGAACGATGCAGCCGCGGACAGCACCACATCCTGATCGACGATATCGTTTGAGCGCACACCCGGGCCTTGCGCCAAAGGCCCGGGACCTAGGCGACCCCGCCGTCAGGCACTGCAAGGGTGTCGGCCTGGGTCACGCGGCTTGGCCTGAAGGTCTCAGGCATCGCCAGCAACAGGCCGAATGCCAGCGCGGCAATCGCCGCCAGGGTCAGGAATGCCGCGCTGTAGCCAGCCCCTTGCACCACAAAGCCGGCCAGGCTGTTACTCAACGCCGCGCCGATCCCGAACACCGTCGACAACACCCCGAGGCTGACGTTGAAACGCCCGGTGCCCTGGGTAAGGTCCTTGACCACCAAGGGAAACAACGCGCCAAACAGCCCGGCACCGATTCCATCGAGCAACTGCACCGCCACCAACCAATAGGGGTCATTCGAGAGCACGTACAACACACCTCGTATGGGCAGGATCAGGAAGCCGGCCAGCAACAACGGCTTGCGTCCCCAGGCATCGGCCTTGACGCCGACCAGCCACGCCATGGGCACCATGACCAGTTGCGCCGCGACGATACAGGCCGACGTCAACGGCGTGGCCAGGTGCACATTGGCCTGGGCGAGCTTCTGGCTGACCAGCGGGAGCATCGCCGCGTTCGCCAGGTGGAACAGCCCGCAGCAAATGGCGAACAACAACAGCGTACGGTTATCCAGCAGGACCCGCAGCGTCGAGGGTACAGGGCCGTGGACCAACTGCCCCGCCTCCAGGCCTCGGGCCACGTCATGGTCGATGGCCTCGTCGGACACGCAACTGACCGCGACGATGCTGGCCAATGCCATGGCGGCCATCAGGTAGAACACCGCGATGGGACCGAACAACCAGGCAAACCCACCCGCCAGCAGCGCGGCGCAGGCATTGCCCGCGTGATTGAATGTTTCGTTGCGCCCAGTGCGCCGCGTAAAGGCGCGGGCGCCGGTAATGCCCAGAGAGATGGCCGCAATGGCCGGCGCGAAGACCGATGCCGCCACGGCGCCGAGCGCCTGGGTCAGCGCCACCAAGCCGAAGGAAGACGTGAACGGTAGCACCAGGCATCCCAGCGTCACTGCCAAGGCCGCCACAGCCACCACGGCACGCTTGCTGCGCACCCGGTCGATCAACGCGCCGGCGGGTGCCTGGGCGACGAGCCCGGCCATGGCCGCCACCGTCATCACCACGCCAATGCTCGCCGGGTCCCAGCGATGCACCGCCAGCAGGTAGATCGCCAGGTAAGGACCCAACCCATCACGCACATCCGCGAGGAAGAAATTCAGGCCATCCAGGGAAAGGTTGTTACGTCGGTCTCGGTTGCGATCCATAGCGGCCTCGACGGGCATTGCCCCAAAGAAAATTGACGCAATGATGTCGCAAAGAATCGAACCGGGCCACTGTGATGAGCGCGGGGCCACTGAGAAAACCGTGGCGAGGGAGCTTGCTCCCGCTGGGTCGCGAAGCGACCCCAAAACCTGCCGAACGCGTAACACAGACACACCGCACCCGCCGGTTCACGACTGTCGCAACCGAGCGGGAGCAAGCTCCCTCGCCACAGGTCCATCGTTGTTTCTTAGGTGAACTGCATGACCTACCAAAGCGCGATGTCGTAGCTGAAGTAGATACGATTGCTGTCACGGCCACGGGAAAAGTCCGAGCGATAGACGTAGTTGCGCAACTTCACCCCCAGCCCCTTGAACGTACCCTGCTGCACCACGTAGGCGATCTCTGCGTCACGTTCCCACTCTTTGACCGTGGTGTTGGACTTGCCGTCGTTACCGCTCAGGTAGCGGGTGGAAAATGTCAGGCCAGGCACACCGAGGCGAGCGAAGTCGTAGCCGTAACCGAGCATCCAGGTCTTCTCGTCTTCCTCGATGAACTTGCCGATCCCGACGTTGCTGAAGGAGTACACCGTGGCGCCGCTGACATAAGGCAGGCCCGCCTCGCCGCTGAGGGTTTGATAGCCGGCGCTCAGGGTGTGGCCGACAACGGCGTAGGACAGCAGCCCGCTGAGCATGTCGTTGTCGATCTTGCCGCCGTAGGCCGAACCCGAATCGACGCTGTTGAAGTAACGCAGGTCGCTGGTCAATACCCCGGCGCCCAGGGGCAGATCATGCTGGATGCCAACAAAGTTCTGTCGATAGAAATTCTCCAGCTCGCCATAGAAATAGCTCAGGCGGATGTTTTTGCCCAACTTGTAGTCGGCACCGGCATAACTGAAATCACCGGACTTATCGCCGCCGTAGCCATCGGGCACGATGGGCATGCTGTCGCTCGAATCGCGCAGCTTGAAACGCTCCAGATACCCGCCAGTGACGGTGAGGTTGTCGATGTCAGTGCTACTGATCTGAGCGCCCTGGTAAGTCTGGGGCAACAGCCGTGCATCGTTGTAGACCAGCACCGGAGTCTTGGGCAGCAAGGTGCCATATTTGAGTGTGGTCTTGGCTATCCTGGCCTTGGCGGTCATGCCCGCGCTGGCGAACTCATCGGCGGCGCGACCGTCGTCATGCACCGGCAGCAGGCCGGTGCCGCTGCGGCCACGCCCGGAATCGAGCTTGACCCCGAGCAGGCCCAGGGCATCGACCCCGAAGCCGAGGGTGCCTGGTGTAAAGCCTGACTGGTAATCCAGCAGGAAGCCCTGGGCCCATTCGGTGCGCTCACTCTTGGCAGTCCTTGCCGCCCGCGTGCTCATCCCGTGCTCATCGCGGAAATTTTCGTTGAAGTAGACGTTGCGCAATTGCAGCTTCAGCTTGCTGTCGTCGATGAAACCTTCGGCGCTGGCCGAGGCCAGGGGCAACAGGCCAAGGATTGGAAACAAAGCCCCGCGGGTCAGCAAAATGGTCATGTCTGGCTACTCGTTGTTGTTATTGGGCATGCACGCCTGCGCACTCCCCCCTCGCGGGGGGCGTGTCAGGCAGGAAAACAAGGTTGTCGGGGGAATCAGGAAAACAGCGTCAGTGCCCCGGTCAGCAGGGCCAGCGCGGTAATCACCAGGGACGTGAGCACCGCCCATTTGACGGTGGCTTTCTGGAAGTCGCCCAAGTCGCGGTCGACCATGCCCACCAGCAACAGCGTCGAGGCCACCAGCGGGCTCATCAGGTGCACCGGCTGGCCGAGAATGGAGGCCCGGGCAATTTCCACCGGATCGATCCCGTAGGCAGCCGCGGCGTTGGCCAGGATCGGCACGACCCCGAAGTAGTAGGCATCGTTGGACAATACGAAGGTCAACGGCATGCTGGTAATCGCCACCACCAGCGGGAACAGATGGCCCCAGGAAGGCGGAATCCAGTCGACCAGGGTTTGCGCCAACGCATCGACCATTTTCGTCCCGGAGAAAATCCCGGCGAAGATGCCCGCGGCAAATACCAGCAGGACCACGGTCATGGCGTTGCCCGAATGGGCGAGAATGCGCTCCTTCTGAATATCCAGTTGCGGATAGTTGATCATCAGCGCCAGGACGAAACCGATCAGGAACAGGATCGCCGAGTGCATCAGCCCCATCACCAGCGCAACCATCACCGCAATTACCAGCAGCAGGTTGACGTAGGCCAGCTTCGGACGCTTGTGCGGCGTGTCCTCGATGATCGCGTTGATGTAGCAGTCACCGCCACCGCTTTGCAGCTGGACGTTGCCGATGCGCTTGCGCTCGGCACGGCCCAGCAGGAAGGCCGTGAACACCACCCACATCGCACCGCCGATCATGGTCGGCAGCAACGGCACGAAATACTCACCGGCATCCAGGCCCAACGCTGCGATCGCGCGGGTCGCCGGGCCGCCCCAAGGGGTCATGCCGCTCATGATGCTCAAGGAGAGCATGGAAACAGTCGCCAGGATCATCGGATTCATGCCGATGCGTTTGTACAGCGGCAACATCGCGGCACAGGTGATCATGTAAGTCGTCGTGCCGTCACCGTCCAGCGCCACCAACAGCGACAGCAGCGCAGTGCCCACGGCGATCTTCATCGGGTCGCCATTGACCCGCTTGAGGATCTTGCGGATCAACGGGTCGAACAGACCGGCGTCGATCATCAGGCCGAAAAACAGGATCGCGAACAACAACAGTGCCGCCGACGGCGCGACCATCTTCAGGCCGTCCAACATCATCTTGCCGGTGGTCCCGCCAAAGCCGCCGAGCACGGCAAAGACGATGGGGACCACCGTCAGGGCGACGATCGGTGACAACCGTTTGGTCATTATCAGGAAGGTGAAGACCACCACCATGGCCAAGCCAAGTAAAGCGAGCATATGTCAGTTCTCTTGTTGTTATGAGTAGCTTGGCTGACATTCAGGCGCACGCCCCCCAACCCGCCAGGCAACACGCAAAAGTGCCTGGCGCAGGTAGTGAGTGAGCGGATGTGGTGCCGTCGAGTCAGCCGCGAGCGGCTAGATGTGTTTGGCGACCTTCGTGTCGTCCCAGGTAGAGTCCGTTGCCGAGGTCTGCGTCAGGGCCGGTTTGCCATCCAGGGTCCGCAACAGGACTTCGCGGTCGCAGGCATTCTCCGAAAGGGAGATCACCACGGTCGCAACGGCGTTGCTCGCCAGGCTGGTCAACGCCCGCGCTTCGGACATGAACCGGTCGATCCCGATCAACAGGGCCAGGCCCGCCAGGGGAATATCGTGGATGACCGTCAAGGTCGAGGCCAGGGCGACAAACCCACTGCCGGTCACTCCCGCGGCACCCTTTGACGACAGCAGCATGATCGCCAGCATGGTGATGACCTGGGTCAGCGTCAGGTCGATGTTGCAGGCCTGGGCAATGAAGATCGCCGCCAGCGACAGATAGATCGCCGTGCCGTCGAGGTTGAACGAGTAGCCCGTCGGCAGCACCAGCCCCACGACCCCTTTCTTGCAACCCAGGGCCTGGAGTTTTTCCAACATCCGTGGCATTACCGGTTCGGTCGAGGACGTGCCCAGCACCACCAGGAATTCTTCACGCAGATAACGCAGCAGCTTCCACAGGCTGAAACCGTGGGCGCGGCAAAGGCTGCCCAACACCACGAAGACGAAGAAGGCGCAGGCGATATACAAGGTCATGATCAGCTTGGCCAGCGAGCCCAGCGACGTGATGCCGTACTGCCCCACCGTGAAGGCCAAGGCCCCGAAAGCGCCAATCGGAGCGAAACGCATCAGGTAGGAGAAAATCTTGAACACCATGTGCGAAGCTGACTCCAGTACCTCCAGCACAGGCTTGCCGCGCTCGCCCAGGGACGACAGGGCAAAACCGCAGAGCACCGCGATAAACAGCACCGGCAGCACCTCGCCTTTATTGAAAGCGCCGATGAAGGTGTCGGGAATGATGTGCATGAAGAAGTCCACCACACTCAGTTTCGCGGCGGATTCGGTGTACTGCGACAATCCTTGGGTGCTCAACTGGGTCGGGTCGATGTTCATGCCCGCGCCGGGCTTGAACAGGTAGACCGACACCAGGCCGATGATCAGGCTGATCACCGTCAGCGCCAGGAACAACAGCATGGTCTTGCTCAACAAACGTCCCAGCGAGCGCTTGTCGCTCATGCCGGCGATACCGGTGACAATGGTGCAGAACACCACCGGCGCGATCATCATCTTGATCAACTTGATGAAGGCATCACCCAGCGGCTTCAAGGCAATCGCCTGTTGCGACCAGAAATGCCCGACGACCACGCCCAGCAGCACAGCGCAGATGATCTGGAAGTAGAGCGATTTAACAACTTTCATGGCATCACCCATTTTTAGAATTGTTCTGATGCAAAAGACCCTGGCTGCCTAGGCTATCCGGCCAACCGTTGGGACGCCGTGGCGTAGACGTAACCTGAGAAAAGCCGGCGCGCGGTACGCACCACCGAGGCCCGGATGGTCTCACCCTTTTCACCGGTGTAGGACAGTACGACATCGATACCGCCGCTTGGGTGCTCAATCCGAACCTGTTGCAAGCGCGGCTCGCTGACGGTGCGAAGCAACTGTGCGACGACGCTGCCTTCGGTCACACACGCGGTGGCCAAGCCTATGGAGCCGGTGATTGCCAGGGCGCGGTGACAGTTATGCGGCATGAAATAACGCACCTGGACCGTCCCGCCAGACTTGGCCGGAGACACCAGCACCGGTTTGGGAATGACCTTGTCACTGACATCACCCAAGCCCATGGCCAGGCCGGCTTTCAGACGCAGGGACTCCAGGCGCTGCAGGAAGGTTTTATCGGCGTCCAGCTCAGCGGGGCTTTCATCGCCGCGCTTGCCGAGCTGACTGGCTTGAACGATCACCATCGGCATCGCCATGTCGATGCAGGTCACCGGGATACCGTCGATCAGGTCCTGGGTCTGCCCGGTCGGGAAGAGTTTCCCCGTCTTGCTGCCCGCCGCATCGAGAAACGTCAGCTGTACCGGAGCGGCTGTGCCAGGCACGCCGTCGATAGCGGTGTCGCCTTCATAGCTGACCTTGCCTTCCGGGGTTTGCACGTGGGCATTCACGAAAGTCCCGGTGTTGAGGTTGCGAATACGCACCCGGGTCAGATCGCCGGAAGGCTTGACCAGCCCCTGCTCGATGGCAAAGGGGCCGACGGCGCAGAGCATGTTGCCGCAGTTGGGGGCGGTATCGACCCGACGCTGGGAAACCATGACCTGGACGAACAAATAATCGACATCCGCGTCAGGGTGCAGCGATGGGCTGACGATCGCCACTTTGCTGGTTTGTGGGCTGCCGCCACCGATACCGTCGATTTCCAGCTCGTGGCCGGAACCCATCAGGTTGAGCAGCAGCTCGTCACGTTCGGCGATGGCGACCGGCAGATCCCAGGCGAGAAACACCGGGCCTTTGGACGTACCGCCGCGCATTAGCACACAAGGAATTCGCTGCATGATCACTAACTCTTGTTGATCAATCTTGATAATTGATGCTCTGGACACAAGAGTGGCAAAATTTGAAAAGTGTTTCCAATGCAAAGATCAGAGAGATTATTGCGTTTCACAAATGAATTACTTTACGATGATTTACACCGCGCATCCCCCTCTCCGGTGAGGTAGAACATGGAATATGAACTCCAGGACATACGATCTTTCGTGAAAATCGCCGAATTGGGCAGTTTCCACGAAGCCGCCGATGCGCTGCACCTGTCACAACCGGCCCTGAGCCGACGGATGAAAAAACTCGAAGAGGGTCTGGGTACCGCTTTGCTCGATCGCACGACCCGCAAGGTCAGCCTGACGAGTGTCGGCCGTGATTTCCTGCCCAAGGCGCGGCGCCTGCTGGATGATTTCGATGACTCGATTCTCAACATCCGCGAGCTGGCGGAGCGGCAGATCGGCCGGGTGACCTTGGCTTGCATCCCCACGGCGGCGTTCTATTTCCTGCCTTCGGTGATTCGCCTCTATAACGAGCGCTACCCGAAAATCCGCATCCGCCTGCTCGACCTCAGCGCCAACGAAGGACTCGAAGCGGTACTGCGTGGTGAAGCCGACTTCGGCATCAACATGATGAGCGGCCAGCACCCGGACATCGAGTTCGTGCCCCTGGTCAACGAACCCTTTGTGCTGGCCTGCCGGCGCGATCATGAACTGGCTGAACGCAGTGCGGTTACCTGGTCGGAACTCAGTGATTATCGGCTGATCGGCGTCGGTCGCCTGAGCGGCAACCGCATGCTGCTGGACCACGCACTGTCGGGCCTGAGCTGGCGCCCGCAGTGGTTTTACGAAGTGCAGCACTTGTCGACGTCGCTGGGACTGGTCGAGGCTGGCCTCGGCGTGTCGGCGATGCCCAGCCTGGCGATGCCGGCCGGGGATCATCCAACGCTGGTCAGCGTGCCGCTGATCGAGCCGGTGGTAAACCGCTCGCTGGGCCTGGTCTACCGCCGGGGCGCATCGCTTTCCCCGGCTGCGGAGAAGTTTGTCTCGATCCTGCTTGAGCAGTGGCCGCAATGAAGCGAGAGCCTCCACACCGCCAGCGCGGCGAAGCTGATCAAGGCGCCTAGCAGGCTGACCGCCATCCAGCCCCACAGCGCATAAACCTGGGTCGCGGCCGCCGCGCCCAGTGCGCTGCCCACCGAGTAGAAGCACATATAAGCACCGACCATGCGACTTTGGGCGTCGGGCCGTGCAGCGAAGATCAAGCTCTGATTAGTGACATGCACGGCTTGTACCGCGAAGTCGAGCAATACCACGCCGCACACCAGTGCGATCAGGGAGGTCTCGGTAAACGTGATGGGCAGCCAGGAGAGCATCAGGAGCCCCAGCGACCAGCCGGTAACGCGCTCTCCGAAGCCTTGATCCGCCCACCGGCCGGCCCTTCTGGCTGCCAGGGCCCCGGCGACGCCGGCCAGGCCAAACAGGCCGATGGCCGTGTGTGAAAGCGCCAGCGGCGCGGCGCTCAGCGGCAGCACCATGGCGGTCCATAACACCGAAAACGCGGCAAAGATCAGCAAGGCCAGCAGCCCCCTGATCCGTAGCACCGGCTCGGTCATGAACAGTTTGAACAGCGACCGGATAAGCGCCAGGTAAGGCTGCCGGTCTGGTGACGACACGGCGGCAGGCACCACCGCCCAAAACACTGCCGCGATGGTCAGCATCAATCCCGCGGAAACGAAATAAACCCCGCGCCAGCCCGCCAGATCGGCGATCACTCCAGAGGTAAACCGCGCCAGCAGAATACCCAGGACAACGCCGCTGGTGACGGTTCCCACGGCCTGCCCCCGCTGGGAGGGCGTGGACAGCACGGCGGCATAGGCCACCAGCACTTGGACAACCACCGCCAGCAAGCCCATCACGATCATCGCCCCCAGCAAAGCCAACCAATGCTGGGCTGCACCGACGGCCGCCAGCACAAGCGCGGACAACACCAATTGCGCGCAAACCAGTCGTTTACGGTTGACTCTGTCCCCCAGCGGGACGATGAACAGTAACCCCAGCGCGTAACCCACCTGAGTGGCCGTCACCACCACCCCGATCAATCCTGGCGCGACGCCCAGGCTCTCGGCCATTGAAGCGAGCAAGGGCTGGGCGAAGTAGACATTGGCGACGGCCAGTGCGCAGGTCACGGAAAACAACAACGTGAGCGCCGGCGAAAGGCCCGGGCACTGCTGCTCATTCAAAGAACCTGTGGCGAGGGAGCTTGCTCCCGCTGGGCTGCGAAGCGGCCCCTTCCGTGAGCGCTTCGCACTCAAGCGGGAGCAAGCTCCCTCGCCCCCCTGTTTGTCCGAAGGCTGCTGGGTGAAACAGTCGACATCGGCTGTCATGCGCGTCTCCTTGGCGCTAAACTGGTTTCAATTAAAAACCTGAGTGTATTGTTGCCCGATCAGGTTTCATTTTGCAACCACAGCCATCGACCGGACTTGCGATCCTTTTTTCAGAAGGTCAATAAAATGGAAAACGCTTCACCGCAAAACAGCGAATGCCCGGTAGCCAGGACACTGGACGTGATTGGCGATCGCTGGTCGCTCATGATCATTCGTGACGCATTCGATGACATTCGCCGCTTCAGCGAATTTCAGAAGAGCCTGGGCGTGGCCAAGAACATTCTGGCTTCGCGACTCAAAGCGTTGGTCGAGGCCGGTGTGTTCGACGTTCGACCCGCATCCGATGGGAGCGCCTACAAGGAGTACGTCCTGACGGACAAAGGCCGGGAAATCTTTCCGGTCGTGGTCAGCCTGCGACAGTGGGGCGAACGCTTCCTGTTCGAGCCAGGAGAAACGCGTTCCGTGCTGCTGGACAATACGTCCGGGCAGGCGCTCATGCCGATGGATGTTCGTTCCTCAAACGGTCAGAAACTCGAACCGGCCGATTGCCACAGGGTGAGGCTCATTGCCGACAACCCGGCGTGATATTGATCGTCCCTATCCCTTCAGCACCAGAGACATGTCCGCGTACCTGGCGCACATGAAATCGACAAATGCGCGAACCTTCGGTGCAGCAAGACGTAGGAATGCAACCGGTGACGCTCTGCGTCACATCCAGAAGCGGAACGCGGAGCGTCCCTGGCGACATTCCCACGCAGGAGCGTGGGAACGATCAACCGCTAGTGCGGTACAGTCACTTCGTCCAGCGCCAGGTCGGTCAGCGCAAGACCAACCTGGCGTATAACGACGAAGGCTTGCTCCAGCAACGGCTACTCGCTAAACCAGCTGGCGAACCCCCAGAGACAAGATCAAACCACCACACAGTCGATCAATTGCTTTTTTCCTACCTTGATAGGCACAAGCAATCCTGGGCTGCGAAAGCATAATTGCGACCATTCCATACCAAGCCATTGAAACCACCACGACAACTGCCAGCATCGACAAAAACGTGCCTGGCGAAACGTGGGCGGGAGCCGCGGCTGAAAAAACAGCGGCATAGAAAGCCATGGACTTGGGGTTGCCAATGTTGGTGACCCGGCCAGGCGCATTCAGCCGGTCGAGGCACTCCCCCTACTCCTCGGCAGGCCTCATATGAAAAATCGTATAAGGCAGGATCAGCGTATCGGCCACGATGCTAAAAGGAAGGTCGACAACTGCAAACGGTGCCAGCGCGCGCGAATACACGTCGTTGTCATTCGTCGAGGCCTTGATGATCTCGATATCGGTCGCCGCACCGCAGTAAGGATGGCGACCGCAGAGCTGTCCCATGCCAAAGGTTTCGTTGGCCGTGGCGCATCCGCCCAGCAGCGCCATCGTCAAAGCCATTAATACGATCCGCATGACGCGCCCCTCCCCAGGAAAGGCCGGACTGTAGCATTAAAGCCGCCCCAACGGCTCAGTGCCCAAGGCAAGGCCCCAGCGGGGTCGCGAACCACTCGATGGACACCCCGAGGGCGGCTGCACCGATAGAAACGTTATGGCGGCTGTATTCAGACAACCCCAGGTTCTCCTGTAGGATGCACATCCTCTCAACCAGTCGCGAATGTGAACAATGGAACTGCACTCAATTCTCGCCTTTACCCTGGTCGCGGCCATCGCCATCGCCAGTCCTGGACCTGCCACCTTGATGGCGATCAATAACAGCCTGGCCTACGGCCCGCGTTACGCGGTGTGGTCGTCGGTGGGCAACGCCAGCGGGCTGTTCTGCTTGTCGGCCGCCGCGATGCTGGGTCTCGGCGCGTTGCTCGCCAGCTCCGAATGGCTGTTCAACGCCGTGAAAGTCCTCGGGGCGGGTTATCTGTTCTACCTGGGCGCCAGGCAGCTGTTCAAAAAGAGCCCGATACTCGCGCAGGATGTGCAAGCCGATGGCAAGACCAGCAAGCCATCGCGTTCGAAGCTATACAAGTCGGCCTTTCTGACAGCCATCACCAACCCCAAGGCGACGATGTTCTTCACCGCCCTGTTCCCGCAATTCATCGACCAGAGCGCCCCACTGCTGCCGCAGTTTCTGCTCCTTACCTCGATATTCGCCGGCTTGTCGCTGGTTTCCTTGAGCCTGTATGCCGCCATTGCGGCCCAGGCCAAAGGCGTGCTGAAACGGCCAGCGTTTTCCGTGTGGATCAGCAGGCTCGTCGGCTCGACGTTCATCGGCTTCGGTGCGGCCATTCTGGCGATGCGTCGACCGGCCGTTTGAGACATCTTTCGATCCGGACCTACCAGATACCGAGGTCACGACGCTTGAAAAGCGTCGACCTCACACCCTCCCCATCCGCTCTCCCTCGCTCCTACTTATAGGCAACAGTGAAATCCTGCCTGCGCACTCCAGATATTTAACTTGACGCAAGAGATTACGATCATCATATTCATGAAAATATTATGAGCGTCATGTGTAAATCTCCATCACTGCACCGAGCTCGCGAACCACAGTCTTGGCGTTTGGCATCAATGCCTTTGCCCGCCAACCAAGCCTAGGAGAGGATGTATGGAAGCCAGAACTTCATTGGCGATTACCGCTACGCAACCGCACGCCTCCACACAACCATTGACCGGCAAAGTCGTGGCGCTGCTTGCAGGCCTGGCGGCGATCAGCATGCTGTCCACCAACATCATCCTCCCGGCGTTCGCGGAGATCGGCAAAGACCTGGGCGTGACCGCTCGCGAGCTCGGCCTGACGCTGTCCAGCTTCTTCATCACGTTCGCCTTGGGCCAGCTGGTGGTCGGGCCGCTGGCCGACCGCTACGGGCGCCAGAAACTGGTGCTCGGCGGCCTTTCAGTGTTCGTGGTCGGCACCGTCATCGCCGGCCTTGCCACCACCCTTGATGTGCTGATCGCCGGACGCGTCGTCCAGGCGTTGGGCGTGTGCGCAGCCTCGGTGCTGTCGCGCGCCATCGCACGGGATCTGTTTGAAGGCGAGACCCTGGCCCGCGCCCTGTCGCTGACGATGATCGCCACTGCCGCGGCGCCGGGTTTTTCGCCGCTGGCCGGCAGCGTCCTGTCCGTCACGCTCGGCTGGCGCGCCATCTTCATCCTGGTGGGACTGGCCGCCGTGGTACTGGCCTTTTTCTACGTACGCGACCTCGGAGAGACCCATCCCGCCGATCGCCGGGCGCCGCACTCGGCCAAGAGCGTGGTGCTCGCCTATGGCAGATTGGCACTGGACAAGCGCTTCATCCTCCCTGCCCTTTCAATGAGCCTGCTGATGAGCGGCCTGTTCGCCTCCTTCGCGGCGGCGCCCGCCATCCTGATGCAAGGTATCGGCCTGACCTCGTTGCAAACCGGCCTGTATTTCGCCGCTACGGTATTCGTCGTGTTCGCAGCCGGCATGGCGGCCCCGCGCCTGGCGCATCGTCATGGCGCCCGAATCGCCACACTCGTGGGCATTGCCTGCGCCATGGCCGGCGGCGGCCTGCTGCTCGTCGGCCCAGCCGCGCCTGGTCTTGGGTGGTATGCCCTCTCGATGATCACCTTCCTGTGGGGCATGGGCCTGGCCAATCCGCTGGGCACGGCAATCACCATGGGGCCTTTCGGTAAGGAAGCCGGGATGGCCTCCGCATTGCTGGGTTTTCTCTCCATGGGTGCGGCTGCTCTGAGCACCTGGCTGGCCTCGGTCTTGAGCTTCGCGCCGGTCACGACGCTGGGTGGGATTCAGACGATGGCCTGCCTAGTGGCGCTGGTGCTGTTTCTGTTGCGGGGGCGTCTTTGAGGACGCTTTCTCGGCCAAGCCAAAAGCTCGCCTCCCTGCGCCAATCAGTACACCGGCCAGGTTTCAACAATCTTCCCACCGCGCACGGCCAGCAAATCACCAAATTGCAGCAGCACGGACTCTGTCTGGGTCGGCCGTAAAAACACCTGGTCCTCCACGTTCAACCCTACGGCCAGGGAGCCGTTGACCATTTCCTGATTGGAGCTGCGACCATAGAGCTCATTGCTTTGCAGCCCCTTGGGAGACTCGAACTCGGCCATCCAGTTACCGCCGTAGAGAAAGAATGTTGCACGCTGGTTAGGGTCCCACCAGGAGAACAATCGGGACTTGTCATCCAGGGCTGGGAAATTGACGGCGCCAGTGCTCTTTAGCACCGGCGTTGCGATAAAGGCCGCCGGCACATGCTCGACCAGCGATGGCAGGTCGTAATGGGTCGGCTTGAGAAACGCCGTTCCCACCGAAACCTCGCTGCTCAAGCGTTCCTGCTCATGTATACCGTAGCTGGGGCTACCGGCGGTATTGAGCGTGAGCCCTTCGTGCCAAAGTGCAGGGAAGTGTTCACGCAGGTAATTCACATGGCCGTTGTAAATGACCATCACCTTGTCGAACAACGCCTGGGACGAAGCGAGGACCCTGGGCACGCCCATGCCGACAAACGGGTCATACCCCATGAAGCCTGAAAATTCGAGCTGCTGCGGATGCGCACTGATCAGCGTCAGCATCTCGCCGAGCACCGCGTGGTCAGCGACTCCGCCACGGTGCAGGCCGACATCCAGCTCGATATTGACCCGCATCCGGATGCCCAGGCCTTGGGCCAATGCCTGGTAATCCATCAGCCGCCGGGGGGTATCGAGCAGCCATTGCAGTTGTCTGGAAGGATCGAAGGCGCCCTTGTGGGTTTGGTAAAACACCTCGGCCGAGCGTACCGGTAAAGGCTTGCCGAGCAAGATGTCAGCCTCGGGAAAGGTCACCGCGTCGTGATTGAGAAACGGCTGATGAAACGACATCAGTCGCCGGGTATCGGTACGTTTGGCGATGTACGCCAACAGTCCCGGTGATGGCAGGGATTTCTCCACCAGACGCAAATGTTTACCGGCGCGTGTAACGGATTGCGTGACCACATCGATATTGTGATCGAGCAGGTCCAGGTCAATCAGCATCACGGGGCGCATCGGCCCATGGCGCTTGAGCTCCTGGTTCAACGCGCGGAAGTACTCGTTGTAGGGGCTGCCCCGATCGCTCGGACGCAACAGCGCCCCCGCCCCGACCATCAATGCACCCACTCCGGCGGTGCCGAGCATAAAGGTTCTACGATTCATCAGGACGCTCCCTCTGCGTGCGCAGTCAGGTGCACGTTACGGCAGCGCTACCCGACTGTTGAGGCTATGGGAGGTCAGAAAGGGGACTTTGGCGGCCAGGCTTTGATCGAATCCTGCTAGACCCTGGACGTTGCAATGAACCCTGTGATGGCCGCCACCACATCGGCGCCCCGTTCAAGATAGGGCACATGGCCGGCGTCCTCGATGAACTCGCCGCGTGCATCGGGCAGTTGCTGGAGCAGGTTGTCCAGGGTCGCCGGCAGGAATACCTGGTCATGCCGGCCCCAGATCACCAGCGTCTTGGCAGCGATCTGGGGCAACCGTTCGAGCAGCACGTCCAGGCCTTCGCGACGGAAATCCTCGACGACCCGCTGCACAGCGGCAAACCTCGACTTGCCGCTGGCCGCCATGGCCTGGGCCAAGCGCCCTCCTACCTCGGGCGGCGCCTGGAACACCAGGCTCCAGAAGCGCTTCATCTCTTCGACCGTACGATAGCCAAACACCGTTCCCGCCCCTTGCAGGCTGGCTTTCAACGTGGGGCTTAGCGCTTGCTCGCCCAGACCGGCAGGCGCCAGCAAGACCAAGTGACTGACACGCTGCGGGTGTTTGGCGGCATAAAGGCCGGCCACGCACCCGCCCAAAGAACTGCCGACCAGCACGAAGGAACCCTCGACGAGGGTATCCAGCAGGCCTTCGAGTTCCGCCAGCATTGCCAGGGGACCAAAGCCGGCACCCGCCTCATATACGGATTGGCCATGCCCCGGCAAGTCGACGAAAACGCAGTGGTGATGGCGCGCCATGCCCAGCATCGCAGGGCCCCACTGATCCTTGCTGGCGCCCAAGCCATGGAGCATGACCAGCGTCGTCTGCTGTTGCCGTGCAAGGCTTTGCAGATAGGCCAGGCGTCCATGTTTACCGGTGTGCCAGCGCAGTTTCAAACCGAACTGCCAGCGGTGGACCAGGCGCAAAGTGCCGAGCAGCAATCGATCAACGCGGTTCATCCGCCACTCCTTGCCCTTTGCTACCGGCCTTGAGGAAGAATCTTGCCGGCAGGCGCAGTTGGCATAGCGCCACGCCTGACAGCGTCAACACGGCGCCGATCACCAGGCGCTGGCTGAAACCTTCGGCGAGCATGACCTGGCTGACAGCGATCGCGAACACCGGCACCAGAAGCAGGTACGGGCTCAGTTGCTGCATCGAGTTGCGACCGAGTAACCAGAACCACAGACCGAACCCCAGCAGACCACCACTGAGTGCGGTGTAGAGCACCGCCCACCACGCCTGGGCGCTGGCCGTGTAGACGCGCGTCCATTGCTCGCCTTCCTGGACGAACGACCACAGCAACAGTTGCGGTGCGGCGATGACCGCCGTCCAGGCGCTCAAGGCCAGCGGGTCCAGTGGTCCGAGACGCTTGGTCAACACTGACCCGGCAGCGAATGCCAAGGCCGCCAGCGCCACCAGCAACATGCCGATGAACGTCCCGCCCGCCGATGGCGTAGCCAGTAGCACCAGGACACCGGCGAACGCCAGCACGATGCCCGCCAGGAGCCGCAGTTTCAGGACTTCCCCCAATAACGCGAATGCCAGGACGAGGGTAAACGGTGCCGCCAATTGATAAATGATCGCCGAGGTAGAGGCGTCTACCCGGGCGATACCGCAATACAGCAAACCGAAATGCAAGGTCCCGGTAATCGTGGCGATCAGGGCCACGGACGCAAACTGCTCACGCTTGACGCGTTTGAGCAGCGGCAGGAGAAACAGCGCCATGATCGCGTAGCGCATGGCGACCATGAGGATAGGCGGCAACTCGGCGCCGCCGATTTTCACTGCAGTGACCTGCGCGCCCCAGAGAAACGCGACCAGTAACGCGAGCAATGAATCTTTCAATGGCATGACAGTTATCCCTTCTGAAATTGAATGGGCCGCAGGATTCTTTCCGGCTTGCCTGTCGCAAGGGCTGGGGGGTTAAGTCGACAGTGATGCTCGCAGAGCCGGTCCAATGTCTCGCGCAGGGCCTGCTCCGCTTCAGGATCGTGGGCCAGTTGGGTCTGGAAGCACGGCGGAAATCCCGAGCCGACCAGAATCATTTTGTTGAGCAGCACGTTCAGCGCGACCTGGGAGAAAACCGCCGTGTGACCATAGCGTCGGCCGACGACCGCAATTGCCGCGAGTTTGTCGCGCAGCGGACGCTCCCGAGGCCGCAGGAAGCCATAGCCGACTCGCTCCAGAAACGCCTGGAAGCGACTGTTGGTGCCATAGGCATGCATGACGGGGAGATAGAGCACCGCATCGGCGCGGTCCAGCCGCGCCACCAACTGCCCGACGTCGTCCTGCACTTGGCAGTCCTGGTCGGAACAGGCGTTGTCGGCGTCGCAGTAGTCGATCCGGTAATCCTTGAGCCAGATGTCATCGACCGCGACCTCCTCGCCCAGGTGGCGGCGCACCAGCGCCACCACCCGTGCACTGACACCACAAGGTCGGCTTGACCCGACAATGATGGTCAGATTCATGATTCAGGACGCCTCCCGCAACCCTTCTTCGCCAGCCAGGTAGGCGCGCAAAGCCTCTTCCATCAACTGCCCGGTCAGCCAGAGCGTGACGCGTGCCACTTCCTTGATCTGACGACGATCTGCTTCGGTCTTCACCGCACGCTGCATCGCCATACGCACTTCCTCGGCGTGCTTCTCGTCGATGGTCGAGTGGGCGACGAAGAAAGTCATCTGCTCATCCTTCAAGCCCAGGTCGGCACGGAACCGTTCCAGGATCGGTTGGATGTGCTCGTAGACGTCCTCGGCCCAGTAGCTGTAGCCCAGGCGAGCGATCGGCCCCTTGCGGATGGCCACATCGTTGAGAAAGGCGATCAGTGCCTGGGTCGGCGCCAGGGGCGCCGGCATGGCTTGCGGCAACAGCCCGACCGACTCCAGGTCACGCAGCACCATGCGCTCGTGGCCCAGCTCTTCCAAGGCGTGCTTGTAGACGAAGCGCAACAGCGTCGTTTCCTCTGGATCGGCACTGAAGGCGCAGGCGGCCTGGTTCACCGAGTTGTAGCGGGTGTAGTGGTAGACCTGCAGCATGAGCTGTTGGTAGAGGGCTGGCGGCGTTGGGTTGTCCAGGCTGAATTTCCAGTAGGCGCCCTGCTTGATCTGGGCCCAGCCCGCGTCGACGATAGCGTCGAGTTCCTTGAAGAATGCTTGCATTTCAATTGGCTCCTTTAACATTGAGGTAAACACTTTCGAGTTCCAGGTAGACGAGGCTGTAGCGCCGCTCGACCTGTTCCCCGGTCCAGGTAACGTCATCCACCAGCACGCGCCCGCCCAGGCCGACATAGAGCGCAGCCAATTGGCCGCGGCACAGTGCCGAGATGAATCGCAGGTGAGTGTTGGCTTTCAGCCAAATGGCCGCTTGCAGGAGAAACATGCGCAGGTGCCGACCGCCGCGGTACCGCTCGTCCAGCACCAGGCGATTGGCATCGAAGGCATCCGTCGATTGTTCGAAATAGGCCTGCACGTCGACCGCTCGCTCGACAAAGCTCAGGCCATGACCCAGCGGCGTGACGCGCAACGTCCCGACCACTTCGTCCTTGTCCAGGTAGACCAGGTGATAGGACAAGGCGTCGCGCACCTGCTCCCTTCGCTCGAAGTCGTCCTCCCGTGCCGGGTTGGTCCCCAGGTAGCGACTCCTGAGTTGCCTGACGGACTCGAACAGTTCATTGGCGTTGTCAATCACACGAACAGACAGGCTCATCGCTGACCTCACTGGCCTTGACGCTGATCGACGATGCGCGCTTCTTTCCAGCTGAACCAACTGCCAAGGTTCACATGCTCGGCCAGATCGCCCACCACCATGACCGTGGCATCGACCCCCAGCCGTTCGCGCAGGCGCTCCTTGATCAGCAGCACCAGACGTCCACGATCGCCTTCGAAGAAGCGCGACATTTCCAACTTGGCGATGACGGTGTCGCGATCATTGGCGCGACTGAGGATGATCTGGTAACCAAGGCATTGTTCGACGCCTTCAAGCAGCGCCTGCTCGATCTGTGCGGCCGAGAAGGCGCGATCGTTCAGTTGCACGGCATCCTTCACCCGACCGACGACCTTGACGGTCTGGCGCATCGATTGCGCATAGCCGGGGCGCGACTGGATCGAGACCAGATCGCCCGTGCGGTAGCGAATCAACGGCTTGCTGCCAGGGATCAGCATGGTCACGCACAACTCACCGTCGCCGGTGCAGCCCAGGCTTTCCCCGGACTTGGGATCGAGCACCTCGATGATGTAGTTGAGGCGATGCGGCACCAACTGGTCGTTGGCGTTGCAGGCCGCGATGATCATCGCTTCCTGGGAGCCATACAAACTGTTGTAGGCCTGCGCGCCCCACAGGCTGTAGAGGTTGTTCTTCAACGCAGGGGTGCACAGCTCGCCGCTCATCATGAACGCGCGCAGGGCGAAGTCCTCGCGTGGGTTCAAGCCTTGGCGCTCGGCTTCCTTGGCCATGGCCAGCAAGAGCCCCGGCGCCGATGCGAGCACGCCGATCCGCAGGTCCTTGAGCAGTTGCAGTGCCTTGGGCCAACCGATCACCGGTGAGTGCGGCCAGATCTTGGCATTGCACAGGTCGAGCTGGGTGCAGACATCGCCCAGGGTGTCACCGAAGGAATGGACCTCGGTAGGTCCCATGATGCCGACCACGGTCTTTTCGCCCGGGAAATGCTTTTCGATCACGGCCTGGTAGGCCATGGCCAGTTGGCGATTGCTCGCGTAGCTCTCCTTGCGGTCCCGCGGGCATGGCGTGGCGGGCCCGGTGGTCCCCGTGGTCTCGTAATAGAAGATGCTGTCTTCCAGCGGGCCGGACAAGATGTCGAAGCCTGCTTCGCGCAGATCATCCTTGGTCGTGAATGGCAAGGTGGCGAGGTCATCCAAGGTCAGCGAACGCTCGTCGACCTGGGCAAGGTGCCTGGAATAGAACGGCGAGGACCGCTTCACGTGGCCGACCACTTCCCGCAACTGTGCCTGGTGCCAGGCCGCCAGCTCGGTGTCGCTGAGGACGTCGGTCCAATAGGCATGATGAATCGGATCGTACCGCTTCTTGAATGTCTCTAAATGCTCTTTCATTTCAGCCGCTCAGGTTTGATGGGTTACTGGAACTCAACGGCCGCTACGTTAGTAACAGAACTTATAAATACCCAGCTGCGCTATCTCGCAGTTGTGCGCGCACGAGTTTCTTGTTAAAAGCACGCGCGGCTACATACGCGCAGGGATAGCTCTGTCGACATTCAGAAAAGAATGAAAGATTAATATGCCCTCAGCAGTTGACAGGCCCCAGGGCACGCTGGTAGTTTCGCCGCACTGCCAATTATTCCCGCAGTGCTTAGCCAAGACTGGGATGTCTAAAAATGTACTATCACCTTTCTGCTATCAGTTCCTCCCACAGCTATCCCGACAGCTGTTCCCGGGCCATTCTGGCCATCTTCAAAAGCAATATCTGGCGTCGCTAATCTAGCGAAGACCGGAGCCTGTCTGCTGCCTGCCAGCAACGTCCTGATCTTTCCCCTCTGAAATCGAAGGCGCTCGCGTCTTGTGCCCTGCGCAACAATTGGCTGCAATCCATTGCAAGCTTTTTAGTGCGCGCGACATGAACAGCGTCCGTCCCCTCTATTCAGAATATCCGTCAACACGTATTTAAAGTGCCTGCGCGCTTTATATTCCCGTGGCGCTCTCTTAATCGAGCGCCTGAATCGTTACACCTTGAATATGGTATTAACCGTGAATAAAAATTTAATTGGCGTGAATGTTCTTCGCCGTGAAGAACGTCGACCTACGGATGCACTTGGCATATATGCAAATGCACTGGAACAACTCGGTCGCGAGTCTGTTTTCATTCTTGAATCACTGTCCGGCCCAAGCCGTGATCGCCGGGCGACGATCGTCGGGCTCGAACCGCTTTTCGAAGTGTGTATCGATGAGGGCCAGGCCCAACTGCGAGGCTGCGCCGCCCTGTGCGAACATTTGTCCGCCAGCCTGCGGCAAGCGGGCATGCAGGTCGATCCGGAACACAAGATCCATCTACCCGACAGCGAGGCTGCGTGGAACCTGCTCCGGGCGATCCAGGCAACGTTCCAACCGGCGTCCAATGCCCCTTCCAGCCTGGCCTTCTTCGGCTATTTCTCCTACGACTGCGTTCGCCTGATCGAGCGACTTCCCGATCTGGCCAAACAGACCTACGACTACCCGCTCATTGCCCTGTCGGTCTATCAGACCCTGGTTTATTTCCACAGCAATGGCATCGTCGAAACCTTGATCAATAACCACGATCTCTGGTCGCCCCGCACGTTGGAGGACTACCCCTTCCTGAGCACAACCCCGGCATCCGAGGCGCTGGCCCCGCTACCGTACCCCGAGGGCTTCGAGGAAGAGCGCACGGTGACCCCGGAGCAATTCGTCGAGCGAGTCGAAGTGGCGATGGAGCACATCCGCGCCGGCGACGTCTACCAGATCCAGCTCGGTCATGAGATTCGCATCCGCTCGCAGGTTTCGCCGTTCGATGTGTACCAGAACCTGCGCCTGCGCAACCCTTCCCCCTACATGTACCTGGCCCACGTAGGCGGCATCGACTTGATCGGCGCCAGCCCCGAGCTGTTCGTCAGGATCAAGGACGACTTGATCGAGATGCGCCCGATCGCCGGCACCGTGGGCAAGAAGCCTGGCGTCGATCCGACTCAGTTGGTCCTGGAGCTGACCCGCTCCGAGAAGGAGCGCGCAGAACACCTGATGCTCATCGACCTGTGTCGCAACGATATCGGTCGCGTGTGCCAGGCCGGCTCGCTGGAGGTCGATGAGTTCATGCTGGTGGAAGAGTACTCGCACCTCTACCACATGGTGTCGAACGTTCGCGGCTTGCTGCGCCCGGGCCTGGATGCCTTCGACGTGATCAAGGCCTCGTTCCCCGCGGGCACCATGTCCGGCGCGCCCAAGGTCAGGGCGATGGAGCTGATCGAAGGGATGGAAAGCAACCGCCGGGGCATTTATGCCGGGGCCCTGGGCCTGGTCGGTTTCGATGGCAGCGTCAACACCGCATTGTGCATTCGCTCGACGGTCTTCGATGAGGGTACGTACCACTTGCGTGCATCCGCCGGAGTGGTGGCCGATTCGGTGCCAGAGCTTGAGTGGAAAGAGACGCTGTACAAGATGGGGTCCGTCTATCGAGCAGTGACCGGGCAGGAGATCGCACTGTGAAAGTATTCTTGATCGATGCCTATGACAGCTTCGTCTTCATCATCAGCCAATACCTGGAACAACTGGGGCTGGAAACCCACGTCGAGCGTCACGACGTACCGGACCTCATCCAGCGCATTGAAGCGTTCTCACCGGATTTCTGCGTGCTGGGCCCTGGGCCTGGGCATCCGGCCGATGTGGGCTACATCGAAGTGATCAGGCACTTTCAGGGACGCCTGCCGCTGCTGGGTGTGTGCCTGGGTCACCAGGCCATCGGCCTGGCCTTCGGTGCCCAGGTTTGCCGGGCCCCACACGTGATGCACGGCAAGGTGAGCACGATCGAAAACGACGGCAAGGGCGTCTATGACCACACCCAGGCACAGGCGATTCGGGCGACCCGCTACCACTCGTTGATGATCAGCGAGCAGCCATTACCCGACTGCCTGGAGATCACATCCAGATCCACGGACGACGGCTATGTCATGGGCGTGCGCCATCGCCACCTGCCGGTGGAAGGCGTGCAGTTCCACCCTGAAAGCATCCTCACCGAAAACGGCCTGGACCTGTTCCGCAGCTTCATCCGGTGTCACGTGCACAAGTGATCCATCCGGAAGGGGCATGCGCCCCTTCCTTCCCCATACTGCGACTGCGTCATTCCTGCTACAACGAGAGCGATCCGTTTATGGACAAACACCACTCCCCCGCCTGCGGCCGGACCCAGGCCGAGCGTGCCGCTACGCTGGCCGCCTTCACGAGCCTCGCCAAGGATGCCAACCGTTGCGATTGGGAGCGCCTGCTGAACAAAGTGCTGCGCCAACTCGGCTTCGGCAGCTACCTCATCAGCCTCGGGCCGGCAACGCCGAGGGATACCGACCCTCTCGCTGGCCTCATCACCACCTTTCCCAAACGCTGGCTGGAACACTACCGCTGTGATGGGTTGATCGAGATCGACCCGATACTCAGGCACTGTCGACGCGAGCTGGTGCCGCTTTTCTGGGACAGCGAACGACGGCGCGCCCGGGGACGCTCCCGGCATTTCTGGGAGCAACGCGAGCTACACGGCCTGCGCAGCGGCGTAAGCATCCCACTGCGCTACGAAATGCTCAGGGGAACCTTGAGCGTGGCCTTCGACGACACACAGATCACCGAACAGAAGGGTTTTTCCAACCCTGCCGTCTACCAACTGTTCATGCTCATCCCCTACCTGCTCGCCGGGATACGACATCAATTGCAACGGCCTGCCCAACCGCGCCAGGACCTGACGCCCAAGGAAATGGACTGCCTGTACTGGGCCAGCGAAGGCAAGACCACCTGGGAAATCAGCCACATCCTGACCTGCTCCGAACGCACCATCGACTTCCACCTGCTCAATGCGCGACGCAAGCTGGGCTCGGTAAGCCGCCAACAGGCCGTCAGTGCTGCGGTGGCTTGTGGGTTGGTCATGCCGACCGTTGGAAGCGTGCACGATAGCGACCGGGGCTTTCGCCGGTCCATTTCTTGAAGGCACGATGGAAGGCGCTGGGCTCCTGAAAGCCAGTCTGCTCGGCGATGTCACTGATGCTGCTGCCGGTCTGGCGCAGCAGCTCGACGGCCAGCCCACGGCGGACCTCGTCCTTGATTTCCTGGAACGAACTTCCTTCGCGCTCCAAGCGTCGACGCAAGGTGCTGGGGCTCATCCGCAGGTCACTGGCGAAGGCTTCCAGGGTGGGCCACTGGCTGTAATGGCTGTGGCGCAGGCACTGATGAAGCCGGGTAGCCAGGCCATGCTGATTGCGAAAACGGATCACCAGCCATTGGGGCGCACTGCGCAGAAATACCTTGAGGGAGGCCAGGTCTTGAACGACTGGCAAGCGCAGGTAGCGGCTGGCAAATTCGATTTCCGTGCGCTCGGCGCCAAAGCTGAGGTTGGGCCCCCAGAGCAACGCATCGTCACTGAGGGACAGGCGCGACTGACGAAAGTCCGCGCGATCGATGGGAATGCGCCGCCCGCCCAGCCAACACAGCAGGCTGATCATCAGCACAAGGAAGGTTTCCTCACCAAAACGGCGGGCATCGGGATCCACCGAGCACGTCTGCAGACTGATCACCGCCCGCTTGCCGCGCACGCTGAGACTGCCGCGAAAATCCCGCAGGAACAATCCGAAGTTGCCCAGGCACTGGCGCAGGGCCTTGCCCAGATCGGGTTCCTGAATCAACCCCCGGCAAATCAAGGCAAAACTGCCGACCGGCATGCCGTGGGAATCCAGCTGGAAGAACTCGTCCTGCAGTTCACGAATCTGGATCAGCCACAAAGCGGCAAAAGCGCTCGCTGGAACCCGGGCCTCAGGCTGGCCCAGCAACGCCGGGTCGATGCCGGCCTCGGCCAGTATCGCCGCCAGCCGTTGAGGCTGGTCCCGCAGCGCGTGGATCATGGTGTGCACGAAGTAGACCGCGACCGAATCCTTTTCCCGCATAAACCCAGTTTCCCCACTTCCTCGATGGCAAAAAACGCCAGTATCGCTGAACAGTTATGGCATAGGCCCACCCAACGGCGACCTCTAGACTGGCGGCATTAAGGGGCCACGGCGCACCATCTGTCGAGCCCCACCAGCGGATCGCGTCCAGGGCCGGCCAGTGGCTGCACGCTTGGGCGCGCTTGAAAAAGGAAACATCCCACATGCATCTGCACACTATCGGCGTAATCGGCGCCGGCACCATGGGCAACGGCATTGCACAGGTCTGCGCCCTGGCCGGTTTCGAAGTGACCTTGCTGGACATTTCCACCAGCGCCCTGGAAAAAGCCCTGGCCGCCGTGGCCAAGAACCTCGACCGGCAAATCGCCAAGCAGACCCTGAGCCAAGCGCAGAAAAACCTCGCCCTGGACAAGATTCGCACCAGCACCGACTACGCCAGCCTGGCCGGCGCACAACTGGTGATCGAGGCCGCCACCGAGAACCTGGAATTGAAACTGCGACTGCTGCAACAGGTCGCTTCTCAAGTCGGCAGCGACTGCGTGATCGCGTCCAACACTTCCTCGCTCTCGATCACCCAACTGGCCGCCGGCGTCAGTCATCCAGAGCGCTTTATCGGCCTGCACTTCTTCAACCCGGTGCCGGTGATGGGCCTGATCGAGGTGATTCGTGGCCTGCAGACCCACGACGCGACCCACGCCCTGGCCCTGGAAATGGCCCGGCGACTGGGCAAGACCGCGATCACCGCCGGCAACCGCCCAGGCTTCGTGGTCAACCGGATCCTGGTGCCGATGATCAACGAAGCCATCCTGGTCTTCCAGGAAGGCCTGGCCAGCGCCGAAGATATCGACGCGGGCATGCGCCTGGGCTGCAACCAGCCCATCGGGCCGTTGGCCCTGGCCGACCTGATCGGCCTGGACACCTTGCTGGCAATCCTTGAGGCCTTCTACGAAGGCTTCAACGACAGCAAATATCGCCCCGCTCCATTGCTCAAGGAAATGGTCGCCGCCGGCTACCTGGGACGCAAGTCCGGGCGGGGTTTCCATGCCTATGGCTGAGCGTTGCTCGCGCTTCGCCGAAAGCCGGGACAAGGCCTTGGAACTGTTCGCCAGCAAGGGCTTCGGCCAGGTCGGCATGCGGGAACTGGCGAGCCACCTGGGGCTGACGCCCGGCTCGCTGTATCACCACTACCCAAGCAAACAGCACCTGCTGGCCGACCTGATCGAGGAGTTTTTCGAAGAACTGCTGGCCACGCTCGGACGCATTGAACAGCAACCCCGGGACAAGCGCGGCAACCTGCAACGGTTGATCCGCGCCCACCTCAAGCTGCACCGGGAGATGCCCTGGCATTTTCGCCTGGTGGAGCGCGACAGCGGGTGCCTCAACCTCGAGCAACAACGGCGGGTGCAGCATTTACGCGAGCAATACGAACGGCGGCTGTTGCTGATGTTGGGAACGCCTCGGCGCCTCCCCTCCCGGGCAATAGCCGCAGCCGGCCACGCCATTGCCACCCTGCTCAACAGCGCGCCCAGTTGGCTGGCGCACCAACCCCTGGAGCAGCACGAACACGATGAGTTGCTGGAGAACCTGCTCGCTGGCGCCATAGAACGGCTGTTGGCGTCCAAGGTCGCCGCCGAACCGACATTGCGCGTCAGCGCGGCCTGAGCCAAGCCCTCAGCGCAACTGCAAGGGGTCGACCAGGCCTGCGACAATCGCCATGCCCACCAGCTGCGGCAAGTTCTCGGCGCCCATGCGCTTCATGACCCGGGAACGATAGAGGTCGATGGTCCTGACATTGACCCCAAGCTGATCGGCGATTTCCCGATTGGTGTAGCCCTGGACCAGAGGCAGCAACACGTCATTTTCCCTCGGGGTCAAGCTCTGAAGCCGCGCCTGCACCCGCGCCTGGCCCGCGCTGACGGTCTGGCTGTCGTCGGCCAGGCTCAAGGCCTGCTGCACGCTGTCGAGCAGCAATTGTTCGTTGTAGGGCTTTTCGATGAAATCATGGGCCCCGGCCTTGAACGCCCGCACCACAATCGGCACATCGGCATGCCCACTGACGAAGATCACCGGCAGGCGCAGCCCACGGTTGCGCATCTCTTCCTGGACGTTGAGCCCCCCCATGCCTGGCATGCGCACATCCAGCAGCACGCAACCATTGAGCGGGTTGTTGCAGGCCTCGAGAAACTCCCGGCCACTGGTGAACGAGAGGGCCCTGAGGCCCACGGACTCCAGCAGCCAGACCGTCGAGTCGAGCATGCCTTGGTCATCGTCGACCACATACACCACCTGTTCCGCCACATCCATCATTGCCCTACTCCTCTTGTTGTCGGACCACGCCGGCCAGGGTCGGCCCCGGCAAGTTGCAGCGCATCTGCAAGCCCACGGCCAAGGGCCAGGCCTGCAACTCGCCCCCGAAACCTTCGATGATGCTGCGGCTCATGGACAACCCCAACCCCAGGCCATTGACCTTGCTGGAATAGAACGGGGTGAAAATCTGCTCCAGTTGCGCCGTCGGCACGCCGTGTCCCTGGTCGCTGACGCTGACCTGCACCCCGCCGTCAGCCCCAGGCTCGACCGCCAAGACAATCTGCGACGGCTGGCCGGGATGGGCCTCGCGATTGGCCTCGATGGCGTTGCGCAGCAGGTTGAGCAGCACCTGCTCCAGCAGCACCCGGTCGGCATAGACCAGCGGCAGATTATCCGGCAACCGCTCCACGATCTCTACCTGACAACTGCTAGCTTCCCAGAGGCACAGGCGCGTGGTTGCCCGGGCAACGTCACTGAGATCCAGGGCCTCCATGCGGCGGCGGCCCTTGCGCAAGAAAGCGCGCAAACGCTTGATCACCTCCGATGCGTGATTGGCGTGCACGGCGATTCGCTCCAGCCCTTGGGCCACCTTCTCGGCGGCCTCGGAATGACTGCCCAAGGCCTGCAAATAGCGCTGGCTGGCGTTGGCATAATTGACCACCGCCGCCAGTGGCTGATTCATCTCATGGGCAATGCCCGAGGCCAGTTCACCCAGGGTCACCAGGCGCGCCGTATGAGCCAGTTCGTCCTGATGATGACGCTGCTGGGCTTCACGCAACTCCCGTTCGGACTGGTCATGGGCCACCAGCGAATAGAAGCGCTCGCCACTGGCCGCGCGATGGGCCAGAAGCATCAGCGACACCGGCACCGAAGCCCCTCCGGCCGGCGGTTGCAGGCGAGCCTCGATGCTCCAGCGGCCATTGCGCTCGGCATAATCCCAGCCCTCCTGCTCCAGGCTGACCAGCACCTCGGCGCTGAGAAAGGCATCCAGCGTTGGCAGGCTGTGTTGCGCATCCAACCCAAGGGTGCGGCGCGCCGCCGGGTTGAGGTAGGTCACCGCGCCATCGGGCTGGATGAACAGCACCGGGTCGGTATTGGCCTCCACCACCTCTGCCAGACGGCGCTTGTTTTCTTCGGCCTGGACCCGGGCGGTAATGTCCCGGGACACGCTGACCACTTCAACCACCGCGCCGGTGTAGGTTTCGCGAATGGCTCGGCACGCGGTCTCGAACCACAGGTAATGGCCGTCGCGATGGCGAATGCGGTAGGTCATGGTGTGATAGCCGTCCTGCTCCAGGGCGTCGCGGGTGCGTTGCATCAGGCCGGCCTGGTCCTGCCGATGAAACAGCGTGTGGGCCTGACGCCCGTGCAGCTCCTGCGGCCAATAGCCGAGCAAGGTCCAAGAAGCCAGTGACGCATCGAGAAAGCAGCCGTCCGGGGTATGGCGGGAAATCAGGTCGGTGGTGTTTTCGGTGATCAGCCGGTACAGGCGTCGCGCCTTGGCCGACTCGCGCTCGGCGAGGATCTGCGCGGTGGCCTGGCGACAGCGGGCCAGCACACGATTGGCCTTGGGGTCGGGGATGAACGTCCAGACCAGGATCTGCTCGGCAACCTGCACCTCCACGTTCTCGATGGCTCGCTGCTGGGTCAGACAGGCCTGGACCAGGTGCGCGTGGCTGACCGGTAACAGGCTCGAGGCATCGACCAACGACAGTTGCTCGAGCAGCGCCAGCAGCGCCTCGTTGAGCTCCAGCGGTCGGCCTCGCGAATCAAGCAATGCACTTGGCTGCGGGTCATGGCCGAGCAGCGGCGAATCGCGCAACTGGCCGCTGACGCTGGCCAATAGCAGACTCAGTAATTCGTGCACCGCCACCAGCCAGTCCTGCCCCACTTCGGGCTGTAGCTCAACCAGCAGCAAGCCTTGCTGCCCCGGCTGCAGGGCCAACGCCAGGACCTGACCATGCTCGAGGGCCGCGCGGCGCAGACGACCGGCCAGCCAGCAATCGAGCTGACGCACCTGCGCCAGTTCCAGCCGCTCCTCGTCCTGCAAGCGCTGGAAAAGAGCCCGGTCACTGCTTTGCAAAGCTTCACCAAAGCCCGGCGGCAAATGCCGGGCACGGCCTTCATGCCGATAGATGCCACTTGGCGCATGCCAGCTCAGGTAGATCGCCCGGCGGATTTGCGCACAATCCTGCAAGGCCCGGCACAGGGCATCGGCACAAGCCGCCAGGGCCATGCCTTCACGTTGCAGGCGCAACCAGCCGTGCAAGCGAACGGTGGTGGAGATCATCAGGAAACCTGTCGTGAAAATAGGGCGAGCAACATATAGTACATTTACTATACAACTCAGGTAGTACTTCCATATCAATCGGCAAACAGTATATAAATTCCCCCGGATAAGTCACCGAGCTTTTCTGTGGTGAACGCGTCTGTCGACAATCGCACTGCGATTGGGCTAGCACCGGCAGCCCGTGCCCCCCCCGAGAACCTCGGCCAATAGAGCTAATAATCAGCCACCGGGTACCCCAGCCATGTCCATCTACGAGCAAGGTCTTGCGCCAACCGGCGTCAACCACACCGCCCTTACCCCCCTGAGCTTCATCGAGCGCACCGCAAGCGTCTATCCCGATTATCCAGCCGTGATCCACGGCTCGATCCGGCGCACCTGGGCCGACACTTACCGCCGCTGCCGGCGCCTGGCCTCAGCCCTGGCCGGTCGCGGCATCGGTAAAAACGACACGGTGGCGGTCATGCTGCCGAACATTCCGGCCATGCTTGAAGCGCACTTCGGTGTGCCGATGATCGGAGCGGTGCTCAATGCCCTCAACGTACGCCTGGATGCCGAGGCCATCGCCTTCATGCTGGCTCACGGCGAAGCCAAGGTATTGATCGCCGACCGTGAGTTCCATGACGTGGTGCAAGCGGCCATCGGCATGCTCGACCATCCGCCCCTGGTGATCGACCTCGACGATCCGGAATATGGCGAAGGCCAGGCGGTCAGTGAACTGGACTACGAGGCGTTTCTTGCCGAGGGCGACCCGAACTTCGCCTGGCAGTGGCCAGACGATGAATGGCAGGCCATATCCCTGAACTACACCTCTGGCACCACGGGCAACCCCAAAGGCGTGGTCTATCACCACCGCGGCGCCTACCTCAACTCCCTCGGCAACCAAATGACATGGGCCATGGGCAATCATCCGGTGTATCTCTGGACCTTGCCGATGTTCCACTGCAACGGTTGGTGCTATCCCTGGACCGTGACCGCCCTGGCCGGCGTCCATGTGTTCCTGCGCCGGGTCGACCCGCAAAAAATCCTCAATCTGATTCGCGAACATCAGATCACCCACCTTTGCGGTGCGCCCATTGTGCTCAATGCCCTGGTGAACATGCCCGACTCGGCCAAGGCCGCGATCGACCATCCGGTCAGTGCCATGGTTGCAGGAGCGGCGCCACCGGCCAAGGTGATTGGCGCCGTCGAGGAAATGGGCATCAAGGTCACCCACGTCTACGGCCTGACCGAGGTCTACGGGCCGGTGACCCTATGCGCCTGGCACGCGGCCTGGGATGAGCTGCCACTGGAGCAGCGAGCCCAGATCAAGGCTCGCCAAGGTGTACGCTACCCGACCCTGGAAGGGCTGATGGTGGCCGATCCAAGGACGCTCGAACCAACCCCACATGACGGCCAGACCATCGGCGAGATCTTCATGCGCGGCAACACCGTGATGAAGGGCTACCTCAAGAACCCCAGCGCCACCGCCGAAGCCTTTGAAGGTGGCTGGTTCCACACCGGCGACTTGGCCGTGACCCATGCCGATGGCTACGTGGAAATCCGCGACCGGCTCAAGGACATCATCATTTCCGGTGGCGAGAACATCTCCACCATCGAACTGGAAGGCGTGCTCTATCGGCACCCGGCAGTGCTGGAAGCGGCCGTGGTGGCCCGTCCTGACGAAAAATGGGGTGAAACACCCTGTGCCTTCATCACCCTGAAATCCGACCATACAGACGTGCGCGAAGCCGAGATCATCAGCTTCTGTCGCGAGCACCTGGCAGGTTTCAAGGTGCCACGCACGGTGGTCTTCACCCAACTGCCCAAGACTTCCACCGGCAAGATCCAGAAGTTCGTATTGCGCGACATGGCGAAGAATCTCTAGCCCGACCGCTGAAAAAACCCAGGCATCGCTGACAAGCCCGGCTTCTCACCGGCCGTCTCGTGGGTAAGCGAGCACCCGCGCGTCAGCGGTGCCTGGGATCGTGGTCCGTGAACCGCGCGACTGCGCCATTCCACCTCCTTTCCTTGCATGAGGTTCATTGCAATGCCCGAATTCAACGCCCCGTTGCGCGACATGCGTTTTGTCCTGCATGAAGTCTTCAACGCACCGAACCTCTGGGCGCGCCTGCCCGCACTGGCGAATACCGTCGACGCCGCCACCGCCGATGCGATTCTCGAAGAAGCTGCCAAGGTCACCCATCACCTGATCTTTCCACTCAACCGCAGCGGCGACGAGGAAGGTGCCCAGTGGCACGACGGCCAGGTCAGCACGCCGAACGGTTTCAAGGCAGCGTACTCGACCTACATCGACGGCGGCTGGGTTGGCCTGAGCGGCAACCCGGCCTACGGCGGCATGGGGATGCCAAAGATGCTCGCCGTACAGTTCGAAGAAATGCTCTACGCCGCCAACTCCAGCTTTGCCCTGTACTCGGCGCTGAGTTCCGGCGCCTGCCTGGCCATCGACGCCCACGCCAGCGAAGCGCTCAAGGCCCTGTACTTGCCACCGATGTACGAGGGGCGCTGGGCCGGCTCGATGTGCCTGACCGAAGCCCATGCCGGCACCGACCTGGGCATCATTCGCACCCGTGCCGAGCCCCAGGCGGATGGCAGCTACCGGATCACCGGCAGCAAGATTTTCATCACCGGCGGCGAGCAGGACCTGACGGAAAACATCATTCACTTGGTGCTGGCCAAGCTGCCGGATGCGCCCGCCGGCCCCAAGGGCATCTCGCTGTTCCTGGTGCCGAAAATCCGCGTTGATGCGCAGGGTACGCTCGGAAAAGCCAACGCCGTCAGCTGCGGTTCGATCGAACACAAGATGGGCATCAAGGCCTCGGCCACATGCGTGATGAATTTCGACGGTGCCAGTGGCTGGCTGATCGGCGAGGCCAACAAGGGGTTGGCGGCGATGTTCACCATGATGAACTACGAGCGGCTGTCCATTGGCATCCAGGGCATTGGCTGCGCCGAAGCCTCGTACCAGAACGCCCGCCGTTATGCCCAGGAGCGTATCCAGAGTCGGTCCCCCGCAGGCGCCCAGGCCAAGGACAAGATCGCCGACCCGATCATCGTCCATCCCGACGTGCGACGCATGCTGCTCAGCATGAAGGCCATGACCGAAGGCGGCCGGGCCTTCGCCTGCTACGTCGGCCAGCAGCTGGACCTGGCCAAGTTCTGCGACCATCCCCAGGAGCGGCTTGATGCCGAAGCCCTGGTGGCCCTGCTGACGCCAGTGGCCAAGGCCTTCTTCACCGACACCGGCCTGGACAGTTGCGTCCATGGCCAACAGGTATTCGGCGGCCACGGCTACATCCGCGAATGGGGCCAGGAACAACTGGTACGCGACGTGCGCATCGCGCAAATCTATGAAGGCACCAACGGCATCCAGGCACTCGACCTGCTGGGGCGCAAAGTAGTGGGCAATGGCGGCGTGGCCCTGCGCCTGTTCACCACTCAGATCCGTGACTTCGCTTACCTGCCCGGCGCCGCCTATGCCGCTGAATTGCTGGACGCCGTGCAACGCCTGGAAAACCTCAGCGACTGGCTGCAGCACCAGGCCAGCCTCGATCCCCACGCCATCGGCAGCGCGTGCGTCGAGTACCTGCAGCTGTTCGGCTATGTCGCTTACGCGTACATGTGGGCACGCATGGCCCAGACAGCCGAACACCAACACGCCACAGACCCTACGTTCTATGGCGCCAAGCTGGGCACCGCGCGCTTCTACTTCAGCCGTCTGCTGCCGCGGATCCTCAGCCTGGAACAAAGCATCCGCGCCGGCAGCCCGTCACTGCTGCAACTGCAACCCGAACAGTTCTGAGGCCGGATAACGCCGAACACCTGCACCCCCGTGTGGGTGTTCGCGCCTGATTCCAGGCGAGGGTCGCGCTCATGCGCAGCCTGGTCGACCCATGCACTTGGCCGAGCCCAGCAGCCAACTGCATCATCAATGCCCAGACACTGGACCGCTCGGGCGTTTTACATCACGTTTGTTTTGCCTGGGCGTACCAGGGCTCGCAATACGGCTCGCGTGAGGCAGGCGGGGCATACGCAACAACAGACCGATCTCCTGCGCGCTGACCGCCTTGCTGAAAAAATACCCCTGGATTTCATCGCAGCCGTTATCACGCAAGAAGGTTTGCTGCTCCTCGGTTTCGACCCCTTCGGCAATGACCTTGAGATTCAGCTTGTGCCCCAACGAAATCACGGCGGTGGCGATGGCTTTGTCGTTCTCGTTGTCGGGCAGATCACGCACGAAAGACTGATCGATCTTGAGCCTCGCGATCGGGAAGCTTTTCAATGCGGCGAGGCTGGAGTAGCCGGTGCCGAAGTCGTCGATCGAAAGGCTGATCCCCATGGCTTGCAGGGCCTTCATTTTGCTGATGGCTTGCTGAAGGTCTTGCATGATCAGGCTTTCGGTCAGCTCCAGCTCAAGGTACATCGGGTCCAGTCCGGATTCCTGCAAGGCATGCATCACCCGGTCGATCAGGTCCCTTTCGATGAACTGGCGAGCCGAGATGTTCACCGACATGGTGATCGGCGGCCAGCCGGCATCCTGCCACGCCTTGTTCTGTCTGCAGGCGCTATGAATCACCCAGTCGCCGATGGGCACGATCAGCCCGGTCTCTTCGGCCTGGGGAATGAATTTGATGGGAGAGACCATGCCGAGCTCGGGATGCTGCCAGCGGATCAATGCCTCCACGCCGATGATCTGGCCTGACTGCAAATCCACTTGTGGCTGGTACAACAGCAGGAACTCGTCATTGTTGAGTGCGCTTCGCAGCCCGTCTTGCATGGCGAGCTTGCCCTGGACCTTGTTATTCATCTCGCTCGTATAGAACTGGAAGCTGTTGCGCCCCAGCTCCTTGGCACGGTACATGGCGGCGTCCGCATTGCTGAGCAACGTGTCGGTGTCAGTGCCATCGGTAGGGTACGTGGCCAACCCCATGCTGCAGGTGACGTGGAGCGTATGGCCGCTGAGTTGAATCGGCCGCAGGATGGCTTCCTGGATCTTGTGCAGGACGGGCGTCACGCCGTCCAGGTCCGAGGGCTGGTCGAACAGGATGATCACAAACTCGTCGCCACCCAGTCGCACCACGGTGTCGGTACGCCGTACACATCCCAGCATGCGCTGGGCGACGGTTTTCAGCAGTTCGTCCCCGGCACTGTGCCCAAGGCTGTCATTCACCAGTTTGAATTTGTCCAGGTCGAGGAACACCACTGTCACCAGCCGGTTATAGCGCTGGGCATATAGCATCGCCTGCTTGAGGCGGTCTTCGAGCAGCGTGCGATTCGGCAGCCCGGTCAGGGCGTCATGGTCGCCCATAAAGCGAATGCGCTTTTCGGTCAGTTGGCGTTCTATCGCAATGCCGGCAAGCGGTGTGGCCATGTCGATCAGTTGCGTCTCGGCCGCGCTGGGGCTGCGCACGGTGTTGGCATACAAGGCAAAGGTACCCAAGACCTTTCGCTCATGGGACAGGATCGGCGTCGACCAGCAGGCGCGAAACCCATAGGGCGCCACCAGTGAACGGTACGCTTCCCACAGTGGATCCTGCTCGATGTCCGTGACAATGACCGGCTCTCGTCGATACGCCGAGGTACCACATGAACCGACGTTCGGACCGATTTCAATTCCGTCGATGAGCTCGCTATAGGCTTTCGGCAAACTGGGTGCAGTCCCGTGCATCAAGTGTTTGCCCTCCTCATCCAGCAGCAGGATGGAGACCTTCATGCCCTCCAGTTGGGACTCGACCAGGTGCGCCAGGCTATCGAGCACTTCTGTAAGCTCGGTGCTCCTGGCGATCAGTTCCAGGACATGACCTTGTCCGGCACGAACGATGGCCTCCTGCTCCAATCGATCGTTTTGCACGGCGAGCCGTTCTGTGGCGATACTCAGTTGGGCCGTTCTTTTCTCCAGTTGAAGTCGGTCTTCGAGAAATTGATTCACCGCCCGCGCCATGTTGCCGATCTCGTCCTTCCCATGGTCGGCCATCATCAAATGCGTTTTGTCCGTGTGTTCCTGACGCAATTGCCGGCTTATTTCATTCAGGCGCACGAGCACATGACGGCCCATGAAAACCCGGGTCACGAACCAGGCGAACACCAGGCTGGCGCCCAACATGATCAGCACCCATCGCTGGCTGCGATTCGAGGCCTCAACCAGACGCTGTACCGCTTCGCGATAGTCTTGGGTGTAGGCATTCGATTGCGTACGGGCCACCGCGACCAGGACCCCGGCCTCATTCTTGAGTTGCTCGTTGAAACGCTGCAGGACGTTGTGTTGATTGATGAGCGTCTGGCGCAGGGAGAAGAGATCCGGAATCTGCACCTCAGCGTCGGATAACGCGCCGACGGTGCGTGGCAGGCGCTCATATCGGGCCCGCAGCCGTTGCACGGCCTCACTGTCAACGGCCTGCGGCAGATCGAAAAGCAGCACCGCCAACTCCAGGCTGGCCCGGGTCTGGGCCGCCGTTAATCGAGCAGTGTGATCCGCCAGGGCCTGCTCGAAGGTGACCTCGGTTTGCAGCAGGCTTTCTCGCAGTTGCGCCACGATGTTGGCGGTATTGCGGAACATCTGACTCGACTGATGCATGTCGAGTATCGCCACGCCACTGTTTGCGGCAGTCAGTTGCTGCACCAGTTGATCGAGGGCTTCAAGCTGTTCGACGGTCGCTGCATAGCTTGAACGCAGGATGTCGGAGGAACGGGTTGTCAGAAGCTGGTCAGTCTGGCGTTCGATCAGCAAGGTGCGCTGCACCATGTCTTGCCCATTTTGCATGCGGACCAGTCGTTCATCCGTCAGTTGTCGAGTCGCGCTGTTCGAGGTGCGCAGCGCGTAGACCGCTGTAGCACCACCTGCCAGGATCAGCAGCGCCAGCGTCAGGAACGCCAGGGTGAATTGTGCGCGCAGCGATTGGGGCAATAGCTGGCGTCCAAGCCGGGAAGTCACGTCCAACATCAGGGATTCCATTGGTGGCGATAGATGTCTCGATAGCCATTGTCAGGATCGTACTGGAATTTTTTCCCGCCATCGAAGGCGATATTGTCGTTATTGACCAAGTGAATCGGCGCGACGAAGCCGCTCACTGGCTGACCTGCAAACAGCCGGTTCAACTCATCCATCACTTGCCAGCCATGCTGGTTGAGCGGCTCGGCCACCGTCACGGTCTGGTAGGTTTTTGCCTGTATGCGCAGGAAAGCCGAAGCGCTGCCGTCACCGGCAGACAACAGACTGATGCCGTCACTGGGTATGGCGGCGGCGGTCAGCGAGGCAATCGAATAGTCAAAATAGATGTCGTTGATAGCCAACGCATGGGTCCAGCGTTTGCCATAGTGCTGAAGCAATTCCTTGGTCACCGCCGGCATCCTCTCGCCACTTTCGGAGATCGCCACATCGCGCACCTCCAGCAACGTACATTCACGACAGGCCCGAATGACGTCTTCCATGGCCTTGGCTTTCGCCATGGCAATGCTGTACTTGGAGTCGGTCAGGATGACCACGCCGGCGCGTCCATTTGATTGCGCCACTGCCGCCATGGCCGTGAGACGCGCCACGTCAAGCGGGTCAGTCGTGACATTCATGGCCACCGGCGTGCCGTCAATCGGCCCCGGGCGTGCCCCGGCGTGCCAGCCAACCACCGGTATCTCCTTGTTGGCGAAGAGCAGCAGCGCGGCCTTGTTCTCAAGAGCGTCGGAGCCGCACAGGATAAGGCCGTCAGGCTTCGCGGCCAGGGCATCGGCAAAGGCTTTTGCGCGCCCGGCCGATGAGCCGGCACCATCGAATATCTTCAGCGTCCAGCCCAACGCATTGGCGGCCTCCCGGGCACCCTGCGCGACACCGACAATGCCTCCGTTACGCAAATCTTCTGCGACAAGCACGATGCTCTTGCCCCGCTGGGCTTGCGGGCCGGACACAGGGCCGCTCCAGCGCGCGGCGCCAAGGGTGGCCCTGGCAACGACCTCCTGCGCTTGCATCACCGTGACCGTGGTGTTTTCGAGTCCCGCTACGGTTGACAGGTCCTGGCTGTATGCGGAAGTTGCCGTGAAAAGGCAGGACACCGTCATTAAAGCCATCCGGAGTAACGAGGATCCTGGAAACCTGGGCCCAATCGAACAGGTTCGATCGACGCATGTAATGCCGTGTGTGGGGCCGGTGGTGCGATCGATGTCTGGCATGACGTCCCTTTTTGCCAAGAAGGCAGTGTTCCGAAAGAATAGTCGGTTCTGCTGCCACCAAGTCCTTTGTGGGTAAAAGTGCGATGCAGGTGATAAAAAATTACAGGAATCCAAGCAAAGACAGGGTCAGCCCAACCACGGATTCGAGCAAGCGGATTGCTGCATAAGGTGCAGCTATGCCATGCATATCCAAGGTATTGTCCATGCACTGATCTGCAATCATCCTCCAGTGACATCTATTTCAAACCCTGAGGAGTCGCTGAGATGGTCACTGTCGTTGGTTTTTCATCCACAGGTGGACCGGACGTTCTAGAGGTCCGACAAAACGATCATGCTGCGCCCGGCCTCGGTGAAGTGTGGGTCGAGCAGCATGCCATTGGTATCAACTACCTCGACGTCAGCCAGCGCAACGGCGCGGTTCCCGTCGCCCTGCCGTCGGGGTTGGGTCTGGAGGGGGCCGGGGTGGTCGCTGCCGTGGGGCCGGATGTCACTCAAGTCAAAGTGGGTGATCGCGTGGCTTATGCCACCGGCCCGTTGGGTGCCTACGCAAGTGGTCGATTGGTTCCGGCCGGGAAACTGGTGCCCCTTCCCGACTCGATCAGTTTCCAGGATGCCGCCGCCGTTCTGTTCAAGGGCATCACGGCCCAGTACCTGCTCAAGAGCACTTATCCGGTGGGGCCGGGAACGGTCATGGTGTTGTATGGCGTCGCCGGCGGTGTGGGCGCCATCATGGCCAAGTGGGCCAAGCACCTGGGCGCTTTCGTGATCGGTGTCGTCTCTCGTGCGCAAAGCGTCGAGAAGGCACGTGCACTGGGCTGCGATGATGTCCTGGTTTTCGATGCACAGACACTGGCGCAGGAGGTGGCTCGAATCACCGACGGCAGGAAGGCCGATGTGGTTTACGACCCGATTGGACGTCTCTCGTTCGCGGCATCGCTCGATTGCCTGCGCCCGCGCGGGCTGATGGTGTCTTTCGGCGCGTCGTCAGGCGCGCCACAAGCGGTCGAAGTGGGCCTGCTGAATGCCAAGGGTTCGCTGTTCCTCACCCGCCCTTCGATTGCCGCCCACACCAGCAGCGTCGAGGAGTATCAGGCGCGCGCCAATGACGTCCTGGCTGCACTCCAGGCCGGGATCATCGAACCCGCCGTCTGGAAAACCTACCCGCTGGAGAACGCCGCACAAGCCCACGCGGACCTGGAAAGCGGCCGCGCTTCAGGTACTCTCCTGCTCACTCCCTGAGATGTCCTTGAGAAGCCTGGAGGCCGTGGACACGTGATCACACTGGATAGCCGCCACACAGACGAATTTGCCGCGTTGCTCGCGCTCGAATCGCAAGGTTCATTTGTGGCGGCCGCTCGGCTTTTGCAGCGCCACCCCACGATCATTTCCAAGCGCCTCGCGGCGCTGGAAGCCCGGCTGGGGGTCAGGCTGCTAGAACGCAGCACCCGCCATATCCGCCTGACAGAGGCAGGAACCCTTCTGGTCAAGCGCCTGCGGTTGGCAACCGAGTTGATGGATGAAGCAGAACAAGAGGCAGCGTCAGGGGCTGCCGAGGTGCGCGGCAATCTGCGGCTGGCGGTGCCGGCCGCCCTGGGCAGGCTCTGGTTGGCGCCGATACTGCCGGAGTTCCTGGCGGCCCATCCACATTTGACGCTCACCGTGAACTACAGCGAGCGCTTGGTTGATGTGATCGCCGAAGGCTTCGATGTGGCGATACGCCTGGGGGAACTCAACGATAGCCGCCTGATTGCCAAGCGCCTCGGCGATCATCGGCGCATTCTTTGCGCGTCTCCTGGTTATATCGAACGATATGGCTGGCCAGCGTCACCCACGGAGCTGACCCATCATAACTGCCTGGGGTTCACGGGGCTGGCGTCATATCCTGAATGGAAGCTGATCAGCGCCAGTGAACAAGTGACCGTACGCCCCCAAGGCTCCCTGGTGTCCAACGACAGTGAAGCGCTTTTGAGCGCAGCCATTGCGGGTACCGGCATCCTGGGTGCGGGGGAGTGGCTGTTCAGCCGTGCGTTGGCAAACAAAGAACTGGTCAGGGTATTACCGGACTGGGAGTTGGGGGCAAAAGGAGGGATCTACCTTATCCGGCCCTCGGCGAAATTCGCCTCCTGCGCCACACTGGCGCTGAAGGAATGGCTCGAGGCCAAGCTTGTCCAAACGGGCACTGCCAGGTCCTCATGAAACAGGCCGACGGCACAATACCAACCAAGCTCGCTCCCACAGGTTTTTCGTTTCTCTGCGCCATTTCACCGCCCGGTGACGGCCATCCCAAGCCACCTCGAGCCCGCCCACTTCACCCCGGATGACGCCAACTTATTGGCACAAAAACCAACCAAATAAAAATAAATTAATACAGCGACGGTTTCCCGACGCACGGTACCCCTGTGCCATTGCTGGGGGTTCAGATCGAAGCTCATCATCCGCAGGCAACCCCCGCAAAACGTTTAGGCCACCGACCTGGACTACAGGAAGTAATTAATCGCATCTCTCAATGGAGCGACACCGAGATGATGACTGTTTATTTTGTTGTGATGACGATCTGCAGTGGCTTCGAAGGCTGTGTCGAGGAACGACAACCAGGGCCAACCTTTGCTTCCAAGGCAATGTGCATGGAGACGGCCAAAGTCATGGCGCCGCGCAAAGGGGTGAAGTTCAAGTGTCGCAAAGGACGTATGTTGGTCGTCGAGACGCCGCCAGCAGAAAACTACGGCAAAATTGTCTCCACCAAGACCGCAGGCCAGCCTTAGCCGTTGAAGTAGGCACGCCGCACCTACGAGCCGTTGGTAAGCATCTGCCACAACGACGCCCCCACCCCGGTAATGCTCTCCCCGGCAATCAACCCCGCCGCCGCGGTGATGGCGAAGCGTTCCGTGAGGCTCGGCCAGCGACAGCTCACCAGCCACGTCAGCACCGCACCAAGGGCCATCATCAGCGACACCGAGGCCGGCAAGACAAAGGCCAGGCCCAAAGCCGCCGTGCTTGGCAAGTAGCGAGCCCGATGCGCCGGCAGCAGGCTGTCGAGGATCCCCAACAACAAGCCGATCAGGCCGCCGATGAAAATCGCCCAGCGAATACTCGCTGACAACGAATCCAGACCCAGGGTCAGGGTTTGCGCCACGGCCTTCCAGGTGGCGACCGCCGGGGCCGGCCACTCTTCGGTGAGCAGCATGGTTGGCGGGTCCGGGATCAGGGCCAGGTAGGCCAACACCCCGACGATGCTACCGACGAAAATGCCGAGGGTCTGGGCGATCAGTTGTTTGCGCGGCGTGGCGCCGATCGCCCGGCCGACCTTGAAGTCGTTCATCAGGTCGGTGCACTGCCCGGCCGAACCACCGGCGGTGTTGGCGCTCATCAGATTGATCGGCACCTGCCCCGGGGCGACGATGCCGAAACTCAACTGGGACAATTGGCCGATGGCCCCGATCGGCGGAATGCCTGTGGCGCCCACCACCCGGGCGGCCACCGCCGCCAAGCAGATCGCCAAGGGGATGGTCAACAAGGCCATCCACGGATTGATGCCGAACAACAGCACTTGCAGGCTCACCACCAGGATGATCGACAGTATGAAACCGACGGCAGGCCCAGGCTTGGGTATCGTCCAGATCGCCCCGCCGCCCGCCTTGGTGGACCGGTGCAATGCCCACAAGCGAATCGCCAACGAGGCCAGGGTCGAGCAGACCATCAGGCTCACCCCCGGCCAGAGCAACCACTCCACCAGCGCCGCGAACTGCGGGCCACTGCTGCCATGCGGCAACCGCACCAGGCCCTGCCCCAGCAGCCACGGCGCCAACCCGCCCCACGCCAGCAAGGCACCGAGCAGCAGGGTCAGGCCCACGCGAATACCGATGATCCCGCCGAACCCCACTAACAACAGCGAAGGGTCGGCGGTAAACGTCAGGCGCTCCAGTTGGGCGCTCGGAGACCAGCGCGGGATGGCCCACATGAAGGTGTCGACCGCCTTGACCAACCCGGACAGTAACGCGGCGCTGAGCAGCACCTTCAAGCGCGTCGCGGCTTCGTGGCCGTGGTTATAGATATGCAGCAGGGTTTCCAGGGTCGCCATGCCCTCGGGAAATTTCAGCGCCTTGTCATTGAGCAGTGACGGGCGCAAGTACCAGGCAATCCAGATCCCCAGGAAGCTCACCGAAAAGACCCAGGCCACCATGGGGATGGCGTCCAACTGCTGGCCAGTCAGCAAGGTATAGGCCGGGATAGGAGCAACCAACCCACCGGAAATGATCGACGCAGCGGCAGAGGCCACGGTCTGGTTGATATTGCTTTCGTGCAGCGTCCAGGGCAGTCGCCCCACCGATCGACTCGCCAAGCCTTGCCAGATGCCATAGCCAACCAGCAAGGCGATGATCGACATATTGAACGACCAGCCGATCTTCAACCCGGCATAGACATTGGAAGGCGTCAGCAGGATACCGAGGACGATTCCCGTACTGACCGCACGCGGACTGAGTTCGCGTTCGACGGCGGTGGTCAAGGGAAATGTGGACGAGGTTGGATGCATGCGAAGTCCTTATCGGCACTGGAGGGCGGCCGCCAGATTCAGACTGGCCCCCTGTGGGAGCGAGCTTGCTCGCTCCCACAGGACCACTTAAAACGGCACCTCAATAAGTGAACGCAGTATTGGCGCAAGGTTCACCCGAGTCGTCCATCCATGGGCTGCGCTCGACTTATTTTTCCCCCTCGCAATTGACCATCCAGGCAATCCCGAAACGGTCTTCGAACATGGCAAAGCGTTCCGCCCAAAAGGTCTTCTCCAAGGGCATGTACACGCTGCCACCTGCACTCAAGCCTTTAAACAGCCGCTCGGCCTCCTCCACACTGTCGACATTGAGGGAGACCGACACGCCTTGCGGCTTGCGAAACGGCTGGCCTGGCGGGCAATCGGAGGCCATCAGGCTGAAGGCGCCGACGGTCAGGCAAGCGTGCATGATCAGGTTGGGGTCCTTGGGCATCCCGGTTTCCTCGGGGGCCTCGGCAAAAGACATGGAAAACAGATCGCCGCCCAGTACCTCTTTATACAAAGCGAAGGCTTGCTTGCAGTTACCGTTGAAGGTCAGGTAAGGAATGATTCTCATGGTAGGGTCTCCTGTAGTCGGTTTCAGGATTGGCCAGACATCTGCACCCGCAAGCGTTCTTCCTGCTCGCGCAACTCAGGGGTTAAGGACTCGCCGAACTCCTCGAGCTCGAAGATCTGGCGGATCTCGATTTCACTGTCGCTGACCATCGGGTTGGGGCAGCGCTTGACCCAGTCGATGGCCTCCTGCAATGACTGGACCTTGAAGATCCAGAAACCGGCGATCAACTCCTTGGTTTCAGCAAAGGGCCCATCGATCACCGTCCGGTCCTTGCCGGAAAACTGCACGCGCACGCCCTCGGCGCTGGGGTGCAGGCCTTCACCAGCGAGCATCACCCCGGCCTTGACCAGTTCTTCGTTGTAGGCACCCATGGCGGCCAGCAGTTCCTCGCTAGGCATTTCTCCGGCTTCCGATTCCGGACTGGCTTTGACGATCACCATAAATCGCATGCTCTGATCTCCTGAGAGTGAATGGATTAGGCCGTCCGTGTGGCGGCTCTATGGGTTAATCGAATGGCATTGGCCGAAATCGACAGATCGACGCCATTATTTTTCGATATGCCGCTGGCACACTCAATGGAGCTGCCCACGTCACGACGAGCAGGCCGAAGCTGCAGCATGACTATGCTTTTTGAACAAACACGTAGCGGAGATCGGTCCCCATGACCTCGAATCTTGCAGATATTTATAACGACTACATTGCCTGCCTGAATGCACAGGATTGGGAAAACCTGGGCCTTTTTGTGCACCAGGAGGTGGTTCACAACGCGAGACGATTAGGATTGCATGGCTATCAAAGCATGCTGGAAGCGAACTATCGGGACATTCCCGACTTGCGCTTTGAAGTCGAATTTCTGGTGATCGACCCACCCAAGCTGGCGGCTCGCCTGGCCTTCAATTGCACACCGGTTGGGGAGTTCCTGGGGCTTGCTGTTAATGGAGCACGGATCGCCTTCACGGAAAACGTCTTCTACGCGTTCGAGGACGGCAGGATCCGTGAGGTCTGGTCGATTATCGACAAGGAAGCGATTGAAGCTCAGCTCCATTCAATGTAGCGGATGCTCCAGGGCTGTGAGTTGAACTGCCTGTGCATCGTACCCGCCGGCAGCAGCGTCCCGGAGTGACGCGAAAACCAAATCCAGGAAGCAATCGTGCTCGACATCCATAGTTCGACGCACCTCGAATTGAGGAACCTGTCGATCCCATAGTCTGTGAGCCACCCTGGAGGAGATGGCGATGACACACACCCGCTTTTTTGGCAAAACCGTACTGGCCTGCACGTTCATCCTGGCGATGATCGGTTGGGGGGTCGGCTTCTATGGCCCGCCGATTTATATGCAAGCGGTCATGGAGCGCACGGGTTGGCCGATCGCCCAGGTCTCGGCTGCCGTGACCTTGCACTTTCTCAGCGGCACGCTTGTCATCGCCAACCTGCCACGCCTTTACGCACGCTTCGGGATACCCGTCATCACCCTGCTGGGCAGTGTCCTCCTGGGCATCGGCGTGAACATCTGGGCTCACGCCAACCAATTATGGGTGCTGTATAGCGGCGCCCTCTGCTCGGGTATTGGCTGGGTGACATTGGGTGCCGCGGCCGTCAACACCCTGATCGCGCCGTGGTACGTCAAGGAAAGACCCAAGGCCCTGGGCAAGGCCTACAACGGCGCCAGCCTGGGTGGCGTGATCTTTTCGCCGCTGTGGGTGTTGCTGATCGAGCGTTTCGGCTTTGCCATGGCGGCGCTGGTGATCAGCATTGTCGCGGTGCTGCTCATAGGCGCCTTCGCTTTCCTGGTCTTCAACAAAAGCCCACAAAGCCTGGGGCAACATCCCGACAATGCAGACCAACCGGAACCCGTGCCGATCAGCGCCAGCGCCACGCCGTGGACCGCCAAGCAGACCCTCAGCTCGGCAAGTTTCCGCACCCTGGCAGCCGGCATGTCCTTGGGGCTGTTCGCCCAGATCGGCTTGATCGCGCACCTGTACTCGATCCTGGTGGGTCGCATGGGAGCGCATGAGGCCTCATTCGCCATGGGCCTGGCCACTGCCAGTGCGATGGGCGGGCGATACGTCGCCGCACGCTTGATGATCCAAGGCATGAACCGCCGACAACTGGCCTGCCTCGGTTATGCCATCCAGATGCTGGGCACGCTGATGCTTCTCGGCCTGGACCTTCACCCGACAGTGGCCTGGATAGCCGTGGTGTTGATCGGTTCGGGCATTGGCAATGCCACCTCCTTGCCGCCACTGATAGCCCAGACCGAGTTCAGCCGTGAACAAACCGCCAAGGTGATCGCCCTGATGGTCGCGATCAGTCAGGCCACCTACGCCTTCGCCCCGGCCTTTTTCGGCCTGGTACGCTCCGCCTTCACCGATCCGAATCACGCGATCGTCGCCGTCGTGACAGGCGCGGTCGTCGTGCAGGTGCTGGCCATTTTGTCGTTCTATCGAGGCGTATCCGCTCGCCCCTTCAAGAAAACCGTTTTCTGACTGCGGTTCTGACTCAATAAAGGGGAACGCCCAACGTTCGCGTATTGCTCCAACAGCCAAGCCAAGTCTCGGTAACGGATCACTAAATGATAGGCCCCGAGCCTGGCCGGCGCTGATCGCCGGATGATGAGCATGTCGAGCAATCCGCCGGACCCCGCGCTATCTGCGCAATACCACGCTACGGCAATGAGCCGACAGTTTGTAACCGCTCATACCCGAACAGCGACTTGATCTCCAGGTACTCGTCAAACCCCAGCTCACCCCATTCACGTCCATTACCCGACTGCTTATAGCCACCAAACGGCGCGGCCTGGTCAGCCCGTGCGCCGTTGAGGTGGACCATGCCCGTGCGCAGTTGGCGGGCAACCGTGCGGCTGCGCTCCAGGCTTGCCGAGGTGACGTAACCCGACAAGCCGTAAGGGCTGTCGTTTGCGATGGCTATCGCCTCGGCCTCACTGTCATACGGCATGATCACCAGGACCGGGCCGAAGATTTCTTCGCGTGCCACCCACTTATCCGGCGTGATGTCGGCAAATATCGTCGGTTGCACATAGTAGCCGCGTTCAATCCCTTGTGGCCGTCCCAGCCCTCCGGCGATCAACCGCGAATCCTCGGCAATGGCCCGCGCGATCATGGCCTGTACCCGCTCGAACTGCTGGGCGTTCGCCACCGGACCGATCGCCGAGGTCGGGTTACTGTCGTCGAAGCACACCTGTGCCAGCACTTCTCTGGCGATATCGATCACCGCCTGTTGTTGCGCACGGGGCACCAGCAGGCGCGTCGGTGCATTACATGATTGGCCACTGTTGCGGATACAACCCAACACGCCGTGCCGCACCGCGTCAGGCAGGTAGGCGTCATCGAGCAGGATATTCGCGGATTTCCCGCCCAGTTCCTGGGACACACGCTTGACCGTATCGGCCGCTGCCTTGGCCACCGCGATACCGGCGCGAGTCGAGCCGGTGAAAGAAACCATATCCACATCAGCGTGACGTGCCAGTGCGGCGCCCACGCCAGGGCCGTCGCCGTTGACCAGGTTGAACACGCCTTTGGGTACTCCGGCCTCATGGAGTACCTGGGCGAGGATATGGGCTGACAACGGCGCGCGCTCGCTCGGCTTGAGTACCACGGTGCAGCCCACCGCCAAGGCGGGCGCCAGCTTGCAGGTGAGTTGATTGAGCGGCCAGTTCCAAGGCGTGATCAGGGCACTCACGCCGATGGGCTCACGCACCACCAGCGAATTGCCCAAGCGACGTTCGAAGCGGTACTCGCGCAGCACTTGCAGCGCCTGTACCAGATGGCCCAGGCCCGCCGGCACATGAGCATTGCGAGCCAGGGAAAGTGGTGCGCCCATCTCCAGGTGGACCGCTTCGATTAAAGCCTCGCTGTGGCGTTCGTAGGCCTCGATAATGCTGTGCAGCAGGTCGATACGCGACTCAAGCGAACTCGCGGCGAACGCGGGGAAAGCCTGGCGTGCCGCGCAGACGGCGCGGTCCACATCATGGGCGTCACCCAGGATGATGCGCGCAACCACCTGCTCGGTAGACGGGTCGACCACCGTTTCGACGGTGTCGCCGTGCGGCTTGACCCAGTCGCCATCAATGTAGAACTCAAACAAATCAGACATGCGATCCACTCCCCTCAGGCAACCTGACTCAACGCACGCGCCAAGGTGTCGAACACCTGGGCGATCTCTTGCGGGCTGATGACCAACGGCGGCGAGATCACGATGGTGTCACCCGAGCCGCGCACCAGTACGCCATGCTCAAAGCACCACTGTGCGACTTCGCTGCCGCGCGCGCCGATGGCACCGGGACGCGGCTCCAGCTCCACGGCACAGAGCAAGCCGATGGCGCGAACGTCCAGCACCGGACCAACGCCCTGCAGCGTCAGCGCGGCAGACTGCCAGAGGCCGCTGACTGCATTGACGTGTTGGTTGATGCCCAATTCACGATGCACCTCGATGGTCGCCAACCCAGCCGCACACGCCAGCGGGTGCGCCGAATAGGTGTAACCGTGCATCAGCTCGATGGTGTTCGCCGGCCCGGCCATGAACGCGTCATACACCGCGCCACTGACCAACACACCCCCCATGGGCACGGCGCCGTTGGTCAGGCCTTTGGCGGTGGTGATCAGGTCCGGCGTAACGCCGAACGCTTGGGCGGCAAAGCTGGCGCCGACGCGACCAAAGCCGGTAATCACTTCGTCGAATATCAGCAGCACGCCGTGCCGGGTGCAGATCTCGCGCAATCGTTGCAAATACCCCTGAGGCGGTGGATACACGCCGCCGGAGCCGGTTACCGGCTCGACGATGACCGCGGCCACGGTGCCCGGGTCCTGGATGTCCAGCAGTTGCGACAGTGCCTCGGCGTAAGCCACGCCCTGCTGCGGCTGCCCCACGCTGAAACGCATTCCCGCGTCGTACGGCAGCGGCAGGTGTGACACCTCTCCCAGCAACGGGCCAAAGTCACGTTTCTGCCGGCCGATACCCGACACCGAAAGGCCCCCGAACCCCATGCCGTGGTACCCCTTGGCCCGCCCGATAAACTTGGTGCGACGGCTGTCGCCCCGGGCCTGGTGATACGCCCGGGCGATCTTCAGCGCAGTGTCCACCGCCTCGGAACCCGAGTTGGTAAAGAACACCTGCTCCATGCCCGCCGGGCTGATGCCGATCAGGCGCTCGGCCATCTCCAGGGCCTGGGGGTGACTCATCTTGAACGACGAGACGAAATCCAGGCGCCCCGCCGCTTCGCGAATGGCCTCGACGATTCTGGGCTGGCCATGCCCGGCGTTGACGCACCACAACCCCGCCATTGCATCGAGTACACGCCGGCCATCGGTGGTGGTGTAGTACATACCGTCGGCGCTGGTGAACATCATCGGTTGCTGCAAGAACTGGCGCATCGGGGTAAACGGCGCCCAGAATGCGCCACGCGCGGAACCTGTCGGGTTGGTAATATCGTTCATAGTGACTCCTGCAGAGCTTTACTCGGATGGCCGGTCAGCGTCGGGCGCTGCAACGGGCCTGCGTTGACATTGACGCTGCGGTCTACAGACAAGGTGCCGTGCTCAAGCCGGCAGGTGACGCGATCACAAAACGCCGTTTCGACAAATTGCCAGGCCATGATCAACGCCCCATCGATCCAGGCCGCTTGCGCCACGACTGGAGTGATGGGCGCCTGGTACTGGTGATGCAGGTAGTGGCCGGTCATGCTGGTGCGGCTTTCGATGGCGTCGGCGAATCCGGCGCGAATGCAGTGGGTCCCACGCGGATCCGTGAGGTAGAACTCACAGTAGCCGGCGCCGAACACCAGGCGCACCTGGCTGACCTGGTCTTCATTGGCCTCCATCTCGAACGTGCCGCTGAACTCGGCTTGGCGCGGCGAGGTCGACGCGCCAGCCAGGGGTGGCAGTTGCTGGCGCGCCAACAGTGCGGCAAGCCCTTCATCGGCCCCGCTGTCGGCCGACACGTCCAGGGCAGGAAACAGATGCTCCCACAGCAGGCCGTGCAAACGCCGCTCGCCCAAAGGCAGCCCAGCCGTAAACGCAATCACCGCCTTCTGCTTCGGCAGCACAATGCACTGCTGACCAAACACCCCGGAGGCGTAGTAGCCACCGTGCAGGGTCATCCACCATTGATAACCGTACCCCTCGCGGCGCGTGATGCCGGCGTCGCTTGATTCATCGCGCCCGAGGTAGCGCTTGCCGTCGAAGGTCCCCATCCATACATCCTCGACATGCCCGCGCGTGGCTTCGGCCACCCACTCGCTGGACAGCAATTGCTGCCCTTCCCAGCGGCCTTGCTGCAAGTGCAGCACACCGAGCTTGAGCAAATCCTCGGTGCAGCAACTCAAGCCATTACCGCCGGTGTTATAGCCCCCGGGCGCGAGGTCCCACTCGATGCGGCCCATGCCCATGGGTTGAAAGATACGTGCGTTGCACAGTTCAAAGGCTGTCTGGCCACTGACCGCCGTGACAATCGCCGAGAGCATGAAACTCGACGCGCTGCTGTAGATGAAGCGTTGTCCTGGCGGGTCTTCGACCGGCTCATCAAGGAACAATTTGACCCAGCTTTCACTGCGGCCGCGCCAGGCTCCGCCGGAGATGCCCCGCCGGTGACCGGTACGCATGGTCAGCAAATCGCGCACGGTCATGGCCGCCAGGTGTTCGCTGATGTGAGCCGGGCAATCGGCGGCAAAAAAACCGACGACCTTGGCATCCAGCGACAGCACGCCATCGTCGACCAACAACCCGATGGCCATGGACACCCAGCTCTTGGTCGCCGAGTGCTGGACGTGGAGCCGGTCGGCACGGTAAGGCGTCCAGAATGCTTCGGCCACCACCGCGCCTTCGCGATACAGCATGAAACTGTGCAGCTCCAGGCCCGCGGCATTCACCGCATCGATGAAATCACTCACGCCACGCGCCGATACGCGTTGTTGACTGGGCGCTGCCCGCCGCAACGGCAAACTCGTCATCTGATCTATCCCCTCATTACACTGCTTGGACGCGCAAGAGGCTCACCCTGCTGCGCGTCGTTACCGCTACCAGAGCGCCAGGGTGTAGCCCAGGATCACTCGGTTTTCATTGGTGTCGCGGGCGAAGTTGCTGGTGGCGTTGGCGTTCTGCCAACGCAGCGACACGTTCTTGAAAGTGCCGTTCTGCACCACATAGCCCAGGCTGAAATCACGCTCCCACTCACGCCCTTCCCCGTTGAAGCCGATGACCCTGGCGTTGTCCCCCCGGGCATAACGCGTCGAAAACAACAGCCCCGGCATGCCCAGCGTGGCGAAGTCATAGTCATAGCGGGCATGCCATACCCGTTCGCCGGTCTGGGAGAAGTTGGCCAGTTGGTATTCGGTGAACAGGTAAGTGTTGGTGCCGTCGACATAAGTGAACGGTGTCGAACCGTACTGCGCCTGGTACCCACCACTCAGGCTGTGGCCATAGAGGCCGTAGCCCACACGGGTACTCAATGCACGGTTATCGACTTTGCCGGCCAGCGCCGCGGCGTCTTCGTTGGCGTTGAAGTAACGGATGTCGGTCTTGAACGTACCAGGGCCCCACTTGAAGCTGTTTTTGAGACCCAGGTAGTGCTGCTGGTACAGGCTCTCCAGCTGCGCGAACTGGTAGGTGACCACGGTGCTGGGCGTCAGTTTGTACTCGCCGCCGGCGTAGCGAAACTCATCGCTTTTGGCGCTGCTTTTGTAGGCACCGTACTGGCTGGTAAGTCCCATGTCCTCGTAGTGAGTCGAGTCACGTTGCTTGACTTGATCCAGTTGGCCCACGTTCAGCGTCAGGTTGTCGATGTCTTTGGAGACCAGCGCCGTACCACTGAAGCTCTGTGGAAAAAGACGGCTGAGGTTCGGTTGCAGGGTTGGCAAGTCCGGCACCATGTAGCCCACGCGCAGCTCGCTCTGCGCCAGGCGCGCCTTGCCGGTGATACCGACTTTGGCGTAGTTGTCATGGGCGCGACGGGCATAGCTGGGGGAGCCCGGCTCGGCCACGCTTGAGCGTGCCAGCAACCCGGTGCCTGAGTTGTCCGGGCTGGAATCGAGTTTCACCCCCAACATGCCGACCATGTCGATACCCAAACCGACGGTACCTTCGGTGAAACCCGATTCAACGTTGAGGATAAACCCCTGTGCCCACTCCGCCCGCTTGTTCTGCCCGCTGGATTCGCGGTAGTCGCGGTTGAAGTAATAGTTTTTCAGTTCAAGCGCAGCTTTGCTGTCAGCGACGAAGTCAGCCTGGGCAAACAGGGGCATGAAACCGGCGCCCATGACACCAGCACTGATAACGACTTTGGTGATGCGGTTATTCATGTGTACGTTCCTGGCAGACAGGTTGAGTGGGTTTGTTTTTGTTTTCTTCGGCCATGGCTTCGCCGGCTCCGCAAATCACTGATTTACGAAGGGTCGGGGTTCAAACCGTGGCCTGGGGTACAGCAGTCGCTAAATCACGCTGGCACGGAGGCGATAACTGCCATCCGCACGTTTCTCCAAGGGGCTGGCCGCCGCGAGCAGCCGGCGGGTATAGGGGTGTTGTGGGGTGTCGAAGATCATGTCCCGCGAGCCCATCTCCACCACCTCGCCCTGATTCATCACCGCCACGCGATGGGCGATACGTTCCACCGCCGAGAGATCGTGGGAGATAAACAGGCAGGCAAACCCATATAGGCGTTGCAGACGCTCGAACAGTTCGAGGATCTGCTTCTGGATGGTCATATCCAATGCCGAGATCGGCTCGTCGGCGATCACCAGTTTGGGCCGCCTGACCAGCGCCCGACCAATCGCCACGCGCTGGCGTTGACCACCGGAGAGTTGATGAGCAAAGCGCTCGCGGAACTGTTCAGGCAGGCCCACGTCGACCAGGGTCTCGGTGACCCGTTGGCGTTTTTGCGCGGGTGTCAGCCCTGGCTCATGGCGCAACGGCTCGGCGATGATCTGGCCGACGGTCATGCGTGGGTCGAGGGACGAATACGGGTCCTGGAAAATCATCTGGCAGTGCAGGCGATGCGTGCGGTTGGCGGCCTTGAGTATGTCCACGCCTTGGAAGAGGATCGACCCGGCACATGGCGTGACCAATCCGACCACCGCACGGCCGAGGGTCGTCTTACCCGAGCCGCTACCACCGACCAGGGCCAGGGTCTCGCCGGGAGCGATGCTCAGGTTCACCGAGTGCACCACGCGCTTTGGCACGCTGCGCCCCCAAAAACTGCGCGGGCCGGGATGCTCGATGCACACATCCTGAACCTGCAACAGCGCGCGGTCGGCCGACGGCAATGGCACCAGCTCGCCACGGCGTGGCAGCGCTTCCAGCAACTGCCGGGTGTACTCGGCCTTTGGTGCGAACAGGATGTCTTCGATCCGGCCTTGCTCCACCGCCCTACCCGAGCGCATCACCACCACCTTGTGGGCATAACGCGCCACCAGGGACAGGTCGTGGCTGATAAACAAGATCGCAGTGCCTTGCTCACGCGTCAGTTCCAGCATCAGCTCGATCACGTCCAGTTGTGCCAGGCAATCCAGCGCGGTGGTCGGCTCATCGGCGATCAGCAGTGCCGGGCGCAGCAACATCACCGACGCGAGCATGATGCGTTGGCGCATGCCGCCGGAGAACTGGTGCGGGTAAGACGCCAGGCACTTCTCGGCGTCCTTGATGCCGATGCGCTGCAGCATGGCGATACAGCGCAGACGGATAGTCGCGGCGTCGAGCGCGGTGTGTAGCTTGAGTGCCTCACTCATCTGCCGGCCGATCGTCAAGGCCGGGTTGAGCGAAACCATCGGTTCCTGGAAGACCATGCCGATCCGTGCACCGCGCACGCTGCGCATTGCCTTGGCATTGCCGCTATCGAGTGGCTCACCCTGAAAGAGGATACGACCACCACACACCTGCATGGGCGCCGGCAGCAAGCCAATGGCAGCACGGGCGGCCATGGTCTTGCCGCTGCCCGACTCGCCCACCAACGCGACGATTTCACCGGGGGCCATGGTGAAACTGAAGTCATCGACGGCCAGCGGACCGTCCGCGCCGACACGAATCTGTAGATTTTCAACAGCCAGTAACGTAACTGGAGCGCTCATGCTCATTTCCTCATGCGCGGGTCGAGACGATCACGCAAGGCATCGCCGAACAGATTGATAGCCAACAACGTCAGGCTGATAAAGATGCCCGGGAAGATACCCAACCACGGCGCAGTCGAAATGTAGGTACGGCTGGCCGAAAGCATACTGCCCCAGGTGGCGGCGGGCGGTGGCACCCCAAGGCCAAGGAAGCTCAGCGCACTCTCCGAGAGCAAGGCCCAGCCGAACATGCTGGTGGCGAGCACGCACAGCGGCGCCAGACAGTTCGGGGTGATGTGCCGGAACATGGTGTACAACTCCGAGTTGCCAATCACTCGCGACGCCTCGATAAACTCCAGCTCCCGCAGCGACAACACGCTGCCCCGCACCACTCGCACCACCGAGGGGGTGTAAGCGATGCCCAGCGCGAGCACGATGCCGTACTGACTGGCGCCGACGATCGCCATGATGCCCAGCGCCATGAGAATGCCGGGGAACGCCAGCAGTGCATCGTTGAGCATCATCAGCACGCGATCGGTCCAACCACGCAGGTAACCGGCGAGCATGCCGATCACCGTGCCGCAGACAACCGCCACGCTTACCGAGAGCAGGCTGATCCACAAACTGGTGCGCGCACCGATGATCAAACGGCTGAATACGTCGCGGCCGAATTCGTCAGTGCCTAGCCAGTGCGTTGCATTCGGCGCATGCAGGCGCGACAACAGGTCCAGCTTGAGTGGATCGTACGGCGTCCACACCACGCCCAGCAGAGCCAGCGATACCAGGGCGGCGAGCAACGTGCCGCCGATCAATGCATTCAGCGGCGGGTAACGCCAGGACCGCCGAGGCGGAGTAACCAGCCCGGTCGGCAAAGCAGGTGTCTTGGGATTCATAGCTTCACCCTTGGATCGAACAACGGATACAGCAGATCCACCAACAGGTTGACCACCACGTAGATGCACGTCACCAGCAGCAGGCAGCCTTGCAGCACCGGGTAGTCGCGGGAAAAAATCGCATCGACCATCAACCGGCCGATACCCGGCAAGGTGAATACGGTCTCCAGGACTGCGATACCGCCGAGCAAATTGCCGAGGATCAGACCGATCAGCGTCCAGGTCGGCGCAAACGCGTTGCGCAAGGCGTGCTTCCACAGCACCGCACGCTCGGACAAGCCCTTGGCCCGAGCATGGGCGATGTACTCCAGGCGGAGCACTTCAATGGTGCTGGCCCGCGCCATCCGCGCAATGGCGCCGAACTCCACGAGGGTCAAGGTGATGATCGGCAGCACCACATACGTCAGCGCCTTCACAGGGTCGCTGGCGAAGCCGACGTAGCCGATCACCGGCAACCAACCCAACTGAATGCCGAAGACATACAGCAACAGCAACCCCAGCCAGAAACTCGGCACCGACAACAGCAACGTCGCAGTCGCCACCAGGCCCAGGTCCATCGCGCTGTTTTGCTTCCAGGCCGCGAGCAAGCCCACCGGCACCGCGAGCAGGGTCGCCAGTAACACTGCCACCAGCACCACCGTGGCGCTGACGCTGAAACGCTCGACCAGCAACTCCAGCACAGGCTGGCGACTGCTGATGGATATTCCAAGGTCGCCACTGAGCACCGACTTGAGCCAGACCAGATACTGAGTCACCACTGAATGATCCAGCCCCAGGCTTCTACGCATATCGGCCAGGCTTTTCGGGTCGGCCATGTCGCCGAGCATCAGCAGCGCAGGGTCACCGGGGATCAGGCGGATCAAGGCAAACACAATGACCGAGATCAGCAACAGGGTCGGCACCGCCATGCCGAGCCTGTGCAATATGAATCGAAACATAGCCGTATGCCTCAGTGGGTAGTGTCGGCCAGCTTCACGCCCCACAGGCGTGGCTTGGCAACGGGCCAGGAGCGGTAACCTTCAATGCGCTTGTTCATGGCGCCGATGGCTGTACCGTTGTAGATCACCACCATCGGCACATCCTTGAGCATCAAGGCATGCAGCTTGTCGAATAGGGGCCGGCGCTTGGCGGGGTCCAACTCACGCTGGGCTTCACGCAATATCGCCAGGGCCTCAGGGTTGTCCCAGACTTTGCGTGGTTCCTTTTGTTTGTCGCCAATCACCGACTCGTAGCTTTGCGCCGCGTCGAACCGTCCCGAATAAGAGAACGACATCATCTGGTAGCTGCCGGTCTGGTAGCGCTCCAGTTGCGTGCCCCACTCCAGGGTTTCCATCTCGATATTGAGCCCCGCCGCCTGGGTCATGGCCTGGCTGAGCAAGCCCATATCGAACATCTGCGGGTAACGCTTGTTGACCAGCATGCGGATTTTTTCGCCGCCATAACCCGCCTCTTTCAACAGGCGCCGCGCTTCGTCGAGGTTGTAGGTGTAACCCTGGTGCGCAGCGGCGTCGTAATAGGGGCTGGCGGTAGGAATCACCGAGTTGTTCACCACCGACAAGCCATCGGACAATGCTGCAACCATCTGCGCGTAATCCAGGGACAGCGCCACCGCACGCCGAATACGCACGTCCTTGAGCAACGGGTCGCGGGTCTGGAACAACAAGCCGCTGATGGTCATGATCGGGCTGACCTGAATCTCCAGGTTGTTGACCTGCTTGAGTTGTGCAGCGTCCATCGCCGTCACGTCCGGCAGCAAGTCCACGCCACCAGACAGCAAGGCGGCCTTGGCCGACGCCGAATCGGGGATCACCTCGAAACGCACCTTGTCGATAAATGCCTGCTTGTTGCCGGTGTAACCGTCCGCCTCTGCCTCGGTGCGCGGGGTGTACGCCTTGAAGCGATCCAGCTCGACGTACTGGCCCTTCTGCCATTTGCCCAGGGCGAACGGGCCGGTGCCGATCGGTGTGCGCCAACTGCCATCAGCCGCCACCGAGTCCGGGTGCAGGATGCCGCTGCCGGCACAATCCGGGCGGGCCATCGCCGCCAGGAACAAGCCGTTGGCCTGGTCTAGCTGGAACACCACGGTTTTCGCATCGGGGGTGGAGACATCGACAATCCTGGCTGCGCCACGGCCATCGAACTCCGCCAGACAGCGCCACTGGGTCTTGGGATCAAGGTAGCGCTGCCAAGTCCATTGCACCTCCCTGGCCGTCATCAACTGGCCATTTTGAAAGTGCACCCCGTCGCGCAAGGTGAAGGTGTAGCGCAGGCCATCCGGCGAAATGTCGACCGTGCGGGCCAGCATTGGCGCGATGCTGGTGTCTTCGCGATACGCCACCAGCCCTTCGACGATATGCATCATCACTGCGTCGGTATTGTCGTCGCGGTTGACGCCCGGGTCGGTGCTACGGATATCACCATTGAGGCCAACACGGATGACCTTGTCTTGCGCCACGGCCATGGACATTGTGCACGCCGATATCGCGACGACCAGCGCCGCCTTCACATAACTGTTCACGGGAGAAAGACTCCTTGAAGAAATATTCCGGTCAATGGCGAGGGCCAAGGCAGGACCGGCATCAGGATGGTTGAATCCTTGGTTATTGTTATACGGTCTGTTCTGAGTGCATCTACCAGCGTTGTATCAGCCAAGGCTGCGTTTGTGGCGCAATACCCTGGCGAAGAAATCCTGGGCCGCCGGCATGGCCTTGATGCCCTGGTGGGCCACATTGGGTAACAGGTCGAAGTGCACCTGGACACCGGCGGCTTCGAAACTTGCCTTCAAGGTCGCCAGGCGTTCCGGGCGCGTGCATCCGGCGGCGTTGGCGCCTGCCATGTAGTGCTTGCCGCCTTCGCGGTGGGTGATTTCCCACGTTTCGAGGTCCGCATCACCCACCACCATGTGCACCGGCAGTTGCTGCAAGGCTTGCAGGTTCAGTGGTTTGCCGAAGCGCGTCGCGAAGTCCCGCACCCCGACCCACCAGTCCTGGTCGGCATCCAGCAAGGTGACCGAACCCGGCGCGCCGATAGACACTGCCCAAAGTTTCTCCGGGTGCAGATAGCAGAATCGATGGGCAAATTGCCCGCCGCCCGAGTAACCGAACAGCGCGAAGGTGTCAAAGCAGCGCCCGTAGCGCTTACCCACGGCGGCAATCATGTCGAGCAGAACCTTGTCGTAGCGAATGTCGCCCTCGACCAACTGCTTATAACCATCCCCATTGCCATCACCCAGCACACCGACCGGGAACAGCGGAGACAGAACCACGCAGTCGTTCCAGCGGCCGAACTCCGCGAAGCCATTGCGATAAATCTCCATCGCACGAGTGGAACCGTGCAACGACACCACCAGGTCCACGGGTCGAGTGCTGTCCTCGATGCTCTCGGGCACATAGAGGGTGTAGGCAAAACGGCTGTCTTCCTGATGCGAGTACACCGTCGTGACACCGAGGTGATAGACGCTCCTGGCAGCGCGCAAGGCGGCGTCGATAGGATTGTTCTCTGGATTGCTCATGTGTGGAAAATTCGCCAAGTCAGTTCGGGTTTGAGTATTGGCCGGGCGCCACAAAAAGAAAAACTAATTAAACTTTATCGATCTTGAACAAAATATTTACAATAAGACCTGCCCACGGCTACGGGACCACCCCATGAGCAACATCCGTTTTTTCAAGACGTTTATCGCCGTTGCCGAGTACGGCAGCTTTGCCGCCGCGGCTGAACGCGTGGCCCTCACCAACGCCGCCGTCGGCCAGCAAATGCGCGCACTCGAGGAAGAGATGCGCCGGCCGCTGTTCGACCGCAGCCAGCGGCAGATCAAGCTGAATCGCGATGGCGTGTTGCTGCTGCCCAAAGCCAAGCGCTTGCTGGCGGACTACGAGCAAATGATCGCCGAAGCGCCCGATGACATGGCCATGGAGGGTGAAGTGTCCATCGGCGGCATTACCTCCGGTATGGGCTTGCTCGCCAATTGCCTGGTGCAACTGAAAAAGCTGCACCCACGGATATCGGTCAATCTGATGACCGCTCGCTCCGATGAAGTGGTCAACCTCGTACAGGCCGCAAAGCTCGACGCCGCCTTGCTGATCGAGACCACGCGGCAGAACTTCGATGGCTTGAGCTGGACCCTGCTCTACAACGAACCGATCGTCATGCTTGCCAATGCCACACAAACCGCCGGTATCGACGACGCCGTGGAATTGCTCAGGACGCAGCCGTTCATTCGCTACGACAGATCCACGGCAGTGGGCCGAAAAGTGCAGTCGATCATCAAGAGCGAATCGGTCGAGCCGTTGGAGATCCTGGAGCTCAACTCGATCATTGGCATCGCCGATCTGGTTCGCCAACAAGTCGGTGTGGCAATCGTGCCGTTGCTGAAAAACTTCGACTGGCACAAAGACCCCAGCCTGCGGGTGCTACCACTACCGGGCGACCTGGCCGTACGTCGGGTGGGGATCTTGGAACAGGGCACCAAAAGTGCGATTACCGGAGAGATTCGCAAGCTACTGATGTCGGCCGTGGCGAAGTGATTCTTGTCTGTCACTTTTCCCGCAACGCCAGATAGCCTGGAGTCAAACCGTGGCCCGGCTTCAGGCTCTCGGGTCATGCCCGGTCTCCTCACCCGGGCTTCATGAGCCCGCTTTGGATTGGGTGCAAGCCCGGTGCGCGGCATCGCTTCCCACTGCCGGCCGTCACCCAAGCCGCCTTCGATTTTGTCTCTGGAAATCCGTCAGCGGGTTTAGCCGCACGCTGGCCAAGCAGGCGCGTGAGGCGAAGGGGACTAACAGTCCCCCTCACATCATCGTCATGCAACCGCCGTTGCAGCCGCTCTGGAACGCCAGGCAAAAGCCAACACCATCAGCAGCCCCAGACCCGCCATCGCCGCTCCGGCCAGGGAAATCGCCGGATAACCCAACCCGGCATTGATCACCGCTCCGCCCAGCGCCGCACCTATCGCGTTGCCGAGATTGAAGGCACCGATGTTCACCGCCGAGGCCAGATTGGGCGCGTCCTTGGCGGCTTCCATGACGCGCATCTGTAGCGGCGGCACCAGGGCGAAACTGGCGATACCCCATATCAGGATGGCCACGGCGGCCGGCAGTGGCCAACGCATCAGCGCGGTGAACGCCAGCAAGACGAGAATCAGCACGCTCAGCGAAACGATCAGGGTACGGTCTATCGAGCGGTCGGCGGCCTTGCCACCCCACATGTTGCCCAGCGTCAATCCCACACCGAACAGCACCAGCATGGCGGTGATGTAAGCGGTGGATGCGTGGGTCTCGTTGCTGAGGATCGGTGCGATGTAAGTGAAGACGGTAAACATTGCCCCCGAGCCGACGACGGTCAGGGCCAACGCCCCCAGCACCGGACCACGGCCCAGTACCCGAATTTCAGCCAGCACGCCGACGCCTTGCGGCATTTGCAGGTTGGGCAAGGCGAACCACAACGCGGCCATGGTCACCCCGCCGAGGCCGGTGATACCCCAGAATGCCGTGCGCCAGCCGAACAGTTCGCCAAACCAGGTGGCCAGCGGCACGCCGCCGATGGTCGCCAGGGTCAGGCCCATGAACATGGCCGCCACCGCCCCGGCACGTTTCTCCGGAGCGACCACGCTGGCGGCGACGATGGAGCCAACGCCAAAGAACGCACCGTGGTTCAGTGAGGTCACCACCCTGGCGACCATGAGGCTGTAGTAATCGGTCGCCAGGGCTGACATCAGATTACCCAGGGTAAAAATCGCCATGAGCCCGATCAGCAGATAGCGCCGGGGAATCCTGCCGGTGGTCAGGGTCATCAACGGCGCGCCGAGCAGTACGCCCAGGGCGTAGGCACTGACCAACAGACCGGCGGCGGGAATGGAAACGCCGAGGTCCGCAGCGATGCCCGGCAACATGCCCATGGGGGCGAACTCGGTCACGCCGATGCCAAAGGCACCAATGGCGAGTGCAACAAGTGGTGGATTGATACGCATGGAAGGCTCCTCATCTATGCTGCGAATGCTACGATCCCGTCTTTTCAGGCGGTAGATAGCATTTCTGGCAATCACCTTTGCGCAAGAGGCACAAATGGACTTCAACGGCAGGTCAGGTGAAATGAGCGTGTTCGCCACCGTGGCGCGGGAAGGCAGCCTGTCAGCCGCCGCGCGTGCATTGGGGCTGACACCCTCGGCGGTCAGTCGGATCATCGCGCGTACCGAACAACGCCTGGGTACCCGCCTGCTGTTGCGCACCACCCGAGCGATCACCTTCACCGCCGAGGGCGAGGCGTTCCTGCGCGGCGCCCGGCGTATCCTGGCCGACATGGACGAGGTCGAAGAAGCGATCGCCGACCAGGGCGTACCCAGGGGCCGATTGCGGGTCAGCGCCGCCCTTGGCCATGGGCGGCAGGCCATCGTTCCCTTGGTGGCAGCCTTCAGCGCCCGCTACCCGAACATCGTCGTCGACCTCACCCTGGGCGATGAAGTGGTCGACATTCTCGGTGGCCAGGCCGACGTGGCGGTGCGCTTCGGCCATCTGCCGGACAGCCCGCTGACCGCGCGCAGGATCGGCGACACCGGCCAGGTCGTGGTGGCATCGCCCGAGTACCTGCAGCGCCACGGCATCCCCCAGGAGCCGGAAGACCTGCTACGACACAATTGCCTACGCTTCAACTTCCGGCGTGCCGAACCCAACTGGCCGTTCATCCGCGACGCCAGGGAGTTTTCCCTGAAGGTCAGCGGCAACATCGAATGCAGCAGTGGTGAAGCGCTGGCACAACTCGCGCGAGTGGGTGCCGGCATTGCCCGTATCGGCGAATTCACCGTGAGCGAAGATCTGCAGCGCGGTGACCTGATACCGCTGCTGGAAGCCTGGAACCCAGGCGACCGAGAACCGATCCATGCGGTGTTCGTGGGGGGCTCGGCAATGCCGGCGCGGGTGCGGCTGTTCGTGGATTTCTTGCTGGAGCATCACCGGATGTAAGCGGTGGCGTCACTTAATCCTTCCGGGTGCTTGAGATGTGGCCTGGCATAGCGTCAACCGCGAACAGGGACTATCTTAAAGCCCTGACGGCCGTGGCTCGTCGCACCTATAACAATAACGCCGTGCCCGCCCTCTGAAGCGGCACGCTACACGGAGCCTCCCATGACTCGGCATAGCGCGCAGCCCCATCCGAGCGAACTCGCTGCCTTCGTCAACGAGCATTTCCCTGAGCGGCGAATCAGTCCGGACCGGGTGATTGCCCAGTCCTGGTATCGCAGCGTCATAAAACATCGACTCGATCCCTCCTCGTCCGCGCGCCTGGATGTTCTTTGCGCCGAAGATATCCGCCAGCATCAGCAACGACACCAGCAGTACCTCGATATCGCCAGCCAGGGCGTCAGCGGTTTGGCCCGGCGGGTGGTACCGGCCGGCTTCGCGGTGTTGCTCAGCGATGAACACGGCATCACCCTCGATGCCCGCCTGCCCGACCAGCCTGTTCCTTATGTCCGCTCGGGCCTGGTGGTCGGGGCGCGCTGGGACGAGTCCATCGCCGGCACCAACGGCATCGGCACCACGTTGGCTGCGGCCGAGCCGTTGATCATCCACCGCGAGGAGCACTTCCTCACCTCGAATGCTCGCCTGAGCTGTTCCGTTGCGCCGATTTTCAACGCCCAGGGCCTTCTGCAGGGTTGCTTGAACGCTACTTGCCTGAACAGCAATGGACCCAAGGAAAGCCAATACCTGACCCTGCAGTTGGTGATCCTGTATGCCCGCTTGATCGAGAACGCACACTTTCGCCAAAACTACCGCGATCGGCTGACCCTCTCGCTCAAGCCCATTGACGAGATTGCCGATCTCGCCAACGAGCAATTGCTGGCGCTGGATGACAGTGGTCGAGTGATCGGTGCCAATCACGCGGCCTTTGTTGCCCATGACCAGGCCCATGGCCCACATCTGCTGGGCGGCCCTATCGACCAACTGCTGCCCATGGGCGTCGACGAGCTACTGCGCCTGACCAACGGCGGCGCCCGCGGCCTGCGCCTGCGTGCGCGGCATGACGAAGCGCTGCTGGACCTGAGCCTGCGCATCCCCTCGAGCCATCACCGTCTGGCGCCAGCGCCGGCCAAGGCACAGCGGCCCCGCCACCCCGATCTGGAGCAACTGGCCGGTGATGACCCGACGCTACAGCAGGCCGTGCGCCGCTTGCACAAGGTCATCGACAAAGACATCGCCATCCTGATCACCGGCGAGACAGGCACTGGCAAAGAGGCTTTTGCACGAGCCATTCACCAGGCCAGCGCGCGCCGGGACGAGCCCTTTATCGCACTCAACTGCGCGGCAATCCCCGAGAGCCTGATCGAGAGTGAACTGTTCGGCTACCGTGGCGGTAGCTTCACCGGTGCCGATAAAAAAGGCATGAAGGGCAAGCTGGAACTGGCCAATGGCGGCACGCTGTTTCTCGATGAAATCGGCGATATGCCAGCCCATCTGCAAACCCGTCTGCTACGCGTACTGGCCGAACGGGAGATCAGCCCCATCGGTGCTCCAATGCCGGTATCACTGGACATCCAGGTGATTTGCGCCACGCACCAGGATCTGAAAGGCATGCTGCGCGACAAACACTTTCGCGAGGATCTGTTCTATCGCCTCAATGGCATGAACCTCAGTCTGCCACCCTTGCGCGAGCGCAGTGACCGCGGGCAACTGATCCAGCGTCTGCTCGACAGCCAGGTCGAAGCCAAGGGCCTGCAACTCTCCGCCCAAGCCCACCGGTGCCTGCTGGAAGCACCCTGGCCTGGCAATATCCGCCAACTGATCAATGCCCTGCGCTACGCGGTGGCGATGGCCGAGGACGGCAATGTCGATGTCGACTGCCTCCCCGCCGAACTGCTGCAGGGCGACGCGTATGCCCGGCTGGCCAGCCCGTCCGTGGGCAGCGAACCACCCGCGTCGAATCTGCTGGAAATCTTGCGCCGGCATCGGTGGAATATCAGCGCGGCAGCCGCCGAGTTGGGGGTCGCTCGCTCGACGCTCTATCGACAGATGAAAAAGCAACGTTTAGTGCAACCCAACGACCGTCTCTGATCCCCTATGCAAAACGCCCAGACCGTGAATCCGGCCTGGGCGCTTTTTGATGGCAGTGGAACTGTCACGCCTGGATGTACACCACATGGGTATGGGTGTACTCGTACAACCCGTGCTTGCCATCGGCGCCGCCAATGCCTGACTTGCGCGTCCCGGCGTGGAAGCCCTGCATGGCTTCGAAGTTCTCGCGGTTGATATAGGTCTCACCAAAATCCAGCAAGCGGGTTGCCTGCATGGCAGCGCTCAGGCTCGCGGTGTAGATCGACGAGGTCAGGCCATATTCGCTGTCATTGGCCAGTGCAATCGCTTCGTCAAGGTCATCGACAATCTGGATCGGCAGCACCGGACCAAAGATCTCCTTGCGCATGATTTCCATGTTCGCGGAACACCCGGCCAAAACGGTTGGCTGGTAGTGGAAACCCTGGCCTAGATCGGCCACCGCGCCGCCGGTGATAATCTGCGCACCCTGCCCGCTCGCGGTCCGGACCATTTGCGCCACCTTGTCGAGCGCCGCGCGATTGATCAGCGGGCCCATGTCCAACCCATGTTCGGCCAGAGGGTCGCCATACCGGGTGGCCGCCATGGACGCCGCAATACCTTCGATAAACGCATCGGCCACCTTGCGCTCGACGTAGACTCGCTCGGCGCAGTTGCACACTTGCCCGGTATTGATCACCCGCGAGGCCGTAATGGCCCTGATCGCCAGGTCCAGGTCAGCGTCAGCCAGAACAATGGCCGGGGCCTTGCCGCCCAGTTCCAGATTGAGTTTCGTGATATTCGGTGCCGCAGCGGCCATGATCCGCGAGCCGGTGCCGACGCTGCCGGTGAAGCTGATCAAGTCGATGCCTGGGTGGCTGGTCAGCGCATGGCCGACCGTAGCTCCGGTGCCGCACACCACGTTGAAGACGCCAGCGGGCAGATCCGTCTCGGCCACCAGGCGAGCGAACTCGAAGCAGTTGATCGGCGTTTCTTCACTCGGCTTGATGACGATGGTATTGCCGGTCAACAGCGCTGGCGCCATCTTGCGGGCGATCAGGAAGAACGGGAAATTCCACGGCAAAATCCCGGCGACCACGCCGAGGGGTTTGCGCAGCAAAAAGATGCTCTCGCCGGCCCGGTCGCTGCTCAGCACTTCGCCTTCCAGGCGCCGCGCCCACTCGGCCATGTAGTCGAGGTAGTCGGCCGTGAAATTCACTTCGACCCGCGCCAACTCCAGGACCTTGCCCTGTTCGGCAGTAATGGTCCGAGCCAAACGCTCGCCGTGTTCGCGCACCTTGCTGGCAATTTTGCGCAGATAGCCCGCACGTTCAATGGCCGGGCGGCCAGCCCAGGCCTTTTGGGCTTGGCGCGCGGCTGCGATGGCCTGCTCGACTTCGGCGGTGCTGCCTTGGGGCACGCGCCCAAGCAACTGGCCGTTGGCCGGGTTATGGACCTCAAGATGCTCGTCGCTGGCGATAAAGGCATTGGCGATGTAGTTCTGGTAGATGATGTCACTCATATCCGCGTCTCTCCTGTCGAGGATGTGCGACCGACCGGCAAGGCTACCGGCCGGCCGGAGGCTTATTGCTTGGCGCTGAATTTTTTCCAGGCCAGTCCTTCGTCCTGAAGGTCGTGGGCCCGCTTGATCAGGTACTGATGGATCTGGTCGACCTGCTCTGGGGTAAAGGCATCGGCAAAGGACGGCATGCCATCGGGCACACGCCCACCGAACAGGATGCCGAGGAACATCTGGTGTTTCTCCGGCGTCAGCTTGCGAAGATCCGGCAACACGCCGCCGCTGACCGCGTGGATGCCATGGCACTGCGAGCAATATCCGTCATAGAGCTTGCCGCCGGCTTCGATAGCCGCTGTGTCGGTGCTCAGCGCGGGTGGTTTCGGGGTATCGGGACGCGGCGCCGGTTCCTGCAACTTGGCGGTGCCGCCAATCTTGTAGGTCAGCACCTGGGAAAAGGGCTGCACCCCGGCACGCAGCGACAGGGCGCCGGCAAAGGTGGAAAATGCCCCGCCCCAACCGGCCATGAACGTCACGTACTGCTCGCCATCGACGCTGTAGGTAATCGGTGCTGCCATCACCCCACTGGCCGCAGGCTGCTCCCAGAGTTTCTTACCGGTGTCGGCCGCGTAGGCGATCACCCGGCCATCGGCGCTGCCTTCGAATACCAGGTTACCGGCGGTACTCAAGGTGCCGCCATTGAAGATGGTCACGTAGGGCACTTCCCAGGCCGGCTGCTGCTTGACCGGGTCCCAGGCGATCAGCTTGCCCGACCAACCCTTGGCCATTTCCAACAGGCCGTCGACATTCTCCGGCATCATTCCGGTCCGCAGGCCCAACTGGTACATGCTCTTGAAAGGGTTGCGCTTGGGCGCCTCGGGAATGTGCTCGTAGTAGGCGGACATGATGTGGGCCGGGATATACACCAACCCGGTGTTCGGGTTGTAGGACATTGGCTGCCAGTCATGCGCGCCCCAGAAGGCCGGCGTCACCAGCTTGCGCTTGCCGTCCTTCCAATAGGCAGCGTTCTCGTCATCGACGATTGGCCGACCGGTCTTCATATCCATGCCCTTGGTCCAGCTTTGCGGCACGATGCCCTTGGCCGAAAGCAACTGGCCGGTAGCGCGATCGATCACATAGAAGAAACCGTTCTTGGGCGCCTGCATCAGCACCTTGCGCGGTTTCCCGTCAATGGGCAGTTCGGCGAGGATCATATGCTGGGTCGCGGTGTAGTCCCACGCGTCACCCGGGGTGGTCTGGTAGTGCCAGACGTACTCACCGGTATCGGCGTTGACCGCGACAATCGACGACAGGAACAGATTGTCGCCCTTGGCCTGGCTGCGCCATTTCGGGTCCCACAGCGAACCGTTGCCGACACCGATGTACAGCAGATTCAAATCCGGGTCGAAGGCAAACGAATCCCAGGCCGTCCCGCCACCGCCCTGCTCGACAAACGCGTCGCCATGCCAGGTCTTGGCGGCAATGGCCATGCCCTTGTCTTCCGGTGGTAGCTTGGGGTCGCCGGGCACGGTATAGAACCGCCAGGCCTGCTTGCCAGTCTCGGCATCGTAGGCGGTGACATAGCCGCGCACGCCAAACTCCGCGCCGCCGTTGCCGATCACCACCTTGCCGTTGACCACCCTGGGCGCGCCGGTGATGGTGTAGCTGCGCTTGTGATCGGCCCGGGTATCGACCGACCAGGCGCGTTGACCGGTCTTGGCATCGATGGCCTCCAGGCGCCCGTCAAGCACGCCCACGTAGACCTTGCCCTTCCACACGGCCACGCCACGGTTGACCGCGTCGCAGCAGGCTTCGCCCGCGCGGTTACGGTCCGATTGCGGGTCGTACTTCCAGATCAATTTACCGTTACGGGCATCCAGCGCGTACACCACCGAAAACGGCCCAGTGGTGTACATCACGCCATCGACCACGATCGGCGTGGCTTCGACACCACGATCCAGATCGAGCTTGTAGCTCCAGGCCAGCCCAAGCTGACCGACGTTCTGGTCGCTGATCCGTTTGAGCGGGCTGTAGCGCTGCTCATCATAGGTCCGCCCGGTGCTCATCCAGTTGCCGGGTTCTTTATCGGCCGCAATCAGTCGCTGACTGTCGACATTGGCTGGCGTCTCAGCAGCCAAGGCGGACGCAGTGGCCAGGCTCAACAGCAAAGCGCCGGCCAGGGATTTCAGAGGGATACCGGCGACGGTAGATCGAACACCGGAAAACGAGGCATGGCCAATCTGTCTCATGGGCGTAGTCCTTTTCTTATTAGTGGCGCGGTCATATCGATGCGCACCCGTGAAGGAGCAATGACCATGCCATTGACTTGAAATAGGGCCGACAGCTTGATTTGATGGGATTCAGGGATGGGGCGAAGCGCTATTCATCCATGAAAGACGCTACAGGTGTAGCGAGTAGCGCTACAGTGGCGGCACAGGTGTAGCGCGGTAGGCGCTATTCACGAATTGGCAATAGCCGATTCTGCCAGTTTGAGCGGCTTCTAATCGACGGCATTCGCAATGGACTCCAGCACATGATCAGGACAATATTAACCGGGCGAAAAACCCTTAACCTAAGAAGCAGCGCTCTCAACCTGTTTGACATCGATTCGATCTCTCTGCTCATTGGCAAGAATGGATCCGGCAAGACTCGAACCTTGCAAGAAATCGCTGAAGCTTTCGGCACAAGACGCAATCAATCACTGGACGAACCCTGTAAGATTATCCTCAACACCGAACGCCTGGCCACACCGGAGCAGCTAAACGATTGGGGAATCCTGTACTACACGCCCGCACAAAACAGGCCAAGCCTTCGCAGTACCAAAAACTTCATCAACGCCTCAAAGCGTCCAGTGGAAAATCTCAATAATCTAGACCGCTACTCTAACATTCTGGCTGCCTTCGGCCTCGACGTAGAGTTGACCGCTACATTGCGAGCTGAATACCGAAAAATTGCTCGACTGTTAGCTGAAGCATTGTTGAAAAACCGGCAGTTTCGTACCGCTGCCATTCTCGATGCTTTTAATTTCGCCGAACTCGAAGAGCGCAAGCGAATATTTGATAATGTCTCGGAGTTTGAAGCCAGCCAGTCGGAATACAACCTTGCAGATTCCCGCTATACCGAACAATTTCAGACCCTCGTTGAGTTACTGCTACGCAAGCTACACCAAAGCGCCAGGGCGCATCAGGTTTTTGCTTGCCTTGCTGTAGTTACCCAACTACTGGAGAAGCGCCAAGCCAGTATCGTTTTGGTCATCAGCTTTCTCAAAACATATCTGGATTTTGAGTTCTTACCTTCGCCGCAAGATGATCCACGCCTGCCTGAATTGCACCGACTTGCCAAAATGACCGAATACCTGCTTAGGCATGAGCACTTCGAACCAGCACCAGGCAGTAGCAGCAATGTTCTAATCTACACTCGGCCCCTGATTACCCAAGAGCAACGTATCAGACTCGAACGATTGGAAGCGTTCAAGCTTTGTCGACTTGGGTATCCTCATATCAGCTCAGGACAATGGGCGATCATGCAACAAATCATCGCTTTGTACGAATCATTGAAGGAATTGCGAACCCGTGGGTTCCGCAAGTTACTGGTAATGATCGATGAAGGCGACGCATTTTTACATTTGGAGTGGCAACGGCAATATGTCTATCAAATCAACGACTTCTTGAGCCAATGCAAGGAGGAGCTCCAGATCGATTGCCTACAATTGATTCTGGCATCCCACTCCCCTCTACTGGCTACTGATGTGCCAAGAGAGTTCGTTGCGACTTTTGACAGTGATGAACCGCAGCCATCCTTCGGCGCCCCCATGCAATTAGTATTAAACCGCTCGTTTGGTGCCCGTTCGATGGGTGCATTTGCCATCCGAGAAATTAATAAGACTCTGCACAATGCCGCCCAAGGCCAAATGACGGAGCGAGACAGGTATGTCCGGAGCATCATCGAGGACCCTATCATCTCAAGGGAAATTGATTATCTGCTGAACAAGGAGCGCTCGTAATGCTGATCAATATATCGGACGTCTGGAAAACGGCATACGCTTCGCACAATCGTTACTTGGAAAAATGTATCAACGAAGGAATAAAGTCGCTCAAAAAAACATCTATCGAGAAACCCGCCACGCAATTTTTGAATTTCCTCAAAATCCAGTTAACCGCTAAGAGTCCGAGCGGACTGCAGTCCTCCATCCGTTATTATGAGAAACTGAAGCGAAAGATTTCTCGACACGAACGCTCCGTACTGGATTCCTTTCTAAGAAAGACATTCGATTACAAAAAATTCACTTCCAAGCGTGTACATTGCTGGTCAGCATACAAACTGTGCAAAAGCAGCACTTACAAAATATGCCCCTATTGTCATCACGCTTACATGCTCACCACAAAGGAAGCAGAGAAAGGCATCAGGCCAGACCTGGATCATTATTATCCTCAGCATCGCTACCCGTATCTTGCATTGGCTTTGCACAATCTCATTCCCAGCTGCTCGATCTGTAACTCTCGCCTGAAGGGCGCCGAGGATACAGGCGACCATTCCTATTTGCACCCTCTGTTCGACTCGGAATCCCTGCATTTTCGTTGCGAGAAGCCAGGTAGTACTATAGTCGACATTGTAAGCGACTTCGAAAACATCAAAGATCAGTTGAAAGTTCGGATCACCTATGACCCTACCTGCGCCAAGTCAGTCAATACCCTGCGAATGTTCCAGCTACACGAACGTTACGATCTGTTTTCCCAACAAGGTGCTGACTTCGTCGGTTCAAAAACCAGTATCGATGGGCTAGATGAATTGCTACAAGCCCACGCTATAGGTCCATTGCAAGAGGGTGCATTCCTGGCTCTTCCACCGAGCAAGGAAAAAGAAATGCGGCAACTTCGATTCGATCGAGAGCGATACAAACACTATTTGCACGGAAAAATGTTCGCTGATTTATATGATCAATTCGACCGGACCTCTTTACTCAGCAGACCTTATCCTTAGAGCAAAAGACTCTTCATCTTTGCAAGGGCGCATGCTATCGGTGATCCGGCTCCCCACGGCTTAATGACACGCCTGTCGTGACACAAAAATGACCTCAATCGACATCATGGGCGTGAAGACGATCAGGGTCGCGGCCATTGACCAATAGTTTAGAAATCTCTGAACTATCTTTTTGCGCTTCCCTATTCTTTCCGCCAACCGCCCCTCCCTACTATTGCGGCAACAAAGGAGCCTTTCCATAGAGATGCGGCCCGAAGCTTGCCTTTTCTGATTGTCACTGCCGTTCGTTGTGCGTTTCGGTTAGCGCCGCAACGTCGCTGTGTCAATCATGCGAAGGAACCTTTGGAGTCGATCGATGAAGCTGGAAATATTCCGAACGTTGTGGGGCTATACCGCGAGCAAGGCACAAGCGCTCGATGAGTTGCTTGAAGCCGGGTTCGATGGCATGGAAGCCCGCCTGCCCATGACCGCCAGCGAACGCGCCGAGTTCGCAGCCTTTCTACGCATCAACAAAGTCAGCTATATCAGCACCGTCTTCAGCGCCTACGACGTTCTACCGGAACAGTCGGCAACCGTCGACGAACACCTTCTGGACCTCGATAAAAAACTCGGCTGGGCGGCTGAGTTGGCACCGCGCTTCGTCAATCTGCTGGCTGGCAACGACCGCTGGCCACTGGCACAGCAAGTCGACTTCTTTGGCCGCGCGATGGACGTCGCGCGCAAGCATGGCCAGGTGTGCGCCTTTGAAACCCATCGCGCTCGCTCGTTATTCAATCCCTGGGTCACCCTCGAGCTGATTCGTCAACTGCCGGACCTGCGCTTCACCAGCGACATCAGTCATTGGGTCGTCACCTGCGAACGCCTGCTCAACGATCCGGAAGACGACCTCAGCGCCTTCGTCGAACGCGTTCACCATATCCAGGCCCGAGTCGGTTATGACCAGGGACCGCAAGTGCCTCACCCCGCCGCCCCCGAGTACAGCCAAGCGCTTGCCTTCCATCAGCAACATTGGGAGGCCATCTGGCGATCCCAGGAAAAACGCGGGTATCAGGTCAGCACGCTGACACCGGAGTTCGGCGCCGACGGCTATCTGCATCACCTGCCCTTCACCAACGTGCCGGTGGCCGATCTGTGGTCGCTGAACGTGTGGATGGCAAACACCGAGCGCGAGCATTTTCGGCGTTTCGCCTGCACCTCAACCCGATAAGGAGCGCTGCCTCATGCCTGACAAAACACCAACGACCGCCAACTTCAATCGCATTCCGGTGGTGGACATCGCCGGGCTGTACAGCGACGACATCACTCAGCGCCAGGCAGTGGCCGAAGCACTGGGTAAGGCCGCCCGCGCAGTCGGTTTCCTGTACATCAAGAACCACGGCATCGAGTCGTCACTGATCGACGGTTTGCGTCAAGCGGCGAAGGACCTGTTTGCCCAATCGCTTGAGTACAAAATGCAGCATTACATCGGTACTTCACGCAGCCACAAGGGTTTTGTGCCTGAAGGTGAAGAGGTCTATGCCAAAGGCAAACCGGATCACAAGGAAGCTTTCGATATCGGTTTCGAAGTGAGCGAAGACGATCCGCTGGTCATTGCCGGCACGCCATTGATCGGGGCCAACGAATGGCCGGACTTGCCGGGTTTCCGTCCCGCCGTCGAAGCTTACTACGCCGCGGTGTTTGCATTAGGTCGTCGCTTGTTCAAGGGTTTCGCCCTCGCCTTGGGCCTGGAGGAAGACTATTTCGAGGCACTGGTAACTCGCCCACCGTCGAAGCTGCGCCTGATCCATTACCCGTTTGACCTGGCAGCTCAAGACGCGCCCGGCATTGGTGCGCATACCGACTACGAGTGCTTCACCATCTTGCTTGCCGACAAGCCAGGCCTCGAGGTGATGAACGACCAGGGGCAATGGATTGATGCGCCGCCCATGGACGGTACTTTTGTGGTCAACATCGGCGACATGCTGGAGGTCATGACCGCAGGCACATTCGTCGCTACGGCTCACCGAGTGCGAAGCGTCAGCGAAGAGCGCTACTCGTTCCCACTCTTCTATGCGTGTGACTTCCACACGCAAATCAAGCCACTGCCGCAGTTTCTTGGAGGCGGTAAGGATTACGAGGAAATCACCATCGGTGAGCACATGTTTGGTCAAGCGTTGCAAACCTATCAATACCTGCGCCGCAAAGTCGAACGCGGCGAACTCAAGCTGTATGAGCGCGCACGCAAGCCATCGAGCTTCGGTCACTTGAAGAACCAGGCGCAGGGAGCGTCCTGATGCCCCCGACCCGTTCCAAAACAGCCCTGTTTCAAAACCAGTCCAATCCTACTTTTTCGACGTGGAGTCACCGATGATGCGCAATCCAATGAATATCGCTGTCCGCTTGTCCCTGCTGGCCTTCGCGATCCTCGGTGCGGCAGGAGCCCACGCAGCGACGACGGTGACACCCGGCGCCCTCAAGGTCGGTATGGAAATCACCTATCCGCCCTTCGAATCATACGACGAACAAAAAAATGTCGTCGGCTCCGACCCCGAACTGGCGCGATTACTCGCCAAACATCTGGACCTCAAGGCTGACTTCGTTGACACCAAATTTTCCAACCTGTTGCTGAGCCTGAACGCCGGTCACTATGACGCGATCATCTCGGGCATGTACATCACGCCCCAACGGCAGACCCAAGCGCAAACCATCCCATACGCCAAGACCGGCGCAGCGATCATGGTGCTGAAGGACAGCCCGCTGAAACCGAAAGTACCGGAAGACCTCTGCGGCCTGAAGGTCGGCCTGGAAAAAGGCACCACTTGGGTGACGCAATTCAACAAACTCTCGACCGATTACTGCACCCCGAATAACAAGGGCGCGATCATGGTCAGCGAATTTCCGTCCGCCCCTGAAGTGACCCAAGCGCTGCTCTCCGGCAACGTGCAGGCTCAGGTGGAGATCGACGGCGCCGCCGGCATGATCGCGGAACGTACCAAAGGCCGGGTTGTGATCAGCACCGAGCACTCGATCTATCAACAGACACTGGGTATTTACGTCAAAAAAGACAACGACGCGCTCTATCAGGCGCTACTCAAGGCCTTTGACGCGACGAAAGCGTCAGGTGAATACGCCGCCCTGTTGAAGAAATACAACCTGGAAGAACCGACTAACTGACTCAGTGCAGCCCTGTGGGAGCGAGGCCGCTCCCACAGTCGGCGGCGTTCGCTTGACTGCCCGGCATAGGTGAAGCCTCCGTCGACGCCAGCAGTTGGAGGTACACATGCAATTTGAATGGCCCTACTTTTTTTCTCTGTTTTCGGTCTCGGACTTCTGGAAAGCCTGCATTACGGTGGTGGAACTCAGCACGCTGGCCTGGTTCATCGGCATGCTGCTGGGCTTCCTGCTGGCGTCGGCCAAGCTTTCGGCCACGCGTTGGGTCAGCGTGCCGGCGTCGATTTATATCTGGTTCTTTCGCAGCGTGCCGCTGCTGGTACTGGTGGTGTTCGTCTATAACTTGCCGCAGATGTTCCCGATCACCCGTGGCGTACTGTCCAACCCGTTCTATTCCGGCCTGTTCGCGCTGGTGGTGACCGAGGCGGCGTACATGGCGGAAATTCATCGTGGCGGCTTGATATCCGTTGCCAAAGGCCAGAAAGAAGCCGGCCGTGCACTGGGCATCGGCCTGATCGGCCTGCAGCGCCTGATCGTCATCCCACAGGCGTTCCGCATTTCCCTGCCGACACTGATCAACGAATACATCACCGTGGTGAAACTGACCTCGCTGGTCTCGGTGATTTCCTTGACCGAACTGTTGACCGTGGGCCAGCGCCTTTACGCGCAAAACTTCCTGGTCATGGAAACCCTGTCGGCCGTGGCGGTGTATTACGTGCTGATCGTGACCGTGCTCGGCTGGCTGTTTCATTGGCTGGAGCAACACCTGGAGCTCAACAACCGCAAACCACAAACGCTGGATGACATCAGCCTGCGGCGTCTGCGCGCGTCACAGGCAACGCCCTCTTCTGCAGACGCTCACACAGCGTCAGGGCCTGGCTCGGCACCCGCCCTGCAACTGGTGAACATTCACAAGCGCTACGGCCAGCACGCCGTGCTCAAGGGCATCAACCTTGACGTCAACGTGGGTCAGGTGATTTCCATTATCGGTCCGTCGGGGTCGGGAAAAACCTCGCTGATTCGGACCGTCAACGCCTTGGAAAGCATCGACCAGGGCGAGATCATTCTGTTCGGCGAAAGCTATATCCACGCCGGTGACAACACCAACACGCAACAAGTACGCCACGGGGTACAGCGCATCGGCATGGTGTTTCAGAGCTTCAACCTGTTTCCCCATCGCACCATTCTCGACAACGTCACCCTCGCGCCGCGCTATCACGGCCGCGACAAGTCCATCAGCGAGCAGCGCGCCTACGCCCTGCTGGACAAGGTCGGGCTGCTGGCTCACGCGCAAAAGTATCCGCATCAGTTGTCGGGCGGCCAGCAACAACGCGTGGCAATCGCCCGCGCATTGGCGATGGATCCCCACATCATGCTGTTTGATGAGCCTACTTCAGCCCTTGACCCGGAACTGGTCGGCGATGTGCTCAAGGTGATCAGCGACCTGGCAAAAGAAGGCATGACCATGTTGATCGTGACCCATGAAATGGACTTCGCCATGTCAATTTCCGACAGGGTGGTTTTCATGGAGGACGGCCTGGTCAAACTGGATGCGAAGCCTGGGATGATCCGAGCTGATCAGTGCGGCGAGAGAATCAAGAAATTCATGCGGGTCTGAACTGGGTGTGATTGGATCCTCACACCCGAGATGGGGTGTATCGCTCAAGCAAGCCGGCGAGTCATTCTGATGGGGACTCATCAAGATCGTCGTCAAGGCTCGCAATGCATGCGTCGAGCAATTCGTGCAATACAGCCACGCGCTCCACGCCGAGTAGACCATTGAGCGCGCGCTGTGCCTCCTTCCAGGCCCGCTGGCCTTCGGCTTGCTTTACGCGTCCAGCCTCGGTCGCTTCGACAAGACGACTGCGGGCATCGCCTCCTGCACCAATCTCCAGCCACCCCTGAGTGGTCAGGGACTGCATGTTTCGGGTCAGGGTCGAATTATCCATCTGCATTTGCCTGGCCAGGTCACTCGGCCGAATAGGCCCCAGCCTGACGACATGCGACAACAGTGCGTACTGCGTGTTCTTGAGGCCGGACTCGGCGACGTAGCGGTCGTAGTGACGCGTCACCATGCGATTGAGCTGGCGCAGCTTCAGATTGGTGCAGCCCTGTGGCTTGATAGTATTTTTCATGGGGTATATTGTACCTGCAATATTTGCATATGCAATTGTCTGGAGAGAAGGAAATGCCGATGGAAGTCGATCAGGTCGTTGCTCACTGGAACGCGGAGGAAAAATCGGTTCGTGCGCGCTTGCTGGTCGCCGATACCGCGCCGCAGGATCAGATCGCCGGTCGAACAGGCATGGAAGTGTTCGAAGCGATCTTTGCTGGAGAACTGCCTCCCCCACCCATCGGCGACACGCTCGATTTCGTGCCGATTCACATGGAGCCCGGCATTGCCGTCTTTCAAGGTCGCCCACAGCGCAGGCACTACAACCCACTGGGCACCGTCCACGGTGGATGGTTCGCTACGCTGCTCGACTCGGCAGTAGGTTGCGCAGTGCACTCGACCTTGCCCGCAGGCAAGGGCTACACCACGCTGGAGCTGAAGGTCAACATGGTGCGCCCCCTGAACGACCAGGTCCCGTTGGTGCGTGCCGAGGGCAAGGTCATCCATGCGGGGCGTACAGTGGCGACGGCCGAGGGCCGGATCATTGGCCCCGACGGCAAACTGTACGCGCACGCGACGACCACCTGCCTGATCTTCGATCATCCCGCAGCCACACAGGGGATCTCTCATGGCCAAGGTTGAGACCGATCCTGGCGCACCCGTTACCCGCGAAACACGCGACGCCCAGGCCTTTGCGCCGGCACTGTCTGAAAATACCATCCCGACTTGATCAATGGTGAAAACATGAAATATGCATCCTTCGGCAAAACAGGACTGAGTGTGTCCCAGGTCGCGCTCGGGACAGGCAACTTTGGCACAGGCTGGGGCTACGGCGCGGATCCCGATGTCAGCACGGCAATCTTTAATGCCTACGCGGAGGCCGGCGGCAACTTCATCGATGGGGCCGATATCTACCAGTTCGGACAATCCGAGGAGCTGCTCGGGACCCTTCTGAAGGGCCGACGCGAGAATTTCGTCCTGGCGACCAAGTACACCAAAGGCGCGCAGCCAAATGCCGATCGCCTCGTCACCGGCAATAGTCGTAAAGCCATGGTGGCCTCGGTAGAGGCAAGCCTGAAGCGACTCGGAACCGATCGCATCGATCTCTACTGGGCGCATTGGCCGGATGATGTCACGCCCACCGAAGAAATCGTCCGTGGGTTCGAGGATCTCGCCCGCGCGGGTAAGATTCTTTATGCCGGCCTCTCCAACTTCCCTGCTTGGCGGCTATCGCGTGCCGTCACCCTTGCCGAGCTCACCCACTCGGTGCCGATCGCTGCGGCGCAATTCGAGCATAGCCTGGTCCACCGCGAGCCCGAGGCTGATCTGTTCCCGGCTTCGCAGGCGTTGGGATTGGGTATCGTCACTTGGTCGCCACTCGGCGGAGGCATGCTGACCGGTAAGTACCGCAAGGGCGAGAAAGGACGCGCCGAGGGCCTCGGTGGCAAGGTGTTCCAGGCAGAGAATAGCGAGCAGCGTACACAGGTCCTAGATACGGTGATCGCCATCGCCAACGAACTGGGCGTCAGCCCCGGTCAGGTCGCCATCGCCTGGTCCGGCACGCACGGGTCGTTGCCCATCATCGGGCCACGCTCGGTCGAGCAGTTGGCCGACAACCTCGCTGCCCTGTCGGTTGAACTGTCAGCCGAGCAGATTCATCGGCTCGACACCGTTAGCAGCTTGTCTCCTTCGATGCCAGCAAGGACAGCGACCCCTTGGGCTCGCGCAGCAGCGCAGATCGTGGCTTGAACGTGGGCGGGTGATGCAAGCCGACGACAAGAAGGCCAGACTCAACTGTATGCATCACCTGCCCGGCCCCCTTTATTGCCTGACATGTTCCTGTCAGCCTCCCGTCACCCTGACGTCAGATCGTTGCGCCTAAAGTAATGCCAGGATTGCTCCTGCGGCGACAGCGTGAACCTGCGGGAGCGAGCCTGCCCGCTCCCGCAGGAACCTGGCTTAACCAGAGATTCCGCACCCTTGGTTGCTTTTTGCCGGAGCTCTTGTCATCAGGCGGAAGGAGAAACGCAAATGAACCACCCTGACGGGCACGACAGCGCGCTTGATCAATTCATCTGGCCATCGCCAGGCGGTATCCTGAACCGCAAAGACCTGTTGCTTCGCCTGCGCGCCGAACAGCGATTCATGGCCGCACAGGACCCTGCATGCAGGCTCGATCAACAAGACTACCTGCTTTCCCTGATCGATTCGGTATCAACACGGGCCGACGGCGCCGCGCAACGCTCAGGTTTCGATGCCCGGCGAATGCGTAGCGTCATCACTGAAGCGGCCACGAGAAGCCATTGGGGCAAGCCCTCAGGCGGTTGCCGAACCCAGGGCATCGCCGCACACTACGATGCGCAGACTTGCATGGCCGCGGTACTTGATGTCGAGCTGAGCGACGAGGGGCGCTTGATTGTGCATGACACGGTATTTGTCGCTGACCTGGGCGCTGTAGAAAACCCCGGTCGCCTACGCGCCCAGCTTGAAGGCGCGTGCCTGATGGGGGTCGCATTCGTGGCATCTTCTGAATTTGATATGACGGCGGCGGATCTGTGCCCGACGATCGCCCAACGCCCCCGCTGGCCACTCGTCTCATGGCTGCCAGGCCACATCGCGGTACATTTGATCAACCCTACGGGTGCGCTCCAGGCCTGCCAGCCCAGCCAGCTGAGCTACGTACCCATCGTCCGGGCCTTGTGCAATGCGATTCGCAAAGCCTCGGACAAGCGTACCAGCGATTTGCCACTCAAAAGCCAATCCCTCGAAAGAATGGGCGGACGTTAAGTCACTGCCGGCTTCAAATAACCCCAGCGTCAGGGCTTTCAGCGGCGCCGCACGGGTGGTTCATTACCATTTGGCAATCCGATGGCCACAAAAGCTGGGTAAAGTATTTCTTCCAACTGAGTGAGATTTCACGCCATGCCTTCGACTCCCGGTGTCCCGTCCAGCATCCGTGGGCAACGCGGCGCGGACCTGCTCGTGGAAGTACTGCACAGCGAAAGCGTCCGCCATGTGTTCGGCAATCCGGGAACAACGGAGTTGCCTTTGCTCGATGCGCTCTCGGGCGTCTCCGATATTCACTACGTGCTCGGCCTTCAGGAGGCCTCCGTCGTGGCGATGGCCGACGGTTATGCCCAGGCCTCCGGCCGCCCCGGTTTCGTCAACCTCCATACAGCAGGAGGCCTTGGCAATGCGATGGGCACCATCCTGAACGCGAAGATGGCGAACACGCCGCTGGTGATCACTGCGGGCCAACAGGATACCCGCCATGGCGTGACCGACCCGCTGCTTCATGGTGATCTGGTCAGCCTGGCCCGACCGAGCGTCAAATGGGCGGAGGAAATCCAGCACCCCCAACATATCCCGATGCTGTTGCGTCGCGCTCTTCAAGATTGCCGCACAGGGCCGACCGGCCCGGTTTTCCTTTCGCTACCGATCAACGTGATGGAGCAGCACACCGATGCCGATGCTGGCCAGCCGTCGCGAATCGAACGAGGTGCGGTGACCGCGGCGATTGACCCGTTGGCTGACGCCTTATCGACGGTTACCCCCGGCCGTCTGGCGATTATCGTCGGGGAGGAGGTCTTCCAGTCGAATGCCCAAGTGGAAGCGGTGAGCCTCGCCGAAGCACTTGGCGCGCCGGTCTTCGGGCCATCCTGGCCCGGGCATATCCCCTTCCCCACCGCTCATCCTCAATGGCGCGGAGCCTTGCCACCCAAAGCTGCCGATATCCGCGAAACGTTCGCTGACTTCGATGCGGTCTTGCTTCTCGGCGGCCATTCGCTGATCAGTTATCAATACTCGCAAGGCCCGGCGATCCCCTCTCATTGCCGTCTCATTCAATTGACCGGCGATGGCCACCAACTGGGCAGAGTGCATGGAACGGCGCTGGGATTGATAGGCGACATCAAGCTGTCCTTGCAGTTGTTGCTGCCGTTACTGGATCAGGCACTGGCCCCGCACAGCCAGGCAATCGCGACGCTGCGAAATGTCGCTGCGCACGAGCGCAGCACCCGCCGAATCGAAGTGGCCGAGCGCGCGAAGCGCGAATTCCATACGCCCGTGACAACGCCTTTCGTTGCGGCCCATGAAGCTGTCCGGGCAATCGGCCCTGATGTGTGGATCGTCGACGAAGCGCCGGTCACCATCGCTCATGTGCGTGCGTGCCTGGATTCGCATTCGGCCCGCCAGTACCTGTTTACGCGCAGCGCCATCCTCGGCTGGGGCATGCCGGCGGCTGTCGGTACATCCCTTGGCCTGGACCGCACCCCGGTGGTCTGCCTGGTCGGCGATGGCTCGGCGATGTATTCACCCCAAGCGCTTTGGACAGCGGCACACGAGCGTTTGCCCGTCACCTTTGTGGTCATGAACAATGGCGAATACAACATCCTGAAAAACTACGCGCGTAACCAGGCGCACTACCGAAGTGCCGGTACGAACCAGTTCATCGGCATGGACATCCGGGACCCGGCCATCGACTTCCAGGCCCTCGCCTCCTCCCTGGGGGTTGCTTCGCGCAGGGTCGAGCGCGCCAGGGATATTGCTGAAGCGGTCGAGGATGGCATTCGCTCAGGTCGCCCCAACCTTATCGAATTACCGATTATGGCTTGAAGCTAACGGGCGTTCACCTTATTGCGGCCCTGCGTCAGGCGACCGTGATCGGCATCATGGGTGATGAGTTTGATTATCCGACGCCTTCATGCCGCCATGGAAATGCACGTGCACTTGCTTGCCTAGCCCTTGGCGGGCTCAGGTATGAGGCGGCTGTATTTGTTCAGTGAGCCACTGCAGGGCTAGACTGGCGCCAGCCCAGTCTCTACGCCGGTCAACCAATGCCTCTCCCTCCGCCAGATACCGCCGAACAGACAACGTTGACCCGCGAAGTGGTGCTGCGTTACCACATGGCGTGGAAACGCCGCGATTTGGAGGCGATTCTGGCGATGTATCACCCGCAAGTGCAGTACAACGATTTCTTCCAGAACCGCAGCATGGGCCTGGCCGAGTTGCGCGCTTACATCACCAGCACGTTGCCGCGTCATCCCGATGAGTATCTTGAACACAACGACCGCATCCGTGCAGATGGCTGTACCGCATTCATCCAGTACCAGACAGCGCTGAAAGGCAGTGGCGAGCGGGTGGTTTTTCGCACCAGTGAAGCCATCACGGTATGTGATGGCCTGATCCTTCGTATAAACGAATATGCCTCACTGGTGCGCGACAGCGAGCCCCAGACTGGGCGCCACGCGCCCGCCATCAGTAAACTGGGTCTCTCGGCGCGTCAGCTGACGTTCATGGCGCGAGACTTGGCCGACTATTTTACGCGCCAGCAGCCCTTCCTCGACCCGGATCTGGACCTCGCACGGATTGCCAGCGCCACCGGGTACAGTCGCAATCAGCTGTCTTACCTGCTGAATCAAGTGCTGGGGCAAAGCTTCTATCGCTACGTGACCCAAGCCCGGTTGGCCTACCTGCTTGAGCGCCTCGTCAATCACGGTGAAAACGCGCCCATCGATGCCCTTGCGGCGAGTGCCGGATTCAACTCCACCTCGGCGTTCTACAAGGCCTTCCGCAGTCACACCGGTTGCACACCCAAGGCGTGGTTGAAAGCCAATTGCGCGCGTGCCCGCAGATAACACAGCCCCCGTCACAGCGCATTAATCTCTGTCGGCAATCAACCGATGGAGCATGGGATGTCTGGCTGGGGTGGTGTGAGTTTGTGGATGGAGCAACTCGGCGAGGCGCTGACGCCGCGCCCGGCGTTGCATCAGGATCTGCAAGCAGACGTTGTGATTATCGGCGCCGGTTACAGTGGCCTCTGGGCGGCCTATTACCTTAAACAGCAAGCACCGCACCTGAACATCGTCATCGTTGAAGCACAGATTGCCGGCTTCGGCGCCTCCGGTCGCAATGGCGGCTGGTTGATGGGCAACCTGCTGGGCGAAGACCGGCTCCTGGGCCCACTACCTGCCGCGCAACGTCACGCAGGCTACCAACTGCTGCATGCAATCCCCGACGAGGTGGCGCGAGTGTGCCACCTCGAAGGCATCGATTGCGAACTGCGCAAAGGCGGCGTGCTGTACTGCGCGGCGCGTTATCCCGAGCAAGAACGGCGCCTGCGCGAACAGCTCGATGCAGTCCGCGGGCAAGGCCTGGGTGAAGACGACTACCGCTGGTTGAGCCCTCAGGCCTTGCGTGAACAGTTAAATGTGGCCCAGGCGTACGGCGCCCTGTACTCACCTCACTGCGCGACCATCCAGCCTGCACGGTTGGTACGGGGCCTGGCCGAAGCCGTCGAACGGATGGGTGTACGCATTTACGAGCAAAGCCCGGTGCTCGACTGGAAGCCAGGCCAGGTTCGAACCGAGCACGGTCGGGTGAGCGCCGATTGGGTGGTGCCGGCGGTAGAAGGTTATGCCAGTACCCTGCCCCCGTTGAACAAGCATCAACTGGCCGCGCAAAGCCTGATCGTTGCGACTGAGCCGCTCCCGGCCGATGTATGGGCCGAAATCGGCCTGACCCGTGGCCAGGCGTTCAGCGAAAACAGCCGACAAGTCACCTACGGTCAGCGCAGCCGAGACGATCGCCTGGTGTTTGGCGCCCGCGGTGGTTATCGCTTTGGCGGTCGCCTGCGCAGTGACTTCAACCTCACTCAGGCCGAACGAGCATTGCGGCAACACCTGTTTAGTGAACTCTTTCCGATCTTGCGCAATGTGCGCCTGACCCATGCCTGGGGCGGCAATCTGGGGGTTGCCCGGTCTTTTCACCCGCACATGCTCGCCGACCGTCGCCAGCGTATCGCACTGGCGGGTGGCTACGGAGGTGAAGGTGTAGGCGCCAGCAATCTGGGTGGCCGAACCGTGGCGGCGTTGATTCTTGGCCAGGACAACGAACTGACTCGCCAGCCCTGGGTGCTGGATGACCGTCCCCTGGTCTCGTTGCCACGATGGGAGCCCGAGCCTCTGCGCTGGCTGGGTTACAACGCCATTATCCAGAGCTTCGTTCACGAGGATCAGGTATTGGCCAACCTCCATGCGCCACGCTGGCGTCGCCGGATGGCTGAAGGGCTGGCCGGTTGCATGGAACGTCTGATGAAGTCCAAGGAGCCGTTTGCATGAAGATCGATCATTTTCGCGACACCGCCCGTTTGCCTCTCGGTGAGCCTGGCGCTGTTGGTGTACCGCTGGGCGAGCCGCTTTCACAGGTTGCCACGGCATGCGTCGAGCGCGACGACGGCGTCGAGGCCGGCGTGTGGGAGTGCACCCCCGGCCGCTGGCGGCGCCAGATAGTGCAACAGGAGTTCTGCCATTTCATTCAGGGGCGTTGCACCTTCACCCCGGACGGTGGTGAGGCCCTACATATCCAGGCCGGCGACGCGTTGATGTTCCCTGCGAACACGGCGGGAATCTGGGATGTACAAGAAACCGTTCGCAAGAGCTACGTACTGATTTTCTGAACTGCCTTCATCCATAACGCCTAGAACAAAGGTTGAGGTCTCGCATGTTGAAGTCGATCTTTCCGTTACTGTTGATCGCGTCTACCGCTCAGGCAGCAGACACCGTCAGGATCTACAACTGGAGCAGCTACATCGCTCCAGATACCCTGCAAAACTTTACCACCCAGACCGGGCACCAGACCCAATATGACCTGTACGACAGCAACGAGGTGCTCGACGCCAAACTGATGGCCGGCCATTCAGGCTATGACATGGTGTTTCCGTCCAACCACTTCATGGCCCGGCAAATCACGGCCGGCGCACTCCAACCGCTGGACCGCAGCAAGCTCCCGAACTGGCACAACCTCAACCCGACGCTGATGAAGGTTCTGGAGGCCAATGACCCTGGTAACCGCTACGGTTTTCCCTACCTGTGGGGCAGCACCGGCATCGGCTACAACGTGGCCAAGGTCAAGGCGGTCCTGGGCGATGTACCGATAGACTCTTGGGACATTGTGTTCAAGCCGGAAAACATGAAGAAACTCGCCCGATGCGGCGTGGCGATGCTCGACAATGGTCCCGAGATCCTTCCCATCGCCTTGAACTACCTTGGCCTGCCGCATCACAGCAAGGACAAGGCCGACTACGAGAAGGCGCAGGCCTTGCTACTCAAGGTGCGCCCCTATGTGAGTTACTTCCACAACTCCAAGTACACCAGTGACCTTGCGACGGGTGACGTGTGTCTGGTCGTAGGATTTTCCGGCGATGTGATGCAGGCCGCAGCGCGAGCCAATGAGGCCGGGAATGGCCAGCAGATCGCCTACGCCATCCCCAAGGAAGGCTCACCGATGTGGTTCGACATGGTCGCCATGCCCGCCGATGCGCCGAATGAAGGCGCCGGCTACGAATTTCTCAACTACCTGCTGGACCCCAGGGTCATGGCTGGCATCAGCAATCATGTGCACTATGCCAACGGCAACACTGCCGCCGAGGGGCTGGTCGACAAGGCCATCCGCAACGACCCGATGGTGTACCCGCCTGACAGCGTGATGAAAAAACTCTTTGTACTGGAGGCAATGCCATTAGAGAACGACCGGCTGCGCACACGGGTCTGGAGCCGGATTAAAAGCGGGCAATGAAACCTGTCGCCGATGAAGCAGACACCCGGATCATCGGCGACATCTCCCGGGTCTCATCAGCCCTCTCGCGCATCGGGCAGGCGCAAGCGATCTATTTCGTCAAAGAGATTACAAAAGACGTCCACCAGGAAAGGATCGAACTGGGTACCGGCTTGATCAGTGATGAAACGCCTTGAGCACTCGACATCCCAAGCCTGCTTATAGGCTCGAGGCATCCTTATGGCGTCATACACATCGCATATCGACACAATCCTTGCCGATAACGGGATTTCCTTGCCCCGCAATCCCTTTGGATAGCCGGTGCCATCCCAACGCTCATGATGCGACAGGGCAATTTCCGCTGCCAGGTCCGTCAACGGCGAACCCTCTGGGTCATGCAGGATTTCATAACCAATGCGGGCATGCTCCTGCATGATCACCCGCTCCTGCGGCGTCAATGCTCCAGGCTTTTGCAGAATGGCATCTACAATGCCAATTTTTCCAACGTCGTGCATCGGTGCAGCCATCCTCATGAGGTCACACCATTGAGCGGGCATGCCGATAGCCTTGGCCAACAAAGCCGCGGACTCGCCAATACGGATAATATGCTGCCCCGTGTCGTCATCGCGATAGCTGGCTGCTCGACTCAAGCTGCTGCTGATCGCCTTGTAGCTGGAAGCCAGCTGGGCCGTGCGCAGCTCCACTTTGCGCTCAAGTTCAGCATTGACGTCGCGCAGCAGCTTGGCCGCCTGCGCCAGCTCCAGGCAATTACGCACCCTGAGCAACACTTCAGGAAGATCAATGGGTTTGGAGATGAAGTCGTTGGCGCCCCTTTCCAATCCTTTGCGCCTGTTCTGCTGATCACTCAAGGCCGTCACGATGATGACCGGTGACTCCGTGCGGTCACGTGTATTGAGGCGATCAAGGATCTCGAAGCCGTCGGGTGCGGGCATGTCCAGGTCCAACAACAGCAGGTCCCAGGCGTTCGCAAGCAACCAGTCCAGTCCTTTGGCAGAGTCGCTGAATGTGGTGATGTTCTGCAGGCCCACGGCTCGCAAGCATGAATCCAGAAGCCGGAGATTGGTGGCCACATCGTCGATAATGACGATCCTGCTTTGCGAATTTACTTTGGCAAACATACATCCGCCCTCCCCGTGGCGAGCGTCAAGACCAGACTACGAATACTCTGCCTCTCCAATGGAGAAGCGACGATGGCCTGGCATTCAAGGTGGCCAACCGAAGCGTGATCGACGGCCGCACGGACCACGATGATCGACATTGCAGTCGTTGGGATACTCGTGCGCAAGCCGCTGAAAAAAGTGTTCAGCACGGGTACAGGGTCGGTAGTGGCGACGATCAATACGCTGACCGCCGTGGCATCAAGCACGAGACTGGCATCGGCCAAGGTATTGACCCGATCCAACTCAAAATCGCCGATCAACGCCTCTCGAACCACGTCACCATCCTGAGGGTCGTTACTCACCAACAGGACGCGTGGCAAGGCTATCGTCGACACTTTGAACGCGTTCCCCGGCACAGGAAGCGCCGCCGAGCACATGTCGATCCAGAAAGTCGTCCCCCCTTCGACGTCGCTTTCGAAGCCCATGGTGCCGTGCATCAGGAGCGCCAGGTCTCGGCACAACACCAAGCCAATGCCAGTTCCCGGGATGGACGAGTTCTCTTTTCCCAAACGCTGGAAGGGCCTGAAAAGCTCGCCCTGCAAAGCCGGGGAAATGCCCATCCCGGTATCTGTCACATAAAGACGAAGCCTGGCTCCGTCCTCGACAACCGAAGCCCCCAGAGTGACGTCTCCACCTGGCCGGTTGTACTTGATTGCATTGGATAACAGATTGATCAGGACCTGCTTGAGGCGGCGCTTATCCGCCCAGACATGCCATGTATCCAGAGGAGCATTGATGTGCAAGGTCTGGCCATGCGCTGCGACTTGCTGCTGGACCAGGTCAGCGCAGCTGGATAACAGGCTTGCCACGTGTACGGGCTTGAGATCGAGCAGGGGTTTCTCGGCCTGCAAGCTGGAGAGATCAAGCAGATCGTCCACCAACTGCATGAGGTGCTCACTGGCTTTGATGATCTCCTGCAGGTTGGCCGTCTCTTCCAATGCCGGGGCAGGCGACTGCATGAGCCCCAACTGGGCAAACCCGTAGATCGCATTCAATGGCGTCCGCAGCTCATGGCTCATGCTGGAGATGAATTTGGACTTGGCGGTACTGGCGGCCTCTGCCTCCAGGGTTTTCTCCCGCAGATCCAACTGGGTCTGCTTGAGTGTCGTGATGTCGACACACGCCACGACCACGACACTGGAATCCTCCAGCCGGGAGGATTCCAGCGTACGGCCCCGGCAAAGGATCCAGATCAGCTTTCCATGCACGTCCCTGATCCGGAACTCCACTTCCGGCGCCACGCTTGCACTGCCCCTGGCCTCTTCCAGGAACTGGGTGAAGGTTTGCCGATCCTCAATGGGAATGCTCTGCAGCAATGTCGCCATGGGCACTTCATTGGCGGCAAAACCGAAGCGCTGGCACAGGGCACCCTTGAGAATAAAACGCTGCCGTTTCGGGTAGTACTCCCAGAGCCCTTCGGCAAAACTCTCCATGACCAACTCCAGACGTTGCTGTGTGGAGCTGCGAATGAACTCGGCCTGGGCCAGCTGCCTGCCCATCCCCAGTGCCTGGTTGGACATTGACCACAGTTCGGTGATATCGGAAGGACTTGCCGCTGGTTGCCAGTTACCCCGGCCGATCTCTCGCATCATGCGTGAGACCCCTTGCACCGGTGTGCTCAACTGGCGACTGAGGTCACGCGTACGCCACCACATGAAGGCAAAGAACAAGGCATAGAACACCACCAGCCCCGCGATCAACAAGTACCCCACATCGCGGTAATGACTGGCCAGCAGATTGGTTTCCTGCATGGCCGCGGCTTCGTCCACTACCGCCAACAAGAGCCAGCCGGTGGTGGGGATCCCACTCCAGGCGACCAGATGAGGCCGTCCATTCAACGTCAGCGCAACGATGCCCTCTGGATGGCCCGGCAAGTTCTTATTGAGACTGGCGAGGTCCGGATAACGAGTGAGGTTCAAATCCGGCGATTGCAAGCGCTCGTGATCGACAGGCTCTCCAGCGGGCTGGTTCTCGGCGGCTCGCAGGGAAAAATCACGTTGCCCCGCCTTGGGCACGGCCATGATATCGAGCTTATTGTTGACCAGCATCAGGTAGCCACCCCAAGGCATCTTCAACTGCTCGATTTGCTTCAAGATCCCGTCGACCGTTACATCGATCCCGGCTACGCCCTCCAGGAAGTCGCCGCTGTAGACCGGCGCAATGGCAGACATCATCCACCCCTGGCCGGCGGGATCCAGGTAGACATCCGTCCAGACTACTTTTTTATCAGGATTATGTTTTGCATCGGCCAAGTAGTAGAAGTTGTATTGGGTGATGTCCATATCATGTGGGTACTGCTCGAGCGTATTAAACCAGGGATAAATCCGGTTATAGCTGTCCCACGTATTGAAATAGATGCTGGCAATCAGAGGATCCCCGTCCTTCAACTGCTTCATCATGAAGTCCTGGTTCGCCAGCAGCGATATCTTGTAGAGGTCCTGCTTTTGCAGCGGGGTGACATTCGAATAATACGAGGCGGACGCCCCGTCGTTCGCTGCGCTGTAGCGGACACCATCGGCACTTACTGCAAGCGATGCCGCCACGGGAGGCTGGTTTTCGGTGAGTTCATGCTCAGTGGACTTGGCATAAAGACTGATCGCTTTGTGAACCTGCTCCAATTGTCCTTGCACCAACAGCGCATTCTGCTGAACCGATACCTGTATGTCGCGAGTTGCACTTTGATGCAGGTGCTCGATCTGGGAATTTCGAATGGACTGGTTCGTGATGAAGTAAGTGGTGATCAGCACGCCTTCTACCAAGACGAGCGGCAACAGGCTGGTACTGGCAAATGCCCGCCAGATCCATCTGCGCAAACTGACCCTCTTCTTTGAAGCTGCTTGCATAGGCACGCTCGTTGCGCTGGCCACACGCTCGATATCACAATGACATCATTGTGGTCTCATCCTTGATATCTGTCCAAGGGAACCCTGCTCCTTTCGTCCGCGGACAAAAAACCGTGAGCAGCCTTATGACCATAGTCGAACACTGGATTTTGCTCTCAAGACTTTAAGCTATGCTCAAGAGCGGGTTACCAGAGGATGGACGAATGGATTCAGCCATTGCGGTAGCAACACCGGACACGCAGGGTGCGGATGACGTGGGTGTCTTGTTGCTGGATGCCCAGGGGGCCCTGCTCATTATGGACGACTGCGCCAGCGGATTGCTGGGGCTAAGCGAGACCGCCGCATTCCTGGTTCCCTTGCCTTCCCTGTTTTCCCTCAAGCCGCTGATGTTTGAACAGCACATCACCCATGCCCGACTCAAGGGTAGCTGGCATTTCCAGGGCATGTCGGCCGGTGGCGACACGCTGAGTGTGAAGCTCGACTACAAAGCGCAACAATCCACCTACCTGGTAAAGATCCACCGCGCCGAACACATCCATCTTGCCGAACAGGATTATCGCTTGGCGTTCGACTCCGCCGGCACGGGCCTGGCCTTGTTGCGGATGAGCGGTGAATGGATCGCGGCCAATCGAATGCTGTGCCAGATGCTTGGCTACACCGAAGAAGAACTTCGCGCCACCTCTTTCCAGCGTTTGACGCATCCGGACGACGCCGACCTCAATAAGGAAGAATTGCACAGGCTCATCCAGGGACACCGCGCAAGCCTGACACTGGAAAAACGCTACATCCGTAAGGACGGCAGCACGCTGTGGGCACGCCTGACCGTGGGCATCGCCCGTAACGCTGATGCTGAAGCGCTTTACTTCGTATCGCAGCTGGAAGACATCAGTGAACATCTCGCCTTGCGCCAGGCATTGTTCAATAACGAACAGAAGTACCTCTCACTGGCCAAAAGCTCACAAAACATCATCCTTCGCTACAACCGGCTAGGACAACAGATCTATGCCAATCCAGAGCTTGAACGCGCCCGAGGTTTTCCCAACACTCATATCACCGAACGCGCCTCGACGCCCAATCAGCTCGACGAGTACTTTCGCACGCAGGTGGAACTCACGTTATCAACCGGCGTAGCGAACACGTTTCTGCTGGAAAACAAGGACTCGCATTCACGTCGTTCCATGGATTTCCTGTGCAACCTGACCCCGGAGCATGACGAAACAGGCAAGCTGTGCGGGGTGCTGGTCACCGCCCAGGATATCAGTGCGTTGCGCCGGCAGGAGCGCGCCGAGAATGCGCGCTCGGCCATTTTCCAGAAGATGGTCACCCACGACTCTCTCCTGGAGGTGCTGCCCCTGCTCGGCGCCTACCTGGATATTCTGACACCCGAGTTTCACAACGCCATGGCGTTCAAGGCTATCCCTGGCGACGACTCCCCTGGCGCGCCGCCTACGGATACGCCCTCGATTGCAACCTGCCTGGCCGAAGATCTCGATCGACATCCCGAGCTGTTCGAACACCATCGTTTCATCGCCGATTTGAGAAGCGATGCCTCGGGCTTCGCTTTCAGCCAGCCCGCCTTGCAGGCAGGCTACCGGGGTTGCTGGGTAGAACCGGTGATCAATAAGACCGGCGTCACGCTGGGCGCCATCCTGTTGTTCGTCGGTGACGACACCCCACTGAGCGAGCAGGACCGCAAGCATGCGCAAATGGCCAGTCATATCGCTGCCATCGCCTGGGAACGCTGCTCAGCCCACAGCCACCTGGCCCAAAGCGAACGTCGTTACCGCGAAGTTTTCGACCATTCACAAGACATGCTTTGCCTGCTCGCGGTGGATGCCGACCAGCAACTCAGTTGCCTGGAGGCCAATCCGAAGCTGTGCGAGATGCTCGCCAAGAGCCATTCGGACATGATCGGCCAACCGTTGGGCCAATGCTTGGAGCAAGAAGCCGCAAGTATTGTCGAGGCTATCTGTCTGCACTGCATTGCCGTGGGCGCGCCCATCGAGCTGGATGCGCATCTGCCTTGCGGTCAGCGCTCACTCGTTGTGCATTTCAACCTGGTGCCCGTCGCCGATTCAAATGGGCACTTGCGTCGCCTGGTATGCATTGCTCGCAACATCACCGATATCCGGGAAGCGCAGCGCAACGAACTGGCCCGGCAGCAGGAAATCGGCACACTGGTTGAGAACTCTCCAGATGGTATTGCACGCCTGAGTCGAACGGGTGAACTGTTGTTCATCAATCCGGCGCTGGAAACCTGGTTGGATCGCCCGCAAATCGACTTGCTGCACAAGGACCTGCTCGAGATTCTGCCGAAAAACCTGCAGAGCCAATTATTCCATGCAGCCGTCATCGAAGCCGTGGAAAAGGGCCAGCCCCTGGAGCATGAGTATGTGCTCACCGAGCAGCATCGACTGCAACGCGTCTATCACATCAGCCTCGTTCCCGAGCAGGACATCCAGGGGAAAATTGCCACCGTGCTGGCGGTCGTTCGCGATATATCACAGCTGCGCCTGGCCGAACTGCGCCTGGCATCGCTCAACAAGCAACTGCGCCAATTGATGTCCAGCCGCGAAAGTGCGCGGGAAGAGGAACGCAAGCTGATCGCCCAGGAGATCCACGATGAGCTCGGGCAACATCTGACCGCAATCCGCATGGGCACTTCGCTGCTGCGCTTCCAGTACGGCGAACAACTGCCCCAGCTCAGTGAACAAGTCGCACGCCTGCTGCAACTGATCGACCAGACGGTGCAGGTGGTGAGAAATATTTCCACCAGCCTGCGCCCTTCCATCCTCAACATGGGTATCGCCGCGTCACTGGAATGGCTGACCGACACCTTCAAGCAGCAATGGGGCATCGACTGCAACCTGCAGATTCATCCGCCGACAATCCGCCTGGACGATGCCAGCGCAACCGCCGCATTTAGAATCGCCCAGGAGTCGCTGACCAACATTGCCCGGCACGCCGAAGCCACCCGGGTCAATATTACGTTTGAGCAAGGCGACAATGGCTGGTCGCTGGAAATCGCCGACAACGGCAAAGGCTTCGAGCAACGTGAACAATCGTCCAGGACCCTCGGCTTGCTGGGCATGCGCGAACGGGGCCTGACCTTGGGGGGAACCACGACCATATCCAGCAGCCCAGGCAGCGGTACCACTGTCCAACTGCGCGTACCTGTCTCAAGGAGTCACGACTCATGATCCGTTTAATGGTGGCCGACGATCACACGATCATGCGCGAAGGCCTCAAGCAATTGTTCGCGCTGGTAAAGGATATCGCCGTAGTGGCGGAGGCGGAAAATGGTGCCCAGGTCCTGGAGTTGCTGCGCCACACAGACATCGACGTGCTACTGCTCGACATGACCATGCCCGGTTCAAGTGGCGAGGATCTGATCGGCCGTATCCACGCCCATTACCCCAAGCTGCCGATGCTCATCTTGAGCATGCACAATGAAGCCCACATCGCCCAACGTGCGCTACGCGCCGGCGCCTCGGGCTACATGACCAAGGACCGCGACCCGGAAGCGCTGCTGGCAGCGATCCGCAAGGTGAGCACCGGCGCGCGCTATCTCGATCCACAACTGGCCGAGCAGATCGCCCTTCAGAGCAGCGGCGTAACGCCCGAAAACGCTTCGCAGAGCCTGACCTCGCGTGAATTCCAGATCCTGCGCATGCTGGCTCAAGGGCTGAGCGTCAACCAAATCGCCGAACAACTGGTGATCAGCAATAAAACCGTCAGCACCCACAAGACTCGGCTGATGGAGAAGATGTGCTTTGCCACCAGCACAGACCTGGTGCGCTACGCCTTGAACGAAGGACTGGTCTGAAACGACGGCACGATCTCAGGGCTGATGTCCGCGAACGCCAAGGATGGCCGAAGCAATCTGCTCCAGTGGCAACTCGCGCTCGACCGCGCCCAGCTTGAAGGCCTCGCGTGGCATGCCATACACCACACAAGAGTCTTCATCCTGCCCCAGGGTCCTGGCGCCGGCATCGCGCATTTCCTTGAGGCCACGAGCACCATCATCGCCCATGCCCGTCATGATGATTCCAAGGGCATTGCTGCCGGCGCTGCGTGCGACCGATCGGAACAGGACATCCACTGAGGGGCGATGTCGGCTGACGGGAGGTCCCTGGACAATATCCACCTGGTATTGGGCGCCACTGCGCTTGACCAGCATATGGGTGCCACCCGGTGCGATCAGCGCCCGCCCGGGAATGATGCGATCACCCTGTACCGCCTCGCGAACCTCGATTTCGCAAACGTGATTGAGGCGCTCGGCGAAGGCGGCAGTAAATTTCTCGGGCATGTGCTGCACCACGACAATGCCCGGACACACCCGCGGCAATCCTTGGAGTACCTGTTCCAGGGCCTGGGTGCCGCCGGTGGAAGTACCGATGGCAACGATACTTTCAGTCGTGCGCACCATGGCCACGGACGCAGGGGGCAGAATCGAGTCGGCACTGAGCCGGGGCGGTACGTCGACAGGCGCCCGGGCGCCCGCTACCCGCCGCAGGTTGGCCTTTGCCGCGGCCCTGACGGCCTGGATCAGATCGTCCGCACTTTCGGTCAGGAACTGTCGAAGGTTGGATTGCGGCTTGGTGACGATACTGACGGCACCAGCCGCCAGTGCCTGCAAGGTGGTCTTGGCGCCCTTCTCGGTCAGCGTCGAACAGATCACCACCGGCGTAGGCTTCTGCGCCATCAGTTTTTTCAGGAAGGTAATGCCGTCCATTCGTGGCATCTCGACGTCCAACACGATGACGTCAGGCCATTGCCTGCTCATCTTCTCCATGGCGTACACCGGATCGGCGGCGACGTCGATAACCTGGATTCCACTGGCCTGGTTCAGGGCTGCACTCAGCACCTGGCGCACCACGGCGGAATCATCCACGATCAAGACCTTGATATCCGTCATATGGCTTTACTCTTGGGCGACTCGAATACTTTGCGTACCGAGTCGGCATGATTGAGTTGAAGGCATCCAGTGCCTACATCGAACACCAGGTGGCGATACCCCTGGCCACCGACGTGATAGGCCCGGCACTGCAACCCATGGTCCTGGATCAGGCTCCTGGCGGCATTGACGTTCTGTTGGCCGATCCCGGTAGCGTCACCGCGATACACCCCGGGAAACATGTCAGCCCCGCCAAAAAGACTCACTTCAAACTGCTCGGGCCGAGCGCCCGCCTGATGAATGCACTCGAACAACAGCAACAACGCATCCGTCGCGTAACGACCGTTCAGGTGTCCCGCGCCGCGCCCGCCCCGACGAGGCAACATGAAATGACACATGCCGCCCAACAAGCGTTGCGGATGCCAAAACACCAGGGCGACACAAGACCCCAGCACGGTACATAAGCGCATTTGGCGTCCTCCGAACGCCACATCACCGGGCTGCAGGAAATATTCGGTCACCTGAACCATCTCAAGCGTCCGGTTTGCGGTAGATAGAGGGTTTGACCAACTGCAATTCATCGCTGATGCCATTCAGGCTTTCCGAATGACTCACGATGAAGTAGCCACCTGGCCGCAGGTGTTTGCTCAAGCGCCTCACCACTTCAGACTTGGTCTGGTTATCGAAATAGATCATCACATTGCGCAGGAAGATCACGTCGAACTGCCCTACCGAAGGCAGCGCATTGTTCAAGTTGATCGAAGTGAAGGTAATCCGTGACGCCAACGCGCGGTCGACCATGAAAATGCCGTTGTTGCTGCCCACACCCCTCAGGCAGTACCTGTTCAACAACGCCTCGGGAATGCCGCGGATACCGTCCAGTGGGTAGCGTCCGCTTTGGGCTTTTTCCAACACCCGGCTACTGATATCGGAAGCGAGGATCTCCCATGGCCGGGTGCCCAGGCTGTCGGCCAGCACCATGGCCAGGGTGTAGGGTTCTTCCCCCGTGGAACAGGCACCACTCCAGATACGTACCGGGGCATTGCCACGAAGTTCGGGAAGTACCACGTCGCGCAGAAACTCAAAATGCTTGGGTTCGCGGAAAAAGTAGGTTTCGTTGGTGGTCAGCAAGTCCACTGCCATTTGCAACTCGGTCCGGTCCTTCATCAACAGGCGGTAATAGCTGCCGTAGGTGGTCAAGTTGAAAAACTGCAAGCGCTTGGCCAGGCGGCCGCTGACCAGCTGTTTCTTGGCAACGGATAGGCTGATCCCGGCGATTTCATGAATCATTGCTCGAAACTGCTGGAACTCGTTGTCGGAGAGCACGACGTTCATGGTCTTAGCCCGTCGGCATTGATGTTCGAAGGGAGCAGCGCCGACCAGTCCTCGCTACTGAGCATGTGCTCGATGTCCAGTAACAAGACGAAACGGTCACTGAGCTTGCCGATTCCCACCACAAATGCAGGACTAAGGCGGCCCTGGAGTGCCGGTGCCGGCTCGATCTGCTCGGCCGGTATCTCCAGCACTTCGCTGACTGCATCCACGATGATGCCCACCAGGCCTGCGCCGCCGCTGCCGTGGACCTCCAGCATGACGATGCAGGTACGTGGGTTTTCCAGGGTCTGGACGCCCCCAAAACACAGCCCGAGGTCCAGCACAGGAATGGCCGCTCCGCGCAGATTGGTGATGCCGCGAACCTTCGCTGGCGCCATCGGCAACGGCGTAATCGGTCCGTATTCGACAATTTCCCGTACGCACAGGGTGCCTACCGCGAACATCTCCTGGCCCACGCTGAAGGTCAGGTACTGTGGCGCTGCCGTCCCCGGGACAGGCAGGCGCGAGGCAGATATGGACATGGTTCACTCCTAGGGATCCACCGTAGACGGCAGCATCCATCTCAAGACAACGTAGGCATGCCTGAGCGCTACAACTCAGTGCAACTGGCGAGCGATCTCACTGACACACAACACCTGGTCGATCTGAAGCACAGTCAGGAACGCACCTCGCACCTTGACCATCCCTCGAATGAAGTCTTCACGGATCCGGTTTCCGATCGCCGGAGCGGCCTTGATGTCGGCCAACTCGATTTCGATCACCTCGCTCACCGAGTCGACCACGATACCCAGCACTTGCGGCTCGTCTTCCTGAACCAGTTCCAGGATAACGATGCAGGTTCTGTTGCCTTGCTGCGTGGCGCCCTTGCTAAAGCGCGCCTGCAGATCGATCACCGGCACAACCGAACCGCGCAGATTGATCACTCCGCGGATAAAATCCGGCATCATCGGTACGCTCGTAACCTGGCCGTACTCGATGATTTCTCGCACGCACAAGGTATCGATCGCATAGACCTCCCTGGCGGATACAAACGTCAGGAATTGCAGGAATTCGCTGTCACACGGATTCTGCTGCGCATGCTCGAAATGGCTCAAGACTGCAGGTTCCATGTCTCAACTCCCGAAGCGAATGAAACCGCCTTCCTGGGCATGCTCACTGCTTTGCATGCCGCCCAGACTGGAGGAAGCGGCCCGTGGAACGGCGGAAACCGCAACCCGACCCTGCAAGGTGAAAAAGCCCATCAACTCTTGCAACTGCTCGGCCTGGCTACTCATTTCCTCGGCGGTAGCAGCCAGCTCTTCGGACGCAGAGGCGTTTTGTTGAGTGATCTGGCTCATCTGCGACATGGCGGTATTGATCTGCTCCGAGCCGATGGACTGCTCTTCGGATGCAGCGGCAATCTCCTGAACCAAATCAGAGGTCTTGGTAATCGAGGGCACGATTTCATCAAGCAAGTTGCCGGCCCGCTCAGCCAGGGCAACACTGTTCTTGGCCACCTGGCCGATTTCCTGTGCCGCGACCTGGCTGCGTTCGGCGAGCTTGCGCACCTCAGCGGCGACAACCGCGAAGCCCTTGCCATGCTCGCCGGCACGGGCCGCTTCGATGGCCGCGTTGAGCGCCAGCAGATTCGTCTGGTAGGCAATCGAATCAACGATTCCTATCTTCTCGGCGATGGTTTTCATGGCCGAGACGGTGTCCTTGACGGCCTGTCCACCTTCGCTTGCCTCCTTGCTCGCCTTGCCGGCCATGCCATCGGTCACTTTGGCATTCTCGGTGTTCTGGGAAATCGACGCCGACATCTGTTCCATCGACGCCGACGTCTCTTCAACCGACGCCGCCTGTACCGAAGCCGACTGGCTGATGCTTTGGGCCGTGGCGGAAATCTCTTCCGAGGCACTGGACAGCGAATCGGCGGAACTGCGCACCTCGCCAATGATCTGCGAAAGCTTGCTCACCGTTTCATTGACCGCGTGCTTCAGGTCTTGCAGGCTGCCCTGGTAATCACCTTTGACGCTGCGGGTCAGGTCACCACCGGACAGGGCCACCATGACCTCCATCGCCTCGTTGAGAGGGGCAACGATGGAGTCCAGCGTGCTATTGATCCCCGCCACGATGCGGCGGAAATCCCCTTGATGGCGAGTACTGTCCGCACGGGTATCGAGCCGACCGACTACCGCATTCTCGCTGAGCATCTGGGTGTCTTCGATCAGCGCCTGGACGTTGCGGCGCAGTTGCTCGATGTTGTCGTTGATAAAGGCTTTTTTGCCCGGGAACTGGGCCAGGGGTGCCGACAGGTCACCTTCGCCGAAGGAACGTATGCAAGCCATGGCCTGTTTCTTCACGCTGATGTGACCATTGACCATGTCGTTGATGCCCTGGGCAATCTGACGGTACGAGCCTTGGAATCGCTGTACGTCGATCTGCACATCAATGTCGCCTTTCTCGTGCTCGTCCGACATGTGATGCATCTCTTCGATCAACGCCGTGATGGTGCTGCGAAGATGCTCGATGGTGACGTTAATAAAGGCTTTCTTGCCGGGGAACGCTTGCAGGGACGCCTGCAGGTCGCCCTCACTGATCGACTTGATGCAGGCCATGGCTTGCTTCTTGACGCTGATATGCCCACTGACCATATCGTTGATGCCTTGGGCCATCAGTCCATAGCTGCCAGCAAAGCGTGCCGCATCGATCTGCACGTCGATGTCGCCTTTGTCGTGCTCTGCGGACATGTGATTCATTTCGCTGATCAGTTGGTTCAAGGTCCCGCTCAGCCGGTCCAGGGAGCCCATCAGCCCGGTACGTTCAGGGCCATTGTTGCCGCCCTGCACATCCAGTTGCCCGGCCACCAACCGCTCGGCCACCCGCCGGAGATCATCGGGCTCGCCACCCAATGTGTGGAGCAGCCGGCGTACCAGGAAGAAACCGAGCAAGCAGATGACCAGCAAGGTGGCGCCGCCGACCAACGCGATGCTGTAGATCGCCGTCTGTTCGGTCGATGCCGCGACCGCCGCATTCTTGCGCCCCAGGTCCAGGTTGTACTGACGGATATCGTTCAAGGCGGAAGTGACCTTTTCGCGCGTCACCTCCAGGTCGAGCAGCAGACTACGGGCTTCAGGGACGGCATTCTTGAGGGCATTATCGAAACGTTCCGTGCCTCGGTTGTATTCATTGACCGTGCTGCGCAAGGCGCTGAGCAGCGTCGCATCATGATCATCGGAGACGAACTCTTTCTGGTAGCGATCCAGCGCCTGGAGCACCGTTTCCTTGTCGCTTTGCTGGGGACTTCCGGCGGTTCCGGACAGACTCTGCCATTGCCGGCTGTGGCTGTCCGCCAGGGCCAGGGCCACGTGATCCAGCAACTGCAGGCTGGGCACTGTGTTGACTTGCGCATAGCTGGCCGTGCTCCTGACCCCGCCCATCAGGTAAAGACTGAGGCTGACCAGAATCAGGATGCCCAACAGGGCTGAGGCGACCAGCAGCGAGATATTTTTTTTGACGGTCATGATGCTGTACTCCAGGGAGAACTATTGAGTCAATTCAGGGCTGAGGGTCATACCGTGTTTCTGCCGGCTGGCGACTTGCCCGAGTAGTTTGGGAATATCCAGGATCAACGCTACTGCTCCGTTCCCCAGGATGGTGAAGCCGCCCAATCCATGGGCCGTACCGAAAATCTTGCCCAGCGGCTTGATCACCGTCTGGAACTCTCCCAGCAATTGATCGACGACCAGGCCCACCCGCATCCCCGCGTAATGCACGACCACGATGTTTTCACGGCCATGGTTAGGCTCGTCGATGGCAAACATCTCGCGCAGGCGCAGGACTGGAAGAACCGAGCCTCGCAAGTCCAGGAAGTCCTGACTGCTGCCGTCGTCGGTCGACAGCTCGATGCACTCCTCGACCAGGTCCAGCGGCACGACATAAGAGGCATTGCCTACCCCGATCAGAAAGCCATCGATGATGGCCAGGGTCAGCGGCAGGCGGATTCGCACCGTGGTGCCTACGCCCTCTTCGCTTTCCAGATTGACCGAGCCGCGCAGGGCAACGATGTTCCGTTTGACGACATCCATCCCCACGCCGCGCCCGGACAGGTTGCTGACCTGGTCGGCAGTGGAGAAGCCTGGCTCGAAAATCAGATTGAGAATGTCGCCATCGGTCAGCGATTGCCCTTCGGCGACGAGACCGCGTTCCATCGCCTTGGCCAGGATGCGTTGCTTGTTCAGGCCACCACCGTCGTCGCTGACTTCAATGACGATGCTGTTGGCCTCGTGATAAGCGTTGAGGCGAACCGTGCCCTGCTCCGGCTTGCCACGGTCTCGGCGCAATTGGGAAGATTCGATGCCGTGGTCCATGGCGTTGCGCACCAGGTGGGTCAGGGGATCGCCAATGCGTTCGACTACCGTCTTGTCCAACTCGGTCTCGGCGCCGAGTACTTGCAAGGCGATGTCCTTGCCCAGTTCCTTGGAGACGTCGCGCACCACCCGCTGGAAGCGGTTGAATGTGCCGCCGATCTGCACCATCCGCAGGGTCAGGGCGCAGTCGCGCACCTCCTCGACAAGACGCGAGAGCGAGCTGGTCGCTTCAATCAACTCGCCAATGCCGCTTTGGATGGCCCCCAGATTGGCGCCAGCGCCGGCGATGATCAGCTCGCCCACCAGGTTGATCAATTGATCCAGTTTTCCGGCGTCGACCCGAATCAGATTACCTTCGGCCGGACGGGCCTCTTTTGCCCCCCGGCTCTTGGTGACGTCCTCGCGGGCTGACTGGTCTGATGCCACGGGGGCAACCGCAATGGCTGTCGACTCGCCAGAAGAAGGACTGGCCAGCCAGGCTTCACGGGTGACGGAACCACAGGCGATGAAGGCCTCGACCATGGCATCGGGCTCGGCGTCGAGACGACCGATCAAAGCCCGCAAGCCGGTCAGGTCACCGTTGCACGGCAACACGCAGATCTGACTGCCCTCACGAACGAAGTCGAAGGCCCCTTCAATGGTGGCCTGGTCGGCATCACTGACAAACCCCAGCTCAAATCCCAGGTAACACGTTTCCGGATCCATCGCCGAGATATCCGGCATGCCCTCGGTGATGCACACGACCGCGCTGATCTGGCCGAAACTGTTGAGGTAACGCAACAACGACAGCGGGTCCATACCGTTGCGCAAAACGTCGGGACACAGGCGAAGGGAGATATGCCAATGCATGACGCAAGTCGATTGCAGCGGTTCGAACGTTGCCAGGGACTGCACCGGTTCCGGACTGGGTTCCAGGTAGCGGTTGAGACGCTCGACCAATGCCGCTCCCAGCCGCTCGTGCTCTGCGGTCATGCCTTGCAGGTCGCCGTGGCTGGCCAGCAATTCAATCAGCGTGCACAAGTGGTCCCGCACGTCCAGGAACAAGGCACTCAGCGATTCGTCCACCCGTAGTTCATGTCCACGGACCCGATCCAGCACGCTTTCTGCCACATGGGTAAAGGCAACGATCGGCGTGAAGCCAAACAGGCCGGCAGAACCTTTGATGGTATGGGCGACGCGAAACAGGGCGTTGATGGTGTCGACATCATCCGGCGCCTGTTCGATCTGCAGCAACGCCTCCTCCATCAGCAGCAAAAGCTCCTGGCTTTCGGCGATGAACGTTCGTAGCACGTCATCCAGATTCATGGGTGAACTCATGGCTTCAACCTCTCTGCTGAAGGGCCGGAGCCGACTGGTCGAAAAAGCTGTGCAACCCACTCATGTCCAGTGCATCAAGCACCGCCGTACTGTGGTTGCTCAGCAGCAGGTTGGAACCATGGCGCAGCGACTCCTGTTTGATCAGCACCAACAACTGGAGCCCGGCGGTATCCATTTCGTCCACGCCGCCCAGATCCATTTCGACTTCCTGAGCCAACGGAAACAGCTCCAGCAACAGGTCTTTGCGTTCGGCTGCGGTGTAAATGGTCAGCGGCCCTTCGAGAACCAGAATCCGACGCAGACAAGCCGTGGTGTTTGTCATGACAACCTCCTTTCCAGGGACTCTGGGCGGTGCTACGGCATGATCAGTTTGGAGACGGCACCGAGCATCTGCGCCGGCTGGAAGGGCTTGACCATCCAAGCCTTGGCGCCGACGGCCTGGCCCTGTTGCTTCATGGCCTCTCCGGTTTCGGTGGTCAGCATGATCACGGGCGTGAACTTGTAGGCCGGCAGTTGTTTAGCGGCCTTGATGAAGCTCAGGCCATCCATGTTCGGCATGTTCACGTCACTGACAATCAGGTGGATCTTGCGTCCGTCGAGCTTGGTCAGGGCGTCACGACCGTCGACACCTTCGATGACCTCGTATCCGGCGCCCTTCAAGGTGATGCTCACCACTTGGCGAATGGAAGCAGAGTCATCGACAATCAGGATGGTTTTGCTCATGGGGAAACTCCCTAGAAAAAAGTGATCTCGGATGAAGTACTGCTCACCACAGGCTTACCGTGATGGATCGCATGCTGTTCAGGCATGGTGTAGGTGCTTGCCAATTGCTCAAGCCAGGCATCCGCGATGATCGGGGCCGGTGTGCCGCCGGCGAGCGCGAATTGCTGGCGTTCGACGATATGCCCGTGCAGCTTGCCAAGGTCGTTGTTGACCAGGGAAAGCATCTGGCCGACTCGATCCTGGAACTGCAGGGCGACCAGTACCCCCGATATCTCGGTGGCAACGTTTTCGCTCTGCTGCTGAAGACTGCTGCTGGTATCGACGATGGCCTGGGCGTTGTGCCGGAAGTGCTCGATCACCTGGGACACCAATTGCTCTGAATGAGCCAGGGTTTGCGAATCCTGCTGCGCCTGGTGCTGGGATAGCTCGACGGTGCGAGAGATGGCAGCGTTGACGGCATTGACCGTTTCGCTGATTTTCTGCCCCGTCCCCCCGGATAAACTGGACAGTTTGCGTACCTCATCCGCCACTACCGCGAAGCCGCGTCCGGCATCCCCTGCCCGCGCCGCTTCAATAGCGGCGTTGAGTGCCAACAGATTGGTCTGCTGGGCAATATCACCGACGAACTTGGCCATCTCCTGCAATTGAGAGGTGAAATCGGAAAGGAGCATTACCTCCTTGAGTTGCGACTCCTTGCGCAAAAGCGCATCGCGAAGGGCAACCATGATCGAGTCCAGGTCCCGCTGGCCGACTTCAAGAATTTCCAGCAACCGCGCGCCCGAACTCTGGTCCGCGCCGTGGGAAGCAGAAGCACTGATGTCCCCCGACAGCGTCGCGAAGCGGCTACTCAGCTTGAGGATCGACTCCTCGCTGAGGATGCGCGCTGCATCGATCTGGTGGCTCCAGATCGGCAGTACCTGCGCGCATACCTCGCCCAATCCTTCATCCGGCGAAGCGGTCAGCGCAACGTGAAGTGGCTGATCGTCGCCTTGCTCTGCGTGCGGCCGATTGCTCAATAAACGCAGGCTCCACACCCCCATCAGCAACGCGCCGAGCAAGACCAGTGCACAACTGGCTGCATTGCGCAGACTGAAGTCCGTGCTGACCAGAATCGCGACACACCCGAGCACTCCCGTCAGTCCCGCGGGGAGCATCAAGATCAGGGGGGAAGAAATTGCCTGTCCTTTCACCTTCATCTCTCCAGTTCAGTGCGGATCCGACGGGACCCCGCGCAAGACATCCACCCTTGGGATGCCTGGTTTTGTTGACTTGGAGAGATAATGGCCAAGTGATGGCGGCGAAACTATCGGAGCATCCTGATTTACACCTAAGGATTGCGGTTGGTGCGGTAGGAGAATTCCTACCCGAAGGTGACAGCCCCCCAAAACGACAGCAAAAAAAAACCAGCGACAGGCGCTGGTAAACAAACTGGGCCTCGCACGCGTCAGCCAAATCGCGACTCGCTGCCCTGCCCCGTGGCCACCCAGAGCGCTTCAAGACTCTTGAAGCCCCAGGTCTTCTCCGACTCAATGCTGACGATGCTGTCCTGCCCACAGGCCAGATCAATACATTCGGGAGGCAGCGGCACACGACTCGACGCCGAGTAGAAAACCTTCACCCTGGGCGTGAGCAAATAATCGGCGTGTTGCTCCGTCACCACCGCCAACCTGCCACTTTGAAGGCGAACCAAAGCACCAACCGGATAGATACCAATGCATTTGACGAAGGCGTGAAACACTTTCTGATCGAAATGCCCGCTCCATCCCGCCATTTTTCGAATCGATTCGGCGGGGCCCCAGCGATCCCGATAAGGACGGTCAGACGTCACGGCGTCATACACATCACAGACAGCGGCCATGCGCGCGAATAGACTGATCTGGGTGCCACATAACTTATGGGGATAGCCACTGCCGTCGACCTTCTCATGGTGATGCAAGCAAACGTCCTGCACACGGGAGGTGAAATGCCTGCTGTCCGCCAGCATCCTGGCACCCTCCTCGGGGTGCCTGCGCATCGTCATGTGTTCGGTGTCATTCAAGGGCAATGGTTTCGCCAGGATGGCCGTGGGTATCACCATCTTGCCCACGTCGTGCAGCAAGCCCGCCAGCCCGGCTTCTTGTACCAGCAGCGGCGGTAAATCCAACTGACGTGCCAAACCAATCATCAACCCACAGACGGCTACCGAATGCATGTAGGTATATTCATCGACGGTCTTGAGGCGCACCAGGCTGAGCAGTGCATCAGGATGACGTAACAGCGAGTCGGAGATTTCACCCACCATGTCCGTGACTCGATCCAGTTGAACGATCCGGCCCATGCGCAAATCGCCGAACATCTCCATGACAGCCGCCTTGGAACTGGAGCAAAGGTTGACCGCCCTCAACAACTCTTCGCTCATTGCCACCCTCGGACGCGGTCCGGGTACTTCGGTGCACGATCGGGTCGGCAAGCGCGGGGACTGCTGAGCCTGCACAGTGGGTTCAGCAGGCGCAGAGGCTTGTACGTCCACTCCCTTGGACAGGTCGATCCATGCACCATCAATGTCCGAGGCAATGACTTTCTCCAGCACCTCCTCATTCTGAATCAGGAAGCCTTTGCTCCAGAACGGACGCTCTATGCAGGAACCGGACAGCTCCTGGACATACATTCCTACGCAAAGATCGGTCACACCGATATATTTCAACACGATGCAGATCCTCCTCTGTCCGCAACCGCTCACCCTGAACTGCCCGAGGCGCGGTTGTCTTGGATTCGCACCAGGATGCCACCCCAGCCCTTGAATAATAGCTAGGTGCCACCCCATGAATAATCGGAGCAATCTTATTTAGGACTAGGGAATACAGAGGGTCGTGTAGGGATATTCCTACTATGCGTCACCCACTAAGAACGGAACGTATCAACCTTGGGCCCAAACCGACTCATTTTTGTTGTACAACCCGTACCACCTGCTGGTTCATCTTTGCTGGGAGCCTGCGTAAAAAAATCAAAGCCGCCCCTTCCCACCGCAACACTTCATTACCGAAACGGGGGTTGGGTATCGCTTCATACCTTGGGCATAGATTGGCGAGGGTAAATCGTCACGGAGGCGCGTAGCTTATTGCCGCCGAAAACACACATCTTATCGAACGCCTTGTGGCTGACGGGAAGATGCTGGCAATCAAGTACCTGACGGTGCTGACTATGATCAATGTCTGGATCATGCAGGTAGACGAAGTCCTCATCGTAATCAGTGACAATGACCCAGTGTGGGGCTTTTGAGCGCGTCAGTCGGTAGCTGCTGATCAACACCAGGGGTTGACCGCCCTCCTTCAGTGCGAGGGCCAGGTCCAGTTGGTTGCTGCTCACCTGCTCCACGTCACTCTGCGCCAGTTCACTGCAGAACGCTTCGTGTACCAGGCGCATTACTTCTTTTTTATGCTCGTCGCGCACGCCGTCGAGAAATAGCGGACCTGCGATACTCACCTGCAAGCGTACTCGAAACCCCCGGCGCCAGGCCGCGAGTGCCAACCCTTGGGGACTGCAACCACCGTGCCCTGAAGTCATGAACACCGTGGTGGCTTCACGCCAGATCTGCAGTTCGTCCCTACGCCCGATTAAACGATCGGGTTGCAATGCCTTCATGGCCATCAAGAGGCAAGCCGGACCGCAGGTAAACTCAGTGGTCTGTTGGTAGTAAGGTACCTGGAGCTCACGGTTTTCCCGATGCTGCACAACACGCTTTTCCAAGCGCAGCGCATGCAAATGGTCTTCGTAGTAGTCGTTTACCACAGCGAAGCGCCGGTACCCATTGCGCTCATAAAGACTGATGGCAACCGGGTTATCCGGTCGGACTTCCAGTCGCAGGTAGGCGCAGTCGTTCGCGCGTGCGCACTCTTCCGCCTGATCCAGTAGCTGTTTCCCCAAGCCCAGGCCACGACTATGGGTGGCAATGGCGATGGAGTACAGACGCGCCAGCGAGGTGCCCCGGTGGAACAAGACCAGACAGTAGCCCATCAATTGGCTCTCGGCCTGCGCGACGATCAGGCTGGCATGGGCTCGACCGATCATCCACTGGAAACTGCGCGGCGTGAGCCGGTCATGAGTAAAACACTGGTTTTCCAATTCCAGCAGAGACTTCAGGTCATCGTGTGTCGCCTTGCGAAATACCAGATTCATATAGCCGCCGTAAAAGTTGCGTAACGAAACGAGACTTTTAAAAAGTCTCGTGCTTAATAGATAAGGACTTGTTCTCCAACGGACCTTCTCATATGTCAGCGGCACAGGGTGATTTGCGTGAAGTATCAGAGCAAAATCGGCTAGCGGCAATATCAAACCTTACTTATTTATCGAGTGCGCCCAGGCGGCAAAGCCAAGTCGTTATTATTGTTGAGCGAAAAGAAGACTGGGCGTCTTATTTTCCATCAGACGATGTGATGAGTGCCCAGGAATATCTCGAGCAACCCCTTGAAAGCGAGGCTGGCAAGCGTGTTCAGGTTATTAATCTGTGTCGGAGCTACAAGTACCTAGGACACGGGTATTACTGTTCATTGCTGGCAGAAGCACGCGACCATAAAGTTATTCCGTCTGTACGGACCATCAGCGAGTTGACCCGAAAGTCACTGTACAGCCTTGCGCTGGATGACTTGGACAAGGCGCTGGACAAAGCACTGAACCACCACCTTTATAGTAATACCGAAGGATTCACGCTCACTCTTTACTTTGGTAAAACCAACCTTGAGCCCTTGCAGGAACTGGCTCGGCAAATTTTCGAAATATTCCCATGTCCGATCCTCTTGGTGGAGTTCCGTAAAAGCAATAGTTGGCACATTGAGGGAATAAAGCCTGGCGTCTTGCAAAAGCTACGCGAAGACCAAGAGGATCAATTTGCCAACTCGCTGGACAGTTTCAGCCGCAAGATCTGGCGAGTACCGCGGTCACCCCGCATGGCCCGTTACGACCTGGCCATATTGCATGACCCACAAGAATCGCTGCCGCCTTCCAATGCCAAGGCACTGGAAAATTTTATCAGGGTGGGCAAAGGTCTGGGCATTGATGTCGATCTGATCGAAAAGAAAGACTACTCACGAATAGCCGAGTATGACGCCCTGCTGATTCGCGAAACCACCAGCGTGGATAACCACACCTATCGCTTCGCCAAGAAGGCGGAAAGCGAAGGCCTGGTGGTGATGGACGATCCCACTTCAATCCTGCGCTGTACCAACAAGGTGTACCTGACTGATCTGCTCAAAAGCCATCAATTGGGTATGCCGGCAACCGAGATTCTCTACAAGGAGCGACCGGAAGACTTCGAGCGAGTCGGTGAACGCCTGGGTTTTCCATTAGTGCTGAAGATTCCCGATGGTTGTTTTTCCCGCGGCGTAATCAAGGTCGAAAGCCAACAGGCGCTGCTGGATGCCACCTCTGAGCTCTTTGAGCACTCGGTATTGCTACTGGCTCAGGAGTTCTTCTACACCGAGTACGACTGGCGCATCGGCGTACTCAACCGCAAACCGATTTTCGCCTGCCAGTACTTCATGTCCAAAGGTCACTGGCAAATCTACAACCACAAGGCCAAGGGCCAGGACATTAACGGGGAATGCCGCACCTTGGCGGTTCACGAAGCACCGCGGGCGGTGGTGGAACTGGCGGTGAAGACCGCGAATCTCATTGGCGATGGTTTATACGGGGTCGACCTGAAACAGTCGGGGGATAAGGTGGTGGTAATCGAGGTTAACGACAACCCGAACATGGACGCGGGCATCGAAGACGCATACTTGCAGGACGACCTGTATTCCTTGGTTCTGGAAGAGTTCATTCGCCGCCTTGAGCTGAAGCGTCGCGGTCAGGCCTGGTGAATACTTGATCTGCTACACGACCTGCAAGACACTGACTTCCTCCGTCAACAACGCCATAGGTCAGACGTGATCAAGAGTTTCCTGCTCGCCAAAGGGGCGCTGGTACCGGTTGAACAGCTCAATGCTGATGTGATGTTGTTCAGTAATCCCGATGCGGCAGAACGAGATCTGTTGCGCAGCGAGTTCAAACTGGACGATCACGCGCTGGCTTCGGCACTGGATCCGGACGAAGTCTCACGCATCGAATTCCATCCGGATAACCTGTTCTTGATCTGGAAGCGTCCGGAAAGTTACTCGGGCGGAAATAGCCTGGCCTTTGAGGTCTCGTCGTTCGGCTTGCTCTTCTCTAGAACACGCTTGCTGATAATCGCGACTGACGACTCCCAGTTGAGTGGATTGGGGCAGCGGCACCCCTTGCACACAACGCAAGATGTGCTGCTGGATATACTGTTCAACAACCTCCACCACTATCTGGGCCACCTCAAGGTGATCAAGATGGTGGCTCGCGAGCTGCAGCAAAAGTTCAACGCCTCGATGGAGAATCGACATCTGGTCCAGATGTTTAACCTCAGCGAAAGCCTGATCTACTACATCAATGCGATTCACAGCAATGGCGCTGTCCTGACTCGGCTGCGCAACCATGCGGAAAAAGAGCACTTCAGCGCCGAGGCAATTGCGCTTATCGACGATTTGATCATTGAAAATACCCAGTGCAACAAACAGGCGGAAATCTACTCCAGGGTGTTTGCCGGCTTGATCGACGCACGCGGCAATTTGATGAACAACACCATGAACAACCTGTTACGCAAACTGACGCTGATCAATGTGGTTTTCCTGCCTCTCAACCTGATCGCCAGCATTGGTGGCATGTCCGAGTTCAGCATGATGACCTCAGCCGTTCCCTGGTGGGTTGCCTATCCGCTTTTTCTCACTGGAATGGTAGTAGCCGGGGGCCTGATGGTTATCGCGCTCAAGCGTCTGACGCGTGGTTCATCCAGCATAAATGGCCCGCATTGAACGAGCCCCTCTGGGTACTCGATGACTCGTCTACATCTCGACCTGTGTGCCCAGCTCTATCACCCGGTTCAAAGGCAACTTGAAGTACTTCAGGTTGCTATTGGCGTTCTTCAGCAAAAATGCGAACAGGGTTTCTCGCCAACGGGCCATTCCGATGCGCTTGGTCGGGATCACCGTCTCCCGGCTGAGGAAATAGGTGGTACGCATCGGACTGAAGTCCAGTTCAGCCAAGTGACAGAGACTCAAGGCCAAGGGGACATCGGGCTCCTCGATAAAGCCAAAGTGCAGACTGACCCGGAAGAACCCTTCTCCATAGGCTTCAATCTCAAACCGTCGGTCAGCACTCACACGAGGGCTGTCTTCAGACACCACTGTGAGCAATACCACTTGCTCATGCAAAACCTGGTTATGCAGCAGGTTGTGCAGCAGTGCATGAGGAACAGCATCTGTCCTGGCCGTAAGAAACACTGCCGTACCTTGCACCCGATGGGGAGGCTGCGTACGGATGCTGCCGATGAATAGCGGTAGAGGAAGTGCGGTTTCATCCAGCCGCTCAACAATAATCTTTCTGCCCCGCTTCCAGGTCGTCATCAAAATGAACAGGCTGATGCCGGCAATCACCGGGAACGCCCCACCCTGAAAGATTTTGGGTGCATTGGCCGCGAAATACAGACCGTCTACCAGCAAGAATCCGAGCAGCATTGGGACGGCCAGCCAGCGCGGCGTTTTCCACAGGAGCAGGACGACTGCCGAGGACAAGACTGTCGTGATCAACATGGTCCCCGTCACAGCGACGCCATAAGCTGCGGCCAGGGCACTGGACGACTCGAAACCAATCACCAACAGCACGACACCCACCATCAACGCCCAGTTAACCGTACCGATATAGATCTGTCCCTGTTCCTGGCTGGAGGTATGCTGGATAAACATGCGTGGGACGTAACCCAACTGGATGGCTTGGCGAGTCAGGGAAAAAGCTCCGGAGATCACGGCTTGAGAGGCGATGATGGTGGCTAGTGTGGAGAGCGCGACCATCGGTAAAAGTGCCCATTCAGGCGCCAGTAAATAGAACGGGTTGCGCACAGTCTCCGGGTTACCCAGGATCAGGGCGCCTTGGCCAAAATAATTGAGCGCCAAGCCGGGCAACACGAGAATGAACCAGGCGCGAGCAATGGGCTTGCGGCCAAAGTGGCCCATGTCGGCATACAGTGCTTCAGCACCGGTCAATGCCAACACCACGGCACCCAGAATGGCCACGCCAATCCCCGGATGCACCACAAAAAATTGCACTGCCCATGCAGGATTGAGCGCCTGCAGAACTTCCGGTCGTTGCAGGATGCCGTAAATGCCGAGCGCACCCAGCACCATGAACCACAGCACCATGACCGGGCCGAACAGTATGCCGATACGCGCCGTGCCATGTTTTTGGATCAGGAACAGCGCTACCAGGATGACCACGGACAGCGGAACGACCCACTGTTCGATTCCATCGAACGCAAGCTGCAGCCCTTCGACCGCCGAGAGCACCGAGATGGCCGGGGTGATCATGCTGTCCCCGTAAAACAGTGCCGCGCCGAACAGCCCGAGCAATACCAAGACCCTGCTCATTTTGGGAAACGGTGCCGCAGCCCGACGTGCCAATGCGGTCAAGGCCATGATGCCCCCCTCGCCCTGGTTGTTGGCGCGAAGGATGAACAGCACGTACTTGATCGAGACGACCCAGATCAGTGACCAGAAGATCAACGACAGAATACCCAGTACACCGTCCTGGTTGGCCTGGACGCCGTAGTGACCGGCAAACACTTCTTTGAGTGTGTACAGCGGGCTGGTGCCAATGTCCCCATAAACCACGCCCACCGCGGCGACGAGCAAGCCCACTCCTGATGTTTTGGTATGGGAGTCTTCATGGGCGGGAATCGCTGCTTCGCTCAAGGGCTACGTCTCTAAAATTACGGGGGGAAGTGTATGCCATCCTTGAGCAATACGATTTGCCAAGGCCATTGGAAATGCAAGGCGCCCGGACGATCTGAAAATCGCGGCCAGTATCATTCCAGGCCATAACACCTACCGTAAAGAAACCGTAAAAATTTACATTCCCCGTTGATCGGTCATCGTCAGGACTGCGCGTTAACGCTTCCCATCACGGGCATTTACGCGTTATCGCGCACGCTCTATACCAGCAGCCCAGCGAGGGATCGTGGCAATTTTCAGAGCATTTACGACAGCATCCCGCTAAGAACGGAACGCATCAACCTTGAGCCCAAACCGACTCATCTTGTTGTACAACCCGCCACGCGACACATTCAGCCGTTGAGCAGCCAGGCGGATGTTTCCGCGCGTGTCTTTAAGGGCGGCGATAATGGCATTCATCTCATGGGTGCCCAGGTCCGGCGCCATCCGCGGCCCAGGGGCACTTCCCCATGTCGATGGGCGCCCTCGCTGCCTGATTTCCAGGGCAAGATCGCTCGGCTCGATCAGTTCAGTCATCGCCAGGTTGGTCGCCCGCTCAATGACATTTTCCAGCTCACGGACATTGCCTGGCCAGTGATAGGCGCCAAGCATGTCCAGCGCCGCGGGCGAAAGGTCCTGCATCGACTTGCGTAGCGACCGCGCGCATCGCGCGAGAAAATGCCGCGCGAGCAACGGTACATCTTCGCGGCGCATCCGCAGTGGCGGCACCGTCAGGTTCAGCACGTTGAGCCGGTAGTAAAGGTCCTCACGAAAGGCGCCTTCGGCCACGGCCTGGCTCAGGTTGCGATGGGTGGCGGCGATGATGCGCACGTTGACCCGTAGCGATTTTTTCGCCCCCACCCGTGTCACCTCGCCTTCCTGCAGGACACGCAACAGGCTGACCTGCGCATCAAAGGACATGTCACCGATTTCATCGAGGAAGATCGTCCCACCATCGGCCAATTCGAACTTGCCTGCCGACCCACCACGCGCCGCGCCGGTGAAAGCACCTTCGACATGTCCAAACAGTTCGCTCTGCACCAGTTCACGGGGAATGGCGCCGCAATTAACCGCCACAAAAGGCCCGCCACAACGGTCACTGCCATTATGGATGGCCTGGGCGAACAGCTCCTTGCCAGTGCCGCTCTCACCGAGGATCAGCGTGGTCGAATCACTGCGACTGGCAACCCGCGCCAGGTGCAGTGCATCCTCAATCGCCTGTGAACGGCCGAGGATGGTTTCGAAGGTGTAGCTGGCCTGGGTGCCAATGATCCGCCGGGTGATTTCCCGGATGCGTCGGTTCTCGCGCAACGACACAATCCGCCCGCCTTGCTCCAGCGGGCAGACCGACACCAGGCAGGCCAGATGGCTGCGGTCAGGCAATTCAAAGGTGCAGTCCAGGTCGCGCACGCCGTCCCCGCCCGCGAGCAGGACTGCATCGGTCAATTCGCTCTGGCCCAGGCTCTTGAACGGACTGCCGAGCAGGTCATGGCCGACGCGGAACAGCTGTCGAGCGTAATGGTTGAGGGCCTTGATGCGGCCCTGCTCATCCAAAACCACCAAGCCCTCGTTGAGCACCTCAAGGACTGTCTGTTGTTCTTCCAGCAAGGCTTGCAGCGCCATCTGCCTGGAGACCGCCTCGGCCGCAGCCTGGACGGTGCCCAACGTATGGAAATGAAACCAGCCGGGCTCTGCCGTCAAGGTCAACATACCCAGCGTCCGGCCTTGGGCATCGCGGATTGGCGCGGCGGCGCAATGCATCCGGCGCTGGCGCAGGCCAAGCCCGAAGTTCTCCTCGGCCAGCACATACACCAAACGGTCTTCGACAATCGCCAGCCCGGTGCAGTTGGTGCCCTGTACCGACTCCAGCAATCGACTGCCGATGGGTGTGAGGTCCAGGCCACAGAAATACAACGTCGTGCCTTCGGCATCGGTCAGGTTGATATGGCCCCTGGGGTTATAGGCGAGCAAACCGCGCATGACTTGCGCCGCAGCGGCGATCAGCACCCGGTTGGCGGCCAGTGTCGCGGTCAGGTCGGCAGGCGCGACAAAACGGTACTCGCCGTCTTCTGGGTCGAGGCCGGCATGGACGCTGCGCAACCAGGATTCCCAAATCACCCGACGGATCCCCGCAGGCCGTTCGATAGCCCCCTGCAAACACGCGCGCCAAGCCTCATCCAGCGCAGTGCCTGGCCCTTGGTTCAACGACGCGGGGCCCAGCGTGGTGAGGTAGTCACGGTCTTCGGCGCTCAATGCTGCAGGTTGCTGGTTCATTATTCGGCCCCACGTCCATATTTTCGACATGTCAGTATAGACATGTCATTTAAATGAACATGATTTTGAATAAAACCAAATAAATCCCCTTTAATATCAATCAGTTAATTATTGGCACAGCGCTTGCTCCCTGCTTGCACAGACGAGGACATTCTTACCGCCGAGTCGCTAAAACAATAAAGGGAGTCATGTTCATGAGCACATCCAAGACCCTTCGCCTTGGCCTCATCGGCGCCGGCCGCATGGGCAGTTTTCACGGCCTGACCGCCGCCCGGCACATCCCCGGCGCCTGCCTCGCCGCCATCGCCGACCCTACGCCCGGCCAAGCCGCACGCTTGGCGGCAGAACTGGACGTGCAGAAGGTCTATACCGACCCACAGCAATTACTCGATGACCCGGACATCGACGCCGTGCTGATCGCCGCCCCGGCACGCAGCCATGCCGAGTTGGTGATCAGTGCGGCCCGGGCCGGCAAAGGCGTGTTCTGCGAAAAGCCGATGGCCATCACCCTCGACGAGGCCGACCGCGCCATCGCCGCCGCTGCCGACGCACGGGTGACGCTACAAGTCGGCTTCAACCGGCGCTTCGCCAGAAGCTTCCGCACCGCCCACCTGGACGTGGTCGCCGGCCGGATCGGTACGCCACAACTGCTGCGCTCGTTGACCCGCGACCCAGCGCTGAACAACCCGGCTGCGTCACCACAATGGGTGATCTTCCTGGAAACCCTGATCCATGACTTCGACACCCTGCGCTACCTGAATCCGGGCGCCGAGGCGGTTGAGGTTTTTGTGATGGCCGATGCCCTGATCGCACCGGCCTACAAGGCCAAAGGGTTTCTCGACACTGCGGTGGTCACGATCCGTTTCGATAACGGCGCCATTGCCACGGCCGAGGCCAATTTCCAGGCCGTGTATGGCTACGACGTCCGCGGCGAAGTATTCGGCAGCGCTGGCATGCTGACCATGGGCAACGTCAACGACTCTGACTTGCTGCGGTACCTGGCCAATGGGGTCCAGGCCGACACCCAGCGCATGGACACCGACCTGCTGCGGGATGCCTATGTGGCCGAGCTCAACCACTTCGCCAACTGCGTGCGCAGCGGTGAAAAACCCCTTGCCAGCGGTGAAGACGCGCGGGCGGCACTGGCCATTGCCCGTGCCTGTATCGAATCCTTCCAACAGGGCAAAGCGGTGCGCGTGCAAGGAGCCCGGTCATGAGTTTCATCCCGTTCAAACTGGCGATCAGCGCCGAAATGGTCTTCCTCGACCTGCCCTTTATCGAGCGTGTCAAACGCATTCATGCCCTGGGCTTCAGCGTCGAGATATGGAACTGGACGACCAAGGACATCCAAGCCCTCGTAGCGAGCGGCGCGGACTTCACCTCCATGACTGGCTACATCTCAGGCAACCTGACCGATCCCGAGGGCATCCAGCAACTGCTCGACAGCGCCCAGGAATCCTTGGCGGTCGCCGCTCAATTGGGCTGCCCCAGCCTGAACCTGCATGGCACCGGCCTGGGTGACCAGGGCCTGCCGGTCAAACCCGTGGCCCAGACCACCGGGCGCATGTGGTTGAACGCCTGCAAGACGCTGGAAAAAATTGCCCGCCTGGGCGAAGACGCGGGTCGGGTGTTCCTGCTGGAAAATCTCAACACCGCAGTCGACCACCCGGGTACGCCGTTCGCCCGCGCTGACGATACCCTGGCGCTGATCGAAGCCGTGGGCAGCCCGCACCTGAAGATGAACCTGGACCTCTATCACGCACAGATCGGCGAAGGAAACCTGATCGAACTGATCCAGCGCGCCGGCAACGCCATCGGCGAAATCCAGGTCGCCGATGTGCCGGGGCGCATGGAGCCCGGCACCGGTGAAATCCACTATCCCGCCATTGCCAAGGCCTTGTTCGGCATGGGATACAGCGGTGTCGTCGGCCTCGAAGGCTGGGCCAGCGGTGACAGCGAGGTCGCGCTGGAGCGTTTCCGGCAGGCCTTCACGCTTGATGGATAAAGCTGCGCCGTGTTCAAGACGTGCGGCAGATTTTCATCTCTTGGTGACGTACAACTCATAACAACAAAAGGACAATCATCATGCGTCGTTGCACACTGCTTTTCGCCACCCTGCTATTGCTGTTCAGCCAATGGGCCGCCGCCGACTACCGCATCGGCGTCAGCATCGCCAGGGTCGACGACAACTTCATGACCTACGTGCGTAACGGCCTGGACGAGGCCGCGAAAAAGGAAAACGTGCAGATCCAGTTCGAGGACGCCCAAGGCGATGTGGTGCGCCAACTCAACCAGGTCCAGGGCTTTATCAACCAGAAAGTGGACGCGGTCATTGTCCTGCCGGTGGACACCTCCGCCACGGCCAATATCACCCGCGCCGCGGTCGAAGCGAAGACGCCGCTGGTCTATGTCAACCGTCACCCGGACGAGCGCACCTTGCCCAAGGGCGTCGTCACGGTCGCGTCCAATGACATCGAGGCCGGACAGCTGCAGATGCGCTACCTGGCCGAAAAGCTCGGCGGCAAGGGCAACCTCGCGATCATCATGGGCGACCTGGCACAAAACGCCACCCACGACCGCACCGAAGGCGTCAAACAGGTGCTCAAGGACTATCCCGGAATCAAGATTGTCGAGCAGCAAAGTGCCGAGTGGCAGCGCAACAAGGGGATGGACCTGACCAGCAACTGGCTGCTGGCGGGCAGTCGGTTCGACGCCATCGTCGCCAACAACGACGAGATGGCCATCGGTGCAGCCATGGCTTTGCAGCAGGCCGGCAAAGCCAAGGGCGAAGTCGCAATCGTTGGTATCGACGGCTTGCCCGACGGCCTCGCGGCGATCAAGCGCGGGATGCTGGTTGCGTCGGTGTTCCAGGACCCCAAGGCCCAGGCGACCAGCGCGGTACAGGCAGCGCTCAAAATGATCAAGGGGGAGCCGGTGGAAACGGACGTCTGGGTGCCCTTTCAGTTGATCAAGCCTGAGCAGTTGGCGGTGTTTGAGCAACATTACAAATAGCCTCAAACGTTAAACGATAACGCCGCTGTCCTTCCAGGGATCAGCGGCGTTTATCGTTGTATGAACCGATTGCAACAGCTGCGGGATGAACCTCTTGTTGTGCGCATCAAAGCTGCTGAACGGGATGATAAAAGCCAGGCATCTCAGAAAAAACTATTGAAGAAGCCGACTGAGAAAAGCGCCCAATGCTCGACTAGAAGTTCAGCGTATAACGAACGATGAGGCGGTTTTCGTTCGCGCTGTCGGCATAGGTCGAGCGATTGGTTGAATTTCTCCACTGCATGGCGACACCTTTCGCGGGGCCACTTTGCACAACGTAAGTGAGGTCAGTCACACGCTCCCACTCTTTCCCGTCTTTGTCTTCTGCTCTCAACGCAGCCGCCTGGCGTGTCGTCAGCACCGTTGGGTCAACGTCTTGGCCGCTCACATACTTGAAGCCGAGGGTAAGTCCGGGAACGCCAACGGCTACGAAGTCGAAGTCATAGCGCGCGAACCAAATACGTTCATTGGGCGCTGTAAATGTGCTCGCGAGCGATTCAGCGAACAGATAGGTGTCCGTTCCGTTAACGAAGGCGAACGGGGTGTCGCCCCATGCTTTTTGATACCCACCGCCTAAGGTATGACCTTGAAGGCTGTAAGCGAAGTAGCTACTCAGTGTCCGATTGTCCACCTTCTCTAAGTTCTTATCTCCGGTTTCTCTCGCATCGAACAGGCGAATGTCTGCGATAACGCTACCGCGAGTGATGGGTTGGCTTAGCTTCATGCCAAAGAAGTTCGACCGATATAAATCCTCAAGCTCTGCGGTATGCGCACTGAACGTCAGCGTGGGTAGAGCCTTATAGTCGAACGCAAGATAGTTGAAGTGATCAGCTTCAATAGCCCGATAGCCAAATGTGGTTAGAGACTCGAAGTCTGTGGAGTTACGCTGCCTGACGGCGTTGACTCTTATCGCAGTAATGGAGAGTGGGTCCAGGTCATTAGATACCAGCATGCCGCCGCGAAACACTTGCGGCAGCAGCCTGCTGTTGTTGCTCCATAGCAGGGGCATCAGCGGGCTGAGCCCGCCTATTTTCAATTCACTTCGCCCCATACGCGCTTTCGCGGTCAAGGTCATCTTTGCGTATTCGTCTTCGACGTTCCGCTGGGAATCGTAGGCGAGGAGTCCAGAACCCGTTCGATCCGAACTAGAGTCCAGCTTCACACCTAGAAGGCCTTGGGCATCGATACCCAAGCCAACCCTGCCTTCGGTGAAGCCTGACTGCAGATTAAGAATGAAACCTTGGGCCCATTCATCCCGCTTCGATTGGGTTGCGCCGTCGTTTCGGTAATCGCGGTTGTAGTAAAAATTACGGAATTCTAGATTTCCTTTTGCATCCTTTACAAGGTCGGCGTGTACGACGGATGCTGGAGAAGCAATAGCTAAAACCAACCACAGTTTATTGTTTTTGTTCGACATTGTGGGCGCCCTTTGTTTTTGGAATGTGCATGAGTGCTCACTGCTTGATGGATGGCAGCGTGTGAGTTGGATGCGAAACGCTCGATGACGATGCGGTGGAAATATCAACGATTGAGCCCTACCGCCTTGGGCGAACTGAATTCGGTTCAGCCACTCGACGCTAAACGCACAATTGCATCACGACTGCCGGCTTGTTCTCGCAGAAGAAACTTCTGGATTTTCCCGGTCGCGGTCTTGGGCAGTTCCATGAAGATGACTCTGCGAGGACATTTGAATCGGGCAAGACGCGCCTGGCAGAACGCGATCATGTCGGCTTCGGTAGGCCGCTCAGAGCCGCCTTTGAGTTCGATAAACGCGCACGGTACTTCGCCCCAGATGTCATCAGGCTGCGCGACGACGGCGGCATGCAAAACAGCCGGGTGACAGTGGATGGTTTCTTCGATTTCGACGGACGAGATGTTCTCTCCTCCGGAAATGATGACGTCCTTGCAGCGGTCGGTGATTTGTATGTAACCGTCAGGGTGCACCACTGCGACATCACCGGTGTGGAACCAGCCGCCTTCAAAGGCTTTGTGCGTCGCATTTTCGTTTTTCAGATAGCCCATCATCACGGTGTTGCCTTTGAGCAGTAGTTCTCCGGTGGTGTGGCCGTCTTTTGGAACCGGCTGCAGGGTTTCAGCGTCAGCGACCATCAAGCCCTCAAACCCAGCTGCACGAGCGCCCTGGCGTACGCGCAAGGCGCTTTGGTCACTTTGCGTGAGCGTGTTCCAGCCGTCCTGCCAGACGCAGCTGATCGGTGTGCCGGATACTTCGGTAATGCCGTACACGTGGTCAACGTCGAAGCCTAGGGAGACGACGGCATTCAGCACGGTTGCCGGAGGCGGAGAGCCCGCCGTCAGCACGCGAACCGGCGTTTCAAGCGGGGGACGATCGGCGGAGTTGGCGATCATGGCCATGACAATCGGTGCCGCGCAGAAGTGATCGACACCCTGGGTATCTATCGCATCGAACACCGCTTCTGCCGAGACCTTTCGCAAACACACGTGGGTGCCAGCAGCGGCCGTGATAGCCCAGGTAAAACACCAGCCGTTGGCGTGGAACATAGGCAATGTCCACAGGTACCGCGGTGCCCGGGAAAGGGGCCAGTTGGTCATCTGCAGCATGCTCATGAGATAGGTACCGCGATGGCTGGCCACGACCCCCTTCGGATCGCCTGTGGTGCCGGACGTGTAATTGAGTGCGATGGGCTGCCACTCATCACTGGGCCACACGCCTTGGAAATCCGGGCTGCCGCGGCCAATAAAGGTTTCGTAGTCGACATCGCCAATGCTGCTGCCCAGGGGCGCCAAGTGATCATTGATGTCGATGACCACGGGTGGGTGCTCGAGGCGTTCAAGGGCGGCAACAGCCAGCGCGGCAAACTCACGATCCACCAACAGAAGCTTGCACTCCCCATGACGCAGGATGAAAGCCACGCCTTCCGCATCGAGGCGGTAGTTGACGGTATTGAGCACCGCGCCGCAAAGCGGCACGCCAAAATGGGCTTCGAGCATGGCTGGGGTGTTGGGGGACAGGATCGAAACCGTGTCCCCTGCCCCCATGCCCTCGTTGGAAAGCGCACTGGCGAGCCGATAGCAGCGTTCGCGCGTTTGGCGCCACGTTCTGCGCAGGTCACCATGTACCACGGCGACCCGGTCCGGGTGGACAAGGGCCGCGCGATCCAGAAAACCAAGGGGCGTCAGGGGCAGATAGTTGGCCTTGGATTGCTCCAACCCATTCTCGTAGGCACCAGGCTTCATGGTGTTGACTCCTTATTATTGTGATGAAACGTAGTGAACGCGCTCACTGGCTCACGATCCGTCACCAACGTGTTTTCAATGCTGTTTTCGTCGGCGTAGCCAAGGCTCATCCCGCATACCAGCATCTGTTCGGCGGGAATCTCAAGCGCATTGGAAATAACCTCGTGGTACTTCAAAAAGGCTGCCTGTGGGCAGGTATGCAACCCCCGTCCTCGCGCCGCCACCATCACCGCCTGCAAAAACATGCCATAGTCCAGTAGGCTCCCCTCCTTGAGCACCCGGTCAATGGTGAAGAGCAAACCGACAGGGGCATCGAAGAAACGGTAGTTACGTCCGTGCTGAGCGTGCATGCGCTGTTTGTCACCTTTGGCAATGCCCAGCAGGCCATAGAGGTCCCAGCCCACTTTCCTGCGCCGGTCCACGTACGGCGATGTCCACTCCCGTGGGTAGTATTCATAGGCGTCTTCAAGGTGACCGCTGAGCGACGGATCGTTATCAAGTTGAGCGATAGCCTTTGAAACCCGGGCCTTGGCTGCTCCTGTAATCACATGAACGCGCCAAGGCTGCATATTCACGCCTGTCGCGCAAAAACGGGCGACATCCAGGATCGCCTCGATTTCTTCCCGTGGCACAGGCGTGGGCAGATACGCCCGAATGCTGCGTCGTGAAGCGATCGCCCAATCAATCGTCTGGCTAAGCAGCTCAGCGGGTACTGGCGGTTGGGATAAGCGATTCATTTTCATGCCTTATGGCTTACGGATTCGGGTAAAGGGGATACGCAACGCTTGTCAGTGAGTGAGGGCCGTTGCCTTTCGAACGTGTGTAGAGTCAGCGCGCGACTGATTGATCAGGGTGACCGCGGCCGCGCCAATCAGGCCAGCCAGGCTGATGGCCATGAAGTTTTTCTCGAGCGGCAGGTTCAATGACACCAGCCAGCCGATAAGAACCGGGGCAACGATGGCGCCGATTCGACCGACACCCGACGCAAAGCCCACGCCGGTCGAACGAATCGTTGAGGGGTAGAAGTCACCCGCATAGGCATAGGCCAGCAACTGGGTCCCCAAGGTGGACGCCCCGACAACGAATACCACCGGAAACAGTAGCGTCGTTGAGCGCGTATAGCCCAAGACCGTCAGCGCAACGGCGCCCACGATGTAGAAACCCACCAGCACGTGCTTGATGTTGAGCTTGTCGCTCAGCCAGCCACCACCAATAGCCCCCACGATGGCGCCCACGTTGAACACGATCACGAAATTCAACGCCGAGCCCAGGCTGAAACCTGCCATCGCCATGAGCTTGGTCAGCCACGAGTTAAGGGCGTAGACCATAAACAAGCCAGTCATGAACGCCGCCCAGATCATCACCGTGCTGAAACCCCGGCCCTCCTTGAACAGGTGCCGAACGGGTGCCTGCTGTTTATCCAGGACCGCAGCGTTGCCCACCATCACGGTGTTTTCGTCGATCTGGAGCGTCGGGTCTATTTTGCCCGCGATAGCCCGCAGTTCCTCCTGACGCCCGGTCTTGAGCAGATAACCGATGGACTCAGGCATGGTCTTCAGGATCAGTGGGATCAGCAGTACAGGCAGCAGCGCGACATAAAACACCCACTGCCAGCCGTAGCTCTCAATGAGCTGCTTGCCAGTGAGCGCCACCAGAATACCGCCTACGGAGTAGCCCGCGAAAACCAGGGTCACCAGGCGCGTGCGAAGTTTGAGCGGGGAAAACTCACCCATCTGCGCTGTGCAGATGGGCAGTACACCGCCAATACCAAGGCCGGCGATAAAGCGAGAGATGCTGAAACTGATAGGGTCGCTGGTCAGCCCTGCCGCGGCGGTAAAAATGCTGAACAGCGCCACGCAGATGGCGATCATTTTTGGGCGGCCAATGCGGTCCGCCAGCGTGCCAAGAAAAATTGCGCCTAGCATCGTTCCAAAGAGTGCAGCACCGGCCATGACGCCGGCGCTGGTCGGATCGATGTTCATGTCTTTCATGATTGCCGGAAGCGCAGCGCCGACGACGGCGAGATCATAACCATCGATGATCAGGATGAGCACACACCAAAAAAGTATGAGCCCATGGAAGCGGTTGAACGTTGACTCCACCGCAAGTGCATAAACATTTACCGGCTGCATAGTGTGTCTCCTTCGATCTTGTTTTTGTTGGTGAAGTGCACATGTCCCTGCGTCACGAGGCGCTTGGTCGTGGTTGCGGTCGGGGAGAAAACACACCGGTGCAACAACCGGCGGCTTGCTTGATCGACGCACAGCCAGGGACTACCCGGTTCGCATCGTAGGCGTTGGGTTGGTGGTGACCTATGCCCTACGGCATCGTTTTGCGTGACCGTTTTGGACAGTCGTGGACGCCTGACACGTCGGGGCGGTGCTGGCGAGGAAGGACCGAGGATTCAGGTCGGGGAACGAGTTGCAGCCTTCAAGGAAACTCGCGGGCGTACGAACATGTGCAAGGCTGTTCAGCCTTCACTCGAGTCGTCGGCGTTAGATCGGCGATAGGCGCCTGGGCTGACGCCCGTCCATTTCTTGAAGGCCCGGTGAAAGGCGCTGCTTTCCTGGAAGCCTGTGAGTGCCGCCACCTCCATGACCGTCATGCCTGGTTGGCAGAGCAGGTTGATTGCCATATCCCGCCGCAAGTTGTCCTTCAGGCGCTGGTAACTGATGCCTTCGGCCTGCAGCCTTCGCTGAAGGGTCGAATAGGACATGCCCAGAACCTTCGCCAGCTTGTCGAGCTCTGGCCATTGTTCCGGGTCCAGACCTCTTAATCTCATTCGGATCTGGACGCTGATACTGTCTTCGTTGCGGTATTTGACTAACAGGCTGGCAGGCGATTCCTTCATGAAGGTCGACAGGGTAGCGTGGGTCTGCACCACCTTCAGGTTCAGATAACTGCGATCAAATCGCACCCAGCTGGCTGGGGCGCCGAACTGAATGTCTTCGCAAAAACGCATGCGGTAGTCGCTGTCGTCAGCCGGTCGGGGGGGCCTGAAGCAGAGCGCCTGAATTGGAATACGCCTGTTACCCAGCCAGCACAGCAAGCCATGAACCAGGATCAGCCAGGTTCCATAGCTGAACAGGCGTCGCTCAACGCCGTGATCATGAATGACGATGACAGCGCAGTCGCCGTCAAACGTCAGTTCGCCGTGGATGTCGTCGAGTACGAGCCGAAGAAACTTCAAAATCCGACGCAACGCCTGTTCCAGCGACGTGGACCCCATCGACGCCTGGCACATCAGTCGGAAGCTGCCTCTTCGCATGGGGTGACTATCGATGCCGAAAAACTCATCATCGAGAAGGTCTGAAAGCGCAACCCACAAACGAGAAAATGCAGCTGCCGAAACGCGCGCCTGGGGCGAGGTAAGGAGCTCAGGATCGATGCGTGCCTGCTGCAGGACGACAGCGGTATCCAGCTGGCGCCGCACTGCGCCCTCGAGGGCTTCATGCACCAAGCTGATCGAAGTAGTCCCTTTGTCTTGGGCGAGCACGCGTAGTTCTCTCTGCGGGTGGCCTCGCGGTCGAGGTGGCTTCAATAAGTTCTCGCGCCAACGCAACGCGTGTCAACCCGAAGGTGGTGCAGGTTGAGATCAATTGGCTAACAACGCCGTCAGGACCTCGATGCCAGGCGCCCATTGTCCAAAGCGCTCAGCCAGGCTGAGGTGGTTGAACATTGCCGCGTGCCCTGGTCACCGCCACTATCCATTCCAGAACCATCAATGGCCATGACACAAAAAATGGAGACATCGCGATGGAAAAGGCACTGTTCTGGGAAGACTTTACACCCGGCAGAACATGGACTGCCACACAGTCTGCCGCCATCACAGAGGAGCAAATTATTGCCTTTGCGATCGAGTACGATCCTCTGGATATGCATATCGATCCGGACCTTGCCCATTCGAGCCCGTTAGGGGTGCACTGTGCCAGCGCGGTGCAAACCTTCGGTTTTGCGCAGCGCTTGATGTGCGAGGCGTTGTTTCTTCAAACAAACCTCGTGGCGGGAGGGAAGATCGATGCGTTCAGGTTGATTGCTCCGGTAGTGCCAGGAGACAGGCTCAACCTTAGCGCTCAAGCCCTCCGATTACTCATTCACACAAAAAACCCAAACCGAGGCTGGGTTGTGTTCGATGTGGAAGTCGCTACGACAACGGGAAAAGCCGTCCTCGCGTATGAGATCACGGTGTTAATCCTGCGTAGAAGCGGACAGGCTTGTACGTGAGAAGCGGGCCTGGTCACTGCCCACCCTGCCCCAAAACGCCTCAGCCGATTGGCTGAGTGGCGCTGTTGGACGGGTCAGATGAATTTCCAGGGGGATATCCCAGCTTTCATCGAGCGCCCGGACCAAGCGTCCATCCAGTATTTCCTGTTCGGTAAGGCTCTTGGGCAGCCAGGCCACACCTTTGCTTTCCAGGGCCATGGACATGAGTACCGCTGCAAGGTGGCTGCTGAACAGGGGTTTGAGGTGAAGGTAATCCTCTTTGCCACGCAATCTGTGAGCGACGATTCGCCCCAATCCGGACTCATGGGTGTAAGCCAGGTAGGGCAACGCCGCAGGCGAGGTGCCGAAGTTAGCGGAAGCACTCGCAAGCGGTACGAGAACGTCCTCCCCCACCTTCTTGCCGATGAACTGATCTGGAGCCAGTAGCGGTGGAACGTCGGGATGGCGATGGCAAAGCAGAAACTGAACCTGGCCATGTATCAGCATCTGCTCACAGGCGGCCATGCTGGCCGAGTGCAGTTGCACGGCCTCGATGGGAGCCCCGCTCTCCAAGCCTCGAAGCCACTTTGGAAAAAATGTAAACGACAGGGAGTGAGTGGCCGCAAATTGAAGCGACTTGGCGGCCATTCCTGCGATCTCTTGAGCCTCGTTGCGCATTCTGTATAGGCGCCTGGCCGCCTCCTGCGCACTGGGCAGAATTTGCCTGCCTGCTTCTGTAAGCGTCGCGCCTTGAGGTGTCCGAACGAACAATTGCACCCCCATCCAGGTCTCCAATGACCGCACCCGGCGACTGAATGCGGGCTGGGTAACATGCCGCGCCTCAGCCGCCCGAACGAAGCTGCCGTACTCCGCAAGTGCTGAAAAATCTTCAAGCCAAACGAGTTCCAAGGGCCATGCCTCCTGTGCATAGGGTGCGGCATTAATAGCATTGGGCGGGGGGCATCGCAACGCATAACGTGGGGCCATCAACAACAAGAGGAACCCGCCATGCGCATCGTAGACATTCGTGAAAAAACCGTTTCGATTGCTTCCCCAATCGCCAATGCCTATATCGATTTTTCGAAAATGACCTGCTCGGTCGTGGCTGTCATCACGGACGTGATTCGCGAGGGGAAGCCTGTCATCGGCTACGGTTTCAACTCCAATGGTCGCTATGGCCAAGGCGCCCTGATGCGTGATCGTTTCCTGGCGCGTATCACCGAAGCGGATCCAGATACGCTCGTCGATCATGAAAACAACAACCTGGATCCGTTCGCCATCTGGAAGACCTTGATGACCAACGAAAAGCCGGGCGGCCACGGCGAGCGCTCGGTCGCCGTTGGCACCCTCGACATGGCGGTATGGGACGCCGTTGCCAAGATCGAAGGCAAACCGCTGTATCGCCTGCTGGCCGATCGTTACCGTAACGGTGTGGCCGATGACAAGGTCTGGGTCTATGCCGCGGGCGGCTACTACTACCCTGGCAAAGACCAGACCAAGCTCAAGGCAGAAATGCAGAGCTATCTGGATCGCGGCTACGACGTCGTCAAGATGAAGATTGGTGCGGTACCTCTGGACGAGGATATCCGTCGTATCGAGGCGGTACTTGAAGTGGTTGGAGACGGTCGTCGATTGGCGGTCGATGCCAATGGTCGTTTCGATCTTCAGACCGGTATTGCCTACGCGGAAGCCATCAAGCAGTACAACCTCTTCTGGTACGAGGAGGTCGGCGACCCGCTGGACTACGCCTTGCAGGCTGAGCTCGCCAATCACTATGAGCTGCCCATGGCCACCGGGGAAAACCTGTTCTCCCACCAGGACGCCCGTAACCTTCTGCGTCACGGCGGCATGCGCCCTGATCGCGACTACCTGCAGTTTGACTGTGCACTGTCCTACGGGCTGGTGGAGTACATGCGCACCCTCAAGGTGATGGAGGAAATGGGTTGGTCTTCCCGCCGCGTAGTGCCTCACGGTGGTCACCAGATGTCCCTGAACATCGCCGCGGGCCTGCACCTGGGCGGCAACGAATCGTACCCCGATGTGTTCCAGCCCTTTGGCGGCTTCGCTGACGGCATCCGAGTGGAAAATAGTTATGTCGGTCTGCCGGATATTCCAGGTGTTGGCTTTGAAGCCAAGTCCGCTTTGTACGCCGTCATGCGTGAGCTGGGCGAAGGCTGATCCCTCTCGTTCTGCGGTCTTTCTGGAAAAGACCGCAGAATCAGGCGTTCTCCACTGACGCCAAGCCACATGCCCATCACAACAATAAAATGAGGTGCTTCCGTGGAAATTTCCAAGTCTCGCTGGTACAGCCAGCTGTACGTGCAAGTGCTGATCGGCATCGTGATCGGTGCTGCAATCGGTTACTTCGTACCTGATGTCGGAGCCAAGCTTCAACCTTTTGCCGACGGCTTCATCAAGCTGATCAAAATGCTGTTGGCGCCCATTATTTTCGGTACCGTCGTCGTGGGTATCGCGAAGATGGGCAGCATCAAGGAGGTCGGGCGGATTGGCGTCAAAGCGCTGGTCTACTTCGAGATCCTTTCAACCATCGCCTTGGTCGTTGGGCTCATTGTGGTCAACGTCGTGAAACCTGGTGTCGGTATGAACATCAACGCCAGCGCACTGGATGGAAGCGCCATTGGCAAATACAGCCAAGCGGCCAGCGAGCAAGGCGGCATCATTGATTTCTTTCTCAATATCATCCCGCCGACCTTCCTTGGCGCATTCTCCAATGGCGTCATGCTCCAGGTCATCCTGCTGTCGGTATTGATGGGTGTTGCCCTGGTTCAAATGGGCGAAACCAGCAAGCCGCTGATCAACACCATTGACCTGTTCCTGCAAGGACTTTTCAAGGTCGTTGCAATGGTCATGCGCTTGGCGCCGATTGGTGCCGGTGCAGGCATGGCTTTCACCATTGGTAAGTACGGCATTGGCACCTTGCTGTCACTCGGCCAGTTGCTGGTCGCGCTCTACACCACGACCTTGATTTTCATCGTGATCGTGCTGGGTACGGTGGCTAGATGGTCGGGCATGCCACTCATGCAATTCCTGCGTTATTTCAAGGATGAAATTCTCATCACGCTCGGGACCTGCTCCACCGAAGCCGTACTGCCGCGAATGATGGTGAAGCTCGAAAAGCTTGGCTGCAAAAAATCCGTCGTGGGCATGGTGTTGCCAACGGGGTACACCTTCAATGCGGACGGCACCTGTATCTATCTCACCATGGCCGCCATCTTTATCGCCCAGGCGACCAATACACCGCTGACCTTCATGGATCAGATGATCCTGCTGGGCGTATTCCTGCTGACCTCAAAAGGCTCGGCTGGCGTGGCGGGTGCAGGGTTTGTGACGCTGGCTGCAACGCTGACAACCATTCACTCCATTCCTCTGGTAGGCCTGGTTTTGCTCTTGGGCATTGACCGGTTCCTGAACGAAGCGCGAGCCGTGACCAACCTGATCGGCAACGGCATCGGCACCATCGCCATTGCCAAGTGGGACAACTCGTTCGATGTCGAGGCCTGCGAGCGTGAAATCGCCGCCATGAAACATGACAAGGCAGCAAGAAAGGCATTGCTGGCGCAAAAATAATCCGCAAAGCGCTCCGGTCATGTCGCTTCGAACACGGCATGACCGGTCGTGGTGCAACGGCAATAATCGGACGCTGTGCTTTGAAAGAAGAACCTGATAGCCGGTCTACTTCCCTCCGGTCACATCCAGAAAGGTGCCCGTCACAAACGAAGCCTGCGGCCCCGCCAACCAGAGAATGGCCCGCGCCACCTCCTCCGGCTGGCCGCCACGCCCCATCGGGATCGTCTCCTTCACCCGGTCGACTCTGCCCGGCTCTCCGCCACTGGCATGCATCTGGGTGTAGATATGCCCGGGGCGAACACAGTTGACCCGAATCCCCTCCCGAGCCACTTCCTTGGCATAACCGGTCGTGAACGTTTCAACCGCCCCCTTGGACGCTGCGTAGTCCACGTATTCATTCGGGCTACCAAGGCGGGCTGACGCCGAAGAGATATTGATGACGGCACCGCCACGCCCGCCATAACGGTAGGCCATGCGCCGGGTCGCGTGTTGCGCGCAGAGCATCGGGCCCAAGGTGTTGACCGCAAAGATTCGCTGCATGCGCTCGAAGCCAAGATCTTCCAAGCGAGATTGGCGTGCCAATATCGAAGCGTTGTTGACCAGCACATCGATTCGTCCGAAGCGCAGGTCAAGGGTGGCGAAGAGTTCGGCGACCTGGGCTGGGTCGGCGTTATCGGCACGTACCGCCAAGGCACGGCTCCCCTTGGCCTCGACTTGCGCTGCCACCGCCAACGCCGACGCCTCATCGGCGATGTAGGTCAGCACGACGTTGTAACCTTGCTCAGCGGCCAGCAGGGCCGTCGCCGCCCCGATCCCGCGCCCGCCTCCGGTGATCAGGATCACAGGGTTTTGCGAACGGTCATTCATGGTCAATCCTCACAGCCCAATGAAAAAAGTGGCGTCAACCGATCACCAGCGTACCGAGCGCAATAACGGCGCATGCGAGCAGCTTGCGCAAGGTCAATGCTTCGCCAAGAAAGGCGTACCCGATCAAAGCGGCGAACATGACACTGGTTTCCCGCAGGGCGGACACCGCTCCCATCGGGGCATGGGCCATGGCATAGATCACGACGCCGTAGGCCAGCAATGAAACCAACCCGCCAGCGAAGGCTGCGGCGATACCTGGCCGCCAGGCAAAGAGGCTGCTGGCATCTCGCAGTCCGATATAAACCAGGGGCATCATCACGCCCCACAACAGGCACATCCAGGCGGTGTAGGCCATTGGCGCCCCGGAGAGGCGAACACCCATGCCATCGACGACGCTGTAAGCGGCAATGAAAAAACCGGTTCCCAGTGCGTAGCGCAAGTCAGGTAACGCCCGCCGGCGCCCGGTATAAGCCAGCGAGAGGATTCCGGTCGACACCAACGCAATACCTAGCAGTCCACTCGGCGCCACCCGCTCGCCCGCGAACAGCGAAGCGGCCAGGACGATCAGGATCGGGGATACACCGCGGGCGATTGGATAGGTCTGGCCCAGGTCGCCGGACTTGTAACTGCGCACCAGGAACAGGTTGTAACCCACGTGCAATACAGCGGAGAGTCCGACGCAGAACCAGCTGGCACGGGCGGGCGGCGCCAGCAGCGCCGCCACGATGACGCTCGCCAAGGCTATCGCCACGCACATGATGGTCATGGACCACAAACGGTCGGTGCCCCCACGCAGCATGGCATTCCAGCTGGCGTGCAGCAGCGCGGCGAACAAGACGAGGCAGATGATGTGTAAAGGCATGCATCATCCTAGACCGATCGAGTAGCGCCAAAAAAGCAAAGTCTCTTCATCCCGACATGAAGAAAACCTCATGCATAAGCGTGCTGCGCGTCCAGGGCCTGGGTAACCAGCCAACGACGAAAGTGGGTGATATGAGGCTGGGTCTCGATCCCCTTGGGGCATACGAAGTAATACGCCAGGGGCGATGCACACGGCAGTTCGAAAAGCCTTTCAAGACGGCCGTCATTGAGTTCGGCTTCGACATGCCCGCTGCGTGCCAGCGCGATCCCTTGTCCCAGGAGTGCCGCCTCGATGGTCATATTGGTATCTGCGTAGCGAATGCTTTCCTTCAAGCTCGTGACCTCGACGCCCACCTGGGCAAACCACTGCTCCCATTTCGGCACCAACGCTGCACCATCGCGCGTAAGCAGCGGATAGCGCAGCAATTCGGCGGCCGTTTGAGGCGTACCAAAGCGTGCAAGCAACGTCGGGCTGGCAACCGGGAAAATCTGCTCGCGGAACAGAAACTCTGAAAACAGCGGAGGAAAATGCCCGTTGCCCAGGCGGATAGCCACGTCCGGGTCTGTCGTCGAGAAATTAATGGGGCTATCGGTACTGTCCAAGGTAAGCAGAATTTCCGGATGCGCTTGCGCCAGATCAGGCAGCCTGGGCAGCAACCACTTCAAGGCGAAAGAATAGGTCGTGCTCACGCTCAGCCGCTGCCGCCCGTTCTGCTCGCGCAGATCGGCCAAGGTGGCCTCGAGCTTCATGAAGAACTCCCGCACGATGGGCGCAAGCGCTGCGCCTGCCGAGGTCAGGTGCTGCGAGTTACCGCGATGAAACAGTTGCAATCCCCAGAGCTGTTCCAAATGCTTGAGCTGGTGGCTCACTGCGCTCTGTGTGACATGCAACTCCTCTGCTGCCGCGGTGAACGTGGCGTGCCGCGTAGCGGCTTCAAAGGCGCGCAGGCTCGAAGAAGGAGGGAGGTTTCGCATGATGGTCCCTTCTATGAGTAAACGCTCATGCTAGCGCCTTTGCATCTGTCGTTGTAGGCAGCTGTTCGCCGACCGCAGACTTAAACGCTATTGGTTTCTCTCCTTCAGGCTTTCGGGGCTGCCAGCGCACAGGCCATCCATGACCAAGTCCATCAATCTGGCAAGACGTGAGCGCCATTCACCCTGGCAATCTATTTGCCATATTCCGGCAGTGGCTAGAAAAAAATCGTCGTGGGTAACCCCGCTACGAATCGTTCCAGCCTTTTCATTTGCCCTCAAAAGCGACTCGGCTGCTGCCTGGACGGGGGCGTACCCCGACTTCCCTGGGAACGTGTAGGTGGAAGCTGCTTGTCGTATCGCGGTCGCAAGTCCCGCCTTTGTCATTGCATATTCAGCGAGGCAATCCATCCATTCTCGGAGGGCTTCCTTAGGGGGTTTTGTCGCGAGCAGCTGTTCCGCCAACGAGGCCACTTGCTGCATTTCGAATTGATAAACCTCGAATACCAGTTCCTCTCTGTTGGCAAAATGGCGATAGAACGTGCCCTGTCCCACTCCAGCTTTCTTCGCAATCGCGCTCAACGGGACCGCAGGATCGAGTGTCAGCTCCGCCACAGCGACCTTCAGAATTCGTTCTCGGTTTTTCTTGGCGTCAGAACGCATCGCCAACTCGTCATTCCTGGGCAAAGTTTTTTCCTTCGCTGCATTGCAAAGCGGACAGTTGTCCGGTAGTTTTTTTAGCAAGTGGACACCTGTCCGCTTACCTACCCTTACCGGAGTTTACTATGAACAGCACTGGCAACACGATCCTGGTTACCGGCAGCACTTCAGGCATAGGCCTCGGCCTGGCGCTCAGGCTCCACAAGGCGGGAAACAATGTCATCATCGCGGGACGTCGCAAGGCTCTGCTCGACAAGATCGTGTCGGAACATCCAGGTCTTGAATCGGTATTGCTGGACGTCGCCGATCCACAATCCATCCAGCACGCCCGCGATGCGCTTGCGATCAGTCACCCGAATCTGAACGTTCTGATAAACAACGCGGGCATCATGCATTGGGAGGATCTGACTGACTCCCACTACCTGGGCACAGCCGAAGATATCGTGACAACGAACCTGCTTGGCACGATTCGCATGGTGTATGCCTTCACGCCCCAATTGATCAAGCAGCCCAGTGCAACGATCGTGAATGTCAGTTCGGCTTTGGCATTCGTCCCATTGCCTGCGACACCGACCTATAGCGCAACCAAAGCGGCCGTTCATTCGTTCACCCAAAGTCTTCGCGTGCAGCTGGAGGATTCATCAGTCGAGGTTATCGAGCTTGCGCCACCGGGTGTGCGTACCACTTTGCTCGGGCAGGAAAATGACGAGCACGCCATGCCTTTGGATGAGTTCTTGGATGAAATCTTCGAACTGCTCGAGATCACGCCGACGCCACGCGAACTTGTCGTTGAACGTGCCAAGCCATTGCGGCTTGCTGAAGCGAACGGGACGCATGATGAGGTATTGAAAATGCTGGCAGGATACAAACCACCGGCTAAATGATGTTAACCGTGTCGGTAGCACCTGCCTCGATGGGGCACCGCTTGTTTGAATAGCGTCTGAAGGAGATTCCTACTCAGTGTGGTTGATGTGTCGAGGCATGTGCGCTAATTTATGTAGCACACTAGATAATAGCCAACTAGACAAATGACTGAACAAGGTGATTTCCAGAAACGCGAGGTGGGCCAGCAATTGTCTTTTGCTCTCTACGGCGCAGCGAACCGAATGGCGCGGCTGCATAAGCCGCTTTTGGAGCCGTTTGGCCTGACATTCCCCCAGTACCTTGTGATGCTGGAGCTTTACACTGCTGAGCCTCGTACCGTGGGAGATCTCGGTACGAAGCTCGGTATGGATACCGGCACCATCACGCCGCTTTTGAAGAGGCTGGAGCTGCTTGGGGTTGTGACTCGAACGCGCGACCGAGCAGATGAGCGTCGCGTGCTCATCGCGCTCACTCGCTCAGGCGAGGCACTTCGGCATGAGCTTTGGGGAGTGACTGAAAAGATTGAATCCGCTTGTCAGCTGACACCTGAAGAATTACTGGCTCTTCGCGACACGCTTAATTCATTCGCACACCCAGCCAAGCGGGTAACTGAATAGTGGTTGGTATATGAAAAGGTCATTGAAATGAAAATCGGAATTATCGGCGCGGGCAACATCGGGTCTACCCTTGCCCGTAAGCTCGCTGCGTGCGGCCATGAGATTAAACTGGCAAACTCGAAGGCCCCTCGGAGCATTCAGAACCTTGCCAACGAAATCGGTGTACAGGCGGTGACCAAGGAAGATGCCGTGTCCGAGGTGGACGTTGTCATTCTCTCGATCCCCTTCGCGAAATACCCTGATCTCAAGCAGACGTTGAGTAATGTTCCCGACAAAGTCGTCGTCATTGACACATCCAATTACTATCCAGGACGGGACGGGTCAATCAAAGAAGTAGACGACGGCAAGCCCGAGAGCGTCTGGGTAAGCGAGCAGATTGGCCGCCCGATCATCAAGGCCTGGAACGCCGTCCTCGCAGCGACACTTGCCGACAAAGGCCAACCCAGCGGGTCTTCAACACGCATCGCCTTGCCTGTAGCCGGGGATGACGCCAATGCCGAGGCAATCGCGCAGGACCTTGTCGAGGATACCGGTTTCACCCCGCTGGCCGCTGGTCGCCTTGAGGACTCATGGCGCCAGCAACCAGGCACGCCTGCGTATTGCACCGAACTAACGTTGCCGGAGCTGAAATCGGCCTTATGTGCGGCAGATAAAACGAAGGCGCCTCAAAACCGGGACGCACTTCTGGCCAAGTTCATGACTCCTGGCAGTCAGTTCACCCATGAGCAAATTGTTGCAACGAATCGTGCAGTGACAGCCTGACTGCCGGATTACGCATCAGTGAGTCCAATCCGACGCTATCGCGAGCAAGCTCGGCTCCCACAGAGGTTCCCGTCAAATGTTGCAGCGAGCGTACGTCGGTGGTCGAGACGTCGCCAATAGATGGTTACGGCAAAATCGTCTCCACCAAGAGCACAGTCCAGCCTTAGCATTACGGTTTTTTCGCCAACAACAGAGGTTCATCGGCAGCTCGGCGGAGAGAGGCTGACCGGCGAATATCGTAAAGATGAAAAGAGCACGCGGCGCGATGAAGTTTATTGCAGACCGGGATATGCTAAGGCGCCATCCGCCCGGCTGGCCTGGCCTGCAAGGAATGCGTCATGGAGTTCGTGGTTCATAGCTATTGCCTGAAAGGCGCACGCCAGGAGCCTTTGCTGCCCCCAGTCACCCTGACCCCGAGTTCGTTGACCTTGACGGTCGCCGAGCTCATTCGCCTGACCGTGGCCGAACAGATCGCCGCGTTGTCGGTCCAGCACTGGCTGGAACAAGCGTCGATGCGTGAAATGCTCGACCGCCAGTACCTGAACGAGCGGGACGTTCTTCGGCAAGCCCGTGAAGGCGCGGTTGTCATGCCTCAGGCCCGCGCGGCTCCAGACCTGGATGTCGGCGTTGAGGTCGAGCGAGCCCTGAAGGGGTTTGAAGCCCGTGCATTCCGCGTTCTGCACAACGGCGTCATGCTGCAAAGTCTCGATGAGACAATCGAATTGAGCCCCCCTTCCACGCTCACGTTTATCCGCCTGGTGCCGCTGATTGGCGGTTGATCCTCGTCGTTCACTTCCCTCGGATACCCTCATGCATTCACGCCGTCCTGTGCCCGAACAAGCCACACGCCTCGCTGCGCTGCGAGCATTCTGTGATAGCGCGTTGGATGACTATCCCGAGCTCAGCCAATATAACGAATTCGAGCCCGATTTCTGGGACGGCATCGACTGCCTGCGCATAGCCGATGACTGGGTCAGGCAGCATCCCCAGGAGGGGCCCAAGGCGCTGGCGGATGGTTTTGTGTTCCCGACCGTTTGGGATGATCTGGAGGACCGTCGCGATCAACAGCGCTATGGCCTGCAATATCGACTCTGCGATGCGTGGATCACGGCTCACCCGGACGCCTATGCGCTGGAGCAGATCTGCGCGCGACTGCGGCACATGCTGCAATTCGCCTTCGAGGACAGTGACTATCCATTGCCCACTGACGAAGATGGCCCGGCCTATTACCGAAGACGTCCGGACCAGGCCTGGGCCTTCCCTGACGTCCCGGCGTGCATCAATCGCCTGAGCCATTACCCGTCCACCCCGGCCTGGCAGGCCTTCGCCGAATGGTTGCTGGACGGCAGTTGGAACCGCGAGCAGCCCCCTTCAACGCCAGGTGGTGAACAAAGGACACTCGCCGATGCGTATATCTACGGGCACGAGGAAATCAGGCGCATCGCGTTGGGCCTGATGGAAGCGGGCCGCCTCGATTACCCGCGCTTCGTCCGGGCGGCCAATACCTGGGGCCGCGCCATGATGTTCTATTCCGACGACGCCGGGCTGGACAGCGATGATGTGGACCTGGATCGGTACGCTGATGAAGGTTTCGACGAAGACGACTCAAACGACGATGACCCGCAAGACATCGATGATGAGTCATCTCAGCCTGACGACGCCCCCGCCGAAGTGCCTTCGGAACTGGCGAACTTCACCGCTCGTTACGTCGAGGACGCCCTGGCTGGATTACCCGACAACGCCGTGAAGCTGGTTGACACCTTCCGTTCGGTAGAGGTGTATCAGACTCGCTGGTTGCTACAGGCCTTGGCGGTCATCGAGCGACTGGGCATGGCGCCGGATGACTTTGACAGCTTCGGCGATACGGCCGCGGTACTCCAATGCTTCCTGCTGCTCCAGGATTTGCCCAAAGACCAATCGGCAGCGCTGCTCGCGGCGTTGTCCGGCTTTTCAAGAAACACCCTGCTGACCGCCCTGCCCTACGCCGGACAAGCCAGTCGGGTGGTGCTCGACGCGCTCGGCTGGCGTGACCTGCAAGCGTTCCAGCGTGAATACCTGAACATTGCCCTGGCACCTCGATCCGGCTGGGGCACCGACCTGCCCAATACGCTGGATGAAACCGTGGGTGTGGTGGATCGCTACCTGCTGGACAAGGCGCTGGCCGAGGCCGACCCAGACCACCTGCGCGAGTACCTCGCGGCACTCGAACCCTCGCACTGGGCATTCCCCGAGACCCGTGTGCTGCTCGACGCCTACCAGGGCATCGGTCGAGCGGCGCTGGAAAAGAAGTTGACCCGCCATGCACAGGCGGCCATGCGCATCTATGGTGTACTGCCCGTCAAGGATGCGGACGACGTACGCCAACGCTATCTGACACTCAAGAAACTGCACAAAGAGGTGCGCAAGTACGGCGCTGAACGCCAGGCCAACTCCCACGCAGCGGTGCAGGCAGGCCTGGAAAACCTGGCGCGTGTCGCCGGTTACCCCTCGGCGATTCGCTTGGAATGGGCCATGGAATCGGAGATCGCCGAGTCCGCCCTGACCGCCACCACCGTCGATGGCTATGACATTACCCTCGTCATCGACGGCTTGTCGCCCACGTTGACCATCTGCAAAGCCGGAAAGACACTCAAAACCGCGCCGCCTGCGGTGCGCAAAAACGCCGATTTCATCGCCCTCAAAACGCAGCAAACCCAGCTCAAGGAACAGATCGCCCGCTTCTGCCGCACCCTGGAAGCGATGATGAGCAGCGGCGAAACCCTGGCCCTGGACGACCTGAAGCCGCTGTTGAAAATGCCCGCCGTTCGCCTGCTGCTCGAACAACTGATTGTGCAGGCCGACGACGCTGCGCTGGGCTGGCTCGATGCCGCGACGCTGACGGTGACTGACCTTGAAGGCCGCCAACACGTCGCTGAAAAGACTCTGCGTATCGCTCACCCTTTTCATCTGTTCACGGCAGGGCAACTGTCGGCCTGGCAGAAAGAAGTGGTGACCCATCGCCGCGTGCAGCCGTTCAAACAGGCCTTTCGCGAGCTGTACCTGCTGACACCTGCTGAGCGAGACACCGGCCTGTGGTCCAACCGCTTTGCCGGCCACCGCCTCAAAGCCAAAGTCGCCGCCCGGTTGCTACAGGTCCGCAACTGGTCGACCTCCAGCGTCGAGGACATCTATTACGAGAGCAAGGAGCACGGCATTTACGCCCTGTTCAACTTTCTGGATACCGGTCATTACCTTTCGGAAACAGAACACTTTACCTTCGACACGATTGCGTTCCACCGCAACCACAAAGCCCTACCCCTTGAGCAAGTACCGCCGCTGCTGTTCTCGGAAGTCATGCGTGACGCCGACCTGCTGGTCTCCGTGGCCCACGCCGCGGACGACTACAGCACCAGCCAAGAAACCCTGCAACGACGCGCCGAACTGGTCGGCGAGCTGATTCGAGGGCTAGGGTTGCAAAACGTTAAATGCGAAGGGCATTTTCTGCACGTGACCGGCCAGCGTGCGAACTACCGCATTCATTTGGGCAGCGCGGCCATCTACATCGAACCTGGCAACTATCTGTGCATCGTGCCCGCAGGCAGCAGCGTCACGGAGTTCTACCTGCCGTTCGCCGACACCGACAGGAAAATGGCCGAGGTGCTGAGCAAGATGTTTCTGTTGCTGGATGACATGAACATCACCGATAGCCTGATCCTGGAGCAAATACAGCGCGGCGGCTGATGGTCAAGAAAATCGAATGACGTCATTCAAGCATTGAAAACACACTCACCCGGCTCAGAGCTTGGCTTTCGCCAGATCCGCAATCAGAAAATCCCTGAATGCACAAACCGCTGCCGGTAAATTGCGTCCAGCCATGCTTTGCAGTTCGATGCGCCGCGCATGCATGCCTTCATCGAGGATCGGCAAACATTGCAGTGCCTTGTCCGCCACCTGCTTGTGCAAGGTCATTTCGCTGGCCAGGCTGATCCCCCCCTCTTCGCGGACGAAGCTATAGAGCGAGGCAACGTAATTAGTGGTCAACACCGGGTCGAACAACAGCCCCTGTACACCGCAACAGATGTCGAACAGTTGCCGTATCGTGGTGTCGGCCTTGGGTAACGCAATGGGCCAGGGTTGCAGCTCAGCGAGGCTGACCGCTTCACGCCCGGCCAAAGGATGAGCGTTGGAGACCACGGCAAAAATCGCCCCGCTCAGGACATGTTCGACCTTGATTTCCTTTTGCGGCGTCAGGCTGAAGGTCATCGCCAGATCGGCTTCACCGGAACGCACCTTCTCGGTCGCTTCGGCAGGCGCACAGACCTCCAAGGTGAAATGAATACCCTGATACTCACGCCGGAACGCGCTGATGGTCCTGGGCATGTATTCCAGTGCAAAGCCTTCCGAGCAGGCCACATGCACATGACCTCGTTGCAAGCCATGCAGCTCGGTAATTTCCAGCACCACCTGCTCGGCCTCAAGCTGCGACTTGCGCGCATAAGCCGCCAGTCGTGCCCCCGCCTCGCTCAGCACCATGCCCCGGGCACGACGCTCGAACAGGCTGGCATCCAGGGCCAATTCAAGCTTGGCAATCTGCCGGCTCACCGCTGACGCCGCGACATTCAGCCGTACCGAGGCTTCGCTGATCGATCCGCATCGCGCCACTTCAAGAAAATAGCGCAGTGCCGTGGACTGCACACCATACAGCTGCATCGGCGCCCCCCAAGGTTTGCCTTTTCGGCAAAGGAAGTATCGAAATATTATTCTTGTGGCATTGATAGCCTTTCCCTACATTCGTGTCCAGATCAAAAAAAATACAGCCTGATCTTTTTACCCCCTTTCCGCTTTTGCGATTCGCTGCCCTTTGATTCAACCACTCTCGCCAACGGAGACGACGGCATGGGCATCAAAGGTTTCGCCTGCACTATTGCGCTGATGGGCTTCATCAGCAGTTTTCCGGCTCATGCCGGTAAAGCCAACGACACCCTGGTTTACGCTTCCGACAGTGAGCCTGAAAACATCAGCCCCTATCACAACGATCTACGCGAAGGCGTGATTCTCGGGCGGCTGATCTGGGACAACCTGATCTACCGCGACCCCAAAAGCGGCCAATACCAACCCATGTTGGCCACTGGCTGGAAACAGGTCGACGACACCACCATCGATTTTGAGCTGCGTAAAGGCGTCAAATTTCACAACGGCGACGCCTTCACCGCCGACGACGTGGTGTTCACCCTCAACTACGTGGTGTCGCCCGAAGCGAAAGTCGTGACCGTGCAAAACGTCGACTGGATCAAGAGCGCCGAAAAAACCGGTGACTACAGCGTCCGCCTGTATTTGAAGAAGCCTTTCCCTCCGGCACTGGAATACCTGTCCAACGCCGTTCCGATGTTCCCCAAGCAGTATTTCGAGAAGGTCGGCCTGGCCGAATTCAGTCGCAAGCCAATCGGTACCGGGCCGTACAAAGCCGTGTCGGTGGTGGCTGGCGAAGGCGTGACGATGGAGATCAACAAGGACTACTTCCCGGACAGCCCGCAAGGCAAGCCCCATATCGGCCACCTCAAGTTCCGGGTGATCCCGGATGCGGAAACCCGCCTGGCCGAGTTGATGACCGACGGTGTCGACTGGACGTGGCGCGTGACCCCGGATCAGGCAGTCGACCTCAAAGGTATGCAGAGCCTGACCGTGACCAGCGGCGAAACCATGCGCATCGGTTTCCTGATTCTGGATGCCCGGGGCACCTCCACTGAAAACTCGCCCATGAAAAACCTCAAGGTGCGTCAGGCCATCAACCATGCGATCAACCGCAATGCGCTGGCCACGCAATTGGTCGGTGGCGAAGCCAAGCCCTTGCAGGTGGCCTGTTATCCAGGCCAGTTCGGCTGCGATACCACCGCGGCGACGGTCTACGACTATGACCCGGCCAAGGCCAAGGCGCTGCTTGCCGAAGCCGGTTACCCCAATGGCTTCGAGACCGAAATCTTCGCTTATCGCGACCGTGATTACGTCGAAGCCATCATCGGCAACCTGCGCGCCGTGGGCATCAACGCCAAGCTGCGCTTCTTGAAGTACGCCGCCCTGCGCGATCAGCAGCGTGGCGGCAAGGTGCCCATGTCGTTTCAGGCCTGGGGCTCGTTCTCGATCCTCGACACCTCGGCGTCGGCCGGCACCTGGTTCAAGGGCAATCCGGACGACAACATCAAGGATCCGCAAGTCCAGGGCTGGCTGCAGACCGCCGATAACGCCCTCGACCCGCAAGTGCGCAAGGAGAACTACCGCAAGGCGCTGCAGCGCATCAGCGAACAGGCGTACTGGGCGCCGATGTTCAACTACTCGATGAACTACGCCTACACCGCCGACCTCGCGTTCACGCCGTACCCGGACGAGCTGCCGCGTTTCGTTCAGTCCAGTTGGAAATAATCCGCACCCAGCGGATTGATCGAGAGGTGCCGTGGCTTGCGGACCAACCCGCACCACGGACACCACCTGACATGTCATCCATTGGATACGAGGAAACTTGCCATGCTTGGATTCCTTCTGCGCCGGCTGGGCATTGCTATTTGCGTGGCCATTACCGTGTCGGTGATCAGCTTTTCTCTGTTGCACCTGTCCGGCGACCTGGCCACGGCCATTGGCGGACCGGAAGCCACCAGCGAACAGATCGAACAGATCCGCGTGCAATACGGCCTGGACAAACCGCTACCGACCCAGTACTTCAACTGGCTGGGCGATTTGCTGCGGCTGGACCTGGGCGACTCTTTTTTCTTTCAGGAATCGGTCTACAACCTCGTCGCCAGCCGCTTGCCGATCACCCTCGGGTTAGGGGCCATGGCGCTGGGCATCGCCTTGCTGGTGGCGATTCCACTGGGCGTGCTGGCGGCGGTCAAACGCGACACCTGGATTGACCGGTTGGCCTTGAGCATCGCGGTGCTGGGCCAGGCGATGCCCAGTTTCTGGTTCGCGCTGATGTTGATCGTGGTGTTCGCGGTGACGCTCAAGTGGCTACCGGTGTCCGGCAATTCGACCCTGCTGCACTTCGTCATGCCGGCCATTGCCTTGGGCTACTACGCGACGCCGGCCATCATGCGCCTGACCCGTGCAGGCATGCTTGACGTGCTCAGTTCCGATTACATCCGCACCGCCCGCGCCAAGGGCTTGCGCCCTGCCCGCGTGTTGTTCAAGCACGCACTGCGCAACGCCTTGATTCCGGTCGTCGCGCTGGCGGCGGTGGAGTTCGGTTTCATGCTCGGCGGTTCGGTGGTGATCGAAACCGTGTTTTCTCTGCAAGGCATCGGACAACTCGCCTGGGACGCCATCGCCCGTGACGACTTTCCGGTGGTACAGGCCGTGGTCCTGCTGATTGCGGTGATCTACATCATCCTCACCCTGCTGGCCGATGTGCTCAACGCACTGCTCGACCCGCGCATCCGCGTGCGCTAGGAGGCTTACATGAGCACCCCCACGACCCTCGCGATCAATGACTACCTGCCACCCCCGAGCAGCCTGAGCCGAGTCCTTGGCAAGAGCTTTCGTCATCGTGGTTTCGCCATCGGCGCGGTGTTGTTGCTGATCATCTTCGCCGGTGCACTCTTCGCCCCGTGGCTGGCACCTTACGACCCTTATGCGCAAGACGTGATGCTGCGCATGAAACCGCCGGTGTGGATGGCCAACGGCACCTGGGAATACATCCTCGGCACCGACAAGCTGGGCCGTGATTACCTGTCGCGCTTGCTCTACGGCGCACGTATTTCATTGTTCATCGGCATCGCGGCGGCGCTGATTTCCGGCTTTATCGGCACCGTCATGGGGCTGTTGGCGGGTTACTACGGCGGCAAGGTCGATGCATTTATCAGCTACCTGATCACCACCCGGCTGGCGATGCCGGTGGTGATGGTCGCGCTGGCCTCGGCCTCCTTGATGGGCGGCTCGCTGAAAGTGGTCATCGTGCTGCTCGGCTGCCTGTTATGGGATCGCTTCGCGGTGGTGGTCAGGGCTTCGGTGCAACAGATTCGCGATGCTGAATATGTGGCCTCGGCCCAGGCGCTTGGCTGCTCGACCCTGCGCATTCTGGCCAGTGAAATCCTGCCCAATCTGGTCGGCGCGCTGATCGTCGTTGCGACGCTGGAAATGGCCCACGCGATCCTGCTGGAGTCGGCCCTGTCGTTCCTCGGGGTTGGCGTGCAACCGCCGACGCCGTCCTGGGGCTTGATGATCGCTGAAGGCAAACCCTACATGTTCTTTTCCCCGTGGGTCATCGCCATTCCCGGCGTCGCCCTGATGATTCTGGTGCTGGGCATCAACCTGGTCGGCGACGGCCTGCGCGATCTGATCCTGCCCGACGGTCGCAACTGATAGACGGCCTTACTAATAGAGGGTACCGGACATGGCACTACTCCATGTTGAAAACCTGCGCGTGGACATCCCCATGGGCAACAGCCCGACGCCGGATGACATGCTGCATGCCGTGCGCGGTCTGGATTTTGAAGTCGAGCGCGGTGAAATGCTGTGTATCGTCGGCGAATCCGGCTGCGGTAAATCCCTGACCTCGCTGGCGCTGATGGACCTGTTGCCACGCAAGGCCAGACGCACCGCGTCCCGGCTGACGCTGGACGGCATCGACATGCTCGGCCAGAGCGAGCGGCGCATGTGCGACCTGCGTGGCAACCGTCTGGCGATGATTTTCCAGGAACCGATGACCTCGCTGAACCCGGCCTACAGCATTGGCGATCAGCTCAGCGAAGTACTGACCCAGCATCGCAAGGTGTCACGCAAGGATGCCCTGGCGCGCGCCGCGCAGATGCTGGAGAAAGTCGGCATCAGCAATGCCACCGAACGCTTGCGCCAGTACCCGCATCAACTATCTGGCGGTTTGCGCCAGCGGGTGATCATCGCCATGGCGTTGATGTGCGAGCCGGACCTGATCATCGCCGATGAACCCACCACGGCCCTGGACGTGACCATCCAGGCGCAGATCCTGCGCTTGATCCGCGACATTCAGAAAGAGTTCGGCCTGGCGGTGATTTTCATCACCCACGACCTTGGGCTGGTGGCACGGATCGCCGATCGGGTCGCAGTGATGTATGCCGGGGAAATCGTCGAAACCGCCCCGGCCCTGCAACTGTTCGAGAATCCGCAGCATCCGTACACCCGTGGTCTGCTGGCCAGTATCCCAATCCCTGGCCGGACCAAACCGGGTGAGGCACTGGGTTCGATTCCAGGGCTGGTACCGAGCCTGGTGGGCGAACAGCAAGGTTGTGCGTTCCGCAATCGTTGCGCCCAGGCGATAACGGCCTGCGCGCAAGACATCCCCGAAATCGAACAGGACGGCCACATGGCGCGCTGCCTGTTCGCGGCCCCGGCGCCGATTCGCCTTCAAGAGAGGGCTCGGTCATGAAAAAAGACATTGCCTTGGAGCTGTGCGACATCCGTCGCGAGTTTCGGATCAACAAGGGCTTTTTCAAACCCACCGCCACCCTGAAAGCCGTGGATGGTGTTTCCCTGCGCCTGATGCGTGGCGAGACCCTCGGTCTGGTAGGTGAGTCCGGTTGCGGAAAAAGCACCCTGGCAAAACTATTGCTCGGTCTGTTGGCGCCAACCAGCGGCGATGTGCTGATCAATGGCAAACATCTGGCAGCGACGGATCGCAAGGCAATGTCCCGGCACATCCAGCCGATATTCCAGGACCCGTATTCCTCGCTGAACCCACGCAAGACACTGCGCGAAATCATTACCCTGCCGCTGATCGTGCATGACATCGGCAGCCCGGCCGAACGGCGCAAGAAGACCGAAGCGATGCTTGATGTGGTCGGCCTGCCCAAACGGGTCATCGACAGCTATCCGAGCCAACTGTCCGGCGGCCAGCGGCAACGGGTGGCCATTGCCCGAGCGTTGATCATGCGCCCTGACGTGTTGATCTGCGACGAACCCACCTCGGCACTGGACGTTTCGGTGCAGGCACAGATTCTCAACCTGCTGCAAGACCTCAAGCGCGAATTCGGCCTGACCTATCTGCTGATCAGCCATAACCTGGCGGTCATCGAACACCTCGCCGACCGGGTCGCGGTGATGTACCTGGGGCGCATCGTCGAAGAACGTACGCGCGAATCGTTGTTCGCTAAACCCGGCCATCCTTATACCCGTGCCTTGCTGGATTCGGTGCTCACGCCCGATCCGCGCCTGGGCATTCCCGAAATCGGCCTGCACGGCACCTTTCCCAATCCGATGTCACCGCCCTCCGGTTGCGCCTTCCATCCACGCTGCCCGAGCTGCTTCGCTCCCTGCAAAACGGCCTACCCGGCCAATGATCCGATTATCGGCGGCAACGTGCGTTGCCACCTCCACGACAGTCCCGCCCAAACACTGGAGCTTGTCCACTCATGAGTCGTTCACTGGCCATCAGCAACACCACCGAACAATTCGATAACGGCGCATTTTTCAACCTGCTCGAACGCAGCGTCGCCTTGCACACCGAAAGCCAGGCAACAGACAGCCGGCCCGAGTTGTATCGCTACCTCCATGACTTCATTACCCCGCATGTCGAGGCGATGGGCTTCAGCGTCAAGATCTATGACAACCCAGTGGCAGAGCGCGGCCCCTTCATGATCGCCACGCGCATTGAACATCCGGAACTGCCGACCGTGCTCAGCTATGGTCACGGTGATGTGGTACGCGGCTATGACGCGCAATGGCGTGAAGGCCTGTCGCCGTGGCAAGTCATTGCCGAAGGCGATCGCTGGTACGGCCGCGGCACGGCGGATAACAAAGGCCAGCACCTGATCAACCTGACCGCGCTGGAGCAAACGCTCAAGGCTCGCGACGGCAAGCTGGGTTTCAACGTCAAACTGCTGCTGGAAATGGGCGAAGAAGAAGGCTCGCCGGGCTTGAATGCATTCTGTGCCGCCCATAGTAAAGAGCTCGCCGCGGATGTTTTCATCGCCTCGGACGGCCCGCGCCTGGCGGCCTCACGACCGACGATTTTTCTCGGTTCACGCGGAGTGTTCAACTTCGAGCTGGTGGTCAATCTGCGCGAAGGCGCTCATCACTCCGGCAACTGGGGCGGATTGCTGGCCAACCCAGGCATCATCCTGGCCAATGCCATCGCGAGCATGGTCGATGAACACGGTCGGGTGAAAGTGGCGGGCCTGATGCCTGAATCACTGCCTGAGCCGGTTCGCCAGGCACTGGTCGATATTGACGTCGGTGGCGGACCGGGCGATCCGGACATCGACGCCAACTGGGGTAACCCGGAGCTATCCCTGAGCGAAAAAGTGTTCGGCTGGAACACCCTCGATGTCATCGCCTTCAAGACCGGCAACCCGGACGCCCCCGTGCATGCGATCCCCGGCAAGGCCAATGCCCACTGCCATATCCGTTTCGTGGTGAACAGCGACTACACGACCTTTATCCCGGCGGTGCGTGCCCACCTGGATGCCCATGGTTTCAGCAATGTCGAGGTCAAGCAAAGCCGCATCGACGTGATGCATGCCACTCGGCTGGACCCGCAAAGCCCATGGGTCAATTGGGCGCTCAGCTCCTTGGCACAGACCACCGGCAAAAAACCTGCACTGCTGCCAAACCTCGGTGGCTCGCTGCCCAACGATGTGTTCGCCGACGTGCTCGGCCTGCCAACCTTGTGGGTGCCACACTCGTACCCGGCCTGCTCGCAACATGCGCCGAACGAGCACTTGCTGGCACCGGTGGTCAAGGAAAGCCTGCAAATCATGGCCGGGCTGTTCTGGGACTTGGGCAACGACGCAGCACGCCTGACCCAGGAACATCAGTTGCGGGAGCAGGCGCAATGAGTGCCACTGCACAGCAGGCGCTGGACTGGCTGGCTGACCAGCGCCCAGCCATGGAAGCGCTGCTGCAGCGTATCGTCGACACCGATTCCAACAGCTATGACAAGGCCGGCGTCGACGCGGTGGGGGCGCTGCTCGCGGCTGAACTGGAAGCCGACGGCATCCTGCTCAAGCGCATGCCGGTGGAGGGTTTTGGCGACGTGATGCTCGCCGAAGTGCCAGGCGAACCTGGCAAGCCAGTGCTATTGCTGGGCCATCGCGACACGGTGTTCCCCAAAGGCACCACCACGACGCGTGGCTACAGCCGCGATGGCAACCTCGCCTTTGGCCCCGGCGTCGCCGACATGAAAGGCGGTCTGGTGCTCAATTGCTTCGCGCTCAAGGCTCTCAAGCGTGCCGGAGCGTTGCCCTATCCGGTGCAGGTCCTGTACACCGGTGACGAAGAAATCGGCTCCGGCAGCGCCAGAACCCATATCGAACACGCCGCCCGTGCCGCCCGCGCCGTGCTCAATACCGAACCCGGTCGAGCCAGCGGCAACGTGGTCAGCGCCCGCAAAGGCGGCGCCACGCTGATCATCGAAGTCAGCGGGCGCGCGGCGCATGCCGGGGTCAATCATGCCGACGGCGCCAGCGCCATCGAGGCCCTGGCACGCAAGATCGTCAAGCTCCATGCCTTGACCGATTACTCGGCAGGCATCACCACTAACGTTGGCCTGATATCCGGAGGCACGTCCAGCAACACCGTCGCGCCTAGCGCCTGCGCGCGGCTGGACGTGCGCTTCATCGAACTCAAGCACTGGGATCAAATCCTTACCGCAATCCTGGCCATCGTCGCCGAAGAAGAACTGATCGGCACCCACGCCATCCTCAAGGAAGCGACCACCTTTCTGCCGATGGAGGCCCGTTACAGCGAACGATTGCTGCACATCTACCAACAAAAAGCCCTGGCGCTGGGTTTCAGCGTCGAAGGCGAGTTCACCGGCGGTTGTGCCGACTCCGGATTCACCGCCAGCCTGGGCATCCCAACCCTGTGTGGCCTCGGGCCGGTGGGGGGCAAGGTCCACACCGATCGTGAATACCTGGAGCTGGACACGCTGGTGCCTCGCGCCCAAGCATTGGTGGCGACCATCCTGGCTGTCGGTGAAAGCGGTTGATGGCCCGGTTTCAAGCGTCCCATGGGGCCACTGCGTCAACGTCAATGGCGTAGCGTTCAATAGCCTCGGCACAGACACTGGCGTCCAGACGCCCCTCATGCACCAGCGAGGTCAGCGCACTCAGGACGATCTGGTGGCGGTCCACTTCGAAGAACCTGCGCAGTTGGCTGCGGGTATCGCTGCGGCCAAACCCGTCGGTGCCGAGTACGGTGTAATGGCCATCGAGATAACTGGCGATCAACTGGGGCAAGGCGCGCACGTAATCGGTACAGGCAATGATCGGCGTCGAGTCGTGGAGGCATTCCTGAACATGACTGCATTTGGCAGGTTGTCCGGGGTGCAGGCGATTCCAGCGCTCCACTTCACGCGCATCCCGGGCCAACTCGGTGAAGCTGGTCACGCTCCAGACCTGACTGTCGATACCCCAATCGCTCGCCAGCAACTCGGCGGCGGCAATCACTTCGCGCAGGATGGCGCCGGAACCCAATAACTGAACACGCCCACGCGCATCCTCGACTTCATGCCGGGCAAACAGATACATGCCCTGGATAATGGCCTGTTCGACACCTTCAGGAAGGTTGGGCTGCGGGTAGTTCTCGTTCATCAAGGTGACGTAGTAAAACTCGTCGACCTGGCGCTCCAGCATCTGGCGCATGCCGTGATCCAGGATCACCGCGAATTCACCCGCGAACGCGGGATCATAGGCGCGACAGTTGGGCACCATCGACGCCATCACGTGACTGTTACCGTCCTGGTGCTGCAAGCCTTCGCCCCCCAGGGTTGTCCGCCCCGCGGTAGCGCCCAGCAGAAAACCACGAGCCCGTTGATCCGCCGCCGCCCAGATCAGGTCGCCGATGCGCTGGAAGCCGAACATCGAGTAGTAGATGTAGAACGGCAGCATCGGCAAGCCATGCACCGAATAGCTGGTCGCGGCGGCGACCCAGGAACTGATCGCCCCCGCCTCGCTGATGCCCTCTTCGAGAATCTGGCCGTCCAGGGCTTCCCGATAACTGAGGATCGAACCGATGTCCTCCGGCTCGTAACGCTGCCCCACGCTGGAGTAGATGCCGATCTGCTTGAACAGGCTGGCCATGCCGAAGGTACGCGCTTCATCCGCCACGATCGGCACGATGCGCGGCCCCAGTTGCTTGTCCCGGAGCAAGCCGCTGAGCATCCGCACGAAGGCCATGGTGGTGGACATTTCCTTGCCTTGGGCGGCGATGGCAAACCCGGCGTAGCTGTTTACGTCGGGCACGGCCAATGACGCGCAGGCCGAAGATCGAGCAGGCATGTAGCCGCCCAATGCCCGGCGCCGTGCATGCAGATAACGCATTTCCGCGCTGTCGTCGCTCGGCTTGAAGAAGCTCAGCGAGGTGGCCTGTTCATCGGTCAATGGCAGGTTGAAACGGTTGCGGAACGCGATCAACGCCTCACTGTCGAGTTTCTTCTGCTGGTGCACGGTCATCTTGCCCTGCCCGGCGTCACCCATGCCGAAGCCCTTCTTGGTCTGGGCCAGGATGACCGTCGGTTTCTTGCCCTCGAGCATTGCGCTTTGATACGCGGCAAAGATCTTCACCAGGTCATGACCACCGCGTTTGAGGCGGTCGATCTGCTCGTCGGTCAGGCCTTCGGCCAAATCCGCCAGGGCTTCGTCCTGGCCGAAGAAATGCTCACGGTTGAAGCGCCCATCCTTGGCCGCGAACGTCTGGAACTGGCCATCGACCGTAGCCGACAAGGCCCGGACCAATGCGCCATCCTTATCCCGGGCGAACAACCTGTCCCAGTCGGAACCCCAGACCAGCTTGATCACGTTCCAGCCCGCACCGCCGAACAACGCCTCGAGCTCGTCGATGATGCGACCGTTGCCACGCACCGGGCCGTCCAGGCGCTGGAGGTTGCAGTTGACCACCCAGACCAGGTTATCCAGCCCTTCGCGCGCCGCCAGGGTCAGCGCCGACATGCTTTCCGGCTCATCCATTTCACCGTCCCCAAACACGCCCCAGACAGTTCTCCCCGAGGTCTTTTGCAGGCCGCGGTGCTCCAGGTACCGCATGAAACGCGCCTGGTAGATCGAGCTGATCGGACCGATCCCCATGGAGCCCGTCGGGAACTGCCAGAAGTCCGGCATCAACCAGGGATGCGGATAACTCGACAACCCCCGGGCGTCATTGGCGCGTGCGCCGATCTCTTGTCGATAGTGCTGCAGATCCTTTTCTTCCAGGCGTCCCTCGAGGAACGCCCGGGCATAGACGCCTGGCGCCGAGTGAGGTTGGTAGAACACCAGATCACCGCCGCCGGTTGGGGTGCGCGCCTTGAAGAAGTGATTGAAGCCCACTTCAAACAAATCCGCCGCACTGGCATAACTGGCGATGTGTCCGCCCAATTCGCCATAGGCGTGATTGGCCCGGGCAACCATCGCCAGGGCATTCCAGCGCATGATCGATGCCAGACGCTCCTCCATGGCCAGATCCCCGGGAAACGCCGGTTGCTGCTCAACGCTGATGGTATTGATGTAAGGGGTACCATGGCTGGGTCGCCAGCCGATGTCCGAAGTGCTTGCCACGGCCAGCAGCATGTCGAGGATCTGTTTGGCCCGGCCCGTGCCGCCGTGGGCGGCGACCGACAGCAAGGCCTCACGCCACTCGGCCATTTCTTCATCCTCGACAGCCCGGGCCGGCCACTGGGCATGGGGATTGGACAGGTTCATAGGCAACTCCTGCTGGTGTCGGGTATCGCTTCAAGGTGGCGCGAGTGGCTCACTCGGGCGAGGCGTTTTACCTGTTCTACCGCCGCAATGACGGAGCGTTCGCCCGCCTCGTCCGGTGCGACCGGATAGAGGCATGGCTGATCAATGGAAAGGTCGTGCAAGAAGCGCTCATCCAGTTCACCGAGCACCACAAAACAGTAGTCACTCTTGGCCACTTGCACGCCAACCAGCTTGCCATTCACGGTATTCACCGTATCGACATGGATCAGCGCAACATTGTCAAAACAGCTGAACCCCTGATGGATCAAAGCGATATGGTCGCTATCGAGTCCGCTCACGATGACCACGATACGCGTACAACTGGAAGGCTCGCGCATCCACTTCATTGCATGGATACGACCCTCGGCGGTTCGGCTCATAAGCGTTGCCTTTCTGGTTTCAACTGGCGAATTGACGAGGACTGGGTTAAATGACGCCACGCGCCTGCAGCACGCTTTTGGCCAGGCTCCGGGTCGCCGATAACACTTCTTCCACCTGTCGATCCATCGCCGCAGTGGATGAGGCTATCGTTCCCAGTTCGAGGACGCGCAGCGGATGGCCGCAGACGGATCCCAGCCAGGTCAGGCCAGGCACCGTACCGACTTCCAGTAAAAAGCTGCCGTGTGGGACGCAGCGCAACAGTTGGCGGGCATAACACGCGTCGTCCCCGGTAGACGGCTCCGGACTGGACCCGACCCGCAACCAGTCGACCAACAACGCCTCGGATTGCGTGACGGCCAGATAAGCCACCTGGTCCCAGTCATCTATCGTCACGTGCAGCTTGTCGATCATGTATTTGGGTAACGCGGCGCTGGTCACGATGACCACTCCGGCATCCGCCGAAGGCTCCTTGATCCAGACTGCGGATTGCGATATCCCATGCATGGCGGTACTCCCGGCGGTTGGGTTGCAGCGGCTTGCTCCGAGCGGCGATCCTGACATTCAACATTGATGCCGACTAAGCCACCGCCTCGTGAGCAAGCGCTCGCCTACAGGTCAATGGCGTGAATCAGCCGTTGCGGAACAGGAAGCTGTAGGCATTCAGCGCCGGCGCCCCGCCCAAGTGCGCGTAAAGCACTTTCGAGCCTTCGGGGAACTCGCCACGGCGGACCATTTCAATCATCCCGTGCATGGATTTTCCTTCGTACACCGGATCGGTCAGCACACCTTCCAGGCTGCCGCACAGGCGAATCGCTTCCAGCGTGCCGTCGTTAGGCAAACCGTATTCCGGATAGGCAAACCGCGTATCGAGCACCACGTCCTCTTCGGTAATTTCGCGGCCCAACTCCACCAGTTCCGCGGTATGCCGGGCGATACGCAGAATCTGGGCCTTGGTTTTCTCTGGCTTGGCCGAAGCGTCGATGCCGATCACCTTCTTCGAACGGCCGTCCGCGGCGAAACCGACGACCATGCCGGCCTGGGTACTGCCGGTCACGGAACAGACCACGATGTAGTCGAACTTGAACCCCAGTTGTTTTTCCTGCTCGCGCACTTCCTCGGCAAAGCCGACGAACCCGAGGCCGCCATAGGGATGCTCGGAACAACCCGCCGGGATCGGGAACGGCTTGCCACCCTGCTCCACGACATCGCTCATGGCCTTTTCCCAACTTGGCCGGATACCAATATCGAAACCTGCCGCGTCCAGTCGAACGTCAGCCCCCATGATGCGCGACATCTCGATGTTGCCCACCCGGTCATACACCGCGTCGGAATAGTTCACCCAGTTTTCCTGCACCAGCACGCACTTCATGCCCAAGTGGGCAGCGACGGCAGCGACCTGGCGGGTCTGGTTCGACTGGATGCCGCCGATGGAGACCAGCGTATCGCAGCCTTGCTCGATCGCTTCGGGAATCAGGTACTCGAGCTTGCGGGTCTTGTTCCCTCCGAAAGCCAGGCCACTGTTGCAATCTTCACGCTTGGCATACAGCTCGACCTTGCCACCCAGGTGTTCACTGAGACGCTTCAAGGGCGTGATGGGAGAAGGACCGAAGGTCAACGGATAACGTTTAAAACGATTCAGGTTCATGACTCTGCTCCTCGATTATTGAATATCCAAGCGCCAGGCCGAGAAGCAAAGGGCTGCATTCCAGGCTCTTCCACGGGGGCTTCGATGAGTTCAATACTAAGAAGAAATCGAAAAATATGTATTGCAAATTATTAGCAATTAAAGAAACATAATTTTCAGCAAAAACCATCAAACATACTTTTACTGCGTAGAAATACATATGAGCGCAATAAACACTCGCAAGAAGCCGACCGAAACAGCCTCGACGCCGCAGCCGCTGGATCGAACCGACCGCGCCATTCTCAAGGCCCTGCAGCGAGATGCCTCCATCTCCAATGTGGCGCTGGCAGAGAAGGTCAAACTGAGCGCGCCAGCCTGCCTGCGACGCGTCGAACGGCTCAAGCAGGCCGGCCTGATCAAGCACATCGTCGCACTGCTGGACAATGAAGCGCTGGATGCGGGGATGGTGGTCTTGATCGGCGTGGTGCTGGACCGTTCCACACCGGAGTCCTTCGCCGCATTCGAGGCGGCCGCGCAAAAAGTGTCCGGCTGCATGGAATGCCATGTGGTGACCGGGGAGTTCGACTACTTCATGTTGATACGAACCAAGGACAGCAACAGCTTCAACCGGCTCCACGCGGAGCAACTGCTTTACCTGCCCGGGGTTCGCCAGATTCGCTCGTTCATGGGGTTGCGCCAGGTCTTGTCGACCACCCACATTCCCCTTTGAGGCGCCAGTCAGGCTGGGCAGCTCTTCATTGCTTACTCAGCGAAGCATCAAGAGGAATATCGAGGGTAAAGGTTGCGCCCTGTCCAACCCCGTCGCTGTGCACGGTCAAGCTGCCACCCATTTCCTGCGCGGCCAGCGCGCAGCTGTGCAGGCCAAAACCGTGACCGTCTTTGCGCGTCGTGAAGCCATGGGTAAAAATACGCTTCAGGTGCTCAGGCGCAATCCCATTGCCGTTGTCGGCCACCGTGATACGCAATACTGCCCCGTCAACGAGGGACACGCTGAACGTGACGCATGGGCTGCGATCGATCACGCCGTCCAACGCCTGCTTGGCATTGCCGATCAGGTTCACCAGAATCAGCAGCACCCGGTGCCGATCCAGCGCCAGCAGGGGCAAGTCGGCAATGTTCTTGACCATCGTCACCTCCTGGCGCGCCAGTAATCCAGCACTCATGCGCAAGGCATCGTCGATTAACTCTGCGACCGGCACTGTCTCGACAATACTGACGGCGACGGCATAGGACTGCTGGGCAGCGACAATGGTTTTGATGTGGTCAATGCCCTTGGTGAGTTGCCCAAGTTCTTCGATGATGCCCTGTTGCTCCTCCGTCACCACTTTCGCCAACCTGAGCAGGTAGTCGGGCAGCATCTTCCCTTTGTGGTCCCTAGTGAGAAAATCGCTCAGGTCATGGACGTGTTCGCTCAGCAGTTGAGCCACCTTGCCCAGCCCCTGGGCTTTGGAGGTGCGCATCTGGCTGCTGACCAGTTCTGCCGATACGTTCACGCTGTTGAGGACGTTGCCGACGTTGTGCAGCACAGTCGTGGCGATTTCGGCCATGCCCGCCTGACGAGATTTAGCATTCAGTTCGGTTTGCACCTGGCCCATGCGTAGCGCCGCGCGTACGCGAGCCTTGAGCTCCAACGGCGAGAAGGGTTTGGCGATATAGTCATCGGCGCCACTCTCCAGCCCGGAGACGCAAGCCTCGCTACCGCCGCGAGCGGTCACCAGGATCACGGGCAAATGGGCGAAACCGGCGCTGGCCTTGATTCTGGCCGTCAAGCCAAAGCCGTCGAGCTTCGGCATCATCACATCCGAGACGACGACATCGATGGGCCGACGCTGCAGGAGTGCCCAGGCCTGCTCTCCATCAGTTGCGGTGGCGACGCTGTAGTCGTCGCACAACAGCTCGCGCAGATAGCTAAGCATTTCCGGGCTGTCGTCTACCACGAGCACTTTGGATCGCAAGGCGTGTTCCGAGTGCTGCTCGACCGCGTCTTCCATCGGCGCCCGGTCATTGCGACTGCCATGGCGGCCGTCGTCGAAATGCAGGTGGCGCTGCTCGGTTGTGCTTGCTGTGTTCAGTGACGATCGCTCGTGCATATGGCTGGTTTCGCCCGGTACAGTGTCTTGCTCGGCCCCCAGCGGAAGTCGAACAAAGAAGCACGAACCCCGTCCGGGCTCGCTATTGACGCCGACTTCGCCCCCCATCAATTTGACCAGATCCTTGACCAGGGCCAGACCGATGCCGGTGCCGCTGTAATGGCGCGTGGCGGAATTGTCGATCTGGGAAAAACGCTGGAACAGCAACGGCAGTTTGTCAGGCGCAATGCCAATCCCCGAGTCTTGCACCGCGAGCTCGAATCGCTCGCCATCAATCGCGGTCACTGCCACGTGCACGGTGCCGCCAGCGGGCGTGAACTTGATGGCATTGCTCACCAGGTTGAGGAGAATCTTCTCGAAGTGCCGTGGGTCCAGGAACACCGTGCCGAGCGCGGGATCAATGCTGCAGGTCAAGGTGCAGCCTTTGCCCTCAGCCACCATGGCGGCATCCTCGGCCAGCACACCCACTGTCTTGTTCAAGTCCACGGGCATCGGACACAACTCGAACTTGCCCGCTTCGGCCTTGGAGAAATCGAGGATGTCGTTCACTCGGTTCATCAAGCGCAGCGCGTTGCGTTGGGCGCGGTCGACTTGCACATGCCAGTCCGCCGGCGGGGTGGTCGCCGCCCTGAGTTGCTCCAACGGAGCGAGAATGAGGGTCAGGGGGGTGCGCAGTTCGTGGCTGACCGTGGCCACGAAATCGCTCTTTGCCTGGTTAGCCGTCTCGGCCTGGTTGCGCGCCTGAATGAGTTCGATGGCCTGCGCCTCCAGCACCTCGGTCTGGTGGTGCAGCGCGTCGGTCCGTTCAGCGACCATTCTCTCCAAAGAGGCCTGGACTTGCTGTCGTTCGGCTTCGGCCTCGGCCTCCAACACCCGGATGCGCAGGGCATTCTCCTGGAACACCCGTACGGCGCGGGTCATGATGCCAATCTCGTCGCCGCGTTCGGCGCTGGCGATCTCGGCGTTCAGGTCGCCAGCCGCAAGCCGGCGCATGACCGAGGCCAGGGCCACGATGGGCTGCGCGACAAATCGCGATGTGCTCCAGGCGATGGCGCCGGCCAGCAGGATGGCGACGGTACCCGCAACGATCGTCGCAAGCATGCCGCGATCATTGTGGACCAAGGCGTCGGAGCGCGCTTGACCAGCGAAGCGCGCTACTAACAGTCCGGCGCTGCGTGCCTCGTTGCGAACCTGGTCGCGCGCGTCGCCCAAGGCGTTGCTCGCCTGATGGAACCTGGCGAACGCCGCCCGGTAGCCGGCGATCTGTTCGCTGACTGTCAAGGGCGCCGTCTTGGCTTGCAACCCCACAGACGCAGGGAGAACCCGAGCGAGCCGGGAGAGCTCGTCCAGGATGAGGCCGACAGAGCCAGCGACCTCGGCCGACGGTGACAGGCGAAACGACAAGGTCTGCGCCTCCAGGGTGGCCACACGCTCGGCGAAACGCTTGGACAACGCGGCGGCATTTCGCAGTAAACCGGTTGCTGCCTGAATGTCGCTGGCGTCATGGTCAACATGCCCTTGCACTTCCTCCAACATTGTCTCGAGGCGCTCGACCGTATCCCCGACGGCGGCGAGATACCGCAAAGCCTCGCCTCCCCGGAGCTTGGGTGCTTCGCCAAGATGCTCGACCGCCACGCCGGCAGCGTCGAGCGCCGTGGCCAACTGGTCCAGGGCCTCTCTCTCCTGCGGTGCCCCCATCAACTCGCGCAATTGTTCGACCACGGGCCGGAGTGCCGCGCTGGCGTTCCGTGCCGCGGTGGCAGCCGTCCCGTCACCGGTCACCAGCATCCTGGCCACGTTGGCGGTGATGATCCGTTCGCCGTTGCGCAGGATATCCAGGATGCGATGGGCGCTTTCGATGTTGCTCACCCGCGCCTCGTGCGCAGCGGTGCGGGACTCAAGCCCCTTCATCCCATCAGCGATGCCCTGTTCGACGAGGATCGTCGCCTCTCGCATCCGCCCGTAGTGGGCTGTCATGTTCTCCGTTTCGCCATCCATGGTCAGGGTCGCCCCCCGCAAGGCGGCGATTGCCGCGGCGAGCCTTTCCAGACTGCCCTTGAGCGATTGCGCCTCTGCCACCGGAATGGCGGTGAGGCCGGCGATCGCCGTCGCCACCATACCTTCGGCCTGGGACAGGCTTTCCTGGTCGCGGGTGGCGATGAAGTTTTCCACCCGCCCGGTGGCCCCGTTGACCGAGGCCAGAATTTCCGCGGAATGGCTGGCGGAATCCACCGCACGCACCATGCCTCGCAGGCCATAGAGGTTCACGAGCGATACCACCAGCATCAGGAACACCAGCGCGGCGACCGCCAGGCCAATCCTGACGGCAATGGGCCTGTCCGTGGAGGATTTGAATGTCAACATGGCGCCTCGCCTCCCCGCTCCACGCCTGTCACTACTGCTTCGTCACCTCCGGCAAAGGCGTCGGCGGCGCCGTATTGCTGATGGCCGCGTCAATCATCGCCGCAACGGAAGCCTGGTCATAGGAAGGATTGGCGGCGCCGCCCACCGGCATCGTGGCGAGCCAGGCGTCCAGGTCTTTCCCATCGATACGCACCAGCGGCACTTCGACGAACTTCGGCACCTGCTTGCCCGCCAGAATCTGCTGGGCCACCCAGAAACCCACCTGGGAGACGCTCGGGGAAGCGGAGACAGAGACGGTCTCGTAGCCATTGGCATCGCGCTCCTGTTTCCACAGGGCGAGTTCGTCCTGACGGTTCCCCATCACGATGATTGGCAGAGGGCGTCCCGCCGCCTTGAAGGCCATGGCCGCGCCATAACCGTCGCCCCCCTGAGTCGCGACGGCATCAATGCTGGGCAGCGACGGCAGCGCCAACGCCACCTCCTTGCGTGCGACAGAAGCTGTCCAGTTCCCGTATACCGTCTTGGCGAACTTCAGGCCCGGATAGTCGCTAGCGGCCTTGCGGATGCCGTCGCTGATGTTTTTATCGGTGGCATCGCCGGCAATGCCGCGAATCTCCAGCAGCGTTCCGTTCCCCTTGAGGCGCCCGGCGATATAGTCCATTTCCACGCGCCCCATGGCGGACCAGTTATAGTCCACGGTATAGACGCAAGGTTCGGTGACCAGGCTGGCCATGACCACTACCACGATGCCAGCGTTGCAAGCATCGCGGATCACGCCGTTGAGGGCCGTGTCGGACGCGGCCAGGATGACGATGGCGTTGGCACCCTTGACGATCATGTCCTGGATATGGGCCGCTTGTTCCGAGGCCGAGTTATTGGCACTGACCACCGGAGCCTCGCGGATCAAGCCATCCTTTTGCGCCTGGACCGCAATCTCCTGCCAGTTGCGCACCATCACCTTGCGGAAATCGCTGCCCGCGTAGGAGTTGCTGAAGGCAATGCTATAGCTCGCGGTAGGGCCGCCGGCGATACCACCGTCGGCGGCGTGGGCTGGATTGACAGCAACCAGCGCCAGCCCAGTCACGCAGCCGGCCAAGCGCCAGAAGATTTGGTGAGTGTTCGAAATACGCCGATGGACACGCGTTACCAGACTGCGCATTCGACCATTCAGATAATAGAACCAGGCACGAATAATCAGACACATACAGACTCCTTTCCTTAGTGGGTGACCAGTGAAAACAGTACATTGCCTGCAGTGGCAATGAGCATAGTCTCAACGTGCCCGCTTCGCGCGCGGCCATGGAGGGATTTCAGCCAACTGAGTGCCTCACAGCGCAGTTCACGTTTAGCAGGATTGAATGACCTATGGCAGAAGGGTGATGCCAACCTGCCTGTACATTTTTTGAGCGCCCGTTAAAACGCCCTGCCTATCGGGCATCTGCTCGGTTATCCACAGACATACTCACGGATTTCTTGGATAAGTGGATGGCATCGTGAAGCACGCCTGCCGCAGCGAACCTATGGATTCGATGCCCTGTATTTCGCGAGCTGCAAACCCACCTTTAATGCCCCGACATGTTCAACAGATCAAACTCGGTGTATGACAACATCCAGCCCTTCCGCTTGGTCGGGTGCACGAAAGTAGCTCGTGATCAGGTCGAATTCAGCATCAGTGGCTGCGAAGTCATGCTCGGCACGGGCATTCCTGCGGTGCAGCCTGCGACGGCAGGTGTCGTCGTCCACCTCAACGTAGTGAACACGGTGAGGGACTTTCGCAGCGTCAGCCAGGCTGCGTAGCCAATGACGATCTGCTGGAGTGTTGGCAGGAAAATCGAGAACCACGGGAGCCCCCGTCGAGAGCATGTCGATGACCAGCGGCCCCAGGACATCCCGGATCCGCTGCACACATCAACCCAAGTCAAAGCATCCAGCCGGGAGATGACCGACCTCGGGCCTTGCATACAAATATCCCTGCATGAGCTCGATCCCCATGCCTAGAAGCGTCGAGCTTTCTTCACGCGTCTCGACACCTTCGGCGATGACCAGGATATCCAAGCGCCTGGCGACCAGGATGATGCCTTCGACGATCGCTTGTTTGACCGAATCTTGATCGATGCCTCGGGTCAGTGCCATGTCAATCTTCAGCACCTGCGGTTGGAACATGGCCAGCAGGTTAAGGCCCGAATAGCCCGCGCCAAAATCGTCGACGGCGGTCATGAAACCTTGGCGCTCGTACTCCACGAAAATCGACTTGAGGTGCTCAGGGTCTACCACCTTCTCGCCTTCGGTCACTTCGAACATGAGCCTCTCTGGCGGAAAATGGGTCAGGCGTGCTGCTTCCAGGGTGGCCCGGATACATGTCTCCGGCCGGTATACGGCGTTGGGCAGGAAATTGATGCTCAGCAAGCAATCGGGAATCTCCAACAGGCCCAGCCTTGCGGCTTCCTCGATGGCTTTCACCCGGCAGGCCTGGTCGAATCGGTAGCGGTTGCTGTCGTTCACGAGCCCCAGGATGTGGCCAGCCGATTCGCCATTGACGCCTCTGACCAATGCCTCATAAGCAAACGCAGCGTGTGTCCGGACGTTGAAAATAGGCTGGAAGGCCATAGTGAAATCAAACCCCAACGCCTCGTGGTTGCGGCATTCGGCGCAGCCAAGCGATTGGAACGGAGGGCGTTTCGTCATGATCAATATTCCGTGGCGGTCGTGATACATTCCTGTGGTTACAAGGAACTGTAGCCGACACCACCTGAGTCGGCGCGGGCCGAAGTTTCTGAAACACTATCGGCCGGCCCCACCGCTCACCTTGATCGGTGCGACCTGCATCAGGCACTGCTGATCTCGAATGCTCAATGCAGCTTTACGGTAAGGAGGTGCGGCGGGTCGGATTGGATTTGTGTCTTGCTGATGTAGATGTACAGAAACTTCCGCAATCCGCACAACGTTTCTCTCTTGATGTCAGGGATCAGTCAAGCTGCCTTGAGGCCTGCGAAGGAATCGACACTGGATGCCGAGCTGACGGGATGATCTCAACACTCGCTGTCATGCCTGCGGCCAATTCAACGCCTGCTGGCACTCTATCGATATGGATGCGAACCGGGATCCGCTGCGCAAGACGCACCCAGCTAAATGTCGCCGCCACATTTGGCAGGCCGAGATGACCAGGCGAATCGTTACTGTTCTCGATACCCCGTCCGATGCTTTCGACATGCCCCGACACAGGCTGAGCAAAGCCCATCAGCATGATCCGCGCCGGCTTGCCGACGCGGATCTGCCGGATCTTCGTCTCCTCGAAATAACCAGTAACCCAGAAACTCGCCGCGTCGAGGACAGCAACCGTTGCCGAACCGGCCGTCGCATAGTCACCCGGGCGCAACCTCAGATTAGTGACATAGCCATCGACCGGCGAGCGGATCGTAGAGCGGGCGAGATTGAGTTTGGCGAGGTCCAGAGCCGCTAGCGCTGCTTGATAGGTGGCGCCCGCCACTGCGGCCGCGCCTCCTGTTTGCTGAACATCTTCTTGGGACACGATATCGCGGAGTTGGCCGCGCCGCCGCGCCGCCGCTTGGCGAACGAGCCTATCCTGACGCTTGGCTTCGACGTCGGCTTCGGCCGCCGCCAAGGCGAGCCGGTACCGCTGCGGGTCGATCACATACAGAACGTCACCCCGATGAACATACTGGTTATCAACAATCGGGACGGCACTGACAGTGCCGGAGACTTCCGGTGCGATTTGCACGACATCCGCGCTCACTCGCCCGTCGCGAGTCCAGGGCGTTCGCTCGTGATGGTTCCACGCCCCCAGCGCAATGAGCGTGGCGCCAGCAACGAGGCAAAGAGTCAGGGCATAGCGGCTGAGCAAGGATAGAACTGGCTTCAAGATTAGCGTCCGATTGATGGCAGGTGCTGCACGAGCAGACCGTAGATGAGCGCGAAAATGGCGAGTTCGACGAGCGGCCGGCGAGCGAATAGGCGGTAGATGCCCACCACGCAGAGAACGCGGATCATCGCGACGGTGGCAAAAATAGCGACGAATACCAGCGCCAGTAAACCGGGGATGAGGACGCCACCGACGTCGAGATCAACGATCATGAGGCGCGCTCGCCGTATGACGGGGACCTAGTGCAAAACCAAGGTCCATGAGCAGCTCGGCGATCCGCGAGCGGTCGTTGATCGAGCTGTCAGCGATCATCACCTGCAAGGTCTCGATACGCTGGTCAAAACCGATCGGGTCAACATGATCCTTAAGGTCTCTGGCGCTGAAGCGTGCCGCGATCGCGAAAAGCATTTCACCCAGTTTTTCGGCAATGTCGCCGTCGACCTGCGGGATCATCTTGCGCAGCGATCCAACAGCGTGGCCGACACGCAGATGGTGCAGGGTATCGTCGAGAACATCTGGATAGCCTTTGTTGGACACCCGTAGCCTTGGTAGCAGCAGCGCCGTGCGATCGATCAAAAGGTTCGTCCAATACCGGTCATCGGGTACATCACCCAGCGCTCGACGGCTGACGCCCCTGCGACTCAATCGAAGCAGCCGACTGATCGCCGCGTCGACCGGGACGCTCTGGAACAAGGTCATGCTGACCGCCCCGAATCCGACCGCCGCGAAGAGTGCAACAACGGTATTGAGGGATGCCGCGAAGTCGCCGGCGTAGGTGGCGCGCAGCCCCGAAAGGATCGGAATGGTCAGGGTGATACCGAGCGCCATGAGCGTCGTCGGCGGACGCGCTTGCAGGGACCCCGCGAACAGGAACGCCGGTGCCAGCACCATAACAAGGAGAACGAAGTCCGTGACCTGAGGAAGAATGACGAAGCTGTAGGCAAAGCTGATGACCGCCCCATAGATCGAGCCGAGCATATATTTGATGACGTTAGGGACTGGCTCATCGACATTCCCGAACAGCGTGCAACATACGCCGAAAATGGATACGGCCGTCCCGCCCTCGGGCCAGGCCGACCAGATCCAGAAAGCGCAACTGATCAGGATGCCGACGATGGCACCCAACGCGGCCCGGCCCGCCATCCAGCGATCGCGGTGATAGATGTAGCCCTTCGCGGACTTGGGCCAATGAAGCACTGTCGCCTCGTGTGATTGCTCGGCAGTCACGATGTGGCGCCCCAGGTTGTCGCAGTCTTGGAGCAGGCCGATCATTTCGCCAAGATAACCGGCGAGATTAGCGGCGAGCCTGGCGCCAGACGTTGCGGCGCCTACACCGCAACGTTTGTTGATCGCCCGCGCGCGGGCGATTAAACACATTGCGACGTCCTCCCGGTCTGCCGCCTCGACAGCTGGAATCCACGTCGCGATATCATCGAGCAAAGCGACCAGTTCATCGGGCGAGTTGTAGCCTCCCATACCCAGGGAATGGATCCGGTCCTCAATCTCCGCAGCGAGCGCAAGCAATCGCGCCAGCCGGTCATGGATCAGTTGTACCGACTCGTGCCGCGGCGCAGGGGCCGGTTCATAGGGCAGGTGCGATGCAAGCCCCTGAAGGGCAAGAAGATCCGCCGCGAGCTGGGTCCAGTCGCAACGATTCTCGCTCAGCGTTCCCTTCAAGGCGTCAGTTGCCAGCCGACGGGCGTCCCGCAGCGCTGCCAACAGCTTGCTGATGAACTGACCCGTCATACGTTTGGGCAGGATGTAGCGATGCACTAGAACGGCACACAGTATTCCGATGGAGATTTCCTGGACCCGCACGGAGGCTGTATCAAACACCGCGCCTGGATCGAGGACGCTGGGAAATCCGATCAGGCTCGCGGTATAACCAGCAAGGACGAAAGCATAGGCCCTTGGCGTGCGATCAAGCAGCGAGAAATAAAGACACAGGCCGATCCAGCAGGCGAGCACCACGCTGCATACGATAGGGTCATTCACGAAATTCGGAATGATTGCCACCGTTGCCGCCGCCCCGACGAGGGTTCCCACGAAGCGATAGACACCGCGACTGAGCGACGCCCCAGCAGAGGTTTGCGAGACAATGTAGACGGTCACTATTGCCCAGTAAGGATTGGCAAGTCCTATACGCAGCGAAACATAGTAGGCCAACATCGCTGCGGCAAAGCTCTTCGCCGAAAACAGCAACGCATCCACGTCGGCCCTCATTGCAGGGGTTTGCAGGAGGGACACCATCACGTGCGCTATGCCGACGCCGGCGCTCCCTGGTGGTTTGTTCACAGCGGATAGTATGTTCATGCGAACTATTATTGCGGCGTTGCAAACGCAAATAAATTCAGTATTCTTCCAAAATATCCCTAAAAACTGCCAATTGTATGCCGCTCACGCGATCAGCCGTTTCCGTCTTCGACCCTGACCTCACGGACCGGCCGGCGGTGGCCCGGCAGCTCGACTTTGCAGATCACCAAGCGGAAGTGCCGACACATGTGCATCGCAAGGGCCAACTGATCCTCGCGCTGCACGGGGCGGTCACTTGTACTGCGGACAACGAGATCTGGATCGTACCGCCCTACTGCGGCGTCTGGATTCCGGGCGGCGTGCCGCATAGCGCACGGGCGACAGCGAATGCTCGGCTCAATTATCTTTTCGTGAACCCCGGAGCGGCGAAGCTACCCGAGGGTTGCTGCACGCTGTCCATCTCCCCAATGATCCGGGAAATGATTGACCGGCTAGCACAGGAGCCTGCCGATTATCCTTCAGTTGGCCATACCGCCAGGCTTGCGAGAGTGATCCTCGACGAATTGGTCGAAATGCCGCGTGAGCGCTTCAACCTACCCATCTCCAGCCATCCAAAGATTCATGCGATAGCAGATGCACTGACGCTCGACCCTTCCGACCGCACTACGTCAGCCGAATGGGCCAAACGCGTGGCGATGAGCGACAGGTCGCTGTCTCGATTGATGATTCGTGAGACGGGCCTTACGTTTGGACGCTGGCGGCAACAGTTGCACCTTGTTGTTGCACTGCGAGAATTGGCCAGTGGTGCGAAGGTGCAGAACGTTGCAACCGAGCTGGGCTACAACTCGGTCAACGCCTTTATCACAATGTTCAAAAAGGCCCTGGGGAGCACGCCCGCACAGTATTTTGCTCAACGTGGGGCGCAATTGCCGTCGGCTCCAAAACGAATACCGAATAACTGAAATTCATGACTTCGAAATCGCCTGGAGACCACAGTTGGGGGGCAGTTGCGAGGCATGGAGGTGAAACACGAGGTAATTTACGCCAATTACCTACTCAGCCGCGAACGCTGTGCTTGCCATCAATGGCTCGCCTCTAACGGGTTCATTGGGCCCTAGCTGACTGCAACTAAGATTGCGAACCCTGGCATTAATTAAGTCAACTAAACCATTCAACAAATCACGTTCAGGTCTTCAAGGAAGGCTCACCGTGCGAAAGCCAATATGGTTAGTTCCCATGGTTCGATCCTGAGCATGTCGCGCACTCGGACGGTAGCGTTTGCAGTACGAGGGTGAACAAAGAAAGGATCCCCCTTTGATTGTACCCAGCAGAAGCGTTCGCGCTTGGACGCTGAGTGAATCCTCAAGATCAATTTCTGGATGAGGCTCTTCCTCGATGGAGTGATAAGGCGTCCAGTCATCCATTACCCACTCCCAAACATTACCCACCATATCAAAAAGATGGTAGGCATTCTGAGGAAAACAGCCAACAGGCGCTGTCGCGATGAAACCATCAGTGGCGGTATTCTGAAATGGAAACACGCCGGTCCAGGTATTGGCCATCTCCTTCCCGTCCAAATGAAGACTCTTGCCCCAGGGGTAGGTTGTACTGCTTGCACCTTTAGCCGCGTACTCAAATTGAGCTTCGGTCGGTAATGCACGGTTCATCCACTTCGCGTAAGCCTGAGCATCTTCAAAGGCTATTTGTACAACGGGATGATTATCCATGTTGTCGATGGAGCTGCCTGGACCGCTAGGATGTTGCCAATCCGCTCCTTCTATAAAGTGCCACCACTGAAGGTTGATGACCTGCAGATCGCGAGGGGGTTCGAACACTGTTGATCCAGGACGGTACATCTGATCGGGCAAACCGGGAAATACTTTAGGGTCTAACCCCCGCTCAGCCAGTGTCTTGTATCCCGTCGCCTCAACGAACGCTCGGAATTGCGCATTCGTCACTTCATGCCGATCAATCCAAAACCCATCCACCGTAACGTTCCGCTCTTGCGCTTCTTCGGGATAGTGCGTATTGGAACCCATAGTAAAGGTGCCCCCCGGCACCCATACCTGTTCTATAGGCACATCCTTGGGCGGTAAGCCTGAATACTGCTTGCAAGATGATACGTCTCCCAAAGATGAATAAACAGGTTCGGCACTGACATCATCAATGGTCACCATCACGCTCAATAATACCCCGGCTATCAGAGCACGCCTGTAGTCATTCATTTTCATAACTCATCAATGGGGCCTCTCCACGTGGGAGGCCCTCTGTATCAATAGTCACGACGTGGGTAGGTTGTATCACGCCCCGTACTGATGACATTGTTCTGCCGCACATACTGCGCCCACTCAGTCAGCAGCTCATTCAACTTGTCTGGGTGCTTACTGGAAAGATCGTGTAACTCACCGCGGTCGGTCGCCAGGTCGTACAGCGCCCAAGTACCCTTGCCATCATCAAAGGAGTAAACGATTTTCCAGTTGCCCTTGCGGATAGCATTACGCCCCATCAATTCAATGCCGACGGTATAGGTGGAATCATGCACTGCGTGGCTTTTACCTTGGAGCATGGATAAAGCACTCGCCCCCTTCATCGGCTCAACGGTTTTGCCTTGGTATTGCGTACCGGGATGTTTGATACCTGCCACATCAAGTATCGTTGGCATGACGTCCATGGCAGTCACCACGGCGTCGGTGCGTTGAGGGTTGTCATTGAATGGAAGACGCATGAACGATGCAGAACGAACACCCCCTTCATTGGTATAGGCCTTGAACATTCTGAATGGTTGGGCGCTGACTTGCCCCCAGGCGGGTCCCTCATAAGCGAAAGAGTTTGGACGTCCAATATTGTTTAACGAGACGTCAAAGTGTTTGGGGATCCATTGATCATTTTCAACATCTTTGCTCCAATCATTACCTTCTGGTCCATTATCGGACAAGAACACGATCAAGGTGTTGTCATAAAGCCCTTTGTCCTTGAGGTGATTGATAAGTCTGCCGATCTCATGGTCAAAAGCATCGACCATTGCTGCGTAGGCTTCCATTGTCCGTGCCGAGTATTCTTTCTCTTCGACACTGAGTGCAGACCATGGCTTTACCCCCTTGGGCATCGGAACTGGTGTAGCTTTTGCGTCGACCAGGCCAAGAGATTTGAGTTTTTCGATTCTGCGTGCCGCGGTCACTTCGTAACCTTGGTCATAACGTCCCCGATATTTCCGCAGATAGGCGTCGGGAGCCTGGGAAGGTAAATGCGCGGCGGTGTAGGCCGCATAGGCAAAGAAGGGCTTTTTTTCTCCCAGGCCAGCATCGACGTACTCAATCAACTTGTTCGTAAAGTTGGTCGACGAGTAAAAGTCCGCTGGCAACTCTACCTTGATGTCATTCTCCCTGTAGACGGGTTCCGGGGCGTCTGACGCTATTTGCATAGGTGCCGTTTGCTTAAAATGAGCGGCCCCACCCCCCATAAGGACATATGACTTATCGAACCCACGCTGCTGTGGACGCAGTCCATCAGCGCCACCCAAGTGCCATTTTCCGACCATGAAGGTCTGGTAGCCAGCATCCTTCATCAACTCTGGCAGGGCCGCTACGCGCTGGTTTAGATAACCCTCGTAGCCAGGCTTGCCCATCTGCTCAGGTGTGAGGTGAGGCGTCATCATTTCCGCCATATTACCGACACCTGCGAGATGATTGTCGGTCCCCGACATCAACATGGAGCGGGTCGGCGAACAGGTGGGGGCAACGTAAAGCGATTGAAGCAAGGTACCGTGCTTACTCAGTTCATCCAGATTCGGGGTGTCAATTTCCCCGCCAAATGCTCCTAGATCTGAATACCCCAAGTCATCGGCAACAATTAACAAAATATTGGGTTTCGCTGAGGCTGCGAAGGCCTGGGGGACAAGACACGCCACAACGAGCAAGGCACTAGAGGCGAGCCAGTTCAAGTTTTTTTTCATTTCTTCAGAACCTTTTCTGTCATTTTTTAGAAGTGAAAAGCCACGACTAACTGGCTGTAGACGTTAAGATTATCGTTCCCCAGTTGGGAGCCGCCTTGTTCTGCACTTTTCTTAGGTTTATAGAGCCCCACCAAGGGACTGATAACCCAGTTCTCTCCCACCGACCAATCCAGGTATGCATCCACTTCACTGGCGTCCAGGTCGCCTTGTCTTTTGTCCAGACTTCTAAACGAGTAAGCCAATGCGCCCAAGGTCAGATTGGCGGTCGGATGCAATTGGAGCTCCGCCATATGAATGCCAGCATTTCGCTGAAATGGCCCTGAGTAGTTAGAGGCGACTTCGCCTTGAAACCAAGTGCCGTAACCACGACTGTAACCACTGAAGAGGGGGTCGTAGTCTTCGGAGTAACGACTGTAGCGATAGCCCAAGCGAGGCGTCCATGGTAACTGGGAGAAGGTCCACGCGCCTTCCGCGTACCAGGCATGTTCCTGCCCCTGTGACTTGTCCTCATGGGCATATTCGAACGATAAAAACAGGTCCTTGATACCGAAGTCACCTTGCCCACGAAGGCTGACAACTTCAAGACCATCCCTCTGGGCGCTGAAACTGTTCGCCAAGCTTTCGTCAACCCCCAAACCCTTTATATAAGTGAGGCCGAACGTAGCATGCTCATCTCCCCTTTCCAGTACCGCAATCCCGAGTTCTGGTTTGGCTTTGATCTCATTATCCGATTTCAGCCAAATCAAATCGCCACGCCATAGATCCTGCGCCCCAAGGTGCAGCTTCACCGTATTATGAAAAGCATTGCGCGGGGTGAGGTAATAGGCGCCACCTCTATCCAATTGACCATCGGCAATATTGTTGCCGACACTTAAGCCATCCCCGTTGATGATGAATCCATCACCTATCTGAATTTTCTGGCTGCCCACAGATAGATCGACAAAGTCTTTTCCCCAGTCATGCATCAGATTACCCGAGCGCCAGCCGATATAAGCCCGATCGATTGATGCCCGTCGCTCGGAGCCGTCCGTGTATCCCGCAGCATCGCCACCATCCCAGGTACCGCTAGCCACCCAAGTGGTTTCTCCGTAGAGCGAACTGTCATATAACCCAGGCAATAGCGTCTGGCCTTTAAACCCAGCCCTGAGTACCCCTTCTTGCCAACCGGCGGCACCAGACTTGATAGGACCGCCCTGATTATAGGATTCACTGCTGTGAAACGCCCCGTAGATCGCCTGTACCGTGAAGTCAAGCTTCGTGTTGTCGTCTTTATAAATCGTTGCAGCCGAAGCACTGTGATCCACTACAGCCAGCGCTAATCCGAGGAAAATATTAACAGCGCCGAACTGAACCTTGAAGGAGCGAACCTTCTGTTCATCCGGCTTCTTGTAAGTCAAGGTGATCCGGCTTTTCGAAGACATACTTCACCATTTTAATTATTGGAGGCAGGAAGGTAAGTTCACGACGCCGAGCGTTTTTTTAAGTGTGCTCGCTTGGAGGTGATCGTATGCCCGGATCGGGAGGCATGGCTTGTCTCTGCGTGACAGCAGAATTAGCTGTCGCTGCCATAAATCACTCGGAAAACAGCCTGAAACCAGCACTACTGTCTGTGCTGGATTTGTGCCGATTGGAGGTGGGTCAGTGTTGCGTTAGCACCTGAATCAATCGGTGCCGGCATCAACAATCCCTATCAAAAGCCCGGTGGTCACCTCAAGCCATTGCTTGATCAGCCGCCATACCTACGGCAATTCGGCGCATCGTCTGCATGCGACGCGCGCGAAATAAGACAGACGATGACTGGCGGGGCTCTCTTACGACTGCACGACCTGACAACCATGAGCAAGATGGTCGTTTGGATCTCCTGCAGTTATCCTCGCCCGACGTTGACGCGGGCACATCCCTACCGATGTGCGATACGCACCAATCCCTGGTCATGCAACGCGCCGAATTCGCTACTGCTCAACCCCAGCACGTCCATCAACACCGCCTCGGTATCAGCCCCCGATTGCGGTGCCGGCTGCGGCGTGCGGTAGTGGCCGTTGAAACGCAGGGGCATGCCGGGGGTGAGTATTTGGCCGATGCCGGGTTGCTCCAGCATTTTGAACAAGGGGTTTTGCTCGGAGCAGGACGGGTCTTCTTCGAGCAGTGTGCTGATGCTCTGGTAGTGGCTCCAGCACACGCCGCTGTCTTCAAAGAGGGCGGTTATCTCTTCCAGGGTGCGCTCCGCCACCCAGGGGCTGACCAATGAGGCCAAGGCCTCACGGGCGTGGAAACGCTCACCTTCGCGATTTAGATCGACCTGTAGGTGTCGACCCAAGGCCTCCACCTGTTCGGTGATAGCTGTGACCTCGCAGAGGCTGCGCCACTGTTTGAGGGTCAGACCAACCACCATAATGCGCTGCCCGTCACGGGTCACGAAGTCGCGGCCAAAGGCGCCGAACAAGTCATTGCCGTGGCGTTGCCGTTGTACGCCGCGCTGGGCTTCGGCAAGAAAGCCCAAATGGCCCATCACTGCCAGCGCCACATCTTCCAGAGCCAGCTTCACCTGCTGACCAATGCCCTGCCGGCTGCGCTGACGCTCAGCAGCAAGTAGCCCAACGGCCGCCATTTGCCCAGTGATCAAATCCCAGGCTGGCAGCACATGGTTGACCGCGCCATCGACGTCTTGGGGGCCGGTGAGATAGGGCAAACCAATGCGCGGATTAATCGTGTAATCAACCGCCGAGCCGCCATGTCGATCGCCCTGAATGGTCAACTGAATCAGGTCCGCGCGCTGGGCACGCAGGGTGTCGTAGTCCAGCCAGCCTCGGGGCGGAAAGTTGGTCAGCAGCATGCCGGCATCCGTGCCCGGCGCAGTGATCAGAGCCTGGGCCAGCTCACGGCCCTCGGGGCGATTGATATCAATAGCCACCGAGCGTTTGCCTTTATTGAGACCGGCCCAGAACAAGCTGGTGTCGTCGTCGGTGACCGGCCAGCGGCGATAGTCCAGGCCGCCGTCGAGACCGTCGACGCGGATCACATCGGCCCCCATCTGCGCCAGGGTCATGCCACCTAGCGGAGCGGCGACAAAGGCCGATACCTCAATTACGCGCATGCCCTTGAGAATTGCCTCGCTCATCAGGCGACCTCGGCTTTCAGTGCGGCTTCCAGCAGGCTGCGGCCAATGACTTTCAACGCCAGGGTTTCTTCGGCGCCCTCAAAAATTGACAGCACCCGTGCGTCAACAAAGTAGCGGCTCACCGCCACTTCCTCGGCATAGCCCATGCCCCCGTGAATCTGCAGGGATTCGCGCGTCACCATTTCCGCGCTGCGGCAGGCAAACAACTTCACCAGGCTTGCTTCCATTCGGCCCTCGCCCTGAGCCAGCATGCGTCCCACCGAATAGGTGAGATAACGGCTGGCGACATAACGTGCAGCCATTTTTGTCAGCTTGGCGCCGGTCAGCGGATAATCCGCCAGTGGGGCTCCGAACACCTTGCGCTCCGTCGCATATTGCAGCCCCGCCAATAGAGCCGCCCGCATCACGCCGCTGGCCCGTCCGGCCGTTTGCATACGCCCGCCTGTCATCCCCGCCATGGTGTAGTAGAAACCTCTGCCCAGGCCCTGAGTCTCGCCAATCACATTACCGTCGGGCACAAAGAAGTCCTCGAACGACAGATCGAACGAATGCATGCCACGGTAGCCGATGGTAGGAATTGCCCGCCCAGTAAGGCGCCCTCCCCCCGGTTGACGAAAATCAAAGTCATGGCCGTCGTAACTAGGCTTCTCCGCCAGCAACAAACTGAGGCCGCGGTGCCCCAGTTTTTTGTCGGGATGAGTACGGGCGACCACCATCAGCACCCCTGCCTTTCCGGCAAAGGTACACCAGGTTTTCGCTCCATTCAGGCGCCAGCCGCCCTCGCAGGGAGTTCCTCGCAGGGTCAGGTTGGCCACATCGGAACCATAATCAGGTTCGGTAATTGCAATCGCGCACAACGGCTCTCCCACAGCCAGTCGCGCAAGCCAGTGCTGCTTCTGGGACTCAGTGCCGCCGCTGAGTAGCGCTCTCGAGAGAATTTCCGGACGAGTGATCAGGCTGCCTGCTGCAGCCAGTGAAGCCTGAGACAGGGCCTCGGTGACCACAATCATGGTTAACGGATCTTCCTGATCGTCTGGAGCGCTGCCGCCGTACTGCTCGGGAATGGACAGCCCGAAGACGCCCATATCGCGCAAGGCTGCCAGCAAGCTGTCGGGGATGGTGAGGTCTTCGCGATGAATGTGCTCGGCAAGTGGTGCCACGGTGTCAGTAGCGAAGCGGCGGAACTGATCCTCAATCATCGACAGTTCGTCCCCCATCGCCACCTGACCGATCTGCTCTGGACGTTCTGCCATTAAACGCGCACTGTCATGCAGGGCAGCACTCGATAAAACACTACGACGCAATGCACGCAGTCTAGGGTCTGCCGCGATGGCATGCAGGGCGCTATCAGCCAGATCCAGCTCTGCACAAATTGCCTCCAAGCGATTGCGCACCAAGGTGATGGCCTCCACAGCAAACACCAAAATCAGGCGTCGATCCACCGCGCTAGTACCGGCATCAATGGCCTGCAATGAACGCTCGGCGGCCAACAATTCGGCACTGGCCCAAGCGAGTTCGAAAGTCGGTACTTGCATCAGGTCCAGCAGGTCAGCATCCAATTGCTGGCCCTTGGTGCAGCGTGAAGCCAAGGCACTGGTGGCCTGCTCCAGTACGCCGCGCAACTGTAACAGCAGGCCCAGCAAATCGTTGGTAGCGGTAATTGGCAGCATAGGTCGAACTCCAAACATTATTTAGCTGGCAGTCGTTGGCAGTGAATGGCAGACATGTGGCGGGTCAGCAGCTCTCGGGCACGGGCGACGATCGGCGCATCGATCATCTTGCCGCGGAAGGCAAAGGCGCCTCGCCCCTCGGCTTCGGCACAGGCATACTCAGCCAGCAGAGCGACGGAGTATTCAACCTCGGCATCGCCAGGAGAAAACACCTCGTTAAGCACTGCCACTTGCTCAGGGTGAATGCAGAAGGCGCCGATCATTCCCAGCTGCCGCCCCAGTACGAGGGCCTGACGAAAACGTGGGATGTCACTGAAGTCGGCAATCGAGCCTGGAAAACCAAAGGGCAGAATTCCTGCGCGGCGGCAGGCAAAGGCCACCTGCTGGTTGGGCCACAGTAACGTTTCCGGCACAGGTTCCATTCCCGCGGACACGGAAAAATCTTCCGGGCCCAGGCTCATGCCCATCAGCCGTGGCGAGGCCGTGGCAATTTCATCCAGTAAGGGCAACGCCGCTACGTCTTCGATCTGCGCGAGGATCAGCGTTTGTCCCACGACCATACCGCGCTCGGTTTCCAAATGGTCCAGTTGCAAGGCCACGTGGCGCACCACCTCGGCAGAGGCCACTTTGGGCAGCACCACGGCACAAACGGCTGGGCTGACAATTGCCTGCAAATCCAACACCCCGCCGCTATCGAGCGTATTGATACGCACCAATACATCCAGGCCATGGTTGGAGATGTTCTGTGCGGCGCTGCTGGCAGCGTCGCGAGCTTGTGTCTTTTGCCCGGGAGCAACACTGTCTTCGAGGTCTAGGATGCAGGCATCAGCGTTTCGCTCATGGGCTTTTTCAGTGAACTTGCCAATATGTGCGGGAACAAACAGCAGCGAGCGCCACATTGGGAACGCACGACTCATTGCGGCACCTCCACGTTGGCGGTGGCGATCATGGTGACAAAGCCATCCTGGTTCTGCGTCCACAGATCAACACGATCGCCACTGCGTTTGCTGCACAGCAATAAATGGTCAGTGTCGAACACCGGGCGCACAGCGCGAAAACCAAAACTGCTTACCCGTACCTCGGGCATTTGTATCGTCACCTGCTCGGCCAGTAAGGTCGCCAACAATGGGCCATGTACCACCAGCGCCGGATAATGCTCCTGCCACGTGGCGTAGTCGCGATCGTAGTGAATGCGGTGACCGTTGAAGGTCAGCGCGCTGTAGCGAAAGAGCAGTACCGGGTCAGGTTGAAATGGCTGCTTAACATCCGCTTCATCTGGCGCGGGCTCGCCGGGCAGCGACGGGCTGGGGCCGTTGGCCATTTCCCGGTAGACCAAGTGTTGTTTCTCCACGAGACAGCGTCGTCCCCGCTGGCTGATCTGATGTTCCAGGCTGACAAACACCAGGGCCCCGGTTTTTCCCTGCTTCAGCTCTACAGAAGTGACCACCGAGCGCTGTTCGGCCAGTTCGCCGATGCGCAATGGTCGCTCACACATGAACTCACCCGACGCCCACATACGTCGAGGTAAGGGCACCGGTGGCAGGAAGCCTCCGGTTCTGCCATGGCCGTCAGCACCCAGGTTGGTACGCTGGGCGCAGTCATTGAAGTACAGCCATTGCCAGGTAGGTGGCAGCGTCTCGCCTTGCATAGGCACCTGTTCGCGATCCAGCGTAGCGCTCAGCGCCTGGACGGCGAACGGCGCCAACAGCTCTTCACGCACACGCTCGCGGCCTACCCAGCCACGCAAGTAGTCGATATCAATTTCAGTCATCGCGCGCTGTCTCTGCGGTGAGTAACGAGAGCCCCAATGCCGCGCGCCGGGCCAACCAGGGGCTGGGGCGGTAACGCGGGTCACCGCTGAGCTCATGCATGCGAGTAAGAATGTTCATCACCCGCTTGCCACCAATGGCATCGCCAAGGCTTAGCGGTCCTTGCGGGTAACCCAGACCAAGGCGCACCGCATCTTCGATGTCAGCGACGCTGGCGATACCCCGTTGAACAATATCGGCAGCGATATTGACGATAGTCGCCAACACTCGCTGGACAACGAACCCGCAGCTGTCGTTGATCACCGTCACTGGTGTGTCTTGTGCGGCCAGCATCGCCCAGGCGGCATCGCGCACCTCTGGACGGGTGACGCTGCTGAGCATCAGGGTACGGTGGTTTTCCAGGCCAGGCAGCGGGTCCACGGCCACCGTTCGGGTGGGGTCGAGACCGTGCACGGCGCAGTAACGCGAGACGTCATCGCCCCAGAACTGCACCAGCGATATATCCGCCTCATCAGGTAGATGATGCAGCATCATGCCGACCTCCAACACCAGACCTTGCAGGCGTTCGTAGTCGTCGGCAGCCGGGTCCACCCAGACCAACAACTCGTGGTTGAGCGCAGGAACAGGCCGAGCAGGTGCCACCTGTTTTTTGAGGTTGTCGCAGTAGCGATACCAGCCTTCACCCGTCTTGCGTCCATAGAGGCCAGCACCCAGGCGCGGCGCGACCAGAGGCGATGGACGAAAACGCGGCTCTTGGTAAAACTGCTGGTAGATGGACTCCATCACCTTGCCGGAAACATCCAGCCCGGTAAGGTCGAGCAGCTCAAATGGGCCCATGCGAAAGCCACCGGCTTCGCGCATCAAAGTGTCGATGTCCTGTACCGAGGCCACCTGCTCCTCGAGGATGCGCAAGCCTTCGGTGTATAGCCCACGGCCGGCATGGTTAACCAGAAATCCCGGCTGGTCTTCGGCCACCACCGCACGGTGACCCGCCCCCACTACCACTGACTGCAAGGCAGCGACTGTGGCGGACGCAGTACGCACAGCGGCGATGACTTCGGCAACCTTCATCAAGGGTACCGGGTTGAAAAAGTGCAGTCCGGCCACGCGTTCGGGACGGCGGCAACCGGCAGCGATATCAGCGATCATTAGCGAAGACGTATTGCTGGCCAGAATCGCCGTATCACCCAGCACCGCTTCCAGGGCACGGAACAACTCACGCTTGATACCGAGGTCCTCCACCACCGCTTCAATAGCCAAGTCGCAACCGGCCAAGTCTTCGATGTGTGTGCAGGCGGACATGCGCGCGATAATCGCGTCGCCTTGCTCGCGGCTGTAACGTTCTTTGCTAACAGCCCTGTCGATCAGGTCACGGACAAACTCGATGGCGCTCTGCGCGGCGCCCTCGACAGCGTCATAACAACGCACCGAATGGCCGGCTTGGGCGAATAACTGAACGATTCCGCGGCCCATGGTGCCGGCGCCGATCACGGCGATACTGTGGATACTCATATTTAGTTTCCCGTGTAACGCGGCGGGCGTTTATCAAGGAATGCACGCATGCCTTCGGTTTTGTCCTGCGTGTCGAACAGCAGTAGGAATTCGCGATGTTCCAAGGCCAGTGCAAGGTCCAGCGATTGATCGGCGCCCAGCGCCAGCACCCGTTTGATTGCTCGCAAGGCCTTGGGCGGCATGGTTGCCGTGGCTTGGGCGAGGACGATGGCGCGCGCCAAGGCGCTGCCCTCCGTCACCAACTCGCTGACCAAACCCAACTGGCTAGCGCGCTCGGCGCTGAGCAGTTCACCGGCCAACAGCATCAGGCTGGCCACTGGTTTACCCACGGCACGCAGCAAACGCTGAGTACCGCCAGCGCCGGGCATAATGCCCACCCTCGCTTCGGGCTGACCGAAGCGCGCCGAGTTGTCGGCGACCAGGATGTCGCACATCATCGCCAACTCGCAGCCCGCCCCCAGGGCAAAGCCGCTGACCGCCGCAATCAGCGGCTTCTGGCTTTTCGCCACAGGCGCCCAGTACTGGCCCAGGTCCAACTCCGCCACTTGTTGGGCGCCCTTGTCCACCAGTAGATTGAGATCGGCGCCAGCGGCAAACACGCTATCACCGCCGGTAATCACGATCACCGCCACACCGTTGTCATGCTCCAGTTCCTGCATGGCGCTGGCGATGGCGACACGCATGCTGAGGTCCAGTGCATTGCGCTTTTCAACACGGTTCAGCCGCAAGATAGCCACCGCGCCATTGCGCTCTACCACCACCGGTGTGCTCATACGAGGTAGTCCACGGTGCTGGTGAACTGCGGCTCGCGCTTCTCTGCAAAAGCGGCAAAACCTTCGCGAAAATCGGCACCGAGCAACAGCACCGCCTGGTCGTCTTCCTCGCGCTGCAGCTCTTCGGCCAAGCTCGCCGACGGGTGATCCAGGCGATTTTTCATTCGAGAAAACGCGTCGCGCGGTAAACGACTCATCCTGCTCGCCAGGCTGACTGCTGAATCCATCACATTTAGACCAACACATTCATCCGCCAAACCCGCGACGACGGCTTCCTCGGCGGATATGTATTGGCCGTGGGTCAGCATGCGCTTTGCTTCGGCGACACCCACTCGGGCAGGTAGTGTTCGCAGCAATCCCCAATCGGGAGAGAGACCCAGCTTCAGAAAAGGGAACAGAAACCGAGTCTTGGTGCCGGCGAGCACAACGTCTCCCAGCAACGCCAGTCCAACCCCCGCTCCTGCACAGATGCCTTCTACTGCCGATATGACAGGCATCGGGAATTGCCCCAACAAACGGCAGAGCTGATGGATGTGCTGCATTCGCTCACGCGCACCGGACTCGTCCAGATCAGCCATGGTCGCGATGTCGCCACCAGCGGAGAACATCCCTCCAACACCTCCCAAGATAATAGCTCGACAAGCCGCCTGCTCACGCGCCTCAGTCAACGCATCGATGAGTGACTGGCGTACGTCATGGTTTATCGCATTGCGCTTCTCGGGGCGGTTAATCAGCAACCGCCGGACGCCGGGGGCGGGATCATCAATCAGGATGGCCATCAGTCTTCTTCTCTACCAATGATGGAAATCGAGCAAACGTTCTGTGATGGCTGCCCGCCAAGGTTGTGAATCAACCCAGTACGCGGGTCTGGCAACTGTCGCGGACCGGCGCGCCCCTGTAGCTGCAAGTAGATTTCGTAGAGCATGCGGATCCCGCTGGCGCCGACCGGGTGACCGAAGCACTTGAGACCGCCGTCAATCTGGCAAGGCACTCGGCCTTCAGCGTCGAAGTCGCCATCCAGTACGTCGCGCACCGCCATACCTGGCTCAGAGAGGAACAGATCCTCCATGGTCACCAACTCGGTGATGGAGAAGCAGTCGTGCACCTCAGTCAGACTGATCTGTTCGCGTGGCCGGGTGATGCCGGCTTCGGCGTAGGCTTTCCTGGCGGCAATGCGGGTGGTGTGCACATAGCTCCCGTCCCAGCCATTACCCTGCATTTCCCAGCCATTGGAGACTGCCACTTGCAGGGCCTTGAAGGTCACCAGATCGGTCTTGCCCATGGCCCTGGCAATGTCCGGGCGGGTGACGATCACTGCCGCTGCCCCATCGGAAACGCCACAGCAATCAAACAAGCCCAGGGGCTCAGCGATGATCGGCGCCTTCAGGCACTGCTCTTCAGTGATGATTTTGCGCAGGTGCGCCTTGGGGTTTTTGGCACCGTTGGCGTGGCTTTTGACCGACACATGGGCGATGGCCCGTTTGAGTAGCTGCGGGTCAACGTTAAAACGCGCCTGGTAAGCCGAGGCCAGTTGAGCGAAATTGGCCGGGGCCACGGCGCTGGGGTACCACTGCGGAATATAGGTACCGACTGTTGCGACCGGCAGGCCACCGTAGCCGGTGTCTTTCAGCTTTTCCACGCCCAGGGCCAAGGCGATATCGCAGGCGCCAGAGGCCACCGCATACACCGCCGCGCGAATGGCTTCCGAACCGCCGGCACAGAAATTTTCTACCCGAGTTACACCAATATTTGGCAACCGCAAGGCAATGCTCATCGGTGTACCGCCACGGCCGGTGCCCACATCTTCCATATGGGTGGAAAACCAGGCGGCGTCGATTTGCTCCGGGGAGATGCCTGCATCAGCCATGGCCTCACTGTAAGCCTCGACCATCAAATCTTCCGGGCTGGCGTCCCAGCGTTCGCCGAAGCGGCAGCAGCCCATGCCGAGAATCGCAACTTTGTCTTTGATACCAATGGGCATGACGAATTACTCCAACGGCGCTTGCGGCGCGGGGGTGTGAACGGGGGTGGCTTTCCAGAAGTAGCGCTTGAAACCGCGCAGGTCGTCGATGTCTTTGATGCGAAAGACCATCTCCACCTCGAGCGCGGTCTGCACTTCGCCCTTGGCGACGTCGGTGAATTCCATCAGGATGCGACCGCCCCCCTCGAAGTCGATTTGCCCGTAATGATGGGGCGGCGCCATATAGGACGACAGCGACTCGGCGGACCAGCTCAGCACCCGGCCAAGGCGGTCAGCCAGGGGATGGGCGTCCTGCGTATCCAGGGCGGCGGCATCGGGGGTGTAGGTCAGCCGTGAGGGTGGGAAATGCACGTCACCACTCACACGGCAACGCCCGGCCACCAGGCCGAGAATGGCGCGACGATGGCGATAGGCTGTGCTCAGCGCGGTCTTTTTGTCTTGCTCACCGCGCACACCGCGCTCCAGTTGCAACTGGCCCTTGTAGGTGAGAAAGCGCGTATAACTGAGCTCTTCACGGCCACGGGCCAGCCAGCCGGACACGCCACGGCGAGCGGTGAAGTGTTTGATTTCATCGGTCACCCGCAGTACCACGGCGCGAGCACCGCTGCCAAATTGGGCGAGCACGATCACCTGCCCCGGCTCGGCACTTTCCAGGACATTGGCCAGCAGCAACAGGCCATGGCCGACGCCAGTGTTACCCACTTCTGCCGCCAGGCCATCGACCACCGCTTCGGCAGGGATGCCACAGGCCTGGGCCAGTTGCGCATCCATCTTCGCCAGCGAGGTGGGGAAGATGAAATGTGCCACCGCTTCGGCGTCCACGCCGCTGTCGCTCAGGGCGCGTTTGATCACCTGGGGCATGCAGCGACTAACGCCTTCATCACGCACCCAACGCTCTTCGCCGAAATAATCGATCTCGCGGCCAGTGAGGCGGAAGTGGTCGATAAAGTCGACGCTCGACGCCGCCTGGCCGAGCACTTCTGCGATCACCTGTTCACGACCGAACAACAGCGCGGCAGCGCCATCACCGTAATCCAGCTCCTGCGCGCTGGCGGCGCGGGTGCGGCGGTTGTCGGCGGCTGTCAGCAACACAGTGCCTGGGGCGCTAGCGGCACTGGCCAAGGCTTGGGAAAAACCGGCCAGGGCCGCGCACTGCGAGCCGGTGACGTCACTGGCGCCAGTGTACTCACCCAGGTTTAGCGCTTCGGCAACCACTGCCGCGTTGAGGCGCTCGGCAAACGGCAGGGTGCACGAAGCGAGAATCACCTCGCGCACTCGGCCCTGCAGGTCCTGTCCGCCCAAGGCATCGCGTGCAGCCGCGACCGCCATGGTAATGCTGTCCTCATCCCAGTTGGCCATGGCGCGATGGCCACGGGCTTTGCCTTTCAGCTCGGGGGCGTACCAGGCATTGGCCGCTACCACGGCTTGCCGGCTCAAACGCAGGCGCGGGATATAGGCGCCGAATCCGGTGATACCGATACTCACAGTGCAGTCCTCATTTTAGGTTCCAGTGCTTGCGTAAAAACGCACCGATGCAAGCGATGGCCTCGCGTGCTTCCGCCAGCTCGGCGGCGAATTGTTGGAAAACGTGGAACATTTGCGGCCATACCTGCAACTCAACCGCAACCCCAGCTGCGCGGGCCTTGGCGGCAAACAGCGTGCTGTCGTCCAGACCGGTTTCGCAGTCGCCGACTTGGAGCAGCAACGGCGGCAAACCGGTCAGATCGCCATGCAGCGGCGAAGCTAAGGGGTTGAACGGATCGCCATCCTTCCCCAGATACTGCGCGGCCAGGGCAACAATCATTGGGCGTTGGTGAATGGGGTCAGACTCGGCCCGGGTCAGGTAGCTTTCGCCACTGGCGCTGAGGTCGGTCCAGGCCGACAGCAACACAGCGGCGGCCGGCAGCGGGCGGCCTTTGTCGCGTAGGGCCAGCAAGGCCGCGGCGGCCAACCCACCACCCGCGGAATCCCCCGCGATGGCCAGTTGATCGGGTTCAAAACCCTGGGCCACCAACCAGTCGTAGACCGCAAGTACATCAAGCAGGGGTTCGGGAAAACCATGCTCAGGCAGCAGGCGATAATCGACACCCAGGATCCTGCAACCCGCGGCCACAGAAAGGCGCACCATCAGGTCATGGTGAGAGGTGAGCGAGCCCATTTTGAATCCGCCGCCATGCAGATAAATCAACACCTGCTGCTCGGCGACACCGGGCGTTTTGATCCAGCGCACCGGCACACCGTTGGCGCTGGCGTCTTGGGTTTCACACGTCAGCTTATCGGCCCAAAACAAGTCATCCCAATCGCGGCGCAGGGTTTCAATCGGCGTGTGCCGACGCCAGCGGCCGTACACGGTCTGGATGCGGGCAATTACCCGTTCCACCGCCTCGCTTTGAGCGCCCATCAGCAACCCATCCCGCCAGAGACACCAAGGGTTTCGCCGGTAATAAAACTGGCGTCACGACTGGCGAGAAACACCACGGCAGCCGCCACTTCATTCGGCTCGCCCAAGCGCCCCACCAGGGTGGAGGCCTCCATGGCCGCCAACAATTTTTCACCGCCACAGTCGAGGGCTTTGCGCAGCAAAGGCGTATCCACTGGTCCTGGCGCGACCACATTGACAGTGATGCCATAACGGGCATTTTCCCGGGCAATGGATTTACTGAAGGCGATCACACCGCCCTTGGCAGCGGCATACACGGCGCCACCTTTGGAGCCCTGACGGCCAGCCTCTGACCCGACATTAATGATTCGCCCGTAACCGGCCGCCTGCATCGCCGGTAGCGCGGCGTGAGTTGAGGCAAATACGCCTTCGAGGTTGACCGCCAACAAGTAGCGCCACTGCTCCACCGTGGTTTTGGTGAAGAAGTCATGCTGGTCGTAGCCAGCGTTGTTAACCAAAATTTCGAACGGACCTAGCATGGTCACCACACGCTCTACTTCGAGCAGGTCGGTGACATCCAGACGAACGGCCAGGCCGCCCACTTCATCGGCCAGCCGCTCGGCGCTGATCATGTCCTGCGCGGCAATCACTACCTTGGCGCCCTCGGCTGCCAGACGCCGAACGATGGCTTCGCCAATACCTTTGGAACCGCCAGTGACAAAGGCCCGTTGACCGGTCAATGCACGCATGGTCATTGGCCCTCGAACTGCGCGGTGCGCTTTTCAATCACCGCCGCCAGCCCCTCACGCACATCACGGGTGCGGCACAGCTCGGCAACGGTACGGCTTTCTTCCGGCATCGCGGCATCGACGCCAAGACCAATGCCCGCCCACAGCAAACGTTTAGTCGCGGCCAAAGCCAGGGGAGCGGCCTCGGTCATCTGCTGGGCGTAGGCCATGGCGGTAGTCTGCAACTCAGCATCTGCGACGACTTGGTTGATCAAGCCCATTGCGAGCGCTTCCGGGGCTTTCACCACCGGGTTCATGAGCAACATTTCAGTGGCTTTGCGTGGTCCTACCAAGCGCGGCAAGGTCACCGACAAACCAGCGTCCGGCGCCATGGCCACGCGAGTGGCGCCGGCAAGAAACTTGGCTGACTCACCCGCGATCACCACATCTGCCGCACACACCAGCCCCATGCCGCCGCCACCCGCAGCAAAGCCCTGCACAGCGGCAATTACCGGTGCATCCAAATGGATCATGGCGCTGATGGCAGTCTGCAAATACACCGTGGCTTGGCGGATGTACTCCGGTAAATCGTCACCCTTGCCGACAAAGGTATGCACATCGCCGCCGGCGCAGAAGTTAGCGCCGGCCCCGGTGAGCAACACCACACGCACACGCCGTTCGCCATGACAGCGCATCAGCGCGGCGATAAGGTCTTGCAGCGTGGGAATATCCAGACCATTGGCGGCGTCCGGGCGATTCAGGTGCAAGTGGGCAACGCCGCCATGCAAGCTCAGCAGCACGGCGCCGGAGGTGATCAACAGTTCAGGCTGGCTCATCAAAGGGCACTCAAATCAGGAATGAAAGGGTGTAGAGGGCTTTGTCGGTGTTGACCAACACCACCTTTTTTTGCGGGCCATGCGCAGGCCAACTGATTCGCGGCGCGCCAGACTGTTTCGGCCCGCAGGTTGGGCTCGAAGACCCTGGCGTTGGCCGTCACGCGAATTTCGTCGCCACCGGTTTCAACGCTTCGTACTTTAGGGATGGAGGGCGCGCGTCCAATCGTCGTTTTGGACGAATTTCGGAATCGGAATACCGCCCCATCCAGACCACGACAAAGCGCATTCGCTGTACGGAGACTTCAGCCTCGATGCTTTTGATCCTGGGGGATGGAGGCCTTAAGCGCGGTGGCAACTCGGCCCGTGACATACAGTTCGCCATGCAGGCGGGATTGAGGTGGCGCAGGGATGCCGGCAAGCCGCGAAATGCTGGATAGACACACCTCCAGGGCACGCGCTTCGGGCAATGCCTCGCCAGCGCAAACACCCTGCAACACGCAGAACATTGCCAAGCACGTGTTACGCAGGTCCTCAAACTGAAAAAAACCTCGCTGTTCACCTGTCTGCAGGATCGTTTCCAGCTCAGCGTCATACTGCGATCTCAGTTCGCTGACCTGCGCCCTACCCGCTTCATCAAGGCTACGAAAATCCAGCTGAACGATGCGGCTTTCAGCCCGCCTTGCGTAATGAAAGCTGACGTAGACGCTCACAAAGCGTTGCAACATCCGCACACTGTCCAAGCGCTTTGGGCGTTGTTCCAACCAGGTAGAAAGTAGGTCTTCCAAGAACTCACAGTGCACATCCAAGAGCAGTTGACCTTTACTTTCGTAGTGGGTGTACACCGAACCGGAGCGCACCCCGAGCGCCGCCGCGAGCTGGCGCAACGACATGGCCTCGAAACCCTTATCCGCCATCAGGCGCACAGCCTGTCTTTTGACTTCTTCCACCCTGCTCATATTTTTCACGCCCTCTGCTGATTTCTGAGGGCGCTCAGAGTCTGCGCGAGGTGTCTGGGTCAACTCGTCGGTTTCGACGGTTTTGCAGCGGGTAAAGAAAATTCTCCGACCAGGGGCATAATCGCTCGAGGACGGTGCTTACAAGCAATCCCCCATGGATTTCCAAAAGTGGATTGGCACGATGAAAAATTACTAACTGATTCATTGAGTTAGCTCGTCGCTGCGCCAGCTCGCCGGCGGCGATGCAGGCCGGTGCCAGCGGGCGTCCGGAAGCCTCGAAAGTGATGACGATAAAAGCGATGGGCTGGCCGAGGCCCTATCTCGTCGGAAACGACGACAGGTAACCCGCCGTGAAGATTGAAAATAACCCAAACAAAACCCGGCGGCGGATAACCGGGAACAACAAACTGGAGTGCTCCATGAATCAGAATGTTCTGTTCATTACCGGTGCCGGTAGTGGCCTCGGGCAACTCAGCGCCAAGCGCGCGCTGTCCGATGGTTGGGCTGTCGCGGCCATGGACGTCAACGAAGCCGGCCTCAACCAATTGGGCTCCTCACCCAGGCTGCTGAAACTGGTAGTTGACATCACCGACCCCACCGCTGTGGAAGCAGCGGTCGAGCGCTGCGAAACCGAGCTGGGCCCCATCACCCGACTGACCAACGCCGCCGCAATCATGCCGCTGGGACTGCTGATGGAACAGCCGCGCGAGGTCATTCAGAACATCATGGCGATCAACTTCGGCGGCATGGTCAATCTGTCGAAGGCCGCACTGCCGAAGATGATCGCCCGTGGCCGCGGGGAGTTCGTCAGCTACGCCTCCATGGCGGGTCATTGGCCGATCATCTACATGGGTGCCTACAACGCCGCCAAACATGCAGTCACCGCCTACACCGAAGTGCTGTTCCACGAGACCCGCAACAGCGGAGTGCGCATCGTCTGCGTGTGCCCACCCATCGTTGCCACGCCGCTACTGGATCAAGCCAAATCGACGGTATGGCCAAGGATCTTCGACGTGTTTCCGCCTATTACCGCCGAAGTGGTACTGAACAAGATTGAGCGTGTGCTCAAGGGCAACAAATTGTGGGTGTTTCCCGGACCGATGACTGCCATGTCCTGGAGACTGCGGCGCTGGATACCCAACATCCTGTGGTGGACTGTGCATCAGGTCGAAAAAATCTAAAGCTGTTGGGTGCGCTTCGCGCATCCGTCGGTCTGCGCTTGATAGCCTTGGTGCATACAGCCCCATGCATGGAGCGCGACCACCCTCACAGATTCGTCGGATGCGACGATACCGCCGCTCCCCGCTGTTTCCACAATAGCTGCCAGGCCGCTACGCATGGGCGTTGCGGACCTTTATTGAAACAGCGAAGGAGCACCATCGATGTCCGAAACCAATGCAGCAGAGTTTCCCACCCATAAGTTTGTCACCCATCGGCGCACCATCACCGAGACCGACATCGTCAATTTCGTCAACCTCACGGGCTTTCATGAGCCCTATTTCATCGACATGGAATACCTGAAGGCCAACATGTCCGGCGCCCACCAGAACCGCTTTGCCCCGGGGCCAATGATCATCTCCTACTCGATGGGTTTAGTCTCACCGATTCTGATGAAGGTTGTCGCCGACGTCCTCGAAGGCCATGCCGTGGGCAACTTTGCAGGCATGACGGGGCTGCAGGCACGCATTCATTCCGCCGCATTCCCTGGTGACACCTTGCACGTAGAAGGCGAAGCCAAGATCAAAGCCATCAGCAGTAGCGGCTTTACCATTCTCGACCTGCTGCACGTTACCAAAAACCAGCGTGGCGAAAAGGTCGTGGAATTCACCGAAACCGTACTGTTTCACAAACCCGGTACGACTGAGTAAACCGCGCGACCCCGCTCGCCTCCCTACCTCGTCAGCGCATCAAGTTTTCGCGACATGGGCGGGTTGCCCGCGAGCGGCGGCAGAACCTTAGGTTACGGTCTGCTGTATCAACCTTGCCCTCCTGCCCTGACGGGCGATCTCGCTCCGCGCATGCACCAGACTAGCTCGTGTCGATGCGCGTAAACGGACTTCCGCACCCATGCTGCATCACCACAGCATAGGTGCAGGAAACGTCAGACAGATGCCCTCACACTCTCAGCACGGGTCGAATGGCCAGTCGCCTGAAGCCTTCCCATAGAATTGCCTTGCTCGGCAAAAGCCTTCGCCTGGGCTACATGAAAATGCCGGCCATTAAGCAAAAAGTGCGACAGCGCGGGAATCAGCACCAGCGCAGCCAGCATGTTCCAGAGGAACATAAACGCCAGCAGGATCCCCATATCGGCCTGGAATTTGATCGGGGACCATACCCAGGTGACTACGCCCACCGCCAAGGTGACGCCGACCAGGGCTACCATCTTGCCAGTAAATTGAATGGCCCGACGGTATGCCTGCTGCAGGGAGAGTCCCATACGCTGGCCTTCCAACTGGACGCTGAGCAGATACAGGGCGTAGTCCACCCCGACGCCAACGCCGAGTGCAACCACTGGCAAGGTGGCCACCTTAAGGCCGATGTTCAACTGCACCATGAGCGCTTCGGCCAGCAGGGAAGTGAGCACCAGCGGTAGGAGGGCCACCACTACAGCACGCCAGCTGCGGAAGGTCATCAGGCACAGCAAGGCAACGGCGAAATAGACGGCCAGCAACATTTCCAACTGCACACTTTTCACAACGATGTTGGTCGCCGCCTCGATGCCCGCACTGCCAGCAGCCAGCAAGAACTGGCGGTCCTTCACACTGTGTTGTTCCGCGAACTCGCTTGCCACCTTCAGCACAGCATCCAGCGTGGCGGCTTTATGGTCTGAAAGGTAGGCCAAAACAGGCATCAGTGAGCACTCGCTGTTGAGGAACTGGGAGTTCCACACCAAGGCATTATTGACCTGCGGCCAGAGAACCCCCTTATTGTCGCTGATCGTGAACCACTTCGGACTGCCTTCGAAACCACCAGAGGTGTAGGCTCGTACCGTATCGGCCAGCGAGGCGGTGGCCTGGACTCCAGGTACTTGGGACAGCTGCCGGGCAAGTCGGTCAGCCTCGATGAGAGCCTCGTACGAGCCACACTGGTCTGCGGGCGTCTTTATCATGACTGCAAACACATCGCTGGAGACGCCGAACCTCGAAGTAATGAAGGCGTTATCGCGGTTGTAACGCGAGTCGGGACGTAGCTCAGGACTGCCGGCGTGCAGATCGCCCACCTGCAGTTTGCTGCGCTCTACCAACGCCAACACCGTAAGACCCAGCGCCACGGCAATCGCCAGGACAGCCCAGCGGCGCTCGGTGAAACGGTCGAGGCTGTTCCAAACCCGATCGATGCCCAGCTTATGGATAGTCGTATCGTGCTCGATGATGTGTCGACGCGCCGCTTCCTGGCTGATACCGGTAAACGACAGCAGCACCGGCAGCAGGATCAAGTTGGTGACCACCAGCATGGCAAAACCGAGGCTAGCCGACAGTGCCAACTCGCGGATGATCGGAATATCCACCAATACCAGCACGGCAAAACCGACGCCATCGGCAATCAGCGCGATCAGCCCCGGCAGGAACAAGCGACGGAAGGTATAACGGGCAGCGACCCAGGGGTGGGTACCACGGGCGATATCCTGAGCAATGCCGTTCATTTTCTGAAGGCCGTGGGATACGCCAATGGCAAATATCAGGAAGGGAATCAGGATGGTGAAAGCGTCCAGGACACCACCGAAGGCGATCACCAGCCCCTGCTGCCAAAGCACCGCAATAACCGAACAGAGCAGCACCAGGGCGGTGCTGCGAACACAGCGGGTGTGGAAGTAGATGATCAGCGCCGCCACCAACGCGGCGACAATGAAGAACAGCATAACCTTGTAGATGCCATCGATCATGTCACCGGAGATTTTGGCGAATCCGGTGATGTAGATGCCGAGATCAGCCCCCTCGTACTTGACGCGAATGCGTTCGAGGGCCTCGGACAAGTCCTGGTAACTCAGCGGCTGGCCGTCCACGGTCGCCAGCAATGGAATCTCGATCATGCTGGAGTGATAGTCGTTGGAGATAAGACTGCCCACCACCCCCGCACGGGCGATGTTCAAACGCAGTTGTTCGATAGTCTCGGGAGAACCATCGAAGTTGCCCGGCATCACAGGACCGCCGACAAACCCCTCCTCGGTGACCTCGGTCCAGCGCACCACAGGCGTCCAGATCGACTTGACCCAGGTCCTGTCTACGCCCGGGATACGGAAGAGTTCATCGTTCATCTGGCCGAGCGTCTTCAAGTATTCGGCATCGAACACGTCGCCCTTGCGGTTCTCGACCACAAAGCGCACGGAGTCGCCGAGCCCGCGCAGCTGCTCGCGGTTGTCCAGAAAATTGCGAATGAAGGGATGACTGTGCGGCAGCATCTTGTCGAAGCTGGTGGTCACTGTCAGGTTACGTGCCTGCCAGGCTGAGAGCAGCGTGGCGATGACGCAAAAGGCAATGATGAGCAGCCGATGGTTGAAGATCATGCGCTCGAAAAAGTTGCCGGAAAGCCGGTTGAATAGCGCGGGATCACGGATGACGCTCATCAGTCCCGCGCCTTCATGCTTGCTGTCGATCATCAGGTTCTTCTCATTGTTGTAGAGGCAGCGATCAGAGGTCTTCGACCCTGATCCCCAAGGCACCGACAAGCGCCAGGCGGCTGTCGCCCAGCAGAACGGCACCGTAGTAAGGCATCGGCTGGCTCAGACGCAGCGGCTTGAAAATCTGGGCTCCGTCGTCACTCAACAGCGCCTCTCCACTCTGCGCGACTACAAGTAGACGCTGCGCGCCGAGCGGCAGTACCCGCATCAGATTGCTGCCCAGTGGCAACGTGGTGCGACTCCAGCTTTGCCCCTGATCCGCGCTGCGGAAGAAGCTACCGCGCATCCCATAGGCATAGACCTCGCCCTCGGTCGCAGTAACGCCGAACAAGGTGCCGTTGTAGGGCGTATCTATCGAGACGAAATGCTCGCTCTGTGCATCGCGACGCCAGACATGGCCCTGCTCTCCAGACAGGTACAGCTGGCCATTGCGTCCCGTGACAGCGTAGAAGTGCCACTCCTGTGGGTTATTGGTCAGATGCATCTGCGGAAGCCAGCTACGCCCACCATCCTCGGTAGCGAGGATGCGATTGAAGGTGCCGACCACATAGCCGTGAAGCTCGTCGGCAAAGTAAACGTCGAGAAATGGCTGGGTCTCATGATCGACCGCCAGCCGCTTCTCCTTCTCCAGGTAACCCGCCGCATCCGCCACTCGAGCGGCGCTCGCGGTATAGAAATCGATGGCCAGCTGGCTGGCCTGCAGGCCATCGAGCTGTTTCTGCCAGGTGGCTCCAGCATCATCGCTGTGCAGAATCACCCCACCGTGCCCTACGGCCCACCCTTGGGTCGCATTAGCAAAAGCAACAGCGACCAGATCCACACTTACCGGAACCTGCGCCTGACTCCAGCTGCGCCCTTGATCGTCGGAAAACAGGATGGCTCCACGCAAGCCAACGGCGACCAGACGCTCACCGGCGCGGGTAATCGCCAGCATCGGACCGGCAGCCATGCGCTCGCTATGCACGGCAGCGACCTGTAGCGGAGGCTCGAACGCGTGCACAAAGGGCGTCGCCAGAGACAAGCAGACAAATAGCAGACGCCCGAGAATCGAGCGAGGCAGAGGGGCAGAATAAAACAGTATTCCAGCAAGCATGACAAACCTCACTTCAGGGCTTTCGAAACGCACACCCATCAGGAACGACCGTCCGCGCGCGCAGGCGATCGCTCCTGGTAGTCGACTCGACCTGTCAGAACGTGGTCTTGAAGGTCAGAGATACCCAGTCACGATCCCAGTACTTACCCAGGGAGGAGTTATTCAGGCTGCCAGCACCGAGCTCATCGTCCGAATGCTTGGAGATGAAACCGTTGTACTTCAGATCAACGCTGTACTGGGCATAGATGTCCGCAGACACACCCATGCTCCAGGTGCCCTGCCCTTCGTTGCTACCGAACATGACCGGCGAGTTACCGTGCAAACCGATATCGACAAACAACGGCATGGACAAATCGATTCCCGGCATTACCTGGTACCAGGTCGGCCGGAACATCAGAGACGCGCCTAGAGCATCGCGAGTCTGGCAGGCAATCTTGGTGGCGTTATGGTCGTCGGCGCAATTGTAGCCTTTACCATTGTACGTCTGCGCGTTCTCGGTGACTTCGTCCAGATAGGAGTAGTTCAGCTCAGCGGTCAAGGAAGCAGCATCATAGAATGGCGTCTTACTGAAGTAGGCCACACCGTTGAACACGCCGGACCACAGTTTGCCGCGTGGCACCCAAGTATCCGGGGCGGTACCTTCCGGCACAAAGTTAGAAAGCGGCGTAGTAGCCAGCACCGCATCCTCGCGGTAAGTAATGTCGGTACCCCAGGAAATACCCCAGACCTGCTTGGACAGGCTCACGCCGTATAACTTCTCCCGCTTGTTCGAGGAGTAGTCGATACCCGCTCCCGCCGGAAAGGCACCCACACCGGGAATGACCACCATCTTGGTCAGCACCAGCTGTGGGAAGCGGTTGGTGTACTCGCGGTAATAGAAACCCAGGGTGCCATCGAGCCACTGCGGCGACCAGCGGGCCGAAACGCCCCAGTCGCCGTGTTTCTTGTCCGGCTCATCGGTGACCTCAAAGGGCAAGCCGAAGACGCTGCCCCCACTGCCCAAGCTCAGGCCATCGATCGCGCCAAAATAGGTACCGCCGTTGGGGACCAGCATCGGCTTCCAGTCCAGGAGGTACTGCGCGGCAACGGTCAGATCCGGCTGCAACTGGGCGATCATGGATATCTGGTTGAGCGGTTTGAACAGTTCCTTGGCCTCGGTGCCCGGCGTGGCGAGCGCCTTGCGGATATCCACCGGGCCCTGCTGGTAAGACACGCCGTTGACGAAGGAGAACAGCGATTCGCCCCAATACACGTTATGTTGGCCGGCCTTGAGGTTGACCGGCACGCTGCCCAGGTCGAAGCCGGTAAACACGAAGGCATCCAGGATCTCGCCAGAGGGGCCGTTGTTCCAGCGATCGGTGTAGCGGCTGTAGTTGTCACCGTCACGTCCCGCACCGTTGCCAGCACCACTGGCATCGAGTGCACGGTCGCCCTCGACATCACCGTCATAGGCCTGATCGTACCAGCCGCTGGCACTCAGACGCGCACCGTGACGGTCTTTGTAAATGAAGTCCATCTCAGTGAGGATATCAACTCGATTGGTGACCACGTCGCCGGCATCAGAGAACTTGCGGTCGGACTGGTAGGCCGTCACATCGCCCGCGCCCGCGTCGTTTCCACAAATATCCTTATCGCAGTCATTCACCCGAAAACCCACGTTGTAGCGCACGGTGTTATCCCAGCGCAGCGACATATCAGGATTGCCGAGATCGACCGTAACCGCATTTGCCGGCCCAGCCACACAAAAAACCATCATTGGCGCGACCAGCAGGTTGCCGCCCACTGCCCGGTATCGACTTGCCATATTCATAGACTTGGCTCCTTCTTGTTATTTATTAGCCCACTCGCACATCCCGAACATCGCGGCGGAACACTCCTGGCAGAGGAGCATGAATGCCCCGTACGATGACTACTGGCAGACGACGTTACGCTCCACGGCCCCCACCCCTGTCGTCGGAACCGACGAATCCAGTTAGCGGGACGTGAGTCGATAGAAGTGGCCATAGGAAGCCCGGAAACAACAAGGCCCGCCGAAGCGGGCCTGTCTGCAGCCATCCATCGTCCAAATACATCGGATAGGCAGGCATCTGCACCTAGGGAGCGGCACCTCCGGCCTCCAGCGATCCTTTTTGCAGATAGCACCAGGCCGCCCCCGAAACGAATTGCGGCCTGTACCGTTACTCATTCAACGGATACCCGTCTGCCCCATGTTTTCGGGGGACCAGGTGGACTCCGGGGGTTTGCCAATCGCTGCGTAGCCGCCCCCCTTGAAACCCGTAAAGGACGGCAGAATGTAAGCACCTCGCTCCAGATCGAACGTCAGCGTATTGTCCGGAATCAGTCCATAGCCGTACACATAGTTCGGGATGGTCAGCATGCTGTCGATGCGAATCAGCTTGCCGGTGACATCGTAGCTGTCGGCAGTACCGGCCCCGCTCGCATCTTCATCGATGTAGAAGCGCCGCTTGGGTAGCAGATGACGGAAGCCCGGTTTCAGCGTGGCCTCGACCACCCGCACACGGTGCAGCTCCCAGCGGATGCACTCCGGATTCGGGAAACTCTTTGTGAACAGCTTGTCTTCCGAGCACGCCTTGTAGTCGTAGACGGCGAAGTTGTTGTAGTTGATCAGCTTCTCCTCCACTCCCAGATACTTGAAGTCGTAGCGATCCTGTTTCCCCAGGATCAAACGCTGCTGATCCATGGTGGTGATGCCGCCCGCCACTGGCGACGGTGTGTCATAAGCCAGATCCGGGGCCAATTTGACCCGACGCTGGCCAGGAAGGTACTGCCAAGCGCGCTGTTCGCCGCTAACCTGGTAGCGTGCCAGCGTCTGCTCGCCGTTACGCCGGGCCGGGTCGTACACGAAGAAGCGTACGCGCCAAAACTCGGCACCGCTGCCTTTCGGACCGTTGTCGGTGGTATCCAGAAACTCGCTGGATTCCAATACCTTCAATGCATTCAGCAAAATCCGCCGAGCACTACCATCGACCAGATAGGATCGGGCGTTAGCTTGCAAGGGCGGGGAGTACTGCAACTGGTGGTTCCAGATCACTTCGTTGCCGGTCTTCGGCAGCGGGAACGGCAGACCCGCATAGCAGCCCTCGATACTGACCCCGGCGTTGGCGGTCTTACAGGCGTCCACGTTCTTGCGCGTATTGTCCTGATAGGTTTGCGGGAAACGCACAGTACGCCGAGTCTGGTACACATTCATCTTGTACTCGGGGTAGCGCGCGAACAGCGCCTTTTGCCCCTCGGTCAGGCGCTCGGCGTACTGGGAAAGGTTCTGCGGCGTGATGGTAAATATCGGCTTATCGTTCCACGGATCACAGAAGTTGGTCGGCTCGTCCTTGTCGTAGCAGGCTGGCAGGCTGAGCGGCTCATCCGAGTACGCCGGGATGCTGCCGTCGGCATTACCGCTACGCTGCGCACCGAACGCCGTCAGCTCAGCCCCACCCAATTGCCCGGCCTCGCTGGCGAAAGCTGATTGAACGGCGCCGGCCAGGACGGCAAGCGCCAATACGCTGGCTAGGTTGCTTCGCTTCATGTTTCCCTCTCTTGTTATATTCATCGGGTGGCGCCACCGTGGCAGCACCAGACTAGGGGTCAACGGGCTTGAGGACTTTCGCCCAGTACCCGCAAGCATTTCAGGCATTGGTGCAATCCGTCCGCCCCCAAGCTACGCGCCCGGGTCGCGGGGGGTCGTTGAATTTAACTTACGCTCAGCCCCTCCCGTTTCGGTCGTCGAAAGCGACGAATTGCGCCGTCACCAGGGTTAACGCAGTTCTTCACCCTTGGCGGCCTTCTCCAGCAGCAACACCGGTGGCGCAAAGCGTTCACCATAAGTCTGTGCAAGCTCACGGGCACGCTGAACAAAACGCTCGACGCCATAGCCGTTGACAAACTGCAAGAAGCCACCGGTCCAGGTCGGCGCACCAATGCCGAGGATCGAGCCGACGTTACCGTCCGCCACCGAGCGCAACACACCCTCCTGCAGGCACTTCACCGCCTCGATAACCTGACGGAACAACAAACGCTCCTTGATATCCTCGACCGGCAGCACCACCTCCGGCCTGACGAACAGCTCGTAGAGCCCCGGCCAGATGGTCTTTTCGCCGCCTTCCGGGTAGTCGTAGAAGCCACCGCCATAGTGACGCCCCGGGCGGTTGTACTCCTTGATCAGGATGTTGCCGACCGCGTCGCTGTGGCTGTTGTCGAAGACGGTGGCAAACACGCCCATCTCCTTCTGCGTCTCGTTGACCTTACGCATCAGCTCCAGGCTGACTTCGTCGAGTACGGTCAATGGCCCTACGGGCATGCCGATCTGCTTGCCTAGGTTGTCGATCAGCAGTGGATCAACACCTTCCTGGAGCAGCTTGCAGCCTTCGTCGAAGTAGCTGCCGAAGGTGCGCGAGGTAAAGAAGCCCAGCGAATCGTTGACCACGATGGCGGTCTTGCCGATCTGCCGGGCAAAGTCGAAGGCCTTGGCCAAGGCCGCGTCACTGGTCTGCTCACCACAGATGATTTCCACCAGCGGCATTCTCTCCACCGGCGAGAAGAAATGGATACCGATGAAATTGGCCGGGCGCTTGGAGGCCTTGGCCAACAGGGAAATCGGCAGGGTCGAGGTATTGGTGCCAAACACGGCAGACTCAGGCATCTGCGTTTCAGCCTGCTGGGTGACCTTGCCTTTCAGATCGACGCTTTCGAACACGGCCTCGACGACGAAGTCGACGCCCTGCAGGTCGGCATAGTCCACGGTGGGCTTGATCAGGGCGAGAATCTCGTCCTTCTTCGCTTCGCTCAGGCGCCCCTGGCTGACCGTCTTGCTCAGCAGTTTCTCGACATTGGCCTTGCCGCGCTCGGCGGCCTCCAGACTGACATCCAGCAGCATCACCTCGATGCCGACCTTGGCCGACACATGGGCGATGCCGTTGCCCATCATGCCGGCGCCAATGATGCCGAGCTTGCTCACCTTGCTCTTGTCGAAACCTGTCGGCCGGCTGGAGCCACCGTTCACTTCGTTCATCTGGAAGAACATGGTGTTGATGATGTTCTTCGCCTGCACGCTGGCGGCCAGGTGGGTAAGGCCACGGGTTTCCACCAGCAGCGCGGCATCGAAGTCCAGCAGGGTAGCCTCCACCGCCACAGCGAGAATACGCTCCGGCGCCGGCAGCAGGCCGCGGGTGTTCTTCGCTGTCATCGCCTGAGCCCCGGCGATCATCTGCGCCACATGTGGTTGCTGCGCAGTTCCGCCGGGAATCTTGTGCCCCTTGTGATCCCAAGGCTGCAGGCTGACGCCATCATCGCCGACCTGCGCCTTTATCCAGGCCTTGGCCGCCGGCACCAATGCATCAGCCTGTTCGATCAGTTCATTGACCAGCCCCAGGGCCAGCGCCTCCACTGGCTTCATGCGCTTGCCTTCAAGCAGCAACGGCAGAGCTCTTTCCAGACCCAGATGGTGCACCAGACGAACGATGCCTCCGCCCCCCGGGAGCAGACCGAGGGAGACTTCGGGCAGGCCGACCAACGCGGCAGGGCTGTTGAGCAGCACCCGGTAGTTACAGGCCAGGGCGATCTCGAAGCCGCCACCCAGGGCCGCGCCATTGATCGCGGCGACCACCGGCACCGGCAAACGCTCAAGACGACGCAGGTCATTCTTCGTCAGCTCGATCTTGGCCTGAAAATCGGCTTCGTCACCGGGCTTGAAATCGGTCAGCTCGTTAAGGTCGCCACCGGCAAAAAAAGTGCTTTTCGCCGAGGCGATGACGACACCGGTCAGGCCGTTTTCCTGCTCTAGGCGATTCACGGTCGCGGCCATGGTTTCGCGGTACAACTGGTTCATCGCGTTGACCGGCCCCGGCATATCCATGGTCACAGTGACAATGCCGTCGGCGTCCTTCTCGTAATTGAATGCGCTCATAGGTTGTTTCTCGTAGAAAGAGTGATCCGCCACGGCACAGACTCGCAGCGGCTTTGAAGTGGCTCAGAGGCGTTCGATGATGGTGGCGATACCCATGCCGCCACCGACGCATAGGGCGATCAGGCCGCGCTTGAGGTTGCGCCGCTCCAGCTCATCCAGCACGGTGCCGACCAGCATCGCGCCGGTGGCGCCGATCGGGTGGCCGAGGGCAATGGCACCGCCATTGACGTTGGTGACTTCCGGCGAGATATCGAGGTCGCGCATGAAGCGCAGCACCACCGAAGCAAAGGCCTCGTTGATCTCGAACAGATCGATGTCCTGCACGCTCAGGCCCGCCTTGGCCAGGGCCTTCTTGGCAGCCGGACCGGGGCCGGCCAGCATCAGCGTCGGCTCGGTGGAGAGCACCGCGGTGGCGACGATCCGTCCGCGCGGAGTAAGCCCCAGTTGCTGACCAATACGTTCGCTGCCCAATAGCGTGGCGCTGGCGCCGTCGACGATGCCCGAGGAATTGCCGGCCGTATGGATGGGCTCGATGCGCGCCACCTGAGGGTACTTGCGCAGGGCTACGTCGCTGTAGCCGAGCTTACCCATGGCCGCGAATGAAGGCTTGAGCTGGCTCAGGGCCTCCAGGGTGGTGGCTGGTTTAATGAACTCGTCGCGCTCGAGAACGACCAGACCATTAAGGTCGCGCACCGGCACCACCGAGCGATCGAAGTAGCCACTGTCGCGTGCATGAGCGGCACGCTGCTGGGAAACCAAGGCGAAGCGGTCAACATCCTCGCGCGAATAGCCGTCGAGCGCGGCCAGCAGGTCTGCCCCGATGCCCTGGGGTACCGACTGCAGCTTGAAGGCGATTTCCGGATCCTGAATCCAGGCCTGGCCGGCGGCGCCCATTGGCAGGCGCGACATCGACTCAACGCCACCTGCCACGATCAAGTCCTCCCAACCGCTGGCAATGCGACTGGCCGCCTGATTCACCGCCTCCAGGCCAGAGGCGCAGAAACGGTCGATCTGTACACCGGGCACGCTCTCGTCCCAGCCGGCGTACTGAACCACGCATTTGGCAACGTCGCCACCCTGCTCGCCCACGGGCTGGCCACAGCCGAGCACCACGTCATCGACACGCGAGGTATCCAGATCGTACCGCTGCTGCAGCTCGGTCAGCAGCCCGGCGGCCATGTGCACGGGTTTGACGCTGTAAAGCGCGCCATCTTTCTTGCCCTTACCACGCGGCGTGCGTACGGCGTCGTAAATGAATACTGCCTGTGACATTGGGAGGCTCCTCTTGACGATTTCGGTTACATGACCGAAGCCTATGAGCCTCCCTGACCGACCACATCGTCGGAAGCGACGATCACCGCAGTACTGCCGCACCGGACTATGCCAACCCGTATCCCCCGCCAGTGCCGTGCGACCGCGGGCGGTAGCCCGATAACCAGCCCAGAACCCGTTCACGAGCTCCTGGCCGTCGGCCATACGGCGTTTGAAACAGCTTCGAAATGCTCATTTACACCTCGTAGACTCCGCTTCCTCGGCTGTTTTAACCTTGTCTGGTTTTAGTCACAAGCGTTGAAAGGGCTTGCGCCAGGTACCGCTTGCCCCATAGTTTAAGAAACCAATAAGAACAGGCGGAGGCATCGCACCTCCATGAAGGACTCATGATGTCGTCGAATCACCGCTCCTTGCCCTACATCTCGCGAGCCAAGGTGACGCCTCCCGCCACCTCGCACTTCGAAGTCCCGCGTCAGGCCATGCTCGACCGCGCGGGCCAAGCCGAGACCAGCCGTGCCGTACTGGTGCATGCACCAGCCGGCTTCGGCAAGACCACCTTCATGACCCAGCTGCTGGCCCGCTATCGCCAACAGCGCATGACCACCGTCTGGCTTACCCTTGACGCTGGCGACAACGATGTTTCGCGCTTCCTCAGCGGTTTCGCCACCGCCATCGCCGGCCTACAGCCAGACGCGCCGCAACAGGACCTGGGCCAGTTACGCAACACCGATCTGGTTGCCTGGATCCTCGACCAGATCGGTACACACCAGACCCCGCTGGCCATTTTCTTCGACGACTTCGAGGCCATTCGCAACCCTGTCGTCCTCGGCCTGGTGGCTCGCGGCATCGAGGCGATTCCGCACAAGACCTGCCTAGTCATAGGCAGCCGCACCTTGCCGGATATAGGCCTGGCCCGTCTGCGCGCACGTGGCAGCCTGACCGAGATCGATGCCGCCAGCCTGCGCTTCAGTGTCGAGGAAACCCAGGATTTCCTCACTCAGCGCCGCGGTGTCGGCCTGAGCAGCACCCAGGTCGAGCGCCTGCAGTGCAGCACCGAAGGCTGGGTCACTGCCCTCTGGCTGGCCTCGCTGGCCCTGGAGAACCACGGCGACACCGACAAGTTCCTCGATTCCTTCTCCGGTTCCAATGCGGCCATCGCCGCCTACCTTGCCGAGGATGTGCTGGCCGCCCTGCCCGAGCCACTGCGCCTGTTCCTGCTGCGCAGCAGCCTACTCGACGAGTTGAGCCCGGCTTTGTGCAACGCGATCTGCGGCTGCAGCGACAGCCTCGACATGCTGCGCGAACTGGAGCGTCACCAACTGTTCCTCGTCCCGATCGACGAGCAGCGCGACCTTTACCGTTATCACAGCCTGTTTCTCGACTTCCTCCGCCACCAGATGCAACGCCGTTACAACGAAGAGCTGCCAGCCCTGCACCTGGCCGCCTGCAATGCCTATCTTGCGCAAGGACGGGTCATTCCGGCCATCCGCCATGCTCTGCAGTGCGGCAATACACAGATTGCCATCGACCTGCTCCACCAGCATGTCGACATGCTGCTCAGCCAGGGCCGTCTGCGCCTGCTGGCCGAGTGCATCGGTCAACTACCGAAGACAGAGCTTCAGCGTCACCCCCGACTGCAATTGATCCGCGCCTGGTGCACGGCCTTCACCTGGGGCCCCAAGGAGGCCCTGACCCTGGTGGCAGATATCGACAGCAGCACTCTCTCGGGCGAGTCCGCAGCCTATCTGCTGGCCCTGCGCCCGATGCTGCTGGTGATGATGGACCAATCCGAACAGGCCTACGAGATGGGCACGCAGTCCCTGGCCCAGGTGACCACCGCATACCCCTTCGCCTGGGCCATGCTCAACCAGGCGCTGACGCAGGCCAGCATCCTCCTCGGCCGACATCAGGAAGCGCACCAATACGTCGATGAGGCACGTCGGGCGCAGAGCGATTCCGCTGGCGCGTTCGGTTTCGTCCTCGCCGAATCGGCCGAAGCGCTGCTCGACATGATGGCCGGCCGCCTCAAACAAGCGACCGCGCGCCTGCGCCTGGCCACGACCATGCTCGAAGGCTCGCGCCGACGTGATCGCAATGGCAACGCCCTGGCCGCCGTCCAGCTGGCCGAGACGCTCTATGAAAGCGACGAGTGCGAGGAAGCCCTGCGCCTGTTACTGATCTATACCCCCCTGGTGCAAGATCTCGGTCTCTCCGACGGCCTAATCACCGCCCATACCCTGCTGGCCCGCATCGCCGACGACAAGGGCGACCGTGATCGCGCCCTGCAAATGCTCAGCGAACTGGAAAACGTCGGCCACCGCCTGGGTCTGCCTCGCGTCTCGGCCAGTGCGCGCCTGGAACGGGCCATGCAAACGCTGGCCCATGGCGACCAGAACGGCGCCCTCGAACAATTGGCCCTGGCCGAACAGACCTTTCCCTGGACCGAGACCGCGACCCACTGGGGCATCGCCAACGACACCCTGACCCCGACCATCGGCCGCCTGCGCTGGATGATCCGCAGTGGAGCGTCCGGCAAGGCCATCGCGCCGCTGCGCAGCGAGTTGGCCGAAGCCGAACGCCTGCAACGCGGGCGCCGGGCGCTGAAACTGCGCATTCTGCTGGCCGAGGCGCTGTACCGCGACAACCAGGCGAAAATGGCCCTGCGCACCTTGGAGCGGGCCCTGAAGTTCGCCCAGACCGAAGGCTTCGTGCGTACCTTCCTGGAGGAAGGCGCGACCGTGCAGGTCATGCTGCGCGAGCTGCACAACGAACGCGAGGACAAGGACGCAACGGATGACAGCAGCCTCGAACGCTGGCTGCGCAGCAGCGCCACCGCTCAGCCCGCAGCCGGCAGCAACGGCACACTGGTCGACCCGCTGACGCAGAAAGAGCTGAAAGTGCTCAACCTGCTGGGCCAAGGATTGTCCAATGCAGCGATGGCGGAAAAGCTGTTCGTCTCCGACTCGACCGTGCGCACCCACCTGCGCAACATAAACCTCAAGCTGCACGCCAGCAGCCGCACCCAGGCCATCGCCATCGCGCGACGCATGGGCCTGTGCACCTGAACGCAAAACCACTCACCAACGAAAAGACCGCCCTTGGGTGTAATGCCGATCAATGGTGTCGCCAGCCTTGGGGCTGCTGCGCAGTCCAGCGGGAGCAAGCTCCCTCGCCACAAAAGCGGCCCTGGCGCCTGATGCCGATCAGTTAAGCCTCAAACCTGAGGGAGCAAGCTTGCTCCCACAGGTTTTGTGTCATGTGATCCTTGACTGACTGGCATTAGCCCGTGCGCCTCATTTATCTGAATGAATCAACCCGGATACAAACACTTGGTAGCGGCTGGTAAAAAATCAGTTGCAGCGCCACAGCCCCCTGTGGCGAGGGAGCTTGCTCCCGCTGGGGCGCGAAGCGGCCCTAAAACCTGAATCCCGGTTATGCCAGATACAATGGTGTCGCCAGCCTTGGGTCTGCTGCGCAGTCCAGCGGGAGCAAGCTCCCTCGCCACAAAAGCGGCCCTGGCGCCTAATCCCGATCAGTTAAGCCTCAAACCTGAGGGAGCACGCTTTGCTCCCACAGGTTTTGTGTCATGTGATCCTTGACTGACTGGCATTAGCCCTTGGGCGGCCTTTTTCGTTATGGCACGGTGCTCAGGCTAACCGGGCACGGTATTCGTCACGCAGCAGGCGCTTGAGCAGCTTGCCGTTGGGCTCACGCGGCAAGCTCTCGGCGAAGTCAATCACCCGCGGACACTTGATCGGCGACAAGTGCTCGCGGCAGTAGGCAATAAGCTCATCGACCAGCGTAGGGGAAGGTTCCACGCCCGATTCCAGTTGCACCACCGCGCGCACCTCCTCACCAAAGTCACGGTGAGGCGTGCCGATCACCGCCACGTCGAACACCTTGGGGTGAGTGATCAGTACGTTCTCGGTCTCCTGCGGGTACACGTTGACCCCACCGGAAATGATCATGTTGTTTTTGCGGTCGGTGAGGTACAGGAAGCCATCGGCATCCACATGTCCGATATCGCCCACCGTGGCCCAGCCGGCCGCATTGTAGGCCTCGGCGGTTTTCTCCGGGTCCTTGTGGTAGCTGAAGCGCGGGCCGTTGGCAAAATACACCAAGCCATCCTGACCCACCGGTAACTCCTGACCGTCCTCACCGACGATATGCAGCTCGCCGAGAATGGCGCGACCGACAGTGCCGGGACGCGCCAGCGCGGTCTTGCTATCGACCATGGTGGAACCGATGCTTTCAGTGCAGGAATAGAACTCAGCGAGGATCGGGCCCCACCATTCGATCATCGCCTGCTTGGTCGGTACCGGACATGGAGCCCCTGCATGCACCGCAACCTTCTGACTCGACAGGTCATAGCGCTCACGCACTTCCTGCGGCAGCGCCAGCAGGCGGTGGAACATAGTCGGCACCCACTGACTGTGGGTGACGAGGTAGCGCTCAATGGCTTTGAGGGCGTTTTCGGAGTCGAACTTCTCCGCCAGCACCAAGATGCCGCCCAGGATGGTCATGCCTTGCCCCCACTTCATTGGCGCGGCGTGATAGTAAGGCGATGAAGAGAAATACACCGACTCTTCGTTAACACCAAAACCGCGCTGCATAAGACCTGCGATTACCGCCGTACTACCCAAAGGCAAACCGGTAAGGTTCGGCTTCACCCCCTTTGGCCGCCCGGTAGTACCCGAGGAGTAGAGCATTTCGCTACCCTCCACGGCATCACGAATGGGGCTGCCATCGAACGCTGACAACGCGTCATCGAATAGCTTGACGCCAGGCACCGGGTCGAGGCTGTAGATCTGCGGTGGCCTTGGCAAGGCGCGCACGGCATCAAGGATCGCTGGTGCTGTCTTGGCACTGACCAGTAGTACCTGGGCTTCGCAGTCAGCCACGATATAGGCCGCCTCGAGAGCAGTCAGACGCGTACTGATAAAGGTGTAATACAAGCCAGCATAATGCGCTCCCCACTGTACTGCTGGGCACTCCAGGCGATTTTCCAGGCAGTAGGCCACGTGGTCACCTGGCTTCAGACCCAACCACTGGTAAAGACGGCCGAGCCGGTTGGCATAGGTATCCAGTGCGGCGTAGGTCAGCGTGGCGCCTGTTTCAGCCATGATCACGGCGGGTTTTTCCGGCGTACGCATTGCATGCACGCCTGGGTACAGTTGGGGTTGCTTGTCGCTCATTGCAGCGGCCTCTTGACAGTTGGCATTGCTTACGCTCGTGTGGCTGCACACGATTATGGTTGTTATGCAGTGGTTCACAGATGCTTGAGTATCCAGCCGAGTATCTTGCGCACTCGTGGCTTGTAAGGCGGAAAGAACATAGTCGCCAAAAGCACCTGCGTCTTGACGATGGCGCGCTCATGGGAAAATGCGCGAATGCCCCATTCGCCATGGTAACTGCCGATGCCGGAGTTATTGACTCCACCAAACGGCAGGTTATGGTGCAGAAAGTGTGCGGCAATGTGGTTGACACAAGTACCGCCAGCACTGGTACGGACAATCAGCGCATCGGCACTGGCCGGGTCGCGACTCCAGATATACAACGCCAGCGGTTTGGGCGCTGCGTTGATGCGTTCGATCACCTCATCCAGATGATTGAAAGCGATAATTGGCAACACTGGCCCGAAGATTTCTTCTTGCATGATCCGCGCGTCATCAGGTACGTCCCCCAACAACGTCGGCGAAACAAAATGCGCGCCGACATCCACTGCTCCGCCATAAATCAGTCGCGCACCGCGGGTCTTGGCGTCGTCGATCAGGTCGGCCACACGCTGGGTGTGACGCACGTTGATAACCCGTGACAGTTCAGCATCCATGGCGGCCAGTCCCTCGCCGTACCAGGTGTCAAGGTGGGCGCAAACGCGCTGCACAAACTGCGCACGGATGCTGCTGTGAACATAAATGTGGTCTGGCGCGATGCAGGTCTGCCCGGCATTGATGAACTTGCCCCAGGCGATGGTCTTGGCCGCAAGCTCGATGTCAGCGCTCTGGTCGACCACCACCGGCGACTTGCCGCCCAATTCCAGGGTGACACTGGTGAGATGCTTGGCTGCAGCGGTCATCACCACCTTGCCAATCGACGGCGATCCGGTGAAGAAAACATGGTCGAAGGGTAGCTCGAGTAGCGCCTGTGCCACACTGGCATCGCCCTCAAACACAGCCACTTCGGACTCATCGAACACTTCACGAATGATCTTTACCAATACCGCCGACAGGTTTGGTGCAATCTCCGAGGTTTTGATCATCGCCGTATTGCCACTGGCAATGGCCGGGATCAGCGGCCCCAGGGTCAGCGTTACCGGGTAATTCCATGGCGCCAGAATCAGACAGCGCCCCCGCGGCTCATAGCGAACCCAAGCACGAGTTCCCAGCATCATCATCGACTGTCGCACACGGCGTGGCTTTAGCCATTTCTTCAGGCGCCTGCAATAGTCCGAGATATCCATGATCACCGGCATCAGCTCGGTGAAATCGACCTCCACCGGTGGCCGTTTGAAATCTTTCCCGGCGGCCTCGACTATGGCTTCGCGATGCATCATCAGGACCTCACGCAAGCGTCTCAGCTTGGCGATGCGCTGCTCGACAGTGGAGCTGCGCAGGCTTAGTGCCGTCTGGCGCTGAATCGCAAATATCCGCTGGATATCCGCCGCCAACTGCGGCGTCAGTGTCTCGGTAGGGAAGATCGGTGCCGGGGCAGCGGACATGGCGCAACTCTCTGGTATAGGACTGACTGACCCTCATCATCGCCAACGCTTCGAAGATGGAAATCGTCGTAAACGACGACACTGAACAATCCCCCCTTGCCTAGCATGCAGGCATCAGCCCAAAGCAAAGCAGGGACATTCCTATGATCGACAGTTACCAACCGCGCTGGATGAACGAAGAGCTTCTGGCGCTGCAAGATCTTGCCAGACGTTTCACCGCCGAAGAAGTTACCCCCAATCAGGAGCGCTGGTACGAACAGGGCGCCACCGACCGCGAAGTCTGGCTCAAGGCCGGTGCCGCCGGCATCCTGCTACCGGACATCTCCAGCGAGTACGGCGGTTCCGACGGCACCTTTGCTCACGAAGCGGTACTGGCCCAAGAACTGTGCTTGGCCGGTGATACCAGTTGGCGCTGTGGCCAGCAGATCCATGTGATCGCCGCCCACTACATCGAACGCTACGGCAGCGAAGAGCAGAAACAGCGTTATCTGCCAGGCCTGGCCAGCGGCGAACTGATTGCCGGCATGGGCATGACCGAACCCAGCGGAGGCACCGACCTGCAGAACATGCGCACCCGCGCCATCAAGCAGGGCGACAAGTACATCATCAACGGTGCCAAGACCTTTATCACCAACGGCTCCATTGCCGACATCCTGGTGCTGGCAGCAAAAACAGACCCCAAGCAAAAAGCCAAGGGCGTCTCGCTGTTCATCTTTGAAACCAACAACCCGGGCTTTCGCGTCGGCCAACGCCTGAAGAAGATCGGCTTGCACGGCTCTGACACCTGCGAGCTGTTCTTCGAAGACTGCGAGGTGCCCGAAAGCGCGCTGCTCGGCGGCATCGAAGGTCGCGGTTTCTACCAGATGATGCAGGACCTCACCTACGAACGCACCTTGACCGGCATCAACTGCGCCGCCGTCATGGAACGCGCTTTCCGCGTGACCCGCGACTATGCCCACGACCGCACCATGTTCGACAAGCGCCTGATCGATCTACAACACCCGCGCTTCGAACTGGCCGAGATCAAGACCGTGGCCACTATTGCCCGGGTGTTCTCCGACTTCGCCGTCGAACGCTATCTAGATGGCACCATCACCGCCGACATTGCCTCGATGAGCAAGTGGTGGATCAGCGAGCAGCAATGCGAAATCATCAGCCGCTGCCTGCAGTTGTTCGGCGGCCACGGCTATATGCTCGAGTACCCGATTGCCCGCATGTATATCGATGCACGCATCGAACCGATCTACGCTGGCTCCAACGAGATCCTCAGGGAAATCATCGGCCGCGGCCTGTAACGCCCCCTTGGCGCAAGGAGACAATGATGTCGGATAACTTAGAATTTGACGCCTTAGTCATTGGCGCGGGTGCCGGTGGTCTGTTTACCGCAGCACTGCTGGCAAAGCGCGGCTACCGCACATTGCTCGTGGAGCGTCTCGGCGAAGTCGGAGGCCGCGCATCGACTCGTTACAAAGATGGCTTCGCCGTGAATACCGGGGCGCTCGGGATTGAAATAGGTACAGAAACTGAAGAGGTTTTCAACGAAGTTGGAGCACGGTTGATAGTGCGTCAACCCTCGCCAGGTATAGTTTGCCGGGTCTCAGGCAAGGATATAAACATCTCGGCGGGTCTTCCTGGCATGGCAAACCGTGTCGCTATAAAGCTACTGCGGCTTGCTCTCCACGTTATCCCACCACTCCAGCCGCGCCCAGGTGAATCCAGTCATGCCTGGGTTACACGCTTCACCAACAATCCGACGGCCCTGGGTCTACTTCACAACTTCATTGGATCAATCTTTGCCACCACGCCACACCTGTTACCCGCCGATCTTTTTTTGCACTACCTGACGACCAAAGGAGCATTCAAGCAATTCGGATTCCCTCCTGGTGGAACCGTAACGGTATGGCAGGAACTCCTCACTGCCTACAAACGTCACGGCGGCGAGATTTGGTTAAACGCGCAAGTAGAGCAACTTAGTTTTGCAGCCGACGGCACAGTGAACGGTGCAACGGTCAATCGCGATGGAATCCCACGGCAACTGACAACCAAGCTGACGGTGAGTGACATAGGGCCACAGGCAACCCTTGGCCTGTGCGGGGACGCAAACCTTCCCGCCGACTACAGCGCTACGGTAAAACGCCAGTGCCAACCAAGCGCTATCATCACGATTTACTTTGCCAGTACTACGCCCCTGGCCAGTTTCCCAGGATTTGCCTGCTTCAGCTCCACCCGGCGGCTCTGCTACGCAACGAGTTTCACGCCAACCTGTCCGGAAAACTCGCCGCCAAACTGGCATCTTTACTCCGGAGCCAGCGTACCGCAACCCTGCACCGGTGACTTCAATGAAACCAATGAAATAGAACTCCTGAAAGCCGACCTGCTAGACGAGTTCCCTGGCTTCGCGCAGGCACGCATTTTGGACGTGGTAGTGACCCGCGACGAGTGGCCCGCGCAACGAGCCATGGCTGGCGCGGACTTGCCGAATGAAACCCCCATTGCGAACCTCTGGAACGTCGGCGATGGCGTCAAAGAATGGGGTAGCGCGGCAACGACCGCCTGTGCCGAAACTGCCATTCTGGTAGCGGCCAAGATTGGACGAGCATACCCCAGGCAAGCAGCACAAGCGGCGCTCGAGTCCCAACAACAAGAACATGCAAAGGCCGTATCACAGCCCATCCCACAATCCCACGCTGTTGACCACACCAGCAATAGTCCTAAGGAAGCACTATGAACCAGCGCGTTTTCAGCATCAGCGCCTGGAGCGGTACTGCCGCATTAGTTGTCACCTGTGTCGGCTGGCTGATCGCAGGAATACTGCCACTCCCCCTAGGCCCCTCAACCAGCACTATAGAAGTCGCCGCGTTCTTCATCGACGATGCGACGGTGACGAAGATGGGCTTTGTCATTGCCTCCGTAGGGGTTGGACTGATGCTTCCCATGTTGGCTGCCATCTCAATGCACATGTTGCGCATGGAAGGTCGTTACCCATTGCTCAGTTTTACCCAGATGATTGCCGGCGCAGTTACCGTGATACTTAACACCCTCCCCCAGTTACTGTGGGCGACCATCGCCTTTCGTACCGATCGAACACCCGAGGAGTATCGAACACTGAACGATATCGCTTGGTTGTTGCTGTTCACGGGGATCATACCTTTCATGATCCAAAACATTGCCATCGGCACAGCAGTGCTCAGCGCCCCCCACAGAGTCTTTCCACGCTGGGTAGGGTTCCTCAATCTGTGGGTTGCACTGGCCTTTGTACCTGACGTACTCGCTTACTTCTTCATGAGCGGACCATTCGCCTGGAACGGGATCTTCGTCTTCTGGTTGGCATTGGGGGCTTACGCGGTATTTCTGGTAGGCATGGGCGTTGCAATCAAACACGCCAATGCACAAATCATTGCCCTCGCCAAAATGGAAAGCGCCTCTGCATGACCTCTCAGGTCCCGGACTTTCTCTGCAACGACGTCGCAATGCCCATAGAGGGTAAACCGTCGCATGCCACCGATAACAACCACCCTGGCGAAGCGGGAATCTGGGTATTCATCTTCGGTGACATGATGATTTTTGGTGCCCTCTTTTTGACGTTCCTCTGGAACAACCGCCAAGATCGTAGTGCCTTTTCAAACGATGCAGGCAGTCTGTTTCAGAGCATCGGCGGTATCAACACACTCATCCTACTCCTCAGCTCATACTTGGTTGTGCTCGCTGTGGGCGCACAGCGTCGCGGTCATACCGTCCGCGCCGGCCGCCTGATACTAGGCGCTTTGGTCTGCGCGTTAGGATTCGCCAGCCTCAAGGCAATCGAATACAGCATTGAAGTAGCCAATGGGCATACACCTACAAGCGCCTTGTTCTTCACCTTTTACTTCGTTCTGACTGGCATCCACTTATTGCACGTTCTGATTGGCGTATGCCTGCTCAGCCTCTGGTGGAGCAGATGTCACAGCCAAGCTTTCTGGAACGATGAGCGCGCCTTTGTCGAAATCTCGGCGGTCTATTGGCATATGGTCGACCTGCTGTGGATCCTCATCTACACACTGCTCTATTTGGTATGCATCGCATGAGTGCTTCTTCGCAGCAACATGCGACGATCGTCTGGCTCTCTCTGGTATTGGCCACCTGCGCTACCTGGTGGCTGAGTACCAGCCATCCTTTTTCCGCCACCAGCGAACACCTGACGTCCTCCATTGCGATAGCCATCGCCTTCATCAAGGTCTATTACATCGGCATGGACTTCATGGAGCTTCGCGGGGCTTCTCGGGTACTGCGCCGCATTTTCATGGCCTGGATCGGACTGACTGGCGGTGCCGCAATCGCACTCTATGCCATCTAGGTGCAACCATGGTTACCGCCAGGCCGTCGGTCTTCGTGATCGTGAAGTGTGTTAGATCAATCCATTCAACTTCGTAGCCTCGCTTGCCGAGGCAGACTTACAGGAAGTCTGCAAATCAACCCTGGCTCACTGGAATCCTGACCACCAGCCCATCCCACTCCTCGCACATTTTCAATTGGCAGCCCAGGCGACTGCTCTCATTGACCTCGAAGGCGCCTTCCAGCATGAAGGTTTCGTCGCTGCTGCGTGCCGGCAACAGTGACTGCCAGGCGGGATCGACATACACATGGCAGGTTGCACAGCTGCAGGCCCCACCGCATTCGCCGTCGATGCCCGGCACCAGATTGTCGACGGCGATCTGCATCAGCGTGCGGCCTGTCTCGGCCTCAACGCTGTGCACCACATCAGAATGTTCGATAAAAATGACTTTCGGCATAGTTCTACTTCCTACTGTTCTGGCAACGGCGTCAGAGCGCTGCGGCAAGTAACGACTTGAGGTCAACACTTTCGTCCGCCAGCACTTGTGGATCGACTTGAACCCGCTCGGCAACCAGACGCTTGCCGACCATGAAGTCCTGCGGCCGGTTGACCGCGTCGACGGACAACACCACCCCCTTGCGCAGGTAAAAGGCGCAGAAGGATTCAGCAGCCATATCGCCCCGCAGCACCAGTTGGTCGTAGCCCTGGGACAGGCCGACTATCTGCAGCTTGAGATCAAATTGGTCGGACCAGAACCAGGGTACGGCGATGTGTGGCAGGTTCTTGCCACAGATCGTATGAGCGGCCGTGCGCGCCTGCTCCTGGGCACTCGGCACCGATTCGATGCGGATGAGACAGCCGAGGAAACCGTTGACGTGTCGGGCGCAGTCGCCAACCGCCAGGATGTCTGGATCAAGGGTCTGCGCGTAAGAGTCGACGACGATGCCGTTGTCGATCTCCAGACCGGCGTCACGGGCCAGTTGGTCATTGGGCAAGATTCCGATGCCGACAATGATCAAGTCGACCGGCAACTCACTGCCGTCGCTTAGCTGCACCGACTCCACTCGCTCGGCACCCTGGAATACCTGCACGCTGGTTTCCGTGCGCACATCCACGCCCCGGCGGCGATGAACGCCCTCGTAGAACGCGGAAATCTCCGGAGCCGCGACCCGCGCAAGCACCCGTGGCGCCGCCTCCAGGACGGTGACCTGCAGGCCGTTCTTGATCCCGACCGAGGCGGCCTCCAGACCGATGTAACCGCCGCCGATCACCAGCAGACGCTTGCCCGCGACGAAGTCCGGCTGCAACCGTTCGATATCCGCCAGGTTACGAATGTAATGGACATTGGGCTTCTGCGCAGCCGGCTCCTCCAGACGACGCGGCCGCCCGCCGGTGGCCAGCACCAGCTTGTCATAGGCCTGAGTCCGGCCGTCACTGAGCGTGACGGTCCGCCGCTCGCGGTCGATGGCACAGACCTGCACGCCGGTCCAGCACGCCACCTGCAACTTGTCGTACGCGGCCGCACTGCGAATCAGCAACGACTCGCGGCTCGCCTCACCGGAAAGGTAGGTCTTGGACAACGGCGGGCGCCGATAAGGAAGCTCGGGCTCATCGCCGATCAGGATAATCCGGCCGGGATAGCCGTTCTGACGCAGCGTAGCCACCAGCTCGGCAGCTGCATGACCGGCGCCGACAATGACGGCAGTTTCGTTCTGTGGATACATGGGGCGGCTCTCTTCGAGATGACTATGGCTTGCATTTTTCAGTCATGCTCGCCCGCTGCCGGAAGCCGCACATCGTCGTTTGCGACGAACTCGTGGCGGCTCCCTTACCTGCCATCCAGGGGTCAGCAACGGGCTCACGCCTGGCTGATCGAGCCGCTTGAACAACGGGTTCTGCCCGGCACAGGAAGGGGCCTCAAGCAGCAACTGAATGACGCACTGGCAGCAGCCCCAGCACGCCTCCCAGGCCTCGTAACCGACATTGACGACCCGCCCTTAACCCGCCGCCGTACAGCCCCAGCACCTGCGCCAATCCATACTGCTCATGGAAGACGAACTCAGATTAGGAAAGACAGGGTGAAAAGGGCCTTGTCGTTGTTAACCAAGACCACTTTCTTGCGCGCCATGCGCAGGCTGCCTTCTTCTCGACGCAGCAGGTATTCGTTGCGGGTGCACCACACGGTGTCGGCGCGCAAGTTGGACTCAAAGACCATGGCATTAGCCGCCACCCGAATCTCGTCACCACTGGCCTCGATGATCTCGACGTTGGACAGCACCCGCCCCAGGCGCGAGCGCGGAGACTGAGTGTGGCGCTTGCCAGTATGGAACTGCTTGATCCGCAGGGCGATGCGCGAGCGGTTGTCATAGATAATCGACATCTGCGTTTCCGGGTCGATGTCATCGCCGTTGGCCGGCACCCAGTACACACCGTCGGTGGTCCATAGAGCCTCCCAGTCGTCGTACTCGTGAGTATCCTGCAGGCGAGCTTCGCGGTAGAGGAACTGGCTAACTTCGACGATCAGGTTTTTTTCCGGGATAACTGCACTGCCCATTTATTGCGCCTCCATCAGGGAGCGGTAGTGGCTCCAGATGCCACGGGTGGTCACTTCGTCGGTAGCGTCACCGATCAGGAAGCCGTCAGCATCGCGGCGCTCACGCGCCAGGCCGCGGCCGAGGTAGTTCCACTCCGGATTGCGGCTGCGAACCCCACGCTGGGTGCGCTCGTACATTTCCGAGTCGTCGGCGAGCAGGAAACCAGCCGGCCCGACCGAGCCCATTGTCTGCTGGCGCAGGCGCCGATTGAGATCGGGCGCGCCCTTGAACTGCAGCGCGGTGACGTGTTGCACGGTCTCGTCGACCGCCAGCGGTTGGATCACGAAAATCTGGATTTCGGCGATGAACAGGTTGGGGAAGATCATGATGTGTGGCGTGCCATCGATCATGATTTCGTTGGCGCGCTCGGTGCCATATGCTTCACGCATCTTGCTCACGTACTCGGGCAGGCGTGCTTCGGTGGTGCCAAACCAGCCCATGGGCTGGCCGATGCGGCGGAACTCTGGTCGCAGGTCGATCTCGGTGTGGCCACCGCCCATGTCCCGGGCCACGGCAGTGGAGTCAGCACTGTACAGATCGCCGATACCGCTGGAGGCGACCTCGAAGATCGAGGCATGAACGAACTGAGGGTGGTAACCATCGGTCTCGTTCTCGACGATGAACTTCCAGTTAGACTTGGCTTTGTGCTGCAGGAAGCCGGCAGTGATTTCCACCTCACCCTCGGGCGACGTCACCACCAGCGCATCGAGCGCGCCACGGGCCGCACCCAGGTGCTCCTCCAGCGTCGGCCCCTCCACGGCCATGCTGCCGAACACAAAGCCCTGGTAAATGCCGATGCGCGCCACCTTGCCCAAGCCCAGAGTGCTTCGGTCGGTGCCTTCGTAGCCGGCCGCGAACGGATAACCGCGCAAGCTACCGGTATTGGAGAAGGTCCAACCGTGATAGGGGCAGGTGAATGACTTGCGATTACCCGCATGCTCCAGGCACACCTGGTTGCCTCGATGCGGGCAACGGTTGAGTAGCAGATGGACCTGCCCCTCCCCGTCGCGGGTCATGATCACCGGCTGCGGGCCGATCGACTTGACCACGAAATCGTTGAGTTTGGGAACCTCGCTGACATGGCCAACGTAAACCCAGGTGCGGTACCAGATCCGTTCCAACTCGAGCTGGAAGAGCTCTTCGTCGGTGTAGACCGAGCCATGCACGCGGTCATGCTGGACCAGGTCATCCCAGTTACGGGTGGGAATTAATGTCGTCATCGCGAACCTCTGAAGGGGAGTGAAGACTCGATAGCCGGCACTGTATCGATGCCCCCGAAAACCCAGATCGTCGCTTTCGACGAATTCCCCAACACCCGCACCAGACAGTCCAGTCGCCGCCCACTAACTGCTCAACTGAACGACCCTTTTCTTAACCTCTTCAATACGACTCACGCTCCTGCATTCGCCCCGAAAACCAAGGGCGCCAGGGTCGAGCACACCCCACATTCCCGCTCGTCGGATTCGACGATTTTCAACCACCTGCCGAAATCGGCAAACAGGCGAAATCACTTTTTTATTCAGATAGATAGCAGCAGATCAGCGGCCTTTAAAGATTAACAATGTTATTTTTACACAGTTAACAATACTGAAAAATGCTGTTAATTTGGCCCCACACCCCACTGAACACGATGATCCATGGCCCGCCCAGTCTACTCAGCCGATGAAACCGAGAACCTCCGCCAGACCCTGGTGCGAGGAGCCCTGGAGTTGTACCTGGAAGAAGGTATGGACAACGTCACCCTGCGTCGGATTGCCAAGCGGGTGGGACTGAGCCACACCGTCGGCTACCGCTACTTCGCCAATAAGGAAGCCCTGGTCGCCGAGATGCGTCGCGCATGCCTTTTGGAGCTGAAGGCCGCGGCAATGCCGGCCAACGATGACGAAAGAGATCCGATCGAACGCATCCGCTCGACCCTTCGGGAGTTACTGGCGTTTGGCAGCAGCCAACCAGCCAAATACCGGCTCATTTTTTCTGACACTCAGCCGGATCTCACCGAATACCCACCGCTGCTGACAGAACGCTGGGAGTTTTTCGCCTCGTGCGTCGATCTGGTACAGACCGCCATTGACCAGAAACGCCTGCATGGCAATGCCCTGTTACTTACCCACGGTCTATGGAGCCTGCTGCACGGGATGCTCTCTCTGCACACGGCTAACCAGCTGGTGCATGGCCTGTCTCTGCGCGAAATGGCATGGCCGCTGATCGACAGCTTTCTGCACGCAGGCGATATCGCCCCCCCAACAAAAAACCCGCAGCCACCGACTAGCCAGTCGTCGCATAGCTGATGTAGAGGAGAAGACCTGTGACTATCAATGCCCTGGCTCGCTTTACCGTCCCCCTGGAAAAGCGCGCGGCCCTCGAAAAATTGTGCCGTGTCCCCGGCGCTTCCCCCATGGTGCTTGGACTGCTGATCGCCTCCACCGGCGGCGTGATTGTTGCCGACATCCTGGCCGTGCTCGGCTACTTCAACCTAGGCTGGACCTGCCTGCTCAATACCTTCCTGATGTACTGGCAGTTCACTGTGGCCCATGACTCGATTCACCGTTCAGCGGCGAAGAATCAGAAGCTCAACGACCTGTTTGGCCATATCGGCATGGCCACCTTCGCACCGCAGATCAGCTTGGGAATTTTCCGTTGGGCGCACATCCAGCATCACCGTTTCACCAATGGCCCGAAAGATCCTGACAACTGGATGCACGGCCCCTGGTGGAGCCTGCCGGCACGCTGGTCCCTGCTGGAAATTGGTTACCTGCTATTCATCATGAAAAACCGGGATCCGATCGCCATGCGCCATCTGCGCGGCACACTGCTCAATGCCGCGATCACCCTGACCATAGCCGCGGCGTTGACCTACCTGGGTTACGGCATGCATGTGCTGCTGTTGTGGTTCATCCCCTCGCGCCTGGTCTTCATCTTGGTGGGCTGCGTGTTCTTCTGGCTGCCCCATGTTAAGGACGACGTGGAATCCGCGCAGGACTTGACCCTGGCTACTTCCATGCGCCTGGGCCACGAGTGGTTGCTGACGCCGCTGTGTCAGTACCACAACTACCACCTGATTCATCACCTGTTCCCGACCATGCCCGCGTATCAGCATGTGAAGGCCTGGCAGCTGCTGGAGCCGGAGCTACGACAGCGCAACCTGCAGATTCAGCATGGCTTCGCCATTCAACCCGTCATCCATCTGGCCACCTGAAGAGGAGCCGACCATGAAACGTTGGCAATGCAGTTTCTGCTCACACATTTACGATGAGCGTCTTGGTGATCCGGACAACGGCATCCCTCCCGGCACCCCGCTGGAAGACCTCCCTGACGACTGGATGTGCCCGGACTGCGGAGCCGGCAAGGCGGACTACTTCGAGATTGTATGACTCATCATCGCCCGGGCCACTTTGGCCCGGTGTACCTGCACAAATGCGTTGAATGAGACTCCCCTACGCCCTCCAAGCTGCCCAGAAGCATCCGCCAGAAGCCAAGGAGCGTCATATGCGCAATCTGTCCGTGCGTGCAAAGCTGTACTTTCTGATGTTCTGCTTCATCACAAGCCTCGCCGTCGTAGGGACCGCCAGCCGGCTCGGTATCCACAATGCCGGCCACAGCATGGAAGAGGTCAGCGGCGCGCTAAGTGCCGTTGATGCCTTGGCATCTCTGCGTCACGCGCGACTGATCTCCATCGCCGCCATGCAGGAGGGCGCCAGTTGGCGCCCCGAGGCGTTCGACTCGATGAGCGACAAGAGCGACGCCCTGGCCGAGGCCCACGACCTGTTCAACGACATCCTCACGCGCCACCGCCAAGCCTTGACACAGGCCGAGCTGGCGTTCAAAGCCTACGATACCCAGACCAAAAGCAGTGAAGAGCAGGCCCTGTGGCAGGAATTCAGCGCGCTGTGGAACGAATTCCAAAGCGCCGACCAAGTGCAGACCGAAATCTGCGAGACCCTCGCTCAAGCGAAGAGCTGGGACGACGTACATATTCGCTCGTTGGAGCTGGTAACTAACACCCTACCCTGGGCAGCGGCGATCCACGCCTCCAGTGAGCCGCTGGAGAAACTGCTCAAGCTTGGAGTCACCGATGCCGCGCAGGCGCAGGCTGGCGGCGAGTCGGTAATCGCCACCGCCAACAGCCTGATCGCCAGCGTACTAGGGGCCACCATGCTGATCCTCGGTATTCTCGCCGCCCTGATCGTACGCAGCGTGGTCAATCCGCTGCATCAGTTGCGCTCGACCTTCGAACAGGTGCGCAGCAGCAACGATTTTTCCCTCCGTGCACTTAACCATGGCGGCGACGAGGTGGCGCAAGCCGCCAGCGCATTCAACGCCTTGCTCGAACGGGTGCAGACTGCCTTGCTCGAAGTGATGGTCGGCGCTAATCGCATCGACCAAACGGCCCAACAGACCAGCACCATGGCTAAACAGGTGGCCAAGAGTTCGGTGCAGCAGAACGAAGCAGCCACAGACATCGCCAGCGCGATCGAACAGATGAGCGCGTCCATCGGCCAGATCAATGCCAGTACCCGCGATGCTCACGCCCGAGCCCAGGATGCTGCGGACGCCGCCGGTTGTGGCGCGCAGGCAATCAGCCGCACAGCAGAGGAAACCGACCAGGTGACGCGCCAGGTCGGCCGAGCGAGCGAGACTATCAGCGCACTAGGCAACGAAACGGATCGCATCACCACCATCGTCGAGGTGATCAAGGCGGTTGCCGAACAGACCAACCTGCTCGCCCTTAACGCCGCCATCGAAGCAGCAAGGGCCGGCGAGCAGGGCCGTGGCTTCGCCGTGGTGGCCGATGAGGTACGCCAGTTGGCCGAGCGCACGCGCACTTCGGCCGAGGAGATCCGCGATATGGTCAGTTCCATGCAGGCCTCCGCCCGCCAGGCCGTCGCGGAAATGGCCATAGTGACCAGCCGCACTCGCGAAAGCCAGGCGCTATCGGAAAACGCGGCGGCCAGCATGAACGAGATCCTGCAGAGTGCCAGCCTGGTATCGGAGGGAATCAGCGCGGTTTCCCAGGCACTGATCGAACAGGACCGCACCACCCAGATAATCGCCCAACGGATCGAGGCGGTGGCGCAGATGAGCCAGGAAAATTGCAGCACCGGCGAACACGCCGCAGCGGTCTCCCGCAGTTTGGACGGTGCCGCTGCTGACCTGCGCCAGGCCATTAATCAGTTCAAGGTCTGACCCCCATTAATTCGTCGATTTCGACGACGCCGGGTGAACGTCAGGGGAAGAGGATAATACCTAAGTAACAGTGCTCACGATTCATCGCTCAGGGAACGCCTGAAGAAGACTTAGCGAATTTAGTGAAATGCGCCGATCTCGTTGCCCGGACTTTTTGACGATGCAGACCGTCTTCCGACCGACGCAAACTCCGCGAAACTATATTCACCCTGACAGACCGCATACTGAATTTCATGAAACAAATACAACAAGCGCATAGCCATCGGAGAAAAACCATGAAATCCATATACAACATCCCCCAACGCCCCCACTTCACAAGTTGGCGCTGGTGCGGCTGGGCAGGTTACCTATACTGCATTATCGTCCTTATAGCCTGGGCTGGAGTTGCGGGCTTTTTACCGCCTCCCGCACAGAGCCTTAGCGTAGATGAAACCCATCAATACTATATTGACAACAGCCTTCGCATCCGAATCGGCATGCTAATGATACTTCTATCCACCCCCCTCTATTACATATGGGGCAGTGCAGTTTCCAGAACCATGCAATATGTCGAAGGCCCTAATGGCACGCTTTCCCTCATACAATTAATGGGGGCCTTCGGCACTGTAGTGGCGACCTGGGCCTCATGCGTAGGCTGGGAGGCATCCGCCTATGACCCCGAACTGAAGACAGCACAAGACATAAAATTGCTGGCCGATTACTCTTGGTTGTGGTTTGACACCACAGTCATGGTATCCGTCACCCAGTTTGTTTCATTTGGCTGCCTGTGCCTAATTGATAAAAACCCAAGACCGCTATTCCCCAAATGGCTGGGATGGTTCTCGATTGCCATGGGCCTATCGTTCCTTATGGCGGTATTAATTCCGTTCTTCCGGACAGGCCCATTCGCGTGGAACGGTCTTCTTTGCTACTACGTTGGCCTGTTTGATTTCTTTATATGGATCATCATCGCCACTCACTATGTACTGAAAGCCATTAAGCGCATCGAGCAGGATTCTATTGGCATCGCTTGACTGCAATTGTTTACCGAGCACCATTGATTCCCTGCAAAAAATGATAGAGCGACCGTCCTATTGCACACTCGCGGGCGTGCAATTGGGCTTCAAACTTCCATAACAGAGCGATTTGAAATGGTTGCCAGCATTGAGAAAGTAAAAAACAGACAGTCCAACTACCCGCTCGGAGCACTACACAGCTCTCGCCCAGAGCAACATGAAACTATTCCTACTCGAACAGAAAACAAGCACGCCCCTGGCGAGGAAGGAGTGTTCATCCTTGTCCTGATGGACATGATGTTATTTATGATTATTTTCTGCTCTTACTTTTATGAAAGAGCCAAAAATCCTGACAGCTTCATTCAATCTCAATCATCGTTATCCGTAAATGCGGGAATTTTCAACACGCTCATTCTCTTAACCAGCTCATGGTTTATCGTATTGGCCATACGTAGCCTGTCCAAGCTGAACCGGCGCACCTGCATGGTGTTTATTCTCCTGACTCTAGCGTGCAGCTTGGCTTTCACGATTTCAAAGATCCTAGAGTACAAAGAAAAACTGTCTGCCGGCATAAGCATGCTCACCAACGACTTTTTCATGTTTTACTACATGATTACCGGCCTGCATTTTATGCATGTACTCATTGGATCAATTGTTCTAATCGTCATGTTTTTTCGCATAAAAAATGGCTCATCGGGCGTTCACGGACTTGAAAGCTCCGCCACCTTCTGGCACATGGTGGATTTACTGTGGATTATAATCTTCCCCCTGCTCTACATCATGAGATAGAAAGATGACTTACTCATTCACATCTCGCGAAACTTTTGTCTGGCTGCTTCTGATAATGGCCACGCTAGTGACTTTTTATTTCTCGGGCAGCACGCTTGGCAGTGCGATCACCAGTAGTGAGAGCCGCTTGATCATGATCGCTATTGCAGCATTTAAATGCAGGCTAGTCATGCGGGAATTCATGCAGATCAAGAACATGGCACTGCCATGGAAATTAGCGTTTGATGGCTGGCTGCTGCTTGTTTCCACAATCATATTTATTGGACTCGGCCTAGGCCAAGATTAAACACTTCACCTCCAACACCCCAGTAAAAAAAAGCAATCCAAAGCGTTTATTTATACGCCTCACCGACCCAACCGATCACGCACAAATTGAAGGGGCAACATGAAACCTATCATTCGCAACCCTGCAGAGTTTACCCCAGCTTGGTTAACGGACACCCTTACCAAGGCCGGTGCGCTTACAAAAGGACATGTGTCCAATCTTACGGTGGAGACCGTTGGCACAGGGCAATTGGGCTCTGTCGTACGCCTGACGCCTACTTATGAGGGAGCCGATGAATTTGCCCCCAATACCATTATTGCCAAACTGGCTTCCGTAAGTGAGACCAGTCGTCAAACGGGCGTTGCCATGGGAGTGTATGAAGCCGAAGTACGCTTTTATCAGCAAATCAGTCGCACCGTTGAAATCAGAACGCCACGTTGCTGGTTCGCAGAGTTCGACGCGACCGAAGGCTGGTTCACTTTGCTGTTCGAGGATCTTGGTGCCTACAGTGTGGGCAATGTCATTGAGGGAGGAACCGTCGAGCAAGCACGTCTCGCGCTACAACAACTTGTCAGGTTACAGGAACCTCGCTGGAACGACCCATCGCTCCTGGATCTGCCATGGCTCGCGGACCAGCGACGCACCGTGGGCTTGTTCTCTCTCTTCCCTGGTACTCTGGATGGGTTTTCCAAAACCTTCGCGCCCCTTATCGACCCCGAGCTGATTCGCCTGGCGGAGCGCGTAGTGCCTCGCTCAGTCGAATACATTAGTAGGTTGGACGGCCCCCGAGTCATACAGCATGGTGATTACAGGCTCGACAATATGCTCTTCGGTCACGATAGCGACCATTCGCCATTGATAGTTGTTGACTGGCAGACGGTGCGCTTAGGGTCACCGATGGTCGACGCAGCGTTTTATCTCGGAGCCGGCCTCTCCACGAAACTCCGCCAGCGCCATGAGCAAGAGTTAATCCGTGACTACCACGAACAGCTGCTTGCCATGGGAGTAAGGGACTTTTCTTGGCAAGCCTGTTGGGATGGCTATCGCCTGCATGCCCTGTACGGCTTTTTCATGGCGGTGGGTACTTCCATGCTAGTTCAACAGAATGAGCGCGGCTTAGCTATGTACAAAGCTTCGCTGGAGCGTCACGGCGCGCATGTTCTCGAGCTGAATGCAGAAGCACTCTTCAACTAAAACTGAAGTGAGCATCCGTCGAGAGCTGCGTCATACGTCCGGACAGGCAGCATTCTGTAGCAAGGCGCTGCCCTGTAAATACGATAATAATCAGGAGTGGACATGAACAAGGTAGGTAATAAGTCTTCAACAGCAGCATTTTCCCTAGGACCGGAACACGACCTCCGTCATAAATTAGGTAACGAATCCCATGCGCGCGAGTCGCTGGTTTTCATGTTGCAGCTTGCCGAGGAAAACATCGCCGCTTTCATTTACACCTGGGTGAGCGGGGACAATAAAGCAGGCGCCGCCCTGAGCGTTTACGGTTCCGGCGTGGGCAAAGAGCCCATATTTGAGATTTGCGACGGTATTCTTGTACCCAGTGATATGGATTTTGACGATTGGCACGTGGGTGATGTCCAAGTCCGCCATCGCTTACCGCTTGAGTCTGCGGAAGTTCACTACTCCGGCCAGAAAGCCAGTATCGAATACCAGTTCGAAGCGATGCACCCAGCCTACAACTACGGCTCCAGCCCGGAAGGATGTCCGACCTGGATGGCGACAGACCGTTTTGAGCAAAGTGGGCGCGTAAAGGGCGTGCTTCGCCTTGGCGAGCGCACGATTCCCTTCGAGACGTTTGGTCATCGTGACCACTCGTGGGGGACGCGTGATTGGGGGCAAGTGCAGCAGTCGAAGTGGCTCGAAGCTCAGGCGGGCCCCGATGTGGCCTTGAATGTCTTTCAGTACATGGCTGTTGGCCGCACTGGCTTCATGGGATACATCCAGAAAGAGGGACGCATTGAGCAGGTGACGGACGTGCGGGTCGACTTCACGCTAGACCCGATGTTTTATCACACCGAGATGGCCTTTGTTATCGAAGATGCAGCCGGACGCGTCACCACCGTGCGTACCAAGCTATTTGCCTTGTTTGAGTTCGAAGTCAGCCCCCTGTACACCCTTAACGAGGGTTCGATGATTGTGGAGATTGATGGTGAACCAGGTGTAGGTCACGTCGAAATGGGCTGGTCGAAGGCTTATCTTGATTATCTGCGTCAAAGCGAAAGCTAAGAACCAGGGCTGTAAATAGAGTTTTTGCACATAACAGCAGGATCACCCAACAAGGGGATGCTTACCAGCGCTGGATAGTGGGTTTTTCATGGGTAGTTAGCAGATACCGTGTCAACCACCTGTGTTGGCGCCGCATATTTTCGAACTATCAGCAAACAATCCAGCGCTGTTACACCAAATCGTCGTAACCGACGATTGGCCACGCAGCGGAGATGGCTAGCTTTCGTGGTATCGACTAGATGCAGTCTCACTCGCGTAACCAGACCCCATGCTCGACGCCTACCGACCCCACCGGATGAACGACGAACTCGATCCCTGCGCAACCTTACTCGCCGCTTCGGGACGAAGCAGGTTGTGCCGTACCAGGAGCGCTGGTGCGAGCTGGGCGCAACCGACCGAGCGGGTGACTGTTCGACAATTGCTGCCTTACCCGCCGCAGCTGTTCGGGACGTGGAAAAGCGAGCGCCAATAATCGGGCCGACCTACACCTAAACCAACGAACTCCTCGAGAAATTGATCGGACAAACTCTATGATGCTTTCGCCAACACAAGAAAAACTGACTATTCGCCATAAAAAAGGACCTCTCGCGATGACGACCGAACGCTCGGCAAGTTACCGAATCCTGCATCTGTGCAACTACTCTGTTCTGATCGTCGCGCTTGGTGGACTACTTGGGTTTGCTGTATTCGCGGGCTTCTGGCCTCCGCCTCCGGCCTACCTCAGCGCAAGCGAAATCAGCAGCTATTTCCGAGATAATAGTTTCGGTATTCGAGTGGGCATGATGGTCATGTTCGTCTGTATGCCCTTCTACCTGACCTGGACTGCGGTCATGGCCAAAATCATGGAACGCATCCTGACGGACTCCATGAGCGTTCTCTCGCAGGTGGTGCGTACTAGCGGCGTAGCTGCCATGTTGACTTTGATGCTGCCTGCACTCTACTGGATGACCGCCGCCTTTCGGCCCGACAGCCGCTCCGATGGGGAGATCCAGATGCTCTACGACCTAGGCTGGTTCATGTTCGATCCACCCTTTGTGATCTTTGCGATCGAGTGGTGCGCCATTGGCATCTGCATGCTGATGGACAAGCGGGAGCAGCCCCTATTTCCATCCTGGATCGCGTGGTTGGGTTTCTTCACCTGCGCAACTTTCATCTCGGTCCTACTGATTCCTTTCCTGACCACCGGCATCTTTGCATGGCACGGCCTGATCACCTTCTGGCTCGTGTTCGTGACGTTCTTCGTCTACCTCTTTTGCCTTGTGCCGTTGACCCGGAAGGCTTTGTTGCGACTCGAAGCGGAAGATCGGGGGAAGAATTGAAGTTAATTCCGTCACGGCAGCGTGTTACCGCCTGGCTCATCTCGCCCCCCATGTGCACGCCACAAGTCCGTCGCCTGCCGGGTTTGGAAGGTATCTGGGTATTCGTCGGCCTGGACATGATGATCTTCGCGCTGCTGTTCGGCTCATTCATGGTCGAACGTCTAAAGAATCCCGACACCTTCGAGGCTTCACGTCAGGCTCTAAACCTCCACTTTGGAGGAGGCAACACGCTGATCTTACTGACCAGTTCCTGGTGCATGGTCCGCGCCGTCCAGGCGGCGCGCCGGCGCACCGCGGTCGGTCCGTGGCTGGCGGCCGCCCTCGCCAGCGGCATCGCGTTTGGCATTTCGAAAATCTTTGAATACATGGGGAAGATTCATGCCGGCTACACCATGCTGACCAACGACTTCTTCATGTTCTATTTCGCGCTGACCGGCATCCACCTCCTGCATGTCGTCGCCGGCTGCGTGGCGCTTGCCGTGTTCTGGACACACGCTCGGGCGGGGACATACGCCAGAGACAGCAACCTGGTAGGTATCGAGAGCATGGGAATCTACTGGCACATGGTCGATTTGCTTTGGATCGTCCTTTTCCCGCTACTTTATCTCATGAGGTAATACATGGACCGCGCACAACAATGGGTGACCAGCGTGTGGTTGTTGCTGAGCATCGCGACGATCGTCACGACCTGGGGCTTGTCGAAAGACAGCGTCACCGCAGCGACCGCCACGATCGCGACGATATTGATTGCCGCCTGGAAGGTGCGTATGGTCCTGCTCCACTTCATGGAACTGGATCACGCCCCCTGGGGGGTGCGGCTCTTGTTCGAAAGCTGGACGGTGCTGGTGGCCGTCGTCATCCTCGTTCCCTATTTCCTTGCTCCGCTGTTGGCGTGACGCGCGCCAATGACCGCTCTGCTCGAAAAGTCTGACCCATTCTTCAGATCATGACCTGCGAACACAGAATCTCGATCTGCGCCTTGGTTCAGCCCTGTTTAGCCAGAATCTGGTCGTCCTTCTCGCCGGCGCGAACGGGACCATGGGCCACGCGTGGAGGAGTAACGCTGGACAGCCTGCGCGGTCGACTCGAACGAAATGGCCACCACCTGCCAGGAAGCCAAACAGCCAGTCAACCTGCTGTCCCGGGCGGACTGCCCTCCCCCGAAGAATTGAAGCGCCTGGGCGTTAGACGACTCAGTGCGAGTTCAAGAATCGCCGACCTCTCACACCACCGTCCAAACGAACTTGCTCAAGCTTAATGACGCGATAGAGGCGACGCATGCCGGAGAGGAAGCGATCCTCAGGCTTGCGTGGGGCATTTCGCCTATAAGCCATAGTTGTGCTCATCCTCAACACTACCTGTTTCGCGTCGCGCAAACGCCAGTCGCCGTCGCCGTCGCCGCAGTGAGCTTCGCCCAGATACCACTTCCATCCGTCGAAACTTAGTGTATGAGTGGTACTACCCCCCTCCGCGCCTTTGGTAGTAGGCGCCTTTGTACAATTGACGCTTCTGGTCAGCCCTCCCAATACTTCACGCCGCAAAACCAGCCAGTCACAACAATAATAATTACTGCCGGGCGCCTAGATGCGCCGATGAGACAAGGAGTTCTTAGATGCTTGGTTACTATGCGCAATACAGCAAGGAATACATCACAACCCTGATGGTGGTGACCACCTTCTTCTTTGCCTTACCCATCTTTTTCGCCCCGCTCCAATGGGCCCGGCTCATGCGCTGGACCGTCCCCGAACACGAACACCTGGCTATCTATTTCGGTCGTTGCCTCGGTGCATTCATCCTTGTCGTTGAAGTAGCGATGTTACGCTCGGCCACCACAGGCACCAGTTTCAGCTATGCCTTCGATATACTTTTCGTCGTCTTCACGCTGATGTTCGTTGTGCATGTCTACGGCGCAATCAAGAAGATCCAGCCTATTACCGAAACACTGGAAATCGGTTTCTGGATGATCCTCTTCGTACTCAATATTTTGTTCTACCCCACCCCCAACATCACGCTGTAAACCTTCGCCGGACCGCGGTCGGAAGTTTGCCGGTCGCCGTTCAACCCCATTGAAAGTCCGCATTGCCTGGCGCCTTCGCGTCGGCGGCCCCGTGTCCGCCGAACGCTGCGCCATGGTCAGTTCAAGGGGTGAACATGATCCAATCCAGGGAAGACGCCGTGCTCAAGCCGGTGCTCAAGGAATTAGTGCGCGACCTGCTCCTGCAGGCCACCGGACTGGCCCCGGCTTCGCTGAACGATGAGGCGCCGTTTCATGAGATCGGCCTGACCTCCCTGGCGATCCTCGACTTCAACGAGCGAATCCAGCCGGTGTTCCTCGGCCTCAACAAGACCTTGCTCTTCGACTGGCGGTGTGGTCGAGCACCTGCTGCGCGAGCATCCCGAGGCCTGCAACCGCTACTTGCAACTGCAGCTATAGAACATACGCCTTCCCCTGTGCCTCCACATTTTCCAGCCCGAGGGCTTGATCGATCGCGCTCAGTGCGCGCAGCATGCACGGTCGGCACGCTTGAGATCGTCTTGTGAGGTGGCGGATGTCACCGGACCGGTGATCGTGAGATTGCCTTTGCGCAGCAGCTGGCCACTGACGTAGACCACCCCGCGGTGCACCACGTCGGGTACGTAGTCGCGGCGCGGGCGGGTCGGGGAGCACGACACCGAGTTGGGCAAGCTTTGCGCACGAGATCATGCGGGCTCCATGTGATGGACAGACCGTCGGGAGCCGACAGCCTACCATCCGGAAACCTGCGGTTTACTTGCCCAGGATGTTCTTCAACGCAGCGGTATGGCCGGCCGGGTCGTTTACGCTGGACATCACTTCGATGATGGTGATCTCCTGATCGTTCATCGTCATCAACGAGGCCATCAGTAGTTTCAGGCCGTTGAAATCGTCGGTGCCGTCCAAGCGGTACATCTTCAAGCCGTTCACCTGAATGGTCTTCTCGCTAGTCATGCGAAAGTTGGGTGACGCGGCCTGCTGCTTTTCGTTCAAGGTATCCACGGCAAGGCGAAACGCAGCGTCCGGGGTAGTGCCCGCAGTCGGCGCCGGACCTTCAGTAACGATGATGGCCCGCTCGCTTTTCGGATCGAAGTACATCGTGCCGCCGTTCTCGCTGTTCAAGGTTCGGGCCTCGACACCTTTCAGCACGAACTTCAGCTTGCCGCCTGCCAGGGACACCGATTGCGTGTCCGATGCCGCCGTAGCGGTTTTTTCAGGCTCGGCGGCAACTGCCATGGTGACCGCGCCGCTCAAGGCAGCAAGCACGCACAAGGAACGGGTCCAGCCCAACAGCAAATGTTTCGACATTGATAGCGCCTTTGTTTTCAGGCCGTCGAATACCAACGGCCAGTCGTGCGAACAGCCTAGCTTACTTGCCTGCTCACTTGCCCAGGATGTTGTTCACAGCCGCGGGTGACCGCGTCTGACTACCCGACAACCAGATACAGCCTCGAGCGCTGGGGCGCAAGAACTGGCTCTTTGCTGGGTCGCTACGCAGCGGGCGAGTGAGATTGCAGCGCTGCTACCGCATAAGTGGCGTCCGGCTTAGTCGTGCAAGACGGTTTGCCCGTGCGCTTACAAATAGTCCCCCTATTGCTGGTTCCAATGCATGGCGGTTGCTCAGAGGCAAGGGCGAGGGTCGTGGGACCTTTTGCGCTCCTTTCGCTCTCCAGAAAAGCGCGCGCCCACCGATTGAACTATTACTCCTGCTGACCCAATGCGGTTGTTACCCGAGGAGAAGACACAATGGAGAGTAAATCTGCTGTTGCGCCTACAGAAAATCACCTCAAGGAAATGCTGAGGTATTGGAAAGCAGCTGCGAGTCGTAGATCGCTCCCCGCCGGACCTTGCGCTTTTAACTCCAACCCTCCCCGAAGTGGCATGCTTACGTCACAGATGCCCCATACTTAAGCAACGTGCATTGCACAACCGGCCTCTAACACACCGTCCCTCGCCACTAAAGGCACAACTTTCAAAGGAATTGGATTGTCATGACTGCACTGGATACCGCTTTTCACAATCTGCATCAGAACGGACTGCTGGTCTTGGCCAATGTGGCCGATGCGGGCGGTGCGCGCATCGTCGAAAGCTTGGGCGGCAAGGCGGTAGCGACCAGCAGCGCGGCCATGGCCTGGTCCCACGGTTATCAGGATGGCAACAAGTTGCCTCTCGACCTCCTGAGCACCACCGTCAAGTCGATGGCACGGGTGCTCAGCGTACCGCTCACGGTGGATATCGAAGGCGGCTACTCCGATGACCTGGAGCAGGTCGGCCGAGTAATCAACACAGTCATCGCCGCCGGGGCGGTCGGGATCAACATCGAAGACGGCCTGGGCTCTCCAGAACTGCTTGTTCGCAAGATTGATGTCGCGAGAACGGTGGCAAACCAGGCGGGCGTCAAGCTGTTCATCAACGTACGGACCGACGTCTACCTGAAGAACCTTTTCCCCGCCGAACAACGCCTGGAGGAACTCCTGAAGCGCACCGCACTGTATGCCAGCGCCGGGGCGGACGGCCTGTTTGCCGCTGGCGTGGTCGATCCGAACGAAATTGCCACCCTCTGTCAGGAGACCAAACTACCCGTCAACCTGCTGTCCCGGGACGGACTGCCCTCCCCTGACGAATTGAAGCGCCTGGGCGTCAGACGACTCAGCGCGGGCTCCAGCATCGCCGAGTTTCTGCACGGTGCCATGGGAGCATTGGTCCGCAGCTTCCTGGACAATGGCCAACTCGACACCCAAACCTTGAAAGCCCACACATACGGCGAATTGAACGCTTTGATGGCGGTGAAAACCGAGTGATGCTGTCCTGCGGACGAGGGGCACAATTCGTTTACTCGCCCGATGGGCCAACGATTTTTCTGGCCATACCCCACCTAACCCGTGTGTTGCACTGATCGATTCCAGGGGCTGACGGGAAGGATTCAGGAGACCCACAGCGTATGGTTATTGGTTTCCGTCCCGACGGCCTACTTGCCCAGCCTGTACTGACCGAAATTATTGATGTGATCATCCAAATTATCCTCAAGCATCATCCGATACTGATCACAGAAATACTTCAGCAATGCCTCCCTCGCATCGGCCATTTCGGCACCGGAATTGAAGTTCTGCGCACTGGCCCATGCGTTGAAACGTGATGTGCCAAACATCATCGAGGCGCTGATCTCACCGAGGTTTCCATAGGTTTTAAGCTGTTCGTTTGACAACTCAATATGGGCGTCTGCGCGGTCATAGAAGGCGTGGTCCGTAGCGTCGGCCATGGTAAAGCTCCGGTAAGCAAATGAGGGGCGTCATTGGAACATAACCGCCGGCAGGATTGCAGATGCCTCAAGAGGTATTGATCGCTCATCAGTGCGAGCGTTGATCGTTTAAGCCCGATACCGGCCAGACATTGGCACCCCTTTCGCGGCCAACCCAAGCGGCCGAGTGGGCATTACTAATTTGGTGTTCACTGGTGTGGTCACCCGTTGCTGTGTCGAGCCAAACCTTACCTTCGCGGCTGAGCACTCCCCGGAAACGTTGATGTTGAAAGTCGATCTATCCCCATTCGCACAATTTTTGCGCATTGTGTGAAAGCTTAAAAGGGGACGTGCATGGCGGACAGTTGCATTGCGAAGTCTATGTTTAGGTATTAACAGATCAATACCAAGCACCACCCCGGCGCACTACGCACGAATCGATGCACAATCTACATAAGCAGCGGAAATTGGTTCAATGATCCACGAACCAATCATCTTTAATCCCCTGAACCAACCCGACGAACCCTTGCTTATCGGCCCCCGCCGCCGCTGCTCCTGAGTAATAGCTAAGCACATAGCGCTAATCCCGAGGCGAACCAATTTCAATTGGCATCGCGCTTGCACTTACCCTTTTGCCTCGATCTCCTGCCCACAGTCAGCTCGGAGCCGTTTTTTATACTCTGGCGCGAGTACCACGATGCAAAGGTTCGACCCTGACACACCCATCGACAACACTTCGAAACTAGCGCTGGATGCCTTGCGGCAGATGGTTGCGCAACATGCTGCCTTCCCGCACCGGGCATTGCCGACCGAGCGGGACCTGGCCGCCGATTTTGGCCTCAGTCGCCGGGCCATCCGGCGGGCGCTGGCGGTGCTGGAAGCCGAAGGGCAGATCTGGCGGCGTCAGGGCAAAGGAACCTTCGTCGGCCCTACTCCGCCCAGTGCGGCCATGAGCTTTGCCCGGTTATCCGGGCGGACTAACTTCAGCGAGGTTATGGAAGCGCGCCTGCATCTGGAGCCTGCACTGGCGTCCCTGGCGGCGGTTCGAGCCAACGGCGACCAGATAGCAATTTTGCGCCGCCTTGCCGAACGCACCAGACACCAACAGGCCGCCGAGCCTGCCGATGCCGAGGGCATTGAGCTGTGGGACAGCGCCCTGCATCGCGGGATCGCCGAGGCCGCAGGTAACCGCCTGATGCTGGATATCTTTGAAATGCTCGATGCGATCCGGCTCGACCCGGCCTGGCGTGACCTGCGTCAGCGGGCTCGCAACGCCGACCGCCTCGACGCCTACAGCCACGACCACAACGACATTGTCGACGCTATCGAAAACCGTGATCCGATCAAGGCCGCCACGGCCATGCGTGGCCATTTGCGCGCGCTGCAACAGGCGCTGGACAACGTCATCAATCAAGATCTGGAGGCAAGTTTATGAGCACCACAACTCAGGCCACCGACACGGTATTGAGTGTCAGCAACTTGACCGTGTGCTTTGCAGGCGCACCCGCCAATGTCGTGGACGGCGTCTCGTTCGCGGTCCAGCGCGGCAAGACCCTGGCCATCGTCGGAGAGTCCGGGTGTGGTAAAAGCGTTACGTCCATGGCGCTGATGGGCTTGCTGCCCGACACCGCCAAGATCGCCGCCCGTACGTCCGCCCTGCTCGATGAAGCCTTGCTGGGCATGCCCGACGAGCGCTTGCTGGATGTGCGCGGCAACCGCATGGCGATGATTTTCCAGGAGCCCATGACCTCCTTGAACCCGGTCTTCACCATTGGCGAGCAGATCGCCGAAAGCGTGATCCGCCATCAGGGGCTGTCGGCCAAGGACGCCCGTCAGCGCGCCCTGCAAATGCTCGAAAAGGTCCGCGTGCCTGACGCCGTTCAACGCCTGGACGCCTACCCCCATGAACTGTCCGGCGGCATGCGGCAGCGGGCAATGATTGCCATGGCCCTGGCCAACGATCCGGCGCTGATCATTGCCGACGAACCCACCACCGCCCTGGACGTGACCATTCAGGCGCAGATCCTGTCGCTGATCGCCAATCTGCAGGCTGAAACCGGCACGGCCATGATCCTGATCACCCATGATCTGGGCGTGGTCGCCGAGGTCGCTGACGACGTGATGGTGATGTACGCCGGGCGAGTGGTGGAAAGCGGTCCGGTAAAAACCCTGTTCGATGACCCGCAGCACCCGTACACCATCGGCCTGATGGGTTCGATGCCATCGATTGGCCCGCGTGAAGGTCGTCTGGCAACCATCAATGGTCGCGTCCCGACGCCTGCGCAAATGCCCACCGGTTGCCGATTCGCCGGGCGCTGCCCTTTTGTGATTCAGGCATGTCGCGAGGCGCGCCCGCCGCTGCTTGAGCTTTCCCCCGGACATTTCGCCGCGTGCATTCGTGCGCCACTGGAGCAGCATATGGGAGTCAGCGCGTGAGCCTTTCTGAACGCCAAATAGTTGAGCGTGCAAGCCCCGAGATCATTCTCGACGGCATCGACCTGAGCAAACACTTCGAGGTGGAAAGCGGCTTGTTCCAGCGCAAGAAGCCGCCGGTGCAAGCGGTCAATCAGGTCAATCTGTCGGTGCGCAAAGGGGAGACCCTGGCGCTGGTGGGCGAGTCCGGCTCGGGTAAATCAACCCTCGGCCGTCTGCTGCTCAACCTGCTCAAACCTACGGCGGGCGACGTCATTTATGAAGGCCGTAACCTGGCCAATCTGACCCCGGAGAAGCTGCGCCAGGTGCGGCGTAATTTGCAGATCATCTTTCAGGATCCGTTTGCCTCGCTCAATCCGCGCATGACTGTGGAATCCATCGTCGGTGAGCCTATCTGGCTGCACAGCGATGCCAGCCGCAGCGACCGCCAGGCCAAAGTCGCCGAGTTGCTGCGCACCGTGGGCTTGGCCCCCGAGCACGGCGGCCGCCACCCTCACGAGTTCTCCGGTGGCCAGCGTCAGCGCATCGGCATTGCGAGGGCCCTGGCGTCTAACCCGCGTTTGATTCTGGGTGACGAACCCGTGTCCGCGCTGGACGTTTCGGTGCAGGCGCAAGTCGTCAACCTGCTGGAAGACCTCAAGCATCAATTCGGTCTGACCCTGGTGATTGTCGCCCACGGCCTGGCCGTGATCCGCCACATGAGCGACCGGGTAGCCGTGATGTACTTGGGGGAAATCGTCGAACTGGCGCCGGTCAACGGCCTGTTTGAAAACCCTCTGCACCCTTACACCCAGGCGCTTATGGCCGCCGTGCCGGTCAGCCACCCGGACCTGCGCCGGCCGCGCCCATTGCTGGGCGGCGACATGCCGAGCCCGAGTCGCCCGCCATCGGGTTGCCGCTTCCACACCCGCTGCCCGCACGCCCGGGCGCTGTGCAAAGAAGTGGTGCCGGTGATGGAAACCGTCGAGGCCGAGCGTCAGGTGGCGTGCCACTTCTGGCGTGAAATCGCCCATGCCGGTGCAGGCACCCTGATTTTGCCGACACCCAGCGCTGCCTACACCCAGCGCCTGAATCTGTTCAAGAACCATCAATCCCTTGCAGTGGAGAGCCAGCCATGAAAATTGCACGCGTCATGACAGGAACCTTGTTATTGCTGGCCGCCAACGCCGCCTTTGCCGAATCCACCCTGCGCATCGGCATTCAGGACGATCCTGATGGGCTCGACCCGCATCGTTCGCGTACCTATTCGGGCCGTCTGGTCTATACCGCACTGTGCGACAAGCTGGTGGATGTGAACCCGGACCTGACCTACGTCCCACAACTGGCCACTGCCTGGAACTGGAGCGAAGACGGCAAGACCCTGACCATGACTCTGCGCGAAGGCGTGACTTACCACGACGGCGAAGCGTTCGATGCTGCCTCGGTGAAGTTCAACCTGGACCGCGCTCGCACCCTGCCCGACTCCCTGCGCAAGAGCGAGCTGGCCTCGGTGGACAGCGTTGAAGTGATCGACGCCAAAACCGTTGCCATCAAACTCAAGCAAGCGGACGCCACCCTGGTCTCCCAACTCTCGGACCGCGCCGGAATGATGCTTGCGCCGAAGGCCGCCCAGGGTGAGTTCGCCTCCAAACCGGTGTGCTCCGGCCCTTACAAATTCGTCCAGCGCGTGCAGCAGGATCGCATTGTGCTGGAGCGCTTCGACAACTACTGGAACAAGCAGGCTTATCACTTCGACAAGGTGATTTTCCTGCCGATTCCGGACACCTCGGTGCGTCTGGCCAACCTGCGTTCCGGCGACCTGGACATCATCGAACGGGTTGCCCCCACCGACGTGAAAACCGCCAAGGCGGACAGCAAGCTGGCGGTCTATAACACGCCAGGACTTGGCTACATGCAGTTGATGTTCAACATTAACAACGGCGAAAAGGCCAACTCGCCGATGGGCAAAGACAAGCGCGTGCGCAAGGCATTCGAGCTGTCCATCGACCGTGATGCGATCAACCAGGTGGTGTTCGAAGGCCTGTATGCGCCGAGCGCCCAGCCGTTTCCGAAAAACAGCCCGTACTACGACAAGGACCTGCCGATCCCGACCCGCGATGTGGAAAAGAGCAAGGCCTTGCTGGCCGAAGCAGGCGTGAAGCTGCCACTGGCAGTGGACCTGAAAGTCGCCAACAACCCTATCGCACAACAGGTCGGGCAGATCATTCAGGCCATGGCTGAAGAAGCGGGTTTCAAGGTCAATCTGATTGCCACTGAATACGCCACCATGCTGAGCGAACAGCAAAGCGGCAACTTCCAGATCGGCATGAGCGCCTGGTCGGGCCGTCCTGATCCGGATGGAGACATTCACCAGTTCGTGACCTGCAAGGGCGGCCAGAACGACGGCAAATACTGCAACGCCAAACTCGACGAGTTGTTGAACAAGGCCCGCACTGTCAACGATGTTGCCCAGCGCCAGGCCCTGTACAACGAAGCCCTGCGTTTGCTGGCTGACGAAGTGCCGACCGCGTACCTGTATTTCGATCCGCGCATCATGGCCATGCGTAACAACGTGACTGGTTTCGTGCCAAACCCGGATGGCCTGATTCGTCTGAACAACGTCGCGTTCAAGCCATGATTGTGAATGATCGCCGCAAAAACGAGGGGCCGGTATGCTGATGTTTATCCTGCGACGCCTGCTTAGTGCGATCCCGACACTGATCCTGGTTTCGCTCTTCGTCTTCACCCTGCAGAAACTGTTGCCGGGTGACCCGGTGCTGGCCATGGCTGGTGAAGAGCGCGATCCGGCGGTGATGGAATACCTGCGCGACAAATATCGACTCAACGACCCGATCCCCGTGCAGTACCTGAGCTGGGTCGGCAATGTGCTGACCGGCGACTTCGGCACTTCGCTGCGCACCGAACAACCGGTGACCACGCTGTTGGCGTCCAAGTTGCCGGTGACCGTGGAGCTGGCGGTGCTGGCCTTGTTGATCGCACTGCTGATCGGCATTCCCACTGGAATTATCTCGGCCGTACGCAAAGGCACCGTCGTGGATTACGGAGCCAATGTCATCGCGCTGTCGGGGATCTCGATTCCGCACTTCTGGCTGGGGATCCTGCTGATCATGGTCTTCGCCGTGAAACTGCAATGGCTGCCGGCCTCGGGTTTCGTGCCCATGGGCGAGGACTTCGGGCAAAACCTGAAGACCTTGATCCTGCCGGCCTTCGTGCTCGGTGCAGGGTTGTCGGGGATTCTCATGCGCCATACCCGCAGCGCCATGCTTGAAGTGTTGCGCACCGACTACGTGCGCACCGCCCGGGCCAAGGGCCTGCGCCCGCGCACGGTGATCCTCAAGCATGCCCTGCGCAATGCATTGATGCCTATTGTGACCCTGACAACCCTGCTGTTTGGTGAACTGCTCGGCGGCGCGGTGCTGACCGAGCAAGTCTTCAGCATACCTGGCTTCGGCAAGATGATTGTCGACGCCGTGTTCAATCGTGATTACGCCGTGGTGCAAGGCGTGGTGCTGTGCATCGCAATTGGCTTCCTGCTGCTGAACCTGCTCGCCGATGTGCTGTACCGGATGATTAATCCGCGTCTGAGGACTGCTTCATGACCGCTATTTCCAGCCTCCCCCATAGCGCGATCGCCCCCCGCAGCCGCTCGCCGTTCGTGAAGAAATTCCTCGCCAACAAAGGCGCGGTACTCGGCGCGGCGGTGTTGCTGCTGTTTGTCCTGGCGGCCTTGCTGGCGCCCTGGATTGCGCCCCATGACCCGCTGAAAGCCAACTTTCTCGCGGTCCGCAAGGCACCATCGCTGATCTACTGGATGGGTACTGACGAACTGGGTCGCGATCTGTTTTCCCGTCTGCTCTGGGGCGCACGCAGTTCGTTGCTGGCCGGTGGTGTTTCGGTGGTCATCGCCATGGCCATCGGCGTGCCTTTGGGCCTGTTGGGCGGTTATTTCGGCGGCAAACTCGACGCGGTGATATCCCGTGTCATGGAAGCGCTGTTGTCCTGCCCGTTTCTGGTATTGGCGATTGCGCTGGGCGCCTTCCTCGGCCCGAGCCTGACCAACGCAATGATCGCTATCGGCCTGTCAGCCATGCCGATCTTTGCCCGACTGACCCGTGGTCAGGTGCTGGCCATCAAACACGAAGATTACCTGGAAGGTGCTCGTGCCATTGGCTTGCCGGATCGCTGGATCATCCTGCGCTACGTGCTGCCCAACGTGATGTCGCCATTGGTTGTGCAAGCCACCTTGACCATCGCCTCGGCGATTCTGGCTGAAGCCAGTCTGTCGTTCCTCGGCCTGGGCCAGCAACCGCCCTCGCCTTCCTGGGGATCGATGCTCAACACCGCGAAAAACTTTATGGAGCAGGCACCCTGGATGTCGATTGCGCCTGGCGTGGCGATCTACATCACGGTCCTGTGTTTCAACCTGCTGGGGGATGGTTTGCGTGATGCGCTGGACCCCAAGGGCTAACTTTTTCTGCCAAAGAGAAACGCTAATGTTTGATGATCTGGATTACAGTCACCCCTACGCTTCGGCACGCTCGCCAGTGATGGGCAGTAACATGGTCGCCTGCTCCCAGCCATTGGCCGCCCAGGCCGGGCTGGATATGCTGCGCAAGGGCGGCAACGCCGTCGACGCGGCCATCGCAGCCGCCATGGTCCTGACCGTGGTCGAGCCCACCGGTTGCGGGATCGGCAGCGACGCTTTCGCTATCGTCTGGGACGGCAACAAGTTGCAGGGCCTGAATGCTTCCGGTCGCGCACCGCAAGCCTGGACCCCTGAGTTTTTCGCCGGGCAGAGCAAAATGCCCCAGCGCGGCTGGCCAGCGGTGACTGTGCCGGGCGCGGTTTCGGCCTGGGTCGAGCTGTCCGAGCGTTACGGAAAACTGCCTTTCGCCACCCTGGCTGAACCGGCCATCGGCTATGCTCGGGATGGCTACCAAGTCACCCCGATCATAGCCCAGCTGTGGAAGCTCGGCGCTGAACTGCTCAAGGATCAGCCGGGTTTTGCCGAGTGCTTCCTGCCCGACGGCCAAGCACCACAGGCTGGGGAGAAAATCCGGCTCAAGGATCACGCCCGCACCCTGGAGCTGATCGCCCAAACCAAAGGCAAAGCGTTCTATCGCGGCGAACTGGCCCAAGCCATCATCGCCCATGCCAACGCCAATGGCAGCGTCATGAGCCTCGACGATCTGGCGACCCACACTGTGGACTGGATCGACACCCTGTCGGTGCCCTACGCCGGCGCCGTGGTTCATGAATTGCCACCTAATGGCCAGGGCATCGCTACCCTGTCCGGCCTGACTATGCTCGAAGCATTGGGCGTCGGCGAGCATCCAGTGGACAGCCTGGAAACCGTGCACCCAGTGTTGGAAGCCATGAAGCTGGCCCTTGCCGACCTGAACGAACACGTGGCGGATAACGACCACATGCGCGTGCCTTCCGAGCATCTGCTGGACAAAACCTACCTGATGGAGCGCGCCGGTCTCGTCACCGACAAGGCCGCCAATCCGGGGCATGGCTCGCCTAAACCGGGCGGCACCGTTTACCTGTCGGCGGCCGATGAAAGCGGCATGATGATCTCGTTCATCCAGTCCAATTACATGGGCTTCGGCTCAGGTGTCGTGGTGCCTGGCACCGGTATCAGCCTGCAAAACCGTGGCGCGGCCTTCTCCTTGGATCCGCAGCACGTCAACTACGTTACACCGCGCAAACGTCCGTTCCACACCATCATCCCCGGCTTTGTGATGAACGCCGACGGCACGCCGTTGATGTCCTTCGGCCTGATGGGCGGCCCGATGCAGGCACAGGGTCACTTGCAGATGATGATGCGCATCCTGCGCTACAAACAGAACCCGCAAGCCGCCGCAGACGCACCGCGCTGGAGGCTCGAATCTGGCCTGAAAGTCGTAGTGGAACGTGCATTCGACCCACAGGTGGTCGAAGCCTTACGTGCCAAAGGCCACGACATAGATGTCGAAGAACCTAACGGCGTATTCGCCTTTGGCGGCGCGCAGATTATCCAGCGCACTACTCATGGTTATGTGGGTGGCACTGATCCCCGGAAGGATGGTCTGGTGGCCGCGTACTGAAATACGAAGATCCTACGCGTAACTTAGTTGCGCGTAGGATTACTCTCTTAAACCGCTAACTCTCATCCCACCGCAAGCTATTGCCAACATGCTTTCTCACTTGGGACTCAGAACTGTGGCGAGCTTGCATTGGATATTGCAGCTAACCACCTTAAGGCGCTGTCGCAGCACTTGCCCGCCGTATTCGGTAGAGTTCGTACCCATAGAAAGCAGGAGCGCGCGATGCTTAAGCGGTACGAAATCTCCGATACAGCCTGAGAGTTGGTTGCTGATCTTTTTGAACAGCCTCGGCGCAGAGGCCGAGGACCGATGATGCTTAATGGGGTGCTCTAGATGCTTTGCTCAGGTGCTGTGACGCGACATGCCCGAACGTGCCAGTACGCGCCGTTCATGGCAACTTAGCGGATTTCATGATCCAGAACGGACCGTTGAAAAACCTGTCATTCCGCCTGCGCCAGGTGACCTATCGCAACTCGTTCAGTGGCGACGTCGACGACGTCAGGTTCATCACTCAGTACCCGATTAACCTGTAAGACGAAAGGCCCGGGGGCAGTCACCTCCGGGTTCCTTTCATTTTTCCCGTGCGCGCTTGATGTCTCTCGAGGGAGGCGCTCCAAAGCGCCGGGCATATTCGCGGCTGAATTGGGCGACGCTTTCATAACCTACTCGCAACGCGGCGGTGCTCACGTCTATCCGCTCGGTCAACATCAGGCTACGCGCGGCTTGCAGCCGTAGCGATTTTTGATACTGAATGGGGCTTGTGCCTGTCAGCTTGCGAAAGCGGTGATGCAGCGTGGAGCTGGCCATGCCTGATCGTTCGGCGAGGTCGGCCACCTGCAACGGTTTATCGTAGTGATATTTTAGCCATTCAACGGCTCTCACGATGCCCTTATCCCGGTAACCATCGCGAGTGACGCTACGCAACAAATCCCCCGCTTCACTGAGCAGCAGCCTGCCGTATATCTCCCGCTTGATAAGGCCCGACATCAAGCCTGCTTCAAGCGGCCGTTCGATCAGCGTGGCGAGTCGAGCGAACGCATCGAGCATCTCGCTCGTCGCCACCCCGGATACGAAGCCCCGCGCCTCAGTAGCCATTTCCTGCTTTGGCGGTTCGAGGGTCAGGATCACTTCATTGAGCAGGGAAAAATCGAGCTTCAACACAACGGATAAATAGGGCGTTTGCTCGTTAGCCGCGGTAACGCGAGCCAGTGTGGGAATATCGACCGATGTGACGAAAAACGCCCCTTGCCCGAAATCACAGGCTTCCTCGCCGAACGAGATCTCCTTCGCCCCCTGCAGAATGATGGCCACGCAAGGCTCATAAATGCAGTACGTGGGCGTACCTAGCTCGGCTATTCGATAAAAGCTCAAGCCTGGAATCGACGTTTCGCAAACCTCGCTCAAGCCAATCTGCAGGGTGACTTTTTCGATAAGCCGTTGGAGCGCCTGGAAGCGTTCGGTGAACTGCACGGGATCGCGCAAGGTCAGGGAATGCACACGGCTGAAACCGAACTGCGAGAAGGAACCGCTCGTCATCACATGCCCCCCAATCTACGGAAGGTTCGAGTCTGCTGAGAATGCGTGACCAGCACAAGAGCATCGGCAGGATTGTGCAAAAGATATGGCGCATTAGGGTCACCCGGCCAACCCTCGTTGTTCTAACTTTTACGCGTACCGGCTTCGATGATCCCGTGAAACCTTGGTCGCGAAAGGAAAGTTGGATGGACAGACGAGATTTTCTTACCTATTCGGCAGTGGGTACTGTTGCAGCCGCTTTGCTGCCCGCATCGAGCATCGCAAGTTCGCTGGCTACGGCCCCGGTGCCCTCTTCGCTGAAGGAGCCTGGAAGCGTGATGCGTACCGAAGGACGGATCGTGCGCGCAGACCTGCCCGTCAATTTACCCTCGCATACAATGAGGTACATGACGCCTCAACGCTTTGGCATGGGCGGGACGCAGATCGGCAATATCTTTGCGCCGATCAGCGACGAGCAGGCGGGTTCGGTTCTGCAGGCAGCTTGGGAGGCAGGTGTAAGGCTTTACGACACCTCGCCGTTCTACGGGTTTGGCTTGAGTGAATATCGTCTAGGCCGCTTCCTGCGCGGCAAGAATCCAGACGACTATGTGGTGTCCACCAAGGTCGGCCGCATATTGACGGCCGCTGGTGGCCAGCGCGCGGACCATGCTATCTGGAAGTCGCCGGCGCCCTTCAACTACCGATATGACTACACCGCGGCAGGCGCGCGTCGTTCCGTGGAAGACAGCCTGCAGCGGCTGGGGCTGCCGCGTATCGATATCGTCTTTATCCATGACATCTCGCCAGATAACACCGAACTGGAAGGCGGTTGGGAAACGGCGTATCGAATTGCGCGCACAGGGGCGATGGTTGAGCTGGAAAAAATGCGCGATGAGGGGCTCATCAAGGCATGGGGCTTCGGAGTCAATACGCCGAATGCCGTGGTTCAGGCAGTAGCCGGTTATGACCCGACTCCCGACATCGTGTTGCTTGCCTGCCAGTATTCCCTCCTTGACCACGGCGAGGCGTTGCGCAACACCTTTCCGGCGTTGAGCAGGAAGGGAACCAGCGCCGTGGTTGGAACACCACTGAACGATGGATTTCTGGGGGGACGCAGCCGCTATAACTTCAGTCCGGATCTGCCTGCCGGAGCGGTGGAAAAGCGCGCGCGAATCATGGCGGTTGCCAGCCGACATGGCATCGACATTCATACTGCCGCCCTGCAGTTCGCGGCAGCACATCCGCAAGTGTCTGCGATCATTCCAGGTGCCCGCTCGCCGGGACAGATCGTTTCCAATGTGCAGGCGATGAAGGTCGGTATCCCAGCAGCCTTTTGGGAAGAGCTGAAGAGCCAGAGCTTGATCGATGCTCAAGCACCGGTTCCTTCCTAAGGGTCTACGCCCGTGCTACCTGCTGATGTGAGGCTATCGTCGCTAGCCTCATTGAACCCATCCTCAGCGAAGCAGATAGCAGTCAGCCTTACTAGAGCTTTACCGAAGCACGTTTGAAAGACTTATCGCGGCAATCACTTATACCCATAACGTTGAGAATTAAAGGACCTTATTCTCCAGTAAACAAACTGCGCACGCGTTCAAACAAGAACGCGGGCCTAAGGTCGTAATAAATGAACATACGAACGTCTCTCATGATTGTCGGCGGCCTACTTGCGTTCTCCAGCAGTGGTCACTTATTCGCGGACACACTTGCGTTTAGCGTTCCATTGCCTGAGCCATTCCCGCAGATAAAGGTTCTGACGGTTCTTATAGGCATACATCTGCTCGGCATGTGCTTCGGTCTCGGCGGGGCGACGATGCTCGACCTCTGGATTTTGCGTTGGATGCGCAGGGGCAGCCTCCCCGTTGAAATCGGACGCACTTTTCACTTCATCAGCGACGCGGTCACTCTTGGACTATGCCTCCTGTGGCTCTCAGGCCTTGGTTTCCTTGCCCTTTACGCGATAGAGTCACCGGGAAAGTTTGAAAATCCTAAACTCTGGGCGAAGGTCATTGTGGTGAGCGTCCTGACCCTAAATGGAATCATCATTCACGCGTTTGTGTTGCCAGAAGTACTACGCGACATGAGTCGGCCCCTGCTCTTTGGCGTGTCCCGCAAAAAAGCAGCCTTGTTTCTCGCCTCCGGTGCAGTTTCGGGTGTGTCTTGGTACACGGCTTTTGCCTTCGGCATTTTTCGTGAGTTAAATAATAGTGTCACACTCTCTCTGTTGGTCATTATGTGGCTTACGTTGATAGTGGCCGCCGCGCTTGCAGCCATTTTACTTTATACCTTCCTGAAGCCGTTGTTAGAAGTTAGAACCCACTGGAAGGCAGATGGCGATTTAGGTGAACTTTAATTCGTTAGTTCGATGATGCTAGCGCCGGACCACTGCTTGCGGATCTGGCGTACGTGCTCCCAGTTCAAGTGGCCGCGGTCAGTGAAGTCACGCACAACATTTGGACATCGGCAGTTGTCGACCAAGTCGAAAAAGGCGAGTCTCGTACAGCGTCTTGCCCACTCGATAAACCAGCAGTTCATCATCTCGGGTGAATCGCGGCGATGTTTGCTGACGCAGCGCTTCGTTGCGAGTTCGGTCAATCGCAACTCCAGCCGAGTGCTATAGCGGCAGCACGCACCCAGTCGCTGAGCATGATGGGCCAGTTCAGGGCTGCGAATCAGGGTCGATAGCGGCCCTTGGTGACTGGCAACTACCCGCGACGAACGTCGATCAAGAATCGGATGGATCAGCGCGATTTAAACGCAGACATGTCCAGAAGCAACATGGTGAGCAAGCGACTCGAGCCGACACTCAGTTGCCTTCCCAACCGGCTGATCAAATGCACTCGCGGGCTGGCAAAAATTTCGTTGTGCAGAGCCAGAGTACAAAGGCGACCGGCCTCCACCTCTTCGTCCACCACGAACGTGGGCAGGAGCGTCACTCCGCCTTGCATGGAGTAACGCTTGAGCATGGCGATGGTGTTGCAGGTCAAGGTCGGATTTAGCATGACACCCAACTGATGCTCAGCGAGCGTGAGAATCTGTCTGATGCCAAAGGAGACTCCTGGCAACGCCAGTCGGTACGAGTCCAATCCTTCAAGCGGAATCGGGCTTTTGGTTTGGGCCAAAGGGTGCTGTGGATTAACGATCACGCGGACCGGCTGCGGTTGGGAGGCGTGGGTGCGTATTTTCGGATCAGCCGCCGGGTTGAATACCAAGCCTAAATGCGCTTCATCCTCTACGACCTGCCGTATGACTTCGTTACTACCGCATACATTCACCTGAATCTCGACCTTTGGGTAGAGCGCTGAGAAGTTGCTCAGCGGGCCTGCCAATCCATCGATGAATCCTTCTCCCACCGCCAGCACCACGGATCCGCTCTGAAGCCCTCGCAACGCCTGCAGGGAATCAAGCAACAACTCTTGATGCGTCAGACGCTGGCGGTAATAGCCCAGTACGCGGTCACCGGCCTCGGTAGGTTTTACACCCCGCCGATGCCGCTCCAGCAGTGGCGCACCGAGTTCCTGCTCGAGCTGGCTTATCTGCCGGCTTACGGCGGACGGCGCGACGTTCAGGAAATCAGCCGCAGCTCGCACGCTGCCAAGTCTTACGGCCTCGAAGAAATAAAGGATTCGACGATCCTGCACCAAGCTCATACATCTCCTGTGTTGCGCTAAAGGCAACAAAATTTCGAATTTGTGAATATTGCTGGAGCTTCCGCAGCCTGTCCATACTCGATCCATCAGCAACAGGAGATGGATATGAGCCCCCTTTGGCAGCGCCTTCGCGATCAAGCCCACCAACTGACCGAGCGCAACCCGGCACTACGCGACTATGCGACAAGCCACCTGCTGGCCTATTCCACCTTCGAGGCTGCGCTCGCCGCGAACCTTGCACGTCAGCTGCAAGCGCAAGCCAGCAACGTGGCATTGGAAAGCTGGTTCAAGTCGATCATCGCCGCCACCCCCTCCATCGCGCAGGCCGCCGCCGCCGATATCAACCATTTGGAAGTCGTCAATCCTGCCTGCCTGGACCACCTCACGGCTTTCCTCACGTTCCGTGGCATCCAGGCTGTTCAGGCTTATCGCATTGCCCATGTGCTATGGACTGAGGGTGACGTACAAAGCGCCGTGCTTGTGCAGAACTGGGCAGCAAACACCTGGGCTATCGATATCCATCCGGCCGCGCGCCTGGGCAGATCCCTATTTGTCGATCACGGCATTGGCCTCGTCATTGGCGAAACCGCCGTAGTCGAGGATGAGGTCAGCCTGTGGCACGGGGTGACGCTGGGCAGCACGCTCAACGAAGCCGGCGACCGACACCCGAAAATCCGTCGAGGCGCACTGATTTGCGCGGGAGCGACCGTGCTCGGAAACATCGAAGTTGGCACCAACGCGATCGTGGCGGCCAACTCGGTAGTGCTCAAATCCGTGGCCGCTGGAACGGTTGTCGCCGGGACTCCGGCCAAGGTTGTCGGCAATACCCCAACGTCTCTCGCCACCTTCACAACAAAATCCCAAGGCTAACCAGGAGCCACCACCATGACAGCCGTTGCTCAATTTCCGCAGGGTATCGATCACCCCCTGGTCACCGTGCGAAATCACGCCGAGGCTTTGGAGCTTTATCGCAGGATGGGATTCGCGCCTTCCCCGGTCAGCTATCACCCGTGGGGAAGCGTGACGTCCTTGATGATGTTCCCCAGCAACTTCATTGAGCTGATTGGTGTCGATGACCCGTCCAAGTTCGGTACCAACTCGGTGAACGGCTTCTGCTTCGGACGCCAGTTGGGTCAGTTCCTTGACCGCGGCGAGGAAGGTGTCTCGTTGGTGGCGCTGCACAGCAAGGACGCCGATGCCGATCATGGGCGGATGGTCGAGGCTGGACTCGACAGCCAGGGGCGTATTGATTTCCGCCGCAGAATGACCCTCCCCGATGGTCGCCACGATGAAGCGGTGGTGTCGCTGGCGCTCTTTATCGACCCAGCACTGCCCGACGCCTCCAACTTTATCTGCCATCAACACCGTCCTGAGCTGATCTGGGTTCCAGGCTGGCAGAACCATCCAAATGGCGCGGGCGGGATTCTCGCCATCACCTATCTGGCAGACCCCAAGCTGCTTGAACCTCGCTGGCGCGCCATCTATGGCGATGCGGTGAAATATAAAGGCGCCGTCCTGGAAGCAGATACCCAATGCGGTGTGTTGCGTGCCATCGACGCTACGACAGCGGCCCAGGAGTTTCCAGGCATGGACCTGCCCAAGAGGGCTCAGCAATCCCCTCACGCTATTTCCATTCGCCTGCACACAAAAAGCCTCATGACATTGCGGTCGATCCTCGAACACAACGAAGTTCCCCATCGTGACCTTCCCGGTAGGGTCTTCGTTGAGCCGCAAGCGGCCGGCAACGTCATCCTCGAATTCGTACAGAACTATTAACTGAGACTGTTCAAATGACTATGAAAGTTGGCGTCATTGGTTTGGGTAACATGGGCGGTGGCATGGCCGCAACGCTCGCTGGCAAAGGCTTTGATGTGAGTGGCTTCGATCTTTCTGAAGCGGCGCTCGCCCAGGCTAAAGAGAAAGGCGTCAAACCGATCACTGACCGTAAACAGCTGATCAGAGAATCGGATGTTTTGATCCTGTCCCTGCCTAAAGCTGAACATGTGGAAGCGGTGTGCCTGGGTCAGGGTGGAATTATCGAGTTCGGCCGTGAAGGCCTAATCGTGGTGGACACCACCACCTCCACCCCCGAAGCCAGCCGCAAGGTCGCCGCTGCACTGGCAAGAATGGGTATCGCCTTCATCGATGCACCAGTCTCCGGCGGGCCCAAGGGTGCCGCTACCGGGACCATGTCGATGGTCATCGGCGCAGAGGATGCGGATCTGGCTCGCGCCATGCCGGTACTGGAAGGCATGAGCGGTACGCGCGTTCATGTGGGTAAATGTGGCGCTGGCAACGTGGCAAAAATCGCCAACAACATGCTCGCCGCGTGTCACTTGATCAGCACCGCGGAAGCCGTCTCGATGGCCGCTAAAGCAGGTGTGGAACCTGAAAAGCTGTTGCAAGGGTTGAACGCAGGTTCGGGCCGCAGTGGCGCTACCCAGGTCATGTTCCCTAACTGGGTCCTGAACAAGGCGTATGACTCGGGTTTCACCATGGGTTTGATGCGCAAAGACGTTGGGCTTGCCAGTGACCTGGCCGACAGCCTGGATCTCGACCTTCCCCTGTCCAGGATCGTCGCCCTGCTTTGGGAAGCCAGCAGCGAATCGCTGCCAGATAACGAAGACTTCTGCGCGATTGTCCAGCGCACCGACGCCAAACTTTATGGCCGTGAGAATAATCAATGAGCACTCAAAAAATCCTTGAACTGATGCGCCCATTCTGGGGTGATCGCAGTGTGGTCGGCAGCTTCGTCGGTGGCGAGTTCATCGATGGTCACGGCTCCACGGTAGAAGTACGAAATGCTCACGATGACAGCGTGTTGCTTACCTTCCCCGATGCTGATGAGACGTTGATTGCACAGACCGACAAAGTGGCAAAGGCAGCACAGGCCCAATGGTGGGCGCTCACTGCCCAAGCGCGTGGCCGTGCGATGTATCAGGTCGGCACGCTTATTCGCGAAAACACAGACAGCCTCGCACAGATCGAATCGTTGACGGGCAACAAGCCCATTCGTGACGCCAAGGTCGAGGTGTCCAAGGTCGCGGAAATGTTCGAATACTACGCAGGTTGGGCAGACAAACTGCACGGCGAAGTCATTCCTGTTCCGACCTCGCATCTAAACTACGTGACTTACGAGCCACTGGGCACTGTCCTGCAAATTACGCCCTGGAACGCTCCGATCTTTACATGCGGCTGGCAGATCGCACCGGCCATCGCCGCGGGCAATGCGGTCATCCTCAAACCCTCTGAGCTGACCGCCTTGTCCTCGCTCGTGGTCGGCGTATTGATCGAGCGTGCCGGTGTCCCCAAGGGCCTGGTCAATATCATCGCAGGCTTTGGTCACACCATCGGCCAAGGCTTTATCGCCAAGGCTGACATCCGCAAAGTTGTCTTTGTGGGCTCGCCAGCAACAGGCCGACACATCGCCGTCGCAGCCGCGCAGCGTTGCATCCCTGCGGTGCTGGAATTGGGTGGAAAATCGGCAAACATCGTGTTCGAGGATGCCGATCTTGACGTCGCATTGCGCGGCGCTCAAGCAGCAATTTTCTCCGGTGCTGGCCAGAGTTGTGTATCAGGCTCTCGCTTGCTGGTCCAGGAGTCGATTTTTGGAAAATTCACCCAAGCCCTTGCCCGGGCAGCCACGAACTTCAAGGTCGGCGATCCGAGCGATCCTGAAACGCAGATAGGCCCGATCAACAACGCCAAACAGTACAACCATGTGAAAACCATGGTCGAAGGCGCGTTGAAAGATGGCGCGAAACTGGTCGGCCAAGATGCAGATCCCATTCCGGACAAGCCTGGGTACTACATCAACCCAACCGTATTGGCCGGAACGAACGACCTGTACTGCGCACAGGAGGAGATCTTCGGGCCGGTGGTGGTCGCCATCCCGTTCAAAGACGAAGCCGATGCAATCCGCATCGCCAACGACAGTCGCTTCGGGTTGGCCGGCGGTGTATGGACGAGAGATGTCGGTCGTGCACACCGAGTGGCCAAGCAAGTCCGCGCGGGGACCTTCTGGATCAACGGCTACAAGACTATTCACGTCAGCTCACCGTTCGGCGGCTACGGCGAGAGCGGCTATGGTCGTTCCTCCGGGCTGGACGCTCTTCGCGAATACAGCGAAGTGAAAAGTGTTTGGGTCGAAACCGCTGCTAAACCTGCCGCCAGCTTCGGCTACGGCGCGAGCCTGGAGTAAGCACCATGTCGATCTCCAAAGCCTTGATAGAAGACGCCATTACCTGGCGCCGTGGTTTTCACGCAACCCCCGAGCTCGGCTACAACGAACTGCAGACCTCTGACCGTGTTGCACAGCTTCTTGAAAGCTTTGGAGTCGAAGTCCATCGCGGGTTGGGCGGTACCGGCGTGATCGGCACCTTGAGCAATGGCCAGGGCCCTACCATCGGCATTCGAGCCGACATGGACGCCCTGCCCATCCAGGAGCTGGGGCACTGTAGCCACAAATCGACTCATCAAGGCTGCATGCATGCCTGTGGGCATGATGGGCATACGGCAATTCTGCTGGCCACCGCTCGCCATCTAAGTGAAACCCGGCATTTCAGCGGAACCGTCCACTTTGTTTTTCAACCCGCCGAGGAAGGTCTCGCGGGGGCAAAAAAAATGATCGATGACGGACTGTTCAAGCAATTTCCCATGGATGCCATCTACGGTCTGCACAACTGGCCGGGCGCCCCGGCTGGGCACGTGGTGATCAATCCCGGTCCCATGATGGCGTCTCTGGACACCTTTGAAATCACCCTGACAGGCAAAGGCTGTCACGCCGCTATGCCGGACAAAGGGGCGGACCCCATCATTGCCGCGGCGCAGCTGATCCTCGCCTTGCAGACGATCCCCTCTCGGCGGCTATCCCCGCTCGACAGTGCGGTGATCAGTATCACCCAAATCAACGCAGGCGAAGCGATCAATGTCATTCCTGAAACGGCGGTGATCAAGGGAACAGTACGCTGCTTGCAGTCTCCGGTTCGCGACAAGGTCCAAGCGCTGATAGGTCAGTTCGTAGAACAGTTACCGGTGACCTTCGACGTCAAGGGACAGTTGACGTACCACGTTGGTTATCCCGTCACGGAAAACCATCCGCAAGCAGCCTCAATGGTTCGCCGGGCGGCGGTTGCGGCTGTGGGCGAGTCAAAAGTCCAGTGGGGATGTAATCCTTCAATGGCCTCGGAAGACTTCTCTTTCATGCTCCAGGCCTGCCCCGGTGCTTACTTGTGGATGGGGGTCGATGGAGAGAAACCGTCAGCCGCGTTGCATAACCCTTACTACGACTTTAACGATCAGGTCATTGAGCCTGGTGTAGCTGTTTGGACCCAATTGGTAGAGCAATCACTACCGTTAACCTGATGGAACGTTGCCGTCCCACCGTAAACCGGCACTCAAAGCCGAAACAACAAGAAGAAGACAACCATGCCGAATAATAAAAAGAAATACAGTCCTTGCTGGGTGCCCTGACGCCCTGCTCTTGTTTCTGCCCTCCAGATTTTGATGTTGAACGCTACGCCAGAACACCAGGCCGACGGCCTGGCTGCGTGCGGATTTAGCAACTTACCCGCCCCAAACACGAGAGCATCATAATGAAACAAGAAAAAAAGCTGTTGAAATTGGCCTCAACCGTAGCGTGCCTAACCCTCGGCACCGTGTTTGCAATCAATGCCCATGCGGGTGCTACGCTTGATAACGTTAAAAAGAAAGGGTTCGTACAATGCGGCATCAGCGACGGCCTTCCGGGGTTTTCATATGCGGATGCCAAAGGTGAATTTCATGGGTTCGACGTCGATGTCTGTCGTGCCGTGGCAGCAGCCGTTTTCGGCGACGCAAAGAAGGTCAAGTACACTCAGTTGACCGCCAAGGAGCGCTTTACCGCACTGCAATCGGGAGAAGTCGACATGCTCTCTCGAAGCACTACCTGGACGTCGTCCCGAGATGGAGCCATGGGCATCCAGTTCACCAACGTCGCTTATTATGACGGCCAGGGTTTCCTGGTAAATAAAAAGCTCGGCGTCAAAAGCGCGAGGGAACTGGATGGCGCCACCTTCTGCATCCAGGCCGGTACGGTTACCGAGCTGAATCTGTCGGACTACTTCCGTAGCAACGGCATGAAGTACACCCCCATCACATTTGATACGTCTGATGAGAGTTTCAAGGCACTGGAGTCAGGACGTTGTGATGTTCTGACCACGGATCAATCGCAGCTTTACGGCCAGCGCCTTAAACTCGCAACCCCTGATGACTTCGCGGTTCTTCCCGACGTGATTTCAAAAGAGCCATTGACCCCTGCGGTACGCAGAGGCGATGAAGACTGGTTCACCGTGGTGCGCTGGTCGCTCGCCGCGATGCTCAATGCCGAGGAGTTGGGCATTACCTCGAAGAACGTCGCCGACATGGTCAAATCTTCCAAGAATCCCGACATCGCGCGGTTACTCGGAACGGAAGGTGCACTCGGCAAAGACCTGAACTTGCCCAATGACTGGGCGGCGAAAATTATTGCCCAGGTCGGCAACTACGGCGAATCCTTTGAACGCAATCTGGGGACGGGTAGTGACATGAAGATTAAACGCGGGCTGAACGCATTGTGGAGCCAAGGCGGCCTCCAATACGCTCCACCTGTACGCTGACCTTGACTTGCCCGGTAGTTAATTCTCTGCCGGGCATTGCCCCTTCGCCTGACTGATTTCGATCAATGGCCGACGATCATCGGTAGACAGTTTAATTATGCAGTAACCATGGCGGGAGAAGCCGGCGTGTCCATGCAATCAAGCTGACTCGTTCTGCTGGTATGCAGCAGAGCGAGTGCTTGAATGTCGCGGTTCAGCCTTTTTCTCTTCCCACTTGGCAATCACCAGCGGTGCAAGTGCGTTACCCAGAACGTTCAGCGCAGTGGTAGGCACGTCCATCAAGCGGTACACACCCGCGATAAATGCAATCCCCTCCAACGGATCCTGTAAGGGCCTCTCTCGGCGTTGACCATTCGCTGCGAGGCCATATTTGCCGAAGCCGGTGTGGATTTCGATCGAGTTTACGGAAGCAACAGCCTATTTGCGCTGAAGGGACTTGTCTGTGCCGGCTTAGGGACGAGCGGCATGCCCAAGGAGCTTTTCCAGTCAGAAATCGATTCAGGAAAACTGGAGGTACTCATAACAGATCCTCCAGCACCATCGGTCAAATGCTACGCAGCATTCATGCGGCAGAATCACGCGGCGTTAGGCTACGCGATCGCTGATTTGGCGAAGAAATGTTGTTGAGGTCCAATAGCAGCCGACGTTGCTGCGTTAGAAAAGCGCCAGGGCTGCGCGCGGCGCCAGGCAGCACCACGCCATGCCTAGCGGATGCTACTAATGGAAAAATTCTGCGATCATCACCGCTCCCATGAAAGTCCCGAGGTTGGCCAGGAACGACACCAGCACGATCCTCCAACCCAAACGGCGGAAAGCCGGGATATCTTTCGCAATCGAGAGCCCTGCGAAGGTCAGCATCGGAGTGATGACGGCCAGGATGTTGATCGAGCTGGCAAGGCGAGCAATCTCCGTAGCCCAGGGGCAGAGCGGAGAGGTCATGAACATCGCCACCAGCGAGACGATGCATACAGCAGGAATCTTGCGGCGCAGCAGGCTACATACCCCCTCACCGACAAATGCTGCAAACAACATGAGTGCCACGCCCACGAACGCGTCCCCCGACAGCGTCTTGTAGCCCACGTAGTTGGCGATCAGTGCCAGCGCGCAGGCAGCCAACCACGCGCTGACCTTGCCAAGCCAACCCAGCTCGACAGTCTCAAGTGAGACCTCATCATGCATCGGCCCATGCTGAGCAGTAGACGCCTTGGTGGTCCGCCCAATCATCGGCTCAAGGACGCGGTAACCCCACACGGCCAAAGGCAGCGAAATGAATAGCGTGAAATAGGTGCCGATCGTCGTGGTGATCAAGTTAGACGCTGCTGCCAGCGTCATGACTTCCTTGGCCACCTCGGGGGTTTGCTGGGCAGCGATGGCACCTGCTGCCGCTGCCATCATGCTGCCTGAGCCGATACCCGAGCCCATGGCCAGGGAGTTCGGGTGGAAGATGCCCAGGCTGGTGACGAAGCCGGCAACGATGGCGATGAACAACGCCCCGAACAGCGTACCGGTCAGGTACTCAGCGAGCACGCCACGCCCTTCGGGCGAGTCCATGCCGTAGCGTTCGCCAATGATTGCGAGGCTTGGCTCACGCCCTACGGAGAACGTCGCACCTACCGCCTCTCGCTTGATCCCAAGCAGCAGGGCCACCGGCAAACCTAAGAGCACCGTGCCGACGAAGTGGCCGAACTCCTGAAAGACCAGGGCCCAACCGGACGCAAACACCACCGGCAGAGACCCGCCCACCACCAAGCCGAGCTTGGCGATGAAAATCAACAGAGCCGGCTGCAGAATTGAGGCGGAACGCACCTGAGCGCGGGTATCGATACCAATCGTTCCGGGCATGCGCTTGCTGGCAATCCCTACGGCAGCGCCGAGCAGCAAGGCCCATACCATAGGAAGAAGCACGACCTTCCCGGGGCCCAAGGGAATGCTGACCGAACCGATCAGTTCGGCACACAGGAGAATAACGGCAGCCCAGATATAAAGTTTTGTTGTAGCGGACACGGCTCGGTTATCACCGAGCGTCACGGTTTGGGTATATTGCATGTTATTCCCCTCGCCTGCTGATGGCCGTGGCGGCCGAATCAAGAGTTATTGTGTTTTCAGGGGGTGTCGACGACACCCAGGGCAGATGCAAATCGATCTAGTCGATAATTAAACGTAAAGCCGGCTTTGTGTTGCAGCGCGAGGTCTATGCGAGACCCACTAGCTCGCTGTACTGCGGCGAGATAAGGAATCACTTATTTTTTAATACCAGACTCACTAGCCTGCCTCGAGTATGTCGCCCGTATAACGTCCAACCAATACCAAGAATTTTGTTTATCGTTGCCGCAGAGTGAACGCTCAAAAGACCAACGCTGGCATGATCACGGGTCGCGGCACTACAGGAAGCTGCGAAACACTACGTGGTTACTCCGTGAGTCCGCGATGTGAATTCAAGCGTTCCCAAGTCCCACCACAGCCCTGCCATTATCCTCAGCCCCTCTTGAACAATACCGGTCAACAGGTGCTCATCCGGCGCACGCTGAGCACAGGCTGCATAGGAATGAGGTATCCACGGCGTCGGTAACCCAAGGGAATGGGCAAACATATCGTTAGGAATAGACCCACCGATATTGGGCAGAACTACCGGCGCACGTCCAACCGAGCGAGAAATTGAAGCCACCGCAAAGTCTACCCAAGGATCATTGGAGTTTAGTCGAGTGGCGGCGGAGGAATCCGCCATATGAATCTCAACGCCACCGAAGCCATGGTTATCCAAATGCTCTCTGAGAATCGTCTCGATTGATTCGTGTGCAGTTCCTACGACAACTCGCATGTGGCAATGAGCGATGGCGGAACGAGCTCAGCGCTTACCAGGCATGTTATTGCGCGATACCTACCAGCATGAATACCGATTGGTTTGCGGGACAAACCTGGCCTTATATTTGGTGTTGAAAAACAATCAGATGAATACCAACCGCACGAAGTGCATTTAAGGTTCAAGCCCCGTTAACCCTGCCAAAAGCGAGAACGCCTCATGATAAAAATCCTAGCCGCTGTACGCAGAAAACCCGGAATGACGCATGCCGAGTTTTTAAACTATGTGGAGCACACCCACGGAGCAATCGCTAAAGCCAAACCGCTAGGTGTCAAACGGTACGTGCAGAACCATGTCATCGACGCGGCTTTCGGGGTTGACGCCGACAATGCATACGCACAGTCCTTTCACAAGGACTCCATTACGGAGCTGTTTTTTGAAGACGTGCCAGGTTTGATTCGCACCTTCAGCGACCCCTATACCCAGCAAACCGTCGGCCCTGATGCAAAGAACTTCGCTGACCTTTCCGAGCAGCTCGCTCAATTGATGGATGAAGAAATAGAGACCGCCAACGTCGCGAAAGCCCCCCTCCAATGGAAGGCGATGATCCTGCTGAAGAAGAATCCCGCGATGGCGCTCGATGGTTTTCTCAGCGCTTGGGACGCAGCTCACGAGACCATTACCCGCGAACAGCCCGACTTCCAGAACGCCCTACGTCGGTATGTTCGCTCCCGGTACCTACCCGAGGGTGACAAGGTGACGGCCTATTTCGGGCCAAACATTACCGTATACGAAGGTGCCTCTAGCCTGTGGTTTGAAAATGAAGCGGATTTTTCGACCTTTCGGCAGTATCAGCGTGCGCTGTTTCAAAAACTTGCCGAGGGCGGCGTGGCGCTGACTTCAGCGTCTTTTTTCGCTTACGTCAAAGAGGTCGTCATTTTCGATCACTGCTCATAGAGGCCTGCATCGCGACCCTTCCCCTCCAACTGAAGGGTCGCGATCACTCAGATAGGTTCAGCCAGCGTCGCAGTGGACTCACGCATGATCTGCGCATGCTCTTCCTTGTCCCCACCACTTTTCTCTATCTCGCACAGGCGCGCGGAATTCTCGACCACGAGTTGGCAACGCTCCCAGCGCCGCATTTCGAACCGGCTCAGGGCCGTCTGTAGATTGCTACTGGCGAGCAATTCTTCGGCAAGCACGATGGCGCTCTCAATACCAATGCCAGCCCCAGAAGCCAGATGCGGCGTGGTGGCATGCACCGTGTCGCCGATCAGCACGATACGGCCCTTGTGCCAGGGCAACGGCACCAACAGATTGGCCAGCGGACGATAGTCGATATTGGCGCCCGCCTCGTACAGTTGCGGCACCAGCGTTTGCAGGATCGGGGCTGGAAACTCACTCAGCAGGCGCGCCATTTCACCCGGCCAGCTGGCCGGATCGATCCACTCGGAAAACTCGCGGTTTTCCATGAGGAACATATACATGTGCGTTTCGGAAATCGGATTGACGCCAACCTTGGTGCGTCCCAGCCAGTGACTGGGACGCACGATTTCCGGCGGACGTTTCAGCACCGCGCGCCAGACGCTCTGATGAATGGGTTTTGGCGAGGGTGCTTCCGGGAAAAAGTCCTTTCGTGTGCGCGAATGCACACCGTCAGCGGCGACGACCAGATCATAGCGTTCAGTGGTCCCGTCGGTGAAAGACACTTCAACGCCATCGTCACGCTCGATGACGCGGTCATAGGTGATGCCGAGGCGTACTCGGGTACCCACTTCCCGCGTCCTGTCGGCAAAGATTCGAGCCAGCACCGGGCGCAGGATACCGCCACCACAGGGAATCGGTTTATCGCTGACCGGCGGTCGAAGCGCCAATTGCACGATCAGGTCGCCCGCCGGTGAAAACACGTCGAAATTGGTCGACAGGTACCCTTCCCCAGCGACCCTTTCCAGAATCCCAACCGTATCAAGTGCTCGCAGAGTGGGCCCACTGAGCGTAATTCCCGCTCCCAAAGGACACCACAAAGGGTCGATTTCGACGAGGTCCACTTCGATGCCCTGACGGGCGAGCTGGATAGCCGCGGTCATACCGGAGAACCCTCCCCCGATCACCAGGACCTTACTGACTGCTGCAATCATCACGCTCTCCTAATTATTCTTATTCACTCGGGCAGACATTGCATGGCGCACCGACAAGCGCTGCGGCGTCATCGCGTCAATGCCGCAGAAACATGGAATGCCGACGAAAATGCCGGATCAGCCACGAGACTATCGAATCGGATATCAGCGCTGAAATCGCTTTGCACAATCCGAGGTATCGCTGGCGGCGATGGGTCTCGCAGATGAGCCGGACGCCTTGATCGGGATGCCTGCCTTTGCGGCAGAACAAATAAAAAGGGCCGGCGAACTGCGGCTCATGCGAACCGCTATCCATCGGCCTTTAACGACGTTAGTTCAAACGCTTTCCAAGCCATCCCAGCAGAGGTATTTAACTTCAAGGAATTCGTCGATCCCAAGGTGCGATCCCTCTCGCCCAAGACCGCTCTGCTTCACACCGCCGAAGGGGGCGACTTCATTTGAAATCAAACCACAGTTGATGCCCACCATGCCCGATTCGATGCGAGCCGCGTTGCGCCAGATGCGGGCCGCGTCACGGCTGTACAGATACGCAGCCAAGCCAAACTCGCTGTCATTGGCCATCGTAATGGCCTCGTCGTCACTGTCGAAACGCACCAGAGGCATGACCGGGCCGAAGATCTCTTCGCGAGCGACCCGCATTTCATGAGTCACATCAGCCAACAAGGTGGGCTGGAAGAAACACCCACCCAGCGCATGAGGCTTGCCGCCGGACAGCAGTCGAGCACCTTGCGCCAGCGCATCATCAACAAGGGCCTGGGATTTGCGTACCGCCGCGTCATCGATCAACGGCCCGACCTGTACACCCGGCTCCAGGCCATTGCCCACCTTCAAGCGTGCCATGCGCTCGACGATACGTTCGGCCAGTGCGTCGTGAATCCCTGACTGCACTAGGACCCGGTTCGCGCCAATACAGGACTGCCCGCCATTGCGAAACTTGGCCAGCATCACCCCGTCAGCCGCCGCATCAAGATCAGCATCGTCGAAAACAATAAACGGCGCGTTGCCGCCCAGCTCCATGGAGCATTTCTTGACCGTCTGGGCCGCTTGCGCCAACAGCAACCGGCCCACTTCCGTGGACCCGGTGAAGGTGAGTTTGCGCACCAACGGGTTGGCCGTGAGTTCACCGGCAATGTCGCGGGTGTCATTCCCCGTGATCACACTGAAAACACCGGCCGGCACACCCGCGCGCTGCGCAAGTTCAGCGAGCGCCAGCGCGGTCAGGGGTGTCTGACTGGCCGGTTTCACCACCATCGTGCAACCAGCCGCGAGTGCCGGAGCTGCCTTGCGCGTGATCATCGCAGCGGGGAAATTCCAGGGCGTGATCGCGGCGCAAACCCCGATGGGTTCACGCAGTACCACAATACGCTGAGTGTCCTTTACGCCCGGAATCAAATCACCGCGCACCCGTGTGGCTTCTTCGGAAAACCATCGTACAAACGACGCAGCGTAATCGACTTCACCGCGCGCCTCCTCCAGGGGCTTGCCCTCCTCCAGGGTAATCAGCGTGGCAATGTCCTCCCGATGTTCAACCATCAACTCATACCAACGGCGCAACACCTCACCCCGGCATTTAGCCGTCAAGCGTCGCCATGGACCAAAGGCCGCATGCGCCGCATCGATAGCGTGCCGAACTTCAGTTTCGCGGCAGCGCGGCAGCTCGATGAGCACCGCTTGATCCACCGGATTACGCAGCGTGTACCGACCGTGCGGCGTCTCGTTCAACCACTCGCCGGCGATGTAGGCACCGGTGCGCCACAGCGTCGGATCCTTAAGTAAATGCTTCACTTTGCAATCCTCTTAATCAGCAAGGGTGACGCCCGATCATGAACGCGCTATCCGGATCCGAAGTCACCGGCAGGCCCGCTGCAACCAGCCCTTGGCGCAAAGATTTCATGAGACGATCCGGCACGCGCATCGCCGGGGCACGCAGTGGGCCGCCGTTGAAGCCGGCGAGCCAGTCCTGGTATTTCCACATCGTGCGATTGAGCACCCCGGTACCGCCGGCATAGCTTTGCGCGGCGGCGCCATTGGCACTGCGTGCCGGGTTAACCTTCCAATACAACTCCATCGCTTCTTCGAAGCGGCCCGTGCGGGCCAGTTCGAAAGCTTTCGGGTAGTAGTCGCTCATCCAAGCGGTGTTGCTGGTGCCGGAGAACTGCAACTTCATCAGGCTCATCAACGGGATTGCGTCACCTTCAATCGGGCAACTGATCACCACCTGATCACGGAAGTGGTAATACATCTCGCAAATGCCCGCCGGCAGCGGAAACCCTTGCTCCGATTTGATCGCCGCGATGTTCGGACAATCGGCCAGCAGCCGACGGACCAATTCCAGCGACATACCCGCCGGATGCACGCGCTCAAAGCCCCAGAGCGGAATCGGGAAGAGCATGACGGCCAGGTCCGTCGCGTCGCAGAATGCCTTGGTGTAGTCGTAGATTTCCTGCTCGCTGGTCGGCCAGAACTGTGGTGGATAGGAAAGCAGGACGATATCGGCGCCGGCATTCTCAGCGAGTTTCACCGCCTCGATGTTCTCGGCAAGCGTGCCAAAAGCCGCGTGGAAGAACAGGATCAGGTCTTTCCCCGACTCCCGCGCCCAGGCGGTGAATTGAGCGTTGTCCTGGGCAGAGATCGCCAGTTCGCTGCAGAGCAACGTGCTGCTGTAGCCCAGGCCAACCGTGTGCTCGATGTCGTGGCGAATGCCACGCTCATTGAGACGCTTCAGGTCAGCACTGAAGCTGGGGATGGTGACAGCCGAGCAGCCCACCAGGTATTCACGGGCCCAGGCGCGGGCATCAGCTTTCTTGTAAGTGGCCATGATGATTTCCTTCGAACAGTGGAGGGGATTATTTCGAGACAGGGACAATGCTGGCAGGCAGCTCGATGCCGAGGCCTTGTTGCCTGGCGCGCTCGTACAACGCTTGTGCGATGACGACATCCTGCAGCGCCGAGCCAACCGATTTGTAGAGAACGATGTCGCTGTCTTTCTGGCGCGGATTGACGCGCCCCGCGACCAGATCCGACAGCGCGACTAATTTGTCGGCGACATAAACACCGGCGCTGATCGCAGCAATGGCGTCGCCGGTATCGTGAAGTACCTCTTGCGGCATATCGGCGACGATGCAGACGGCTCGCTCCATCGTGACCGGGTCAACCTCCCGTTGCTCAGGCAAGGTGGAACCCAACGACACGACCGTCACGCCCGGGCAAAGCCATGCCCCTTGCAACACCGCAGACTCGTCACGACTGCGTGCAGCACAGATCACCACATCGCAGTCCTTCACGGCTTCTTGCGCAGTGTTCACCGCTTGGATATCCAGCCCCGGCCTGAAGCTTTCGGCAAACCGCTCGCGGCTCGCGGGCGTAGGGCTGAACACCCGGACATGGGCGACATCGCGCACGGCCTTGAGGCAGTCAAGTGCGCCACGCGCTTCAAACCCGGCACCAATCACGCCCACCCGCAGCGCTCGTTGAGGCGCCAGCAGATCGACCGCCAGCGCAGCGGTTGCAGCGGTGCGCAAACCCGTCACCCGATTGCCGTCGATCAAAGCGCTAAGCGCCATGGTTTGCTGGTCGAACAATGCGATCAGGTAGCTGGCGCAGCGTGCCCGCATGGAGGCCGCGATCAACTTGCAGCCCATTTGGCCGCCAGCGGGAGGTACAGCAGTCAAACTGCGCAACCAGATACCGTCGCCGCGGGCCATGGAACGAGGCGGCACCATGGCATCCGTCGTAGGGCAGGCATACGCCTGCGCGAGCGCGGCAACGGCTGTGCTCCAGTCGGCGAGCGAGGCAACATCGGCGTCGCTGAGAAAAAGCGTCGGGGTAATGACTTGGGACTCTTGGGCATGATGCATATCGCTAACCTCGCAATCGGGTATCAATCATTGATTGACTGACACCCTACGAGGCGCGCACCCCACCGGATACTGCTTGGGATCGAAAGCAGCTATCGCTCAAATCGATGGCATGGACAGATTGCAAATCAGCCGTCGCACTTCACGGGAAGCACGGGTCAAGGGGCGACGGGGCGACTCGACCAGCACGACAAAGCGCTCCAGCACGGGCTCGATAATGCGCGATGAAATCAGTCGTTGATCCAGCGAGCCCGGTAGCACAGAGGCAATCGCATAACCTCCGCCAGCCGCGACGACTTCGTACTGGAGCTGGACGGAGTCGGCTTCCACGGCAACGCACAACTCCACGCACTGTTCGGCGGCCAGATGATCGAGCCTGGCCCTTAACAGATGGGGACGCCCCGGGACGACCAGTGGCAATCCAGATAGCCGCTCTAACGCAATGTCTCGCTCGGCAAAGAGCGGATCGCGGGCTGGCCCTATCAAATGCAGCGCCAGCCTGGCCAGTAGATACGCCTCGCCGATGCTGGCTTCGTTCTCGCGCAGGACCAGCGCCATATCCAGACGACCATCCTGCAACTGCTCTTCGAGTTGCGCACTCGCGCCCTCGATCAGGTGCAATCTCACACCCGGCATCTGTGCTTGCACCGCCGCGAAAAGCGTACCGGCAAACCGCCGGACCGCCGAAGGCAGCATCCCCACGACCACCTCTCCCACCGGCTTTCCACGCCGGGTACGAATGTCATCGGCCAGGCCTTCGGCGTCCGCGAGAAGACTCGATACGCAAGGCAGCAACTGCTCCCCAAACTCAGTCAGGAGCACCCCACGGCCGGTACGATGAAACAGCCGCTCGCCACATTGCGATTCGAGCTGAGCAATGTTTCGACTCACCATGGACTGCGGCATATCCAGTAAAACAGCCGCTTTACTGAGGCTTCCAGCCGCCGCGACCCGCACAAACAATGTCCAGCGGGGATCGACAATCGTCAAAGCAGCGTCCGCAGTCACGCTCATTCCTCGAAAATCGCTACGGCACGGACAAAACCAGCCGAAGCGTGCCTGATCTTGTAGGGGAAGCAGGACACCTGGAAGCCATGGGCAGGCAGGCATTCCAGGTTGGTCAGTTTCTCCATCTGGCCGTAGCCGATGTCACGTCCGGCCTTGTGCCCTTCCCAGATGATCGACGCGTCACCCGTGGCGGCGAAGCGTTCGCGCGTGTACTTGAACGGCGCATCCCAGCTCCAGGCATCGGTGCCGACCACGCGCACACCGCGCTCAAGCAGATACAACGTGGCCTCGCGACCGATGCCAACCCCGGCATCCAGATACCCAGGCTGGCCAAACAGCGCCCCGGCGCGGGTGTTGATCAAGACAATGTCCAACGGCTGGAGGACGTGTTCGATGCGCGCCAGCTCGGCTTGCACTTCGGCAGCGCTGACCACATGGCCATCCGGCAAATGACGAAAGTCCAGTTTCACGCCCGGTTGCAGGCACCATTCCAACGGCAACTCGTCGATGCCAAACGCCGGCTTGCCACCGTCCGTGGTCGAGGCGTAGTGCCAAGGGGCGTCCATATGCGTACCGCTGTGCGTCGTGATCTGCAGGCGCTCAGCCGCCCAGGACTCGTCGCCGGGCAGTTGCGCCTTGGACAGGCCGGGAAACATCGCGGCCATCTCCGGCCAGCCTTGCTGATGGTCCATGTAGTCGATTTTCGGCAGCAACGGCGGTGGATCGGTGTAAGGGTTGTTGTCCAGGGTAACGGACAGGTCCACCAGGCGGCGTTTAGTTGATTGCATTTTCGCTCACTCCAAGCGCCACCCGCCCACGCGCACGACGCGTCGGGGTAGCCGTGTTCAAACTGTTACGTATCAAGGCGGCTGCCGAGCCGTCATGGCGAAAGCCAAGGGCGCGGGCCAGAGGGGTTTTCATCGCCGGAAAATTGCCGAACAACGCTTGCAGCCCGGCATCCGGTGCGAAGCTGATCAATGCGCGGCGTTCCTGGCCATAGGCCGCGGCCAAGGCATCGATGACCTGGGCAATGGACAGGTGCAACAGCGGCAGTTGCCAAACGCGTGACTCACCGAGCTCGGCAGCCGGCAGTTCGGCAGCCCGTAGCAGGTTATCCACGCAACACCGCACGGACATCCACCATGCCTGCGCCTGCAGTGAGACCGGGCAGCAATATGGCTGGCCTTCGGCGAAGGCGTGCAGCAGGTCGCTCATGAACGCCGAACGCAGTCCATTGGGTTCACGTGGACGTGCGACAATGCCGGGCAGGCGCACGGCACGACCGTCCACCTCGCCTCGTCGGGCAAGGTCGTTGAGGGCCATTTCCACCATCACCTTGTGCGCACCGTAACTCAGCTGCGGGCTCGGCACCGCACGCTCATCCATGCGGGCCGGCAGGTCGCCACCGTACACCGCCACGCTGCTGGCATAGACCAGCACTGGCCGGCCCGGCTGTTCGCGCAACTGATCAAGCAGTTCCAGGCTTGCCAACAGGTTGACCTGATAGCCCAGCGAATAGTGCTGCTCGGCCGCGCCACCCGGGACGCTGACCAAGTGAAAAACCACATCAATGCCATCGGCCAACGCACGGCGCAATAACGCGGCGTCGGTCACACTGCCGCAGTGCCGGCGCAGGCGCTTATCGTCAGCAAAGCCCACCAACTCTTTATCCAGCAGGATCAACGCGCTGATCGACCGGCCTTGTAACGCATTGGTTTCGAGCAATCGTTTCACCAGCGCCCGCCCGACAAAACCATTGGCCCCGGTAATCATCACGCGCATGGGATACCTCCGCGCACGACACGCTGGTCTATCGCCCCGAAAACCGACTGCCCTTGCTGGTCGAAGACTTCCATGCGCACGCGATCGCCAAAGCGCATGAAGGGTGTCTGTGGCGCGCCCTGCTCGATCATCTCGACGGCACGACGTTCGGCGATGCAGGCCGCGCCAACCGTGGGGTCGGCATTGGAGACGGTGCCGGAACCAATCAGGCAGCCCGCCCTGAGGCGCCGGGTCAATGCCGCGTGGGCAATCAACTGATGAAAGCCGAAATGCATGGCACCGCCATGGGCATGGCCAAACCACTTGCCATTCCATTCAACCTTCAGCGGCAAGTGCACACGCCCATCGCGCCAGGCCTCGCCCAACTCATCGGGGGTGACCGCCACCGGGGCAAAACTGGACGAGGATTTGGCTTGGATAAAACCGAAGCCAGTCTTCATTTCACGGGGGGCGAGCGCACGCAGGCTGATATCGTTGACTTGCAGAATGAGCCGAATATGACGGCTGGCCTGCTCTGCCGAGCAGCCCATGGGCACGTCATCGACCAACACCGCGTACTCGCCTTCAAAGTCGATGCCGTGGGCCTCACTCGGTAGAACGATGTCGTCGTGAGGGCCCAGGAAATCATCGCCGCAACCCTGGTACATCAGCGGGGTGTGTTCAACGCCTTCGATCGGATCAAGCGCAAACGCCTTTTGCATCCGCTCCCCGTGGCTGAGGAACGACGAGGCATCCAACCACTGCCAGGCACGCGGCAAGGGTGCGGCGGCCTGCGCTGGATCGAAGGCAAAGGCACCGGCCTGGGTGCCCTCATTCAAGGCCTCATACCGCACGCGCAAAGCGGCCTCGACGCTGGACCAATGATCGATGGCATCCTGCAGCGTCGCGGCAATATCGCTGGCATCCACCGCCCAGGCCAAGTCGCGGGACACCACCAGCAGGCAACCGTCGCGGTTGTGATTCTTGAGGGTACTGAGCTTCATGCCGGTTCTCCTTGCAGCTCGGGGGCGAAGCGGCCATCGAGCAGCACGAAGAGCATGCGGGCCATCTGCTCGGTGCGATTGCTCCAGGCGTGGTTGGTGCCTCGCTGCACGACGATGTCCCCGCGCTTGAGATGCACCTCCTCGCCATCGAGCACCAGCCAGACCTCGCCCTCGGTGACCACGCCGTAATCGAGGGTTTCGGTGCGGTGCATCAGCTTGTGCTTGGAATCAGCCTGCCCCGTGCCGGCATGGGCCTGGCCAATTTCGGCGAAAGCCGCCGCCGCGTCCTCGGCGCTGACCTGGTTCTGCACGCTGTCAGGCGGAATATCCACCACGCGAATCACACTGCCCAGTGGGGCTGGACTCAATTGAAGCGGCTTGCGGGTGGGGTCGTCGCCGTTGTCTAGCACGGCCGGGCTGGCGCCACTGTTCCAGATCTCATGGAAGACCGTGCCGGGTACGGCCTTGAGCGGAAAACTGTTCGGCGTTGGTCCGCTGAGCGCGACCACCGCCTGGCCCTGGGCATCGTGCCCGGTGACCACGCGTTTGAAACCAGGAAGCTGTTGCATGTTCTAGTCCTCAATCAGTTGGCGAAACGCGCCAGCGGGTAACGATGAATCCATGTAAAAACCTTAGAGATCGAGCACCAGCCGCGCGCTCCTCGCACGCGAGCAGCAAGGCGTGAACTGGTCGTTGCGGGCCCGCTCGGCATCGGTCAAGAACATGTCGCGATGGTCCGGCTCGCCTTCCAGTACGCGCGTGAGGCAGGTGCCACAGATGCCCTGTTCGCAAGACAACGGGATGTCGATGCCGGCCTCCAGCAGCACCTGGGCAACGCTGCGATCGGCAGGCACCTGCAGACACCGCCCCGAACTGGCCAACTGCACCTCAAAGCCGCCCGCCTCACCCGTCGGGACAGCGGCGGTAAAGTACTCACGGTGCAGTTGCGCCTCGGCCCAGCCCTGCTCGCGCGCAGTGCCGAGCACGTGCTCCATGAAGCCAGTAGGGCCACAAACGTACAGGTGGCGATCGGCGGCGGGCATGGATAAAACCCGGGCGGTGTCGAGACGCTGGGAATCCTCACCGTCGTCCACATGGATATGCACACGGTCGGCAAATGGCGAATGGCGGATGTAGTCGATAAAGGCCATGCGTTCAGCCGAGCGACCGCAGTAGTGCAGCTCGAAAAGCGCGCCAATCCGAGCCAGGCGCTCGGCCATGCAGAGGATCGGCGTAATGCCGATACCGCCTGCGAACAGCACGCTGTCCCCGGCCGCATGCTCCAGCGGGAACAGGTTGCGTGGCTCGCTGATCCGCAGCCGGCTGCCTTCGTGCACCTGCTCGTGCATGGCCTGCGAGCCGCCGCGAGACGCCGGGTCGAGCAACACGCCCAGCAGGTAGCGGTGGCGTTCTTCAGGGTGATTGCACAGCGAGTACTGCCGCACCAGGCCATTGGGCAGGTGCACGTCGATATGCGAGCCGGCGCTGAAAGCCGGCAGAGGGCGACGATCAATCGCGGCCAGTTCAAAGCTGTAGATGCCTTCGGCTTCGCGGCGCTTGCGGGTCACAACGACATCGATCATCACTGGCTACCCATCGGCTGTTCAGCGGCGATCAACCGACGCAGAACACGTCGGCAACGCACAGCCCCTGCATCGACCGGCAGCAACACCGGGTTAAGGCCAAGCAGCTCAACCTCGCCAATCTGGCGCTGTTGAGCCTCGACCATGGGTTTGTCCTCACCGGCGAAAATACCGATCAACATCTCCTGGACGAAGGCATTCAACTGCGCATTGTCCTGCTCGAAACTGCGCGTGTTGGCGAAGAAGTAATGGGTATTGGTCGCGTCCTGCGGTGTCATCAGGTGCAGGTTCCATGTCACGGGTCCCTCTTCCCTGGGGCACCCTGGAGGCGTGGCGCCACTGCCCAGCAGCATCAGGCCGGGGGCGTGCCAGATGACCTCGGCCCAGACGTCCGCCCGAGTCGGATCTTCAAGATGAGCGCCGAAGGCCGGTGGAGGCACATCATCCGGCGCCCACCAACTGATGCGCACGCGATCGTTGGGCAACTCCTCGATGGTGGCGCGCGTGCGGGACAACGCTCCGCCACCGAGCGTATCGGGGTGCAGGAAATCAACGTGGCTCAAGTCCATGATGTTGTCGGCCAGCAGCTCGTAGTGCGCACGCGTCGGCAAATAGCCGTGCCCTTTGGCGTCGGTTGGCGCCTGCTCGAAAAAGGAAAAATCAGGGATCAGCGCATCGTTGGCCACATTCGGATCGCCAGGCCAGACCCAGATTGCCCCATGGCGCTCAGCGACCGCGAACGCGCGGACACAGGCAGCCTTGGGGATACTCCCATCGCCGTGGGGATTGTGCGTACATTGGCCACTGCCATCGAAACGCAAGCCGTGGTACGGACACTGAACGCTGTCGCCGACAATCTTGCCCATGTGCAGCGGGGCAAAACGGTGCGGGCAACGATCGGCGAGCGCCTGGATCGCACCCTGGCTATTGCGAAAGAACACGATGGGGTGCTCGACGATGGTTCTGCCAAGCATCCCACCTTGCGCCAGCTCGTCCGCCCATCCAGCGATGTACCAGGTGTTGAGCAAATAACTCATGATGTTCTCCTCGTTTTTCTTATTTTGATGACACGTCGAATGGGCAGATCAGCGATCAGTGTCTGCGGCAACCGCAGCGGGAAAAACTGACCTGCGGCCACGCAACCGAATGCAGGCCAGGGCCACCAACAGTTGAACGCCCGCGACGATTCCCAGTGCGGCTGGCAAAGCGCTGATCATTCCCCCGGTAATCGCCAACACCACCAGCGGGCTGGCGAACTCACCGGCAAAGAACATCGCCGTGAAGCCGCCGGCGGCGCGGCCGCGCTGTTGGAAGTCGACCTGGCTCATGATCCAGGTGAGCAGGGTCGGCATCATCAGGCCGATGCCCAGGCCATTGATCAGGACGGCGATCACCACCAGCCCATGACTGTCGGCCACCGCCAGCAGCCCGCCACCGATACCGGCCGCGACGAAAGCCAGGAGCATCTGCCGGTGCGCAGGGACACCACGCAACAGACGGAAACTCAGGGCGCCGACCAGGACGCCAAACTGACTGGCGCCCATGGTCATGCCGATCTGCTGCGAGCCTTCGACATGCAGCAGGTTGAGCAGGTAACCGACTTGTACCGGTACGATGAACAGGCTCAAGCCCGCCAGGAATGCCAGGGCATACAACGGTGCCAGGGGGCGCCAGGGGAATGCCCTGCCCACCGCTGTTATCGCGGTGACGACCTGCGCCCGCGGCTCCCACAGCAACCAGACCATCAGCGGTAGAAACACCAGCCCCAGCCCATACAGGGCAAACGGCGTGCGCCAGCCGTGCTCGCCGAGCACGCCACCGACGGCAATGAAAATCGCCGCCGACAACGAGGTCGCAACCATTTGCAGGGCGAACATGCGTTCACGCCGCGCGCCGCTGTAGTAGTCGCCCATCATCGTGGTGCAACAGGTCATGATCGCTGCCTCGGCCACGCCGATGCCGGCGCGGCTGATCACGATGACCTCTAGCGACTCCAGCCATAGCGGCAGCACCCCACAGACGGTGTAGAGAAACATCGCGCCGATCAGCAACGGCTTGCGCCCGAGCCGGTCGGCGATAATCCCGGCCACGGGTGCCAACAGCGCAATCATCAATGCCGGTAGCGTCAGGGCAATGGGCACCAGCACGGCTACGCCCGGCGTGTCGGCGAAGTGCTCCTGCATACGCGGCAGGATGGGAGCCAGCAGCACCGCACCGAGCACCGGCAGGCAACTACCGAGTAGCAGCAACAACGACTGTGGCAAACCTGCCTGGCGTTCAACGTTCATCGCGTACCTCCGGTGGTTGGGTCGCGCAAAACGCCATGCCGAAGGCACTCAGGCCGGCGATAAGGTCAAGCCATAGAGACTGCTGGAACAGCGACACACGAGGCATGGGAAAGTCCTTTCTTGTTGTTATGACGCGACGGAATTGGCGGCTGTTGTCGTTTGATCGTGTCCCGAAGTCAGGCGCAGCGAGTGCTTCATGCAGGCCCCCTCCTCGGCTACGGCCGGCATCAGCGGCAGGCTCGTCGGGTGGTTGGGGCTGGCCTCAGCCTGCCCCGTGCTGACACGTTCGCTCGGCAACAGGAAGTGAGCCAGGGCCGGCAACAGAACCAGCGCACCGACCATGTTCCAAACGAACATGAAGGCCAGCAGCACACCCATGTCGGCCTGGAACTTGATCGGCGAAAACATCCAGGTGGCCACGCCGATCGCCAGGGTCACACCGGTCAGCATCACCACCTTGCCGGTGGACAGCAGTGCCCGGTAATACGCGTGCGACAGGCTGGTGCCCTGGCGCATATGAGCGAGCAGGATGCTCATCACATACAGCGCGTAGTCGACGCCGATTCCCACGCCGAGGGCGATCACCGGCAGGGTCGCGACCTTGACGCCGATGTTCAGCCAGACCATCAGCGCCTCACAGAGGATCGACGTGAGCATCAGCGGAATCACCGCGCAAATCGTGGCGCGCCAGGAACGGAAGGTGATCAGGCAGAGCAGGATCACGGCGCCATAGACCCAGAACAGCATTTCGCGGTTGGCCTGCTTGACGACGATGTTGGTCGCCGCCTCGATCCCGGCATTGCCAGCGGCCAGGAGGAACTGGACCTCGTCGGTATTGTTCGCCGCGGCGAACTGTTCGACGTGATCCACCAGGCGGGTCAGGGTCTGCGCCTTGTGGTCGGAGAGGTAGACGTACAGCGTCAGCAGGCTGCAGTCTTCGTTGTACAACCCGCGCGGTGCTCCGGCGGTGACCATGTTGAGCATCGCCTGGTTGTTCTGCAGCTCATACCACTTCGGGCTGCCTTCACTGAGGCCCACCAGCATTCGGCGGTTAAGCAGCGCCAGGGAATTGGTCGAATCAACCCCTGGCAAGGTGCGCAACTGCCAGTCGAGGGCATCGACCTTGCGCAGGATGTCGTACCGCGAACAGGCGCTGGCTGGCGTCTTGATCATGACCGCGAACAGATCGCTGCTGGCGCCATAATGACGGGTCAGGAACGCGTCATCCTGGTTGTAGCGCGAGTCCGCCCGCAGCTCGGGCGCGCCTGCGTCCAGATCCCCAACCTTCAATTGCAGGCTGACGATGAAGCCGAGCGTCGCCAGCGCCAGGCTCAGGGCGATGCACAACGCCGCCCAGCGCCGCTGGGTGAACAGGTCGAGAAAGCGCCAGAATCCGTGGCGATTCTGACCGGCCTGTTCAGCGTGCTCGCTTTTCAGGCTCAGTCGCGCGGCGCGACCGCTGACCCCGACATAGGAAAGCAATATCGGCAGCAAGATCAGATTAGTGAAGATCAGCACCGCCACACCGATACTGGCAATCATCGCCAGGTCCTGGATCACCTGGATCTTGATGATCATCAGCACCGCGAAACCGACCGCATCGCAGAGCAGCGCGGTGAGACCGGCAAGGAACAGGCGGCGGAAGGTAAAGCGCGCAGCGACGACCCGGTGCATGCCCCGCCCGATGTCCTGCATGATGCCGTTCATCTTCTGCGCCCCATGGCTCATGCCAATGGCAAACACCAGGAACGGCACCAGCACCGAATAGGGGTCCAGTTGATAATTCAGTAGCGGCAGCAGGCCGAGCTGCCAGACCACCGCCACCAATGAGCAGAACACCACCAGCAAGGTGCTGCGAATGCAGCGGGTGTACCAATAGAGCACCACCGTGGTGATCAGGATCGCCACGGCAAAGAACCCCAGGATCTGCCGCAGGCCGGCGATCAGGTCACCGACTTTCTTGGCGAAACCGGTGATACGAATGTCGATGCTGTCGCTCTGGTACTGGCTGCGCAGCGATTCGAGTTGTTGCGACAGCCGGGTGTAGTCCAACGGCTGGCCATCGGGGGTGCGCTGCAGCAGCGGTACCTGGATGATGCTCGAGGCCTGGTCGAACGCCACCAACTGGCCAATTTCGTTGGACAGTTGGACATTGCGCCGCAATGCCGCAAGGCTCGCCGCACCGCCATCGTAGTTGTCTGGAATGACCGGCCCGCCGTCCAGGCCCGCTTCGGTCACCGCCACCCAGCGGGTAGCCGGTGTCCAGAGCGACTTCATGTACGCTCGGTCGACACCGGGCAGCAGATAGATCTTGTCGCTCAACGCCTGCAGCGTCTTGAGGTAGGCGCTGTCGTAGATGTCGCCCCGCTTGTTGACCACCGCGATGCGCACCGAGTTACCCAGCCCGCTCAGTTCCTTCTGGTGCTCAAGGTAGTTGGCGATATAGGGCTGATGGGTGGGAATCATTTTTTCGAAACTGGCGTTGAGCTCGACACGACTGGACTGCCACCCCAGCACCAGCGTGGTCGCCAGGCACAGTAGCAACACCCACAGGCGATGGTTGAACAGGGCTCGCTCAAGCACCGAACCGGAACGCGGATCAAAGTCTTCGAACGCATTCGCGGGGGACTGGGAAAAATTACCAGGGGACGTCATAACCTCACTCCGAAGCGGCAGTGGCTGGCTGCGCAAGACGCTGCAGCCCGGTGAAACCGGCAACGATCAAGCTGCCATCGGCGGCCTCGATCACACTTGAAACAGGTTTGCCCAAGGGCTCGCCCAGTTGCTGCAGCGTCGCCCCGCTCTGCTCACCGTTGAGAAACAGCGCGCCACCCTGGTTGACCAGCAGCACTTGGCCGCCGGCCAGGCGGGTGGCGTCGTTGAAAGAAATCGGCATAGGGACAGACAGGTGCTGGAAGCTTGCGCCACCGTCATTGGAGATAAAGGCATTGCCTCTCAGACCACCCACCAACAGGGCGCCATCGGCGCGGCTCTGCAAGGTGAAAAAACTGCCTTCATAGGGACTTTCCAACTGACTGAACGACACCGCGTCGTCATCCGAGCGCGCCAGGTAACCCTGCTCGCCAGCCAGGAACCAGCGCGGTCCCTGATGACTGATGGCGTACAAGTGCATCCCGTTCGGGTTGGCGATGTGCCCCATCAGCGACTGCCACGTGGCACCGCCGTCCGCGGTCCACAGCGCCAGGCCGTAGGCACCGACGATCAGCCCGTGTTGTGCGTCGATGAACTCGATCGCCAGGAACGGTTTGTCGGCGCCATCGGCGACGAGACGCTCGGCATTTTGTATACGTGCCAATGCGTCATCCGGGTTGGCAGCCGTGGCCTGGTCAGCCTTGGCGGCGTCCAGTTCGAGCTGAGCCGCACGCGCACCGTCGAGTTGCAGCGTCCAGTGCTCGCCACCATCGCGGGTGACCAATACCACGCCAGCGTGACCCACTGCCCAGCCATTGCGCGCATCGACAAACTGCACCGCCGTCAGGCTGACCGAAACCGGTACCGGGGCCTGACGCCAGCTTTGCCCGTTGTCGTCGGAGAGCAGCACCAGGCCGCGCTCGCCCACGGCCACCAAACGTGTGCCGGCCCGCGCCAGATCGATCAATACGCTCTTCTGCGCCGCCGGCACCGCCATGGCCGGGGTGCTCAACGGTGCGCCCACGGCAGTCGGCCCTGCCAGGCACTCGCTCGTGGCGAAGGGCAAATACACGGCCAAGAGCACAGCGCTCGCCTGACTGATTCTGTTCATAACCTAACCTCGGAAAAACACTCGCACCCCAAGGGCAGACCGACAGGCCTGCCCTTCACGCTCAGCCCAGATTTAACGCACGCCACGCCCCGCCATCGCCGCCGGCGAGAACTCCGAGGCCTTGTAGCGATCAACCGCGTGATACTGTTCCGGCAATCCGGCATAGAGGTTCTGGATAAACCACGCGCCCGAAGTCAGGTCATAAAAACCGGCAGACAGCTGCACCAGGCCTGGCAGGTCGGGCAATACGGAAGGCAGCGACCAGAGGGTCTTGGCCAGTTGGCCGCTGGCATCCCAACGGTCGCCGAGCAGGGCCTGCCAGGTGTCCTCGTCGAGGTAGTAACGGCCCTTGGGCAACTGGTGGCGCTTGCCGGCGGCCAACGTCGACTCGACCACCCAGACGCGGTGCAATTCCCAGCGCACGTATTCCGGGTTCAGATGGTGCTTGCCGAGCAGGTCCTGCGGCTGGGCAGCGTTTTGCACCTTGTTGGTGTTGTAGGGGACATACATCTCCTGCTTGCCCACCAGTTTCCAATCGAACCGGTCTGTACGCCCACCCCACACACTCAACTCATCGAAGGACATGACCCCGGCGGTGGACGGCGTCGGCGTGTCGCAGCAAGCGTTGGGCAGCGTGCGTACCCGGCGTTGACCGCTCAGATAGACATGGGCCTGGGATTTGTCACCGTTGATGTTCTCACGCCCCAGGATCTGCTCACCGGCACGAATCGCTGGGCCGAGATTGATAAAATGCACCTGCCAGTAGTCGCCCGAGTAGTTTTCAGGGCCGCCCTCCTGGAAGTAATAGGGCATTTCCTGAGTCAATAGACCATCGCTCGTCATCACCTGGTTGCCATCGGCCGTCATCAGATAGTGGCGAAAGTGCCCCGCCACCGAAGTGCCGCGCCAGTTCAGCACATGGTTCCAGATAGCTTCGGTACCATTCTGTGGAATCGGAAACGGAATTCCGCCATAGGCACCTTCAGGGATTAGGCCGGCGCTGCTGTTGACCAGTTTGGCGCGGGTCGCATTCTTGAGCGTGTTGTCATAGACCCACTGCGGCGCGGCCGCCGTGCGCCGGGTCGGATAGACATCGATGCGATAGGTGTCCGGGAAACGCTTGAACAGCTCCTTGGTGCCGTCGCTGAGCTTGTCGGCGTACTTGGCCAGGTTCTGGGCGGTGATGCTGTACAAGGGTTTGTCCGCGGCAAACGGATCGCCGCGCTTACCACCGGGAGTGTAGGCCGGATCGACCTTGGTGTAGCCGCCATCCCAGGCCGGAATACTGCCATCGGCATTGCCGGCTTTCTCGGCACCCAAGGGTGTCAGGGTCTTGCCCAGCGCGGCCGCTTGTTCAGCGCTGGCGGCCAGGGTCATCGGCGCGGCAGCGGCCAGCAGGGTTAAGCACAAGGCCTTTAGAGTGAACTGAATGGTCATGCGCAAATCCTCTTAGAACGTGGTCTTGACGGAGAAAGCCAGGTAGTCCCGGTCCTTCAACGACTGCTTGTAGTTGAACTGGTTGGCGGCGTTGAGGCTGGTGTCCTCGGGACCGTAGAAGTGGGTGTAGGTCAGCCCTACGGTCACTTGGTCCAGGTAGGTGGCGGAGACGCCGATGTTCATGTCCCCACCTCTATCGGGGCCAAACCCGCTGATCACCGCCGACTTGCCCATGGGGAAGTAGCTGATGCCCAGCGGCACGCTGATATCGACGCCAGGGAAAAACTGGCGATAGGTGGGCGTGTACACCAGCTTCAGGCCCAGGCCGTCATCGGTGGCGTTAGGGTCGAGGGCTGCGCGGTTCCTGGTCACGGCCAGCAGGCGGTTCCAGGCGATTTCCCCTAACAGGCTGGCTTCATTGGCGACGAAGGAAGGGCCCAGCGATGCCAGGACGTTGAGGTTGACGTGAGCCGTACGGCCGACGGCATAGAGGGCGTCATCGTTGTTGTCCGCGTCGACACCCGCCAGGACGGTCTGGGCGTTGGACACCAGCGGCATGTTCCAGCGCATCGATGCCTCGCCGGCAAAGCTGTACTCGTCCACGGAGGTCGCAAAACTGGCGCCCAGGACGCGGATGTCTTCCGGGTAGATCCAGGAATATTCGCCGACTTGCCCGGTACTGAAGTTCGGCCCGGTGGCATTCGGCTTCAAGTACAGCGTTGGGGTTTTCTCGTGATATTGGAGCGCGTACAGACCGTAATCCGTCGTCCCGGTGTTGTACTTGAGCTGCAGGCCGCCTTGGCCGGAGCTCCTGGCTTTCTTGTCCTTACCATGGAAAAACGCAGCCGGGCTGTTGGCGTTGCCGCCAAGGAAATCCGGGAAGGGTCCGCCAGTGATCAGCCGTTCATTGCCTTCACCGATGGTATCGCTGGTGGAGAAATAGCTGCCGGCGCCCGGCAAGCGGGTGGCCTCCCACTCCAACTGGTAGAAGGCGCCCAATGACACATCGTCGGTCAGTTGGTAGGCGGTCGAGAGCTGATTGACCGGCCGGGTGATTTCCTTGAACTGGGTATTGGGCACCGATTGCGCCTTGACCACGTCCACCGGGGCCATGGCACCGGCAATGCCGTTGCCGCCGAAGAACAGGCTTTCACCCCAGATCAGGCCGTGGCGCCCCGCGCGAACCGATAAGGCACGCTCGGCCAGCTCACCGTTCCAGTAGACAAAGGCATCCAGTAGTTCGCCGTCGCCGCCATGCAGATGGCGGGTGTCGCTGGTGAATTCGTCGAAGCCCACCGAACGCTGGTTGGCACTGGCCGCGTCGTTATTGTCGTTGCGGTCCTGGTAGACGGTGTCGTACCAAGCCGCACCGCTCAGGCGGGCACCGAAGTTGTGATAACCGATGTCCAGTTCGGAAAGAATATCCAGGCGATTGGAGATCAACCCCTTGCCGAAGTTGTGATCGCCGTCATTCTGATTCAACGCCGTTTGCCCCTCGCTGAGCTTGCTGCTGGGGTCTTTCAGGCGCCAGGCCGCGCTGTACTTCAGCGTGTTGTCCCAGCGCAAGCTGAGATCGGGGTTGCCGGTGTCGATCTGAAAGGCTTGGGCAGCCGAAGCGCCAAGCCCCAGGCTGGCCGCAAGGGTCAGGGTGAAGGGGACGCGCCGCGACGCAGCGATCTTGCGAGTAGCCATCGAAGTAACCCTCTTTATTGTTGTTGTATGTCAGCTCTTCTGGTGAAACGGCGCCCACAGTCGAACCGGGCCAAGCCTGCACAGGCATGAAGCATCCATGGGAGAGCGAATTCGGTTCTGTCGGCGCCTCAGATGGGCTGTGCCGTGACCTCGAGCATCCGCCTGACCAGACCAATCCGGTCGAAGCTGCTGTCGTGGGCCATTTCCTTTTCACCGGCCAGCACCGAGCTTTCGCTGATGAATTTGCAGCGCTCATAACGGCGCGTCATGAAGCGTTCGAGCTGCTGCTCAACGCTGCCGCCGGCGACCAGCTCTTCGCCAAGCACGACGGCATCTTCAATGGCCATGCCGGCGCCCTGGCCCAGGTGCGGCGTCGTGGAGTGCACCGCGTCGCCGATCAACACGACACGGCCGCGGTACCAAGGCTCACTGACGAACACCACCTCCAGCGGCTTGTAGACCACCTGTTCGCTGTTGATTATTTGCTCGCGCAGTTCGCCGATCAGCCCGGTGAAGCCACTCAGGCGCTGGCGCATCTGGGTCGCCAGCGTGGCAGCCTCCATCCTCGGGTTGGCGGGCTCGTGGGAAGTCATGAACAGGTACATCTGGTCGTGACCCAGCGGCACCAGCCCGGCGTTGCCGGCAGGTCCCTGGAAGGTGGCCAGATGATCGATTCCGGCGGCGCGCGGGAAGTTGTAGCGCCACACCGCTTGGCCGGTGAAGCGCGGCGAGTACTGCTCGCCGAACAGCAAGCCGCGCGTTTTCGAGTACAGGCCATCGGCGCCCACGACTAGGTCGTAACGGCCGCGACTGCCATCGGTGAACAGCACATCAACGCCCTCGCCCACCTGTTCCAGAGTTTCGACGCTCAGGCCCAAGCGAATCGAGGCGCCCAAGGCAATGGTGGTTTCGCTGAGGATTTGATGCAGGGCCAGGCGCGAGATGCCAACGTTGGCCGGATACTCGGGGCCAGCCAGGCGCTGACCGGGGATTCGCGCCAGCTGTTCACCGGCCGTGGTATTGACGGTCAAATCCTCGAACGCGTAGGCAGCGTCCAGGTAGCCGTCCAACACACCCAACTTGGCCATTTCACGCACGACGTTACTCTGCTGGATGATGCCAACGCCGTAGACGGTCCACTGCGCCTTGAGCTCGACAAGATCGACTTCGATACCTTTGCGACGCAAAGCGATTGCGGCACACAGACCACCGATACCACCACCGACGATAAGCACCTTTTTCACTGCGTTCATGCTCGTCTCACTCTTATTCTTGTTATTCACGCAAGCGCTCCGCCGGAGCGATCCCAGGCTGCACTGCCGGCTGTTTCTGCACGCATTCGCTACGCGTTGTGTTCACTTTCTCGGCAAAGCAGGCGTTTGACTAATCGCATGTAGGGATACGATGTATCAGCAACTGCGATACGTTAACTAAGGTCCACACGCTTCCAACTGACCCGCTCCGAGCACCAGCCAATCGGCCTCTGCATGCCACTGCAACGCACTCAGGCGTTCCCCAAGGCACGGCCCGTAGACGCACAGGCCACTGTCCGGAAGGAACCGGGCACCATGGGCGTAACAGACGATCTGGCTGCCATCGACACTGAGAAAACGGTCCTTGCGGTACTCCAGCCGCACCTCCAGGTGCGGGCAACTGTTGCGATAGACCCGCACCTCGCCGCCATGGCGCAGGGCGAACACACTGTCCTTCCCCGTGCCCAGGGGATCGAACCCGCGTGCGTGCCCTTCGACCAACTCATCCAGTCGACAGAGAACATGAGCGTCGTGACTCATGGACGACATCCGCACTCAGGCCTGCTTGGGCGGCGGGCCGCTCGGGAACCATTTTTCCCGGGAGGTGAACAGGAACAACTGCGAGTTATCCGCCGACAACGGCGCCTGGCGCGCTTGCCAGGCGTCATCGTGCTTGTCCATGTCTGCGTCGTATTCGATGTGGCAGCCCAACGGACTGTTGAAGTACCAGAACCAGTTGGAGCCAAAGAGGTGCCGCCCCGGCCCCCAGAAGCTGGTCCAGCCTTGTTGCTCGAAGCGACGCCCGGCCAACAGCACTTCCGTGCCGCTGCCCATGTGAAAGGTGAAGTGCTCGCAACCCTTCATGTGCGGTGGCGTCTGGATCATGAACAGGCAGTGATGGTCATCGGAACCGGCGGGACGCATGAACGGGCCCGCGCCAACAAAGGTGTCGGTGGTCACGAAGCCCAGGCGTTTGTAAAAGGCCTCGGCCTTGGCCGCATCCGGTACGAAATACACCACATGGGACAAAGTTCGAGGCAAAGCCTGCATATCGGGGTTGATGCCCGGCTGGTTGACCGGGCGCTGGGGGGCATGGCCCGGTGCATTGGTCAGGTCCGCTGGCGCGCTGTACGCACGCCGCACACTGATCTGGAAACCAATGGCAAAGCCCATGTCGTCCACACTGTGCACGGAACCATCGGAACCGCGGGTCACCGGGCGATCGCGCCCCAGTTCATCGGCGATGGCCTCAAGATCAGTTGCGCTAGCCACGCCATAAACGGTTTCACGAATCGAGGGGGCGGGCCCGATGGCCGCCGGTAGACGGGCATCGTCCGCACTACGGATGATCACCGCCGTGCCGTCGAGCGCTTCAAAACGCCCACCCTCGCTGTCGACATCGACAGGCAGCAGACCATAGTCGCGCAGGCAATGGGTACAGGCTTGAATGTCGTCGACGCCAAAAATCAAGGCATCAAGGCCAATGATGTTCATTGAGTTACCACTCCATTGTAATTATTCAGCGCAGGCCAGCACCCCGCTTACAGGAGCCGTGCCAGGCGGAGCGCTGCCGAGGCTGGTCTTGGAGTCGATCAAGCGTCACGCCAACCGACTGTGGGCTGATACTGAAGGGGGACAAACTCACTGACTAATCGCTTGTCGGGATGCGACCTATCGGCAAACGCGATACCTGGCTGCACAGCGCAAATGGCCTGAAAAATCGGACAGTCATCGTTCGATTCACCCACTCGCGGGACTTGACGCCGCGATAGGAAGGCCGGAAGGTATTTACAAAATAAATACAAGAATCGAGACCGCCATGCGTTTTAACCACTTGGATCTCAACCTCCTGGTGGCGCTGGATGTATTGCTGGAAGAGCAGAACATTACCCGCGCCGCTGAACGCCTGCACATGACCCAATCCGCCACCAGCGGCGTACTGGGCAGGCTGCGCCTCTACTTCGAAGATGAGCTGCTGGCGCAGGTGGGACGCAAGATGCAGCCAACGCCTTATGCCCGTGAACTGGCGGCACCGGTGCGCCAGGTGCTGCTGACGATCCAGTCCTCGATTACCGCAAAACCGGTGTTCGACCCAGCCACCAGCAAACGCCATTTTCGCTTGATCACTTCGGACTATCTGATCAGCGTCCTGTTTGCCCGGGTGATCCAGAAGATCTCCCTGGAAGCCCCGCACATCACCTTCGAACTGCTGGGCCCCGGCGACACCTCCACCGAGATGCTGATGCGCGGTGAGGCCGACATGATGATCGTGCCTGAGCGCTACCTCATCGAAGGCCACCCATCGCAGCTTCTGTTCGAGGAAGAGCACGTTTGCGTCGTGTGGGATGGCAACACACTAGTGGGCGACAGCATCAGCCTCGATCAGTACATCGAGATGGGCCATGTCTCGGTGATTTTTGGCCGCAACCGGCAACTGAGCGTCGAAGAATGGCTGATGAGCCAGTACGGTTTCACCCGTCGCATGGAAGTGGTGACCCATGACTTCAACACCCTGCCGCAGTTGATCGTCGGCACCCAACGTGTAGCCACGATGCTCCAGCGCATGGCCAGGCTCTACGCCAATTACCTGCCGCTGCGCATCGTGCAACCACCGGTGAAAATCCCGGTGATGCGTGAGTTCATGCTCTGGCATCGGACCATGGAGGGAGATCCGATGCACCGTTGGCTGCGGGCGAAAATCAGTCAGATCATTAACGAGCTGGAGCAGTAGTCGCGGCCTTTACTCGCTGGCGGAATCAACTGCGAAAGTGCCCAACGGCCGCTTTGAGCTCGCCGCCAATCTGTTGCAAGTCGGCCGTTGATGCTTGCAGTTGCAAGCTTTCCCTGGCACTGCCTTCGGCCACGTCGCGCACCCGTGTCATGCTCTGGCTGACTTGCTCGGCCACGACGCTCTGCTGTTCGGCCGCCGCAGCGATCTGCTGGTTCATCTGCTCGATGCGGGACACCGCCCGGGTAATCCGCGCCAGCGCCTGGGAGGCTTGCGCGGCAAGCACCACCGTTTCATCACTCAACACATGGCTGCCTTGCAAACGCTTGGCGGCTTGTTGGGCAACATTGCTCAGGCGGACGATCAACCCTTCGATTTCCGTGGTCGAACGTTGGGTGCGCCGTGCCAGACCGCGAACCTCATCGGCGACCACGGCAAAGCCACGCCCCTGCTCGCCCGCGCGTGCGGCCTCAATGGCGGCGTTGAGCGCCAACAGGTTGGTCTGCTCGGCCACCGCCTTGATCACATCGAGCACGCCTCCAATCGCCGCGCTCTCCACCAATAGCGACCGCATGGCTTCAGCACAACCGCCCATTTCCACAGCCAAATGGTCAATCTTGTCACTCGCCTGACGCACCCACTCATCGCCTTCACGCGCCTGTTGGTCGGCATGCGCCACCGCTTCGCTGGCTTGACCCGCGTTGCGCGCGACTTCCTGCGCTGTGGCGGCCATCTGTTGCATGGCGGCGGCGGCCAGCTCGGTTTCCTGACGTTGGTGTTCGACACCACGGCTGTTGCTCAAGGTCACTTCGGCCAAGCTGCCGGCCATGCCATTAAGCGAGCCGACACCACGGTCGATGCGCCCGACCAATCCCCGCAGACTGCCCAGCATGCTACCCACAGTGCCCAACAGTTGGCCCAGCTCATCGCGACGGCCACTGTCTGTCGGCGGATCGCTCAAGTCCCCCGCCGCTACGCGCTGGACCAACTGCACAGCCTGGCACAACGGCTGCACAATCAACTGGCGGATCAGCAGGCTAGCGCCAATGCCCAAGACGAGCGCCAGGACCGTGATCGAGCCCAATTGGCGATTGGCATCACGGTTATCGTCCAGTACCGCCTGCCTTTGCTGTTCATCGGCCTGGGTCAGCAACTGACTTACCTGCTCGGTTTGCGCGTTCATGGCCGCGCTGCTTTGCGCGTTTTGCTGACGGCTGTCGACGAACTCGAGGAAGGCCTTGCGATAGTCGCCCAAAGCCCTGCTCGCCTCCTGCAGCGACTCGCCCTGCTGCTCATCCAGCGCGAGCGCCTGCATGGCGGCCAGCAGGTCACTCATGCTCATTTCCCAATCGCTGCGGTAACGCTCTTCGCCATCGAGCGAGTAGTACAGCTCGCTGTCACGCAGTTTGGCGAGCTTGTCCCGCAATGCGGCCGTCTGCTCAAGCAACACCATCTGATCGCTGCTCGGTGGTGTCCCCTGCCCTAACCGAGTGTTAAGCGCATCCAGTTGATCGAGAAACAGCAGGGTAAAACTGTCACCAGCCGTCTGCGCCAGTGCCTGCATGCGCAGGCGCGCCTCCCGAGCCCGACGCAACGAATCGGCATAGCCGAGAAACTGCTCCAGATACGTGCCAGCGGCCGTGCGTACTGCGCTATTGGCGGGCTCAGCATCGAGTTGCCGGTTCAGTGTGTCGATCGACTCGCGGACCTGCTCCAGGCGCTGTGGAGCAAGGTCCAGGGCGAATGCTTTCTCGGCGATACGCGCGCGCAGGATCAGTGCTTGGATCGACGACTCCTGACGCGATTGTTCACCGCGCTGCTGCAACACTCCCAGGGAACGAAAAGCAGTGACTGCCACCGCCAATGTCACCAGCAGCACCAGGCCGAAACCCAGCGACAGCTTGGCCCCCACCGATAGATTGCCAAACACACGGCTCAGTACGGGCATGCCCAACTCCTCGCACGGTCGTGGAAAAACAGCCTGCCCTTGGCGACCAGACTGATCGCTGTGCCGGGTTTGGACTCACTCATCTGCCGATACCTTATTCTTGTTGTTGTGCGCGCCCGGGACTGCGACCAATAGCGCGATGTAGCAGCAACTCTAATGAGTCGTACCTCGACGACACCAATCGCATCCCGCGTTATGAGCAATCGCAAAGTACGATGATAGGTATCCGGATTTGCGGCTTGAACAGTGAGTAGAAAACCCTTGGGCCACGGCGCACATACGCTCTATCAGCGTTCGCAATACCTCCCATCCCGACTCGCGATTGGCCAAACCATTGGCCTCCCCTTAGCCTGCTTCGAACCGTCGCCTGGCCATCCCCGCGCCAGACCTGGCCGCCTGCCATTGCTCGCACAAGGACAATAACAATCATGTTTCGCTACTTCCCGACCAACTACGTGTGGAATCTTTCCGTCGACCTGGCCATTGAAATGGGCGCCCGTATCGGCGAAATCGAAGAAATGTGCGCGCCGCTGCAGGAAGCCGCCAAGCAACCGGACGCCGCCGGCAGCAAGGCTTTCCGTGAGACTTGGGCGAACATGGCCGACAAGCTGTGCGGCCTGGCTGAAGAAGACGAAAGTAAGGGGCGGATGTTGTCTGCCGGTGAAAAATACAACCGCGCCGCGACCTATTACCTGAGCTGCGAACGCCTGCAGGCCCATGGTGCCCCTGGTCGCACGGAGCTGTATCAGCGCTTTCTGCACACCTTCCAACGCGGTATCGAACTGGCGCGAGAAAACTGCGAGCGCGTTGAAATCCCTTATGAAGGCAAACACATTTCCGGCCTGCTGGTTCGTGCCGAAGGCGTCAACGGCCCAGCGCCGATTCTGGTGCAGATCAATGGACTGGATTCCACCAAAGAAATGAAATACCGGGTCGGCCTGCCCGCCTGGCTGGCCAAACGAGGCGTATCGTCATTGATCATCGACCAGCCGGGCACAGGCGAAGCACTGCGCCTGCATCACCTGACGGCGCGTTTCGACAGTGAGCATTGGGCCAGCCGCGTGGTGGACTGGCTGGAAACCCGCGACGACGTCGACGCCAAACGCATTGGCCTGGAAGGTGTGTCACTGGGCGGCTACTACTGCCCGCGCGCAGTAGCCTTTGAGCCGCGCTTCGCTTGCGGCGTCGTGTGGGGTGCCAACCATGACTGGCGTGATGTACAGAAGCGTCGCCTGGAAAAGGAAGGCAGCTTCCCGGTGCCGCATTACTGGTCTCATGTGGCCTGGGTATGGGGCGCCAAAGACACCGATGAGTTCATGGCCATCGCCGAGAATGTTCATCTGGACGGCATCCTGGATCGCATCAAGGTGCCTTTCCTGGTCACCCACGGTGAAAAGGATTCGCAGATTCCGCTGAAGTGGGCACACCGCACCTTCGAGCAGTTGGTCAACAGTCCAAAGCGCGAGCTGAAAGTCTTCACCGAACGTGAGGGCGGCGTGCAGCACTCGAGTTTCGATAACAGTATCAATGCTGGTCAGTACATCGCCGATTGGGTGGCTGAAGTGCTCGGCGGTCGTACTGGTGGAACTGATCCGTGGCTTACAAACCAGCGACGCGACCTGTTCCACCGCCGGGGCACTGATCGAACACTTAGGCAAGACCGCGATCCACACACAGAATCGCCTGGGCTTCATGGTCAACCGAATCCTCATTCCGATGATCAATGAAGCGATTTTCGTCCTTCAGGAAAACGGCGATGCCCAAGCAATCGACGCAAGCATGCGTCTGGGCTGCAACCAATCGATCGGGCCGCTCGCATTGGCTGACCTCATTGGCCTGGATACTGTGCTGGGAATTCTGGATAACCTGCAAACAGGTTTTGGCGATCCGAAATACCGACCTGCCCCGCTGCTCAAAGAGATGGTCGCAGCAGGATTGCTAGGCAAAAAATCCGGACGTGGCTTTCATGTCTACAGCTGAAACTCACGGCGGGTATGACACGATCCGAGAACGGGCCCTGGAGCTTTTCGTCAGCAAGGGATTCGGACAGGTCAGCATGCGCGAACTGGCTCGCCACGTGGGTATCGCCCCTGGCTCGCTGTACAACCATTTCCCCAGCAAACAAGCCCTGTTGTTCGACCTGATCGAAGAGCTCTACGAAGAACTCCACCTGTTGGTCCAGCAACCTGTGCGGCAAGGCACCGCTGGACCTCGACCACTGTCGAACCTGATTGCCGCCCACCTGCGCCTGCACCGTGAGCGGCCCCTGCATTTTCGGCTGGCGTTACAGGGTTTCGCCTATCTGGATACCGCGCAGAAGCAACACATCATCCTCAAACGCGGCAGATATGAGCATGCGTTTCTGCGCACGTTGTTCAGCGATACGCTCAGCGCGCACGAAACAGTTACGGCAGCCGGGCCCATCATCACGCGACTACTCAACTGCCTGCCGGATTGGCTTGAGGAACGCTCGTTGACTGATGAAACTTATACCCACCTGGTCGAGCGGCTGATAAGGGGGCTGTGCAGGAGTGTTCCGCACCTTAGTCTGTACATGTCAACTTGCACGAGGTCGACATTCCACTGGCAGTGCAGCATTTGGCTCGAGCTGGACTGGAAACAGCCTTTTTGGACTTTGTGCGCATGCAGTCCGGGTCAGCACGCGCTGTTCGGCGCCAAGGATGAGCCCGCACGACACAGTTCGTCAGATACAAATCCCAAACTATGTGTTCGCAGGCAAAATGGCATAATATGCCAATGATCGAAAGAACCTGCTTGTCCTGAGCTGGAGTTAATTATGGCGACGCGAAACGTTGTGCTCACCCCTCACCAGGAGCAGGTTATCCATGACCTGGTGCAGTCCGGCCGTTATCAGAATGCCAGCGAAGTGATGCGAGAAGGTTTGCGTCTATTGGAACAGCGCATCGCCGAAGACACCGCCAAAATTGAGGCCCTGCGTCAGGCGACCTCGATCGGCATCATGGACCTTGAGCACGGGCGCTTCACGCAGTTGAACGAAGGGGATCTGGAGCATTTCCTTGAGGGATTGAGCCAGGAGGCAACCACCCCGGCGAGGGAGAAACACTGAGCATGCCGCAGTATCGGATTTCCAACGCGGCGCGCGCCGACATTGTCGACATCCTCAGGCTCTCCCAGACGCAATTCGGCGATCAAGCACGCCAGCGCTACCAGGCGCTGATCCTCGCGGCGCTGCAAGCGATTGCCGACACGCCTTATCGCATTGGCAGCCACGACCGTGATGAGCTTGCACCGGGCCTTCGCAGCTATCACCTCATCTATTCACGCCAGCAGGCCAAACTACTTCATGGCGTGGTCAAAAGTCCGCGACATATCGTGTTCTATCGTGTGGGAGACGGCGACGTGATTGAGATCGTCCGACTCCTCCATGACGCCATGGAGGTGCAGTTGCATCTGCCCAACGATTGACCACAAACGCTAAAGGCTGACGCTCCTGCACATAAATCTCAGGCAAAAAAAAGCCACTCATCTGAGTGGCTTTTTTCTGAATCTTGGAGCGGGAAACGAGACTCGTATCTGGCGTCCGACTCATTGAAATATAAGGGGTTTCTTTTCTTGCCGGGGCAGGAAAAGACTCAATTCTGGACTTATTATCGGGGTGTTTCAAGGGCAAGAGCTGGGGTAATTCCAAGCAACGTTTCTGGATTCTATCCAAAGCCGATGGGGATGCACGATCATCAAGCTGGCAGTGTGATGCCCATAGTACCAACAGCGTATGAACTTCCCGAATAGACGTTCCAACCTTCCCCGGCTCACCAGTCAGCTCACAACCCTCGAAATATCGCCCCTCGGAGGCAAATCTTCGGGCTGTGCCCATTTCGTGCAATTATATGACAGACTACCCAAGCGTACTTTGAAATCGAAATGCCTTGTCAAATCCCTGCCTGACGCCCCACGTATACACGGCATGTATAACATCTGGTTAACCATGTAGGAAAAATCCGGAGGATAAGTCATCTATTTGGCCTTTACAGTGCGGCGGCCGGCGAATAAGAATGAACACCCACTTACGCCACCACCCTGATTCATTCAACCTGAAAAATAATTTTCCGGAGAATACAGAATGGCCAGCGAAAATCACGTCACTAGAAGTTCCAACGTCAACACCCCAACATCAGTCAATCGCGCCCTGAACTTCAATCGCGACTACTTTCGCCTGAGGGACTACTATGAAACGTGGTCTGTTGATTACGACAATGATGTGTCGGAAAAGAACTATTGCGGCCCACTTATGATCAGCGACTTGCTGACATCACTTCTTGGCCACGCGGACGCAAACAACAGACAACTACGTAGCTCTTTGCGCATCATGGATGCCTGCTGCGGAACCGGACTCGTGGGTAAAGAGCTAGTCCAGCGAGGTTTTAGCGCCGTAGAAGGTTGCGATCTGTCACCGGCGATGACCCGGTTGGCGCGTCAAACCCAGGCGTATAGGGCTCTGTACGGTGGGGTGGACCTGACCGAACACAACACATTGATTGCGGACAACCAGTATGACGCCACCTTGTGCTGTGGTGCGTTCATCGAGGGGCACCTGCCCATAGAAGCCATTCACGAGCTTATCCGCATGACCACCCCAGGCGGACTTTTACTGTTTAGCACGCGCTGCACGTTCTATGAAGCAGAAAACTTCGCGAGCATGCTGGATAGTTTAGTCGCGGCAAAAAAAATATCACCCTTACCGTCACTGATGAATGCTCCTTATTTAGATGAGGTACACGCTCACTACCTGGCATTTAGAATTGCCCGATAAGGGGATCAGAGCATGGAAGCCTTGAACCGTATTTCACTTGAGATGCTTGAGTCTATCGATACGTCGCATGAAGTGCGGCGCCTGCGGGAAACCTGTATTCAGGACGGATTCTTTTATTTAACTGATCACGGTATAAATCCGCATCTAATCGATCAGGTGTTTATTGCGACGCGACAGTTTTTCGCCCTGCCGCTGGAAATTAAGAATCAGTTTTCCCAAGTCCACCAACAGGTCAGTCCAAGAACCTGCCGGGGTTATGTACATACCTTTGGCGAGACGTTGCATGCTCCTACCGGCCCCGATTGTAAACAGCACTTCGACATGGGAAGGGAGGCCGTGAGTTGTGCAAAACCCTTCACCGGCCCAAACCTGCTGCCCGACGAGCAAACGGCTCCCGGTTTCGCCAAGACGATGCTGGCCCTGCAGGATCAAGTCATGCACAACGTGGTGCCTCGATTATTACAAGGGCTGGCGCTTGCACTTGGCTTGGACAAGCGGTTCTTCGAGCCCTTCTTTTCCGACCCAGTATTGATCCAGCGCGCCCTGTACTACCCACCCCAGCGCAGTGGCGCGGGCAAACATACCGACAACGGCATATTCACCTTGTTGTTCCAAGAAGCTGGTGATGCCTGCGCGCTACGCGCTTTTTCCCAAGGACGCTGGATCCATGTACCGCCTCGCGGGCAGGAGGTGGTGGTCAACCTGGGGGACATGCTGATGAAGTGGAGTAATGGCCTCTTTACCAGTACACCCCACCAAGTCATCCACCGTGCGAACAGGGGCAGGGTGTCGCTGCCGTTTTTTGTATATCCGAACGTGGACGCTGAGTTCAACCCTCTGGGCAGCGACCAGGTCGTATCGTGCCAGCAAGTCATGCTTGAAAACTTCAACTCAATCTGGGTAACCGGCCAGGGTGCTGGCAGGGCTCGCGAACTCGCTTGACCCCACCATCAGGAGGAATCGATATGCAAGCTGCCAAGCCGAAAGTCGGCTTCATCGGTACCGGGAACATGGGCCGTCCATTGATAGAACGTCTGCTGAACGCGGGTTACGAGGTCCAGGTGCATGATATCGACCCCACGCATGCTCGCCCGGTGATCGAGTTGGGCGCCTCCTGGAAAGACACTCCTGCGCTGTGCGCTAATACATGCCAGATCGTGGTGACCTGCCTACCGCTACCGCACCACGTGCTGGAAAACATGACGGGCGAGCACGGCGCCCTGGCAGGAATGGCGCAAGGGACGGTCTGGATTGACACATCCACCACCGACTATCACAACACCCGTCATATCGCTGAACTGGCCAGGCAAAAAAACATCTTCAGCCTGGAAGCGCCCGTCAGCAACCTGTCGCATATGGGCGTGGATTTCGCCAATGTGTGTTTCTACATCGGCGGTGATGAACGCGGTTACCGCTTGAGCCAGGTCATGCTTGAAACCATGGGCCGCAAATCCTTCTATGTGGGAGAAATTGGAGCCGGCCAATCGGTCAAGCTGCTCACCAACCTGCTGTTCTACACCGCCACTGTGGTATGGGCCGAATTGCTGATCATAGCCAGGGCCAACGATATTCCCCTGCATTGGCTGTGGGACTACGTGAAAGTCTCGCGGGGAAACTGTTTTGTCAGCAACCAGCTGACTCCGTTCATATTCGACGCCAGCTACGATCATTCCTGTACGTTGGAGATCACCGTCAAGGACACGAGCCTCACCGAGGCACTGGCCGATGAACTGGGGGTGGCAATGCCGCTGGGACGCATCGTCGCCCAGCGCTATTGCCAGGCGGGGACGCTGTTCGATAGCCAGGACAATCACGTAAAAGTGGCTGCCTTGAGTGAGCGGGAAAACGATCTGTGCCTCACCCTGCCCAATTTTCATGCCCCTTCGCCCTATGGAGCCGATCGCAACTATCGCCACAGCGGCGATGTGGTTGAAGACGCCTTGGGCCGTGTCACACCAACCCTCGCACCGATGTTCCATTCGGGCGTCGTATTCACCGACGACAGCAAGATCAAACTGGCCTCGCACCTGGTGGAGTTTCTGGCCTGCATCAATAAGGTCATCCTCGACGAGGCCTGTCAGATCGGCCGCGCAATGGGCCTCTCGGACGCCCTGATCGAGCAGGTGGTGAACTGGAGTTGCGGCCCCAGCTGGGTTGCCGAGCACCTGGATAGCTACGAACCGTGCCTGGACAGTATCGCAGTCGTTGACGAACTCCAGCAGGCATTGCAACTGCCCGTCATCGAACAAATCTTTCATCAGTCGATTCTGGGCTTCCCATCCCCTGCCCGGGCAGTTGGGCATGGGTTGCGAGAGGGAGTGGTCACGCCATGAAGATCACCTCTATCAAGGTCTACCAACTGGATGTACCACTCAAGAACAAATACAGCCTCAGCGGCGGTCGACTGCACTACGACTCACTCGACGCCACCATCGTCCTGATCACCACGGACAGCGGTCTGGTGGGCGTCGGCGAGAGTTGCCCATGGGGCGCCACTTACTTGCCGGCCTACGCCAAAGGCGTGCGAGCCGGCATCGACGAATTGGCCCCACACCTGCTTGGGGAGAACCCCTTGCACCTGGATCAGATCAATGCACGCATGGATGTCATGCTACCGGGTCATCCCTACGTGAAAGCAGCAATTGATCTGGCCTGCTGGGACATCCTGGGCAAACATTGCCAATTGCCGATATATGCGTTGCTCGGCGGCCGGTTCCAAGAGTCGATTGCCTTGCAAAGCAGCATCCCCACCGACGACGCGGAGCAGATGGCGAACTATCTGGCACTCGCCCGCAGTGAGGGCTATCGCACCCACTCTTGCAAGGTCGGCATCGGGGTGGATGAGGATGTTGCCCAAATCCGGCACCTGCTCGAGCAGCGACTGCCCGGCGAGGTCATCACGTTCGATGTCAACCGTGCTTGGACAGTGGCGGAAGCGGTCGCCGTGATGAACAGCGTGAAGGACCCAACTGTGTGCTTCGAACAGCCCTGTGAATCAATGGAACAGTGCCGAGCCGTGCGTGAGTTGACACGCAACCCGATCATTCTTGACGAATCCATCGTTACCCTTGGCGATCTGGTGCAAGGCCAGCGCCAGAACATCGCCCAGTTGATAGGGTTGAAGATTGGCCGCGTCGGGGGCCTGACCAAAGCCCGGCAACTTCGGGACTTCTGCGCCTACCACGGCATCCGGATGAACATCGAAGACGTCGGCGGCACACAGATCAGTGACAGTGCCGTGATGCACCTGGCCGCGTCGACTCCCAGCCGCCTGCATCGCGCCAGCTGGAACTGCTGCCGACACCATGAGGTACGACTGGCCGAGGTGGATTTCGAAATCAGCCAGGGTCGTGCCTACCTGCATGACAGCCCAGGTCTGGGACTGGCCCTTGACCCTCGGCAGTTCGAGCATCCCGTCGCACAGTACGGATGAATTTCACGTTTTTTCAAACTGATCCATGGAGGTTCCATGACCAGCGCCCCTTCACCCTTGCACTTGGTTCGCGGGTTCGACATCGACCCTTTTGCATCTTTTACCTTACCCAACGAACATTACACTGACAGCCAGTTGTTCGACCGGGAAATGGAAGCGATTTTTGCACGTACCTGGCAATACGTCTGTCACATCTCCGCTCTACCCAACGCGGGTGACTATCGAGTGCGCGATCTCGGTCGGCGCAGTGCTCTCGTGGTTCGGGACAAGGACGGTACGCTGCAGGCGTTCCATAATGTCTGCCAGCATCGCGCACATCGACTGGTCGAAGGCAGCGGCCATGTACCTGGATTATTGGCCTGCCCCTATCATGCCTGGGCCTACAGCACCCGTGGACAGCTGATCAGCGCCCGTAAATCCGAACACCTCAAAGACTTCAGCACGGATCAGGTTCAACTCAAACCGGTACGCCTGGACGTATTCTGCGGTTTCATATTCATCAACTTCGACTTGGACGCGCGGCCTATGCAGGCCTTGCTGCCTGGCCTTGAAGCATCAATTCGAACCTTCTCACCAGCACCGGAAAAGCTTTTTCACGCCTACTCCAAAGAATATGGCGTGCAGTCCAATTGGAAAGTCTCCGTGGAAAACTACTCGGAGTGCTACCACTGCCCGATGTGCCATCCCACACTCTCGACGGCGACCCTTGACCTGAAGAGTTATCACCTGACGATCCACGAGCACTATCACGCCCACCTCAGTAGCGACAGTGGTGCGAACCAGGGCTATACGATGAAGGAAAGCTCGGCCCGGTCTCGCGAATTCGGTGCATGGTATCTGTGGCCGAACTTTTGCCTGGAGGTCTACCCCGGGGGCTACATGAATGTATTGCATCATCTGCCAATCAGCGTCGACAAGACCCTTCAAGTGGTCGAATGGTTCTGCACACAAGCAATACCCTCCCAGGAAGAGCAGGAGGTCATCGATTTCGTCGCCGTAATCCGTGAAGAAGATATTCCCTTGTGCGCCAGTGTACAGCGCGGCCTGAACAGTGATGGCTACCAACAAGGTCGCTTCATCGTCGACCCAGCACTGGGAGCCAACAGCGAACATGCCGTGCACGACATTCAGAAAAAAACCCTGGCTGCGTTGGGACTGCTGCACGCAGGCCGGGAGGGGTCATTCCCCGAAGGATGAAGTCAGCCATTCCAGTACCTGGCGAACCGGCGGACTCAGGTTTTCATCACGCCACTTGTACACACTCAGGGCTTCTGGGAGATGAATCGATTCGGAGAAAGGACGCACCAGTTCACCACTGGCGAGCATCTTCTCACTGGTCCGGCGCCACCCAAGGGCGAAACCCAGGCCTTCGACACAGGCCTGCATCATGACCGGATAGCTGTCGTAGAACTTGCCCTTGAGTTCTCCGGCCCTGATGTGGAACTCCCCCAGCCAGTCGCTCCAGGTACTCCAATACTGGGGCGTGGCGACATGATGCAGCAAAGGCAAATCCGCTAACGCCTGCAAGGTCAGCGGCTGGTTACCCAAAGATGCCAGGTAACCGGGACTGCACACCGGAAACACATCATCACTTAAGGTAAACAGCAGAGTGTGATCGCCGGATGGCCGGCCTGAGGTTTGGATGGCGATATCAAATTTTTCGGCAGCTTCGGTAATGGGCTGGATGGACGCATTGAGGCGAACCTCCAGATCAGGGTACTTCCTGTGCAAGGGAGAGATATTCGGCGTCAACCAGTAGAAGGCTTCGCACAATTGAACCTCCAGGACGATTTCGCTGTTGTGTCGTCCTGATTTCAGGTCTTCGGCCCGCGACGCAATTCCCAGGAACGCTGTGCGCACTGCGTCGCGAAACTCGGCGCCCGCCTCGGTCAGGAATACGGCTCGATTTCTACGGATAAACAACGCGACACCGAGAAACTCTTCCAGGGCTCGAATCTGTTTACTGATCGCAGCCTGGGTGAGATGCAACTCGTCCGAGGCCTTGGAAAAGCTTTCCAAACGGGCCGCGGCTTCAAAGGGAACCAAACTGGAAAGTGGGGGCAGTGAGCGTTTGAAGTTATCCATAATTTTCATTCCTCCTGCGTAACCATAAGTCACTTTAACTGCAATTCGAGCTCAATCAGAATCCTTGAGGTCGATCACATAAAGGACCCGTCATGTCTGCAACAACAACGGTTACGGCCGCCGAAAACCGACAAAGCATCCTCATCGTCGTGGGTTCGGTGTTCCTGTTGTCAATGTCAGACGCGCTTATCAAGGCCACCAGTACCGAGACATCGATGTGGCAGCTTTATGTGATCCGCTCGCTCCTGGCCATTGGCATGCTCGCCGCCTTATTGCTGTACCGCCGCGACACAACGCAACAGTGGCCGCTCTCCCCCTTATGGGTAGGAACGAGAAGCCTGTTGCTTGCCTTGATGTGGATCGCCTTTTACAGCGCCCTGCCTTTTATCAGCCTGACCATCGCCGCGTTGGCAATCTATACGACACCTCTGTTTATCGCTTTGTTCTCGGCAATCACCCTGAAAGAGCATGTCACACCGCGCAAGTGGCTGGCCATCTTGGTGGGGTTCGTCGGGGTGGTGGTTACACTCGGGCCAAGTCAGGGTGACTTCAACCTATGGACACTGCTGCCCGTGCTCGCGGCCATTTTCTATGCGCTCGCAGCGGTCGTGACCAAGGGCAAGTGCGCGAAGGAGGTACCGATGCACCTGGCCTTGGCACTCAACATCGTCCTGCTATTGATGGGCATGGTCGGCAGCGTTGTCGTCGCACAAACCGGGCCTCACCTACCGGGCAACGAGGGCTTGCGTTTCCTGGTGGGCGGTTGGTCGCCGATGGCGATCAGTGACTGGGGCGTGATGGTGCTGCTAGCGGTCCTGATGGTACTGGTCAGCACCGGCATTGCCCGGGCCTATCAAATCGGCGAGACCGCGATCATCGGCGCATTCGACTACACCTACCTGATCTTCGCCATCGCCTGGGGGGCCTTGCTGTTTAACGAAGTGCTCAATGGCCGCACCGCGGCCGGTCTGGCCCTGATCCTGATTTCAGGCTTCATCTTGCTGAAAAAGCCCACCGCCACTCGCTGAACGCTTCACATGCACAGGCCTTAACAAGGAGCTGTTTATGCTGACGTCATCTCATTACCTGCCCAATGTGATCCTGTGGGCGGTGTCTCGCAGCCGCTCTACCGCTTTCGAGCGGGCCGTAATGCAGCACCCAGACGTCAGGGTGTTGCATGAAAGGCTCTCCGAGCCCTTTCTGGCCAAGCATTTTCCCGAAAAACATGCGTTGATTGAACAAACCCGTCGGATCAATAACGGGCCGCCCGGAATCACCGACTACGTCGATGCGATGGCATTGCTCGGTGAACCTCCAGCACCACCACACCGCTTGCAATTCTCCAAGGAAATTGCCTACTTCGTCGACTTCGACTCGGTTGATAGCACGTGGCTGGCACAGTTCAGGCATGTGTTCCTGGTCCGCCAACCGTTAGATGTGATGCGGTCGCTGTACCGTGTCAGCCAGAGCGGCGGCACGACCTATTTCGACGCGGATGAATCCGGCTTCGATGAGCTGGCTCGCATCCATGAGCGGGTACTTGAACAGTGCGATGCCGGCCAGGTGCTGTATCTGGACAGTGATGCCGACTTGATGGGTGATACGCGGGGCACCCTGGCGCGCTTTTGTGATTTTGCCGGTATCGACTTTTCGCCTCGCCTTTTGAGCTGGGAACCGGAAAAAGTCGAACAGTGGCAATTTTTCCAAGGCTGGCATGACGATGCCGAGCGCTCCTGCGGCTTTGCCCAAGTCGCGCACCCGCAAATCACCTTCCCGGAAGCCGTCGAATCCACGGCGCGGGACAAACAGCCCCTCTACAGGTTTTTCCACTTGGCGGCCGCCTGGCAACGCGCGCCATCCACGGCGGATCACCTCGATTGCCTTTATGAACCGGTAGCGGCACGGCTACGTGTGCTGTTGCTGGCATCGACAAGGCAGCAGCATCTACGTGCCTTGCAGTGGGCAGCGCAATTGCCTGACGACTACGCTGTCTGGTTATGGAGCAGCCCTGCGCGCAGTCATTTCGATGCGCTTACCCGCGAAGTCGAACAACTGCAAGACTTGCCCCTCGTGACACTGACAACCGATAAAGAACCCGTGTCGCTTGAATTCGTAAGGCACCTGGGCCATCGCCAGCTCTGCCTGATCGGCCCCGACAGCCCGCAAGCACGCCAGACCGAGGTTGCGCTGATCATCATCGACCGAGTTAACCCCACGACGGATGAAATCAGTTCACGGATTGCCCAGCATCAATGGGCGGCAGCCCAACATAGCCGCCAACAGCAGATCAGGACCCAACGTCTCAACGCCTCAATCCGCGCACCAGCCCCCTCTTGGCACACGCGCCTGCATACGTTGTTGTGCGATGCACCTGACAGCATTGTCGCGGTCAGCCCCCAACACAGCCTGAGCGCCCGCGAGCTGAATGCCCAGGCCTGCAATCTGGCTGAGCGCCTCCTCGACATGTGTCCCCATGGGGGCTGGGTCGCAATCCGCCTGGACAAGGACCTGCGCACGCTGGTGACCATGACCGCCTGCAGCCTACTGCGCTGGCCATACCTGGACATCCCTCACTGGTACGGTACCGACGCGACCGCGAACATCCTGGCGAAACTCGATCCAGTGGCTGTGGTGGGAGATACCCTCACCCTCAAGCCCCTGGCAGGCCGCTACCGGTCGCTATTGCTGGATCATCTGCCGGAGCACTGCTGCGAAGCACGAGAGCTGCGGTCGCAGCCGTTCGGTGATGTCGCTTATGGCTTGCTGACCTCCGGCACCACGGGCATGGCAAAGGTGGTCACTATTGCTGACGACGGTCGTCTCGATTCCCTCGCATTCTGGCAACAGCACATCCGACCCGGTGACCGTGTGGGGCTCAATGCCTGGATGACCGGCTATGTGTATTACCCTATCTTCAGCGGTGCGGTTGCCTGCCTGATTCCAGACGCCATGGTGCTGGATCCTCACGCCCTCACAGGCTTTATCCAGGACAGCCGTCTTTCTCAACTTATGATAACGCCCAGCCTGGTGGCCGGCCTGCTGCAAAACGAGCAGGCGTTCCAACAGGCATTTCGCACCGTGCACACCCTTTGGCTGAGTGGTGAGCAACTGCCCGACGCGATTCGCGAACAGCTCGGACGCTGCCTGCCCCACTGCCGGATACTCGATCTGTATGGTTCGAACGAAGCCGGGGACATCGCCCTGATCGGCCTCAGAGGCCGCTTGCACCTCACCCCCGGCACCGAGGCCTACGTGTTGGACTCGACACTTGAATGCGTTCGCCTGGGCAGTCCTGGCGAACTCTATGTGCACACACCGGGACTCACGCCGGGCTATCTCCAGGACGATGCGGCCAACCAGGCCGCCTTTGTAACCAACCCGCTGGCGCTGACCCAGCCGGAACTGGCCCGACGGCTGCTGCGTACCGGTGATATGGTGCGACTCACCGAGGCCGGAAACATCCATTTGCTGGGCCGCAGCACCACGCATTTGAAACTGCGGGGGTTCAAGGTATTCAGCAACGACGTGGAACGTATCCTGGTTGCTCACCCTGAGGTGCGCACGGCCTTGGTCACCACGCGAGGCGACGGACTTGACCTGCAACTGGTCGCCTTCGTCACGCCGGCGGACCCCGAACATCCGCCCCTGGCCACGGTGCTGCGGCAATGGGCGAGTCAACACCTGCCCGCTTTCAGCGTTCCGGTAGCCTATTACCTGAGCCCCTCGATCCCGGCCGGAGCCAGCCAGAAGCGCCTGGGCGCGCACCTATTGTTGCAACAGCCATTGGTTTCTCTTCCGGATGACAAACCGTCGCTCACGCCCTTGCAATCCCGGGTCGCCGCCTTGTGGGGCGATTGCCTGCACCTACAGGATGTCATCCTGGGCCCTGACAGCGACTTCCTCGACATGGGCGGCAGCCTGTTGCTGCTGGAACTGATGAACCTGATTAACCGCACTTTCCGCGCCGATCTGTCTGTTGCCGACATCACCCGCGATGCGACCCTTGCAGGCATTACTCAGTTGCTCGCTCTTAGGCTCCAAGGGGAATCCGTGCAGGAGGCCCCCTTCTCGGTCGATGCCGAAACCGAGCTTTACCTGTCCCGGCTGCAAGCATCTGGGGCGCATGTGCCGCCACGCCGAGCACGGCGGACAATGCTGGTTACAGGGGCTACTGGGTACCTGGGACGAGTGATTGTTCGCCAATTGCAACAGACGACGGGCGTGGAGCGCATTCTGTGCCTGGTGCGGGCCGATAGCCCGGCTCACGCGCAGCAGCGGGTAGCCGATCTGGGGCCAGTAGAGGTCGTGGCTGCGAACCTGGGCCAACCCAGGCTAGGCCTGTCACCCGAGGCTTACCGGCAACTGTCCTCGGAGGTCGACTGCATCATTCATTGCGGCGCCGAGGTTAACTGGCTCAAGCGTTATGAACGCCTAGCCGAGACCAATGTTGGCGGCGTCCTGGAGATGCTGCGCCTGGCTGCCCTGGGCGGTGCCGGCGTCATCTTCGCCTCGACCTTGCCGGAAACGATCCCGACGACCGGCTACAACCGAGCCAAGCTGGTTGCCGAAAGCGTGGCGATAACGTTCTGTAAACGGACAGGGATAGATCTGAACATCCTGCGATGCGGTGACATCAGCGCCCCCGCCCAGGCCATTGCCTGCGACCGCATCAACCCCGACGACTATGTCGGACTGATGATTCGAAGCTGCCTCGCACTCAAGGCCTGGCCAGCGCAAAGCGACTGGTCGCTGAATCTCACGCCGGTCGATTATGTCGCCCGGATCTTCGTGCACTGCGCCCTCGGCCAGCCGATGACGCACTCGACATCGATCCATCACCTTTACAACCCAGTGAACACCCGCTGGGTACAGATCTGCACCTGGATCCAGACACTCTTGGGGACGAACCGGTTCACTGCCCTCCCTTTAGCCGAATGGCAAGCCAGACTCAAGACCCAGGCACCCGGCAACCCCGTGCTCCAGCGCACGTTGCTGATTCTTCCGATGATCATTGCCGACTTCGATCACTTCAGCCATCCAGCCCCGTTACAACTCGCGCATTTGAAATGCCCGGTGATCGATGCCGAATGGACGCAGCAATACCTCACGGCGCTCCACCTACACACAGGAGAGACCCCATGACGCATACCACCACCGGATGGGCGGCACATAGCCCGGGCTCGCCGTTGGAGCCCTTTACTTATCCACGCTCGGACCCGGGCCCCAATGAAGTCGAGATCCGGGTCACCCATTGTGGAGCCTGTACCAGTGATTTGCATTTGATTGAAGGTCATTGGGGCGAAGCATCTCAATACCCACAAGTGTGTGGTCATGAGGTGGTAGGGGAAGTAGTTCGCACCGGATCTTTGGTAGTGGGGCTCCCCTTGGGACAACGGGTCGGCGTCGGTTGGTACAAAGGTGCATGCCTGGCCTGCGAGTGGTGCTTGAAGGGTGAAGAGCAGCATTGTCCAAACGTGGTGCCTACCTGCAGCGATGGACACCGAGGGGGCTTCGCGGACTTTTTGACCTGCGACGCACGGTTCGTATTCGCCATCCCCGATGCACTGCCCTCCCCCATGGCAGCGCCTCTGTTTTGCGCAGGACAGACCGTATTCACCGCACTGCTGCATGGTACGCGTCCGGACATGCGGGTCGGCGTTCTGGGAATCGGAGGGCTGGGCCACCTGGCCATTCAGTTCGCCTCCAAGTTCGGGTGCACCGTGACCGCGCTGTCGAGCTCAGAAGACAAGAAAGCCCAGGCCATGGAGCTGGGTGCTCGCCACTTCCACACCCTGGATCCTGTCACGTTGCACGCACTGGAAAACACCCTGGACTTCCTGCTGGTGACCGCCTCCAACGATCAGGACTGGGCCAGCGCCATCGCCTTGCTGCGCCCCCGCGGCACCTTGTGTTTTGCCGGCATGCCCAACCCGATCACCTTAGACATCGCAGCCATGACCTACAAAACCCTGACCGTCTCCACCGCCAACGTCGGCGGGCGTCACGACATGCTGCAAATGTTGGCATTTGCCAGCGAGCATCGCGTCTGGCCGTTGGTCGAAACCTTCCCGGCGACACGCATCAACCATGCCCTGGATGCGCTGCGCAACAACCAGGTGCGTTATCGCGCGGTCATTGAGTTCTGATCATACAAGCTCCACGGAGATACCTCATGCCCTCTTCGCTGGCACTACCGTCAACCGTCCATTCACATTCGGATCTGGTCCTCCATGACTTCGAAATCGGACGTCAGGACCACTCCGACCTGAAAGGCCATCGTTCTCTCCTGTTGTGGTTCACCGGCATGTCCGGCGCGGGCAAGTCATGCATTGCCAACCGGGTCCAGGCCAACCTGCATAAGCATCGACTACACACCTGCCTGTTGGACGGCGACCGGCTTCGTCAGGGTCTGACCGCCGACCTGGGCTTTGCCGATGACGATCGCAAGGAAAACATCAGGCGTACGGCCGAGGTGGGCAGATTGATGGTGGACGCTGGCGTGATCACCTTGGTGTGCCTGATCTCGCCGTTCGAACAAGAGCGGCGCATGGCCAAGGCTCTCTTCGCCCCTGACGACTTCATTGAGATATTCATTGATGCGCCACTGGCAGTCCTGGAGCGACGAGACCCCAAAGGGTTATACGCCAAGGCACGTCAGGGCCTAATCAAGAATTTCACCGGTATCGACTCCCCTTATGAGCGCCCTCTGTCCCCCGACATCGTGATCGATAGCGCAGCGGCTTCTGTCGAGCAGGCTGCACACGCTATCGAAACATTCCTGCACCACCGTCGGTGCTGGAACTAGCCATTACATCACCACAGGACAACCATCATGAAGACGCTTGTTATCGTCGGTGCTGGCTTCAGCGGTGTGGCCACCGCGGCACAGATCCTACGCAGCGGTTTCACCAACCTGCGCATCATATTGATCAACCGCACGCGGGCTATGGCCCGGGGGCTGGCCTACGGCACCAACAGCCCCCTCCATTTATTGAACGCCAGCATTGGAAAAATGAGCGCGCTGGACGACGTTCCGGAAGACTTTCTGAGGTTCTGCAAAAGCCGGCACTACCATGTCGAGCCCACCTCGTACGTCAGTCGCAGCCTCTATGGCAGCTACTTGAACGATGTCCTCGACAGCGCTGAACGATTCAATCCTGGCGTACAACTGTCACGGATTGTCGCGCAGGTCACACAGGTGCAACCCTACGGCGACGGCGCCCAGCTCAAGCTGTCGGACGGGCGTATCCTTGAGGCGGATCATGTGATCCTCGCCTTTGGCAACTTCCCTCCCGCCGACTGCTGCAACTTGAACAAGACCTTGCGCCCGGAAACTTATGTGCACGATCCCTGGGAACCACCTACTTGCTTGGCGTCTGATCCAGCCGCCGCGGTACTGTTGATCGGCACTGGCCTGACGGCGGTGGACATGGCGCTGCAGCTGGTCCAAAAGGGCCATCGAGGTCCTATCCATCTACTCTCGCGGCGCGGACTTTTGCCCTTGGGTCATCTCCAGGAGGCCGTTGCGCCTCTTTCCGCTCCCTTGCACCTGGGACGCGGTTCACCTCGACAATTGATGGCGACGCTGCGCAAGCGGGTCAAAGCGCACCAGCACCAAGGCGGCGACTGGCGAGCCGTGGTTGACAGCCTACGCCCCTGGGTACAAAAACTCTGGTCGGCGATGGATACCACGCAGCAGCGACAATTCCTGCGACATGTCCAGCCTTGGTGGGACGTCCACCGTCACCGTTTGGCACCAGCGACTTTCGAACACTTTCAGCACTATCTGAACACTGGCCAGTTGGCTATTCATGCCGGCAGGCTGATTAACGTGGCGCTGCTGGGCGAAGGCCTGATTGTTGACTTTCGACGGCGCAGCGACCAGGCAACTGAATCGCTCAAGGTCAGCAGAATTATCAATTGCACCGGTCCCAATCTCGATATCCAGCGAGTCGAGTCTCCCTTGGTCAATAACTTGCTGGAGCAAGGACTTATCAGCGCCGCCCCTTGTGGTTTCGGGATCTTGGTGGACGAGCAATTGTGCGTACTGGATCAGCACTATCAACCGATACCCTGGCTTAGTTACGTGGGGCCCATGCTCAAAGCCCAGTATTGGGAGGCCACGGCAGTACCCGAGCTGCGGCGCTTTTCTATCAAGTTGGCCACCCGCATGACCACTTTGCTAGCAGATGCACCGGTGGGCAATGGGCTGCGTCCCAAGCTGCGTGAAACGCCTCAAGACCAGCTGGCGATTGCCATTGACCGGAAAAGCACGCCAAATGCCGGAGGGCGAACGTAGCAGCCAGTAAGGATGAGCCAGAGCAAACCAAAGATCCGGTAATCCAAGGCACGCTTCTGGGGTCGATAGCGTGGCACATCCAACATCACCGGTTCAGGCAGACCGCTATCGCGAGCAGAGCTCGCTCCCACAGAGACTGCGGTCTGCCAAGTGCACCGCGAACCGCGTCAATCCGCATGTTCTATCCTTGAACGCAAGCCCCCACACTAGAAACTGCCAATGCCCGCCCCCGCGCGACATAGTGCACAAAGGTTCGAGCCATTGGCAAAGCCCTGGATTACAGCTTGAAACGCTGGACGGCGCTGTCGCGCTACCTCGATGACGGGGCTGTGCCCATTGACAATAATTAGTGTGAAAACCAGATACGGCCTTGGGCGCTGGGGCGCAAGAATTGGCTCTTTGCTGGGTCGCTACGCAGCGGCAAACGCGCCGCTACGATCATGAGTTTGGTCCAGTCGGCCCGAAACAATGGGCGCGATCCGTATGCCTACCTGAAGGATGTGCTGACGCGCCTGCCTACGCAGCGGGCGAGTGAGATTGCAGCGCTGCTACCACATAGGTGGCGTCCGGCTTAGTCGTGCAAGACGGTTTGCCCGTGCGCTTACAATAAAGCCGCACGACGTCATCAAGAACGTTGGAGGCAGATGATAATGCGATACAGAGGAAAAATACCCGCCCCGCAAGATGCCCGATGCCAAGAGAGCTCGTGTGACCATGCTAAAGATCAAGGCCGGAACCACTCATTGGACAGACAATCCTCAGCATAACGAAGCGGTTGTAGTCCCCAACGTTGCGCGTGCCCTCCTCGGCCTATTGAGTGAAAGCGGACTTTCGACGGAACGGGTCTGCCGTGGCTTGGGCTTCGGGTACGATGAACTGCTCGATCTTGAGATGCGCTTGTCCTACCGGCAAACACGGTCGCTGATCACCCGAACGCAGCGAGCGTTACGCGATCCTGCACTGGGTCTTTCCACCGGCAGTCGCCAGACGACCGTGTCCTGGGGATTGGCTGGCTTGGCGATGCTAACGTGCAAGACGCTCGGAGAGGCGATCACCTATGGCCTGGAACACCAGGGCGACACCGGCGCCTTGTTGGAGCACCGAGCCAAGTTTAACGCCAGTGAATTGGTCATCGCGGTCAAGTCGAAGGTTTTTGATATTGAAATCGAACCTTTTCTGGTCGAGGAAGCGTTCTCCAGTGCCGTGGCCATCGTGCGACGGCTCGTGGGTCCGTCCTTCAATCCCCTGCGGGTGGAGTTGTCTTATGCTCGCCCAGCCTATGCCGATGCCTACAGGCGATCTTTCCGTTGCCCCGTCAAATTCATGGCCGGTGGCAACCGTCTGGTGAGCGGAATCCATTGGTTGAATACACAGCTTCCAGACTATGACGATATTACCTGTGGTCCCCTGCGCGCCCACCTGGACAAGATGCTGATTCGACATGTCATTCGCAACGAGCTCATTGAAACCGTTTTAAGCCAGATCCGCCTCAACCTGCAGAACCCAGAGGCGCTGCAGGTGATTTCGAACCAACTGAATATGAGTGAACGCACGCTACGCCGAAAACTGACTGAGTTAGGGATAACCTACAGCGAGCTTTTCGACCAGATACGGCACGAGCGGGCCCGCGATTTACTCCGCCATACGGATATGAAGATCGCCGATATCGGCCACGCCATAGGCTTCAGCGATGCGCATAGTTTCAGGCGCGCTTTTAAACGTTGGTCGGGAATGCTGCCAGGCGAACATCGGCAAGCATGACAGAGAGCGGCCCTCCATGCGAAGGGCATCTGCTGTGGACACGCTGTCAGGACTTGGGATTCTTGACGTAGCGCAGGACAACGAAGCTGGCGATCACAATCAGCGGAGCGATGGAAAGCATGCCCATATAGGTGGTGCCAGAAACATCGTTAATCTTGCCCACCATGACAGGCGCAATCATGCCACTGAGCTGACCAATGGAATTGATCGCTGCAGTTCCCGTGGCAATGGCCAGTCCAGAAAACGTAGATTGCGGAATCGTCCAGAAAATCGGGATGGCTATAAAGGTGCCCGCCGTTGCGAGGACCAGCGCCGCCATCATCGCCCAGGATGATTCAGAGAACAGGCAGGCCAACACATAGCCGACGGCGGCCGCCATCAGACACAGGACAAGATAGCCTTTACGCTCGCCTGTACGATCGGAGCGGCGGGTCAGCAGAATCATACCGACACACGCGACGATATATGGCAATGCCGAGAGCATCCCCACCCAGAAGAGGCTTTGAATACCCGAAGATTTGATCAGATGCGGCATCCAGAAATTAAGTCCATAGGAAGCCGTCTTGATCACAAAGTAGATGAACGCCATGATCGCTACTTCCCGCGTGAACAACACTCGCCACAGTGATCCCAGTACCGGCTTCTGGTTGGCTTTGTCCTGCTCCAGGTTGGCGACAAGCAGATCTTTCTCGCCCCGGGTCAGCCATTTGGCCGACTCGATGTCGCGGTCAAGTTTCCACAGGACCAGCACACCCAGTCCGACACACGGCAGCCCGGACATCAGGAACAACCAATGCCATCCGGCAAGGCCGAACACGCCATCCATCGTCCCAAGCAAAATACCCGCAGCGGGGCCGCCGACGGCGCCCGCCAGGGGGACCGACAGGAACCACAGACCATTCATCTTGGCCAGGTGCTTTTTCGGAAACCAGCAAGCCAGGTAGAACAGGATCGCCGGGCCGAAGCCGGCCTCCATGACACCAATCAGAAACCGAAGGAAATAAAGTGTGTATTGGGTATAGGCGAACATCAGTGCGGCCGTGGCCAGCCCCCAGGAAACCATGATTCGGCAGATCCAGGCGGGCGCTCCGTACCGTTTGAGGCCGATACTGCTGGGGACTTCGAAAAGCACATAGCCGATGAAAAACATACTCGCGGCCAGGCCGTACGCAGCGTCGGTCAAGCCCAACTCATGCTGCATCTGGGTCTTGGCAAAGCTGATGTTGATCCGGTCGAAATAGGAAAAAAGAAAGCAGATTATCGCCAGGGGCATGATGCGCCAGGCCACACGTCGATAGAGCAGCAGTTCATTGATTTCTTCACTGCGCGCAAGCGTCATCGCGCCAGTCATGGCTACCATAGTGTTTCTCCATTCTTGTAGTTATTGGAGAGGAAATGCTTCCGGACGGGTGTCCTCCGGGATTAACCGATTCGAGTCAATCTGTCCTTGAAGGCAAGCCCCTTGGTGACGTAGCCCGAGGCATTACGTTGCATGTCGGCAATCGCTTCAGAGCTCAGTTCGCGCACGACTTTGGCCGGTGCCCCCAGAATCAGGGAGTTGTCCGGAAATACCTTGCCCTCGGTCACAATCGCCCCGGCGCCAACCAGGCAGTGTTTGCCGATGACCGCACCGTTGAGCACAACCGCTTGAATCCCGATCAACGCGCCATCGCCGATCGTGCAACCGTGCAGCATGGCCTGGTGGCCGATGGTGACCCCCGCCCCCACGGTCAGCAGGAATCCAGGGTCAGCATGCAGCACGGCGCCTTCCTGTACGTTGCTGCATTGGCCGATTCGAATCGGTTCGTTGTCGCCGCGCAAAACGGCCTGGGGCCAGATACTTACTCCTTGTTCCAGCGTGACAGCACCAATGACTGTGGCCTCATCGGCAACGAAGGTTTCGGCGTGGATCGCGGGGATAAACGTGTCGTACTGATAGATAGCCATGGCAACGCCTCCTCAGGCTGATCGTCGGTTTTCAGGACACCGGCCGCACACAGCTGGGCTATATGCTCGTCGCTGTAACCCAGCTCCCGCATAACCTTGTGGGTATGTTCACCGATACGAGGTATCGATCGACGGGGTTGCAGCCGCTCGCCATCCAGAGACAACGGCAGCAGGGGCATGGCAGTCAGGGACCCGTCCTCAAGCTGCAGATCCGCCAGGCCGCCGCTTTGCAGCAGATGAGGATCCGCGAACAATTCCTCGGGACGACGAATCGGTGCAAAGGGGATACCGTTCGCTTCCAACTCAAGAGCCAGCGCCTTGGCATCCATGGTCGCGAATACTTCTGCCAGGTCGGCCAATAGCCGGGGGCGCTGCAGCACCCGGTCGTTATTGGTGGCGAGGCTTTGGTCGTCGAGCAAGGCCGTCTGGCCCAGCAACTGACACAAGGCGCTCCACTGACCTTCGCCCGTGGCGGCGACGAACATCTGCTCGCCTCCGGCAAACTGGAATACATCGTAGATGGCCCAGGCACTGATACGGTTCGGCATCGGGGCGGCCGCCTGGCCGGTGACGACGTATTGCTGCATGTGCTGGGCCGCGAGCAATACGCAGTTCTCGTACAGTGCACTCTGGACTTCACGGCCGGCGCCGGTGATGTTGCGCTCGTTCAGTGCCGCAAGCACGCCGATTGCACCGAACATACCGCCCATGATGTCGTTCACTGAACTGCCAGCGCGCAATGGCCTGCCGACAGGCCCTGTCATGTAGGCCAGCCCCGCCATCATCTGCACCACCTCATCCAGCGCCAGGCGATTGTCGTAAGGTCCGTTGAGAAAACCTTTATGCGAGGCGTAGATGATGCGCGGGTTGCGTTCACGAATCGCTGCGTAACCGAATCCAAGTTCTTGCATCCGCCCGGGCTTGAAGTTTTCGATGAACACGTCGGCGGTGTCGATCAGTTCCAGCACCGCATCTCGCCCTTGTGGGGTATTGACGTCGACAGCGATGCACTGCTTGTTACGGTTGAAGGTACGAAAGAAACCGGCACCGGCCCCCAGCAGACGGCGCGTACCGTCGCCACGAATTGGCTCGATCTTGATGACCTCTGCGCCGAGGTCTCCCAGGATCATTCCGCAGGTCGGTCCCATCACCATATGAGAAATTTCGACGACACGAATGCCGTCCAATGGAAGTCTGGACATTAGCGTTTTCCTTGATCGCAACAGGCTCAAGCGCGATAGGCAGATGGCTTGTAGTTGAGTGGTAATCCGGCGCGGGCGACGCAGCCGTAAAGAGTTTCATCCGGCAAGGCGGCGCGCAGCACCTCCCGTGATGCGATCAATGCAACCAGATCGATGCCCGTGTCATAACCCATGCTTTGCAGCATGAACACCAAGTCTTCGGTCACGGTATTGCCGGATGCTCCCGGTGCGAACGGACAGCCGCCCAGGCCCGCCAGTGAAGAGTCCAACTCGGTAATGCCTTGCTGCACCGCGACCAGGCTATTGGCGAGGGCCAGACCACGGGTATCGTGGAAATGCGCGGCCCTGAGCTTTTCGCCGGCGATGGCCCGGACCGCCTGCAGCGTGCGCGCCACCTGGCCTGGGTGGGCATAGCCCGTCGTATCGCCGAGCGACACCAGATCGCAACCAGCCTCCAGTACATGGCCGGTTAGTTCGCAAAGATCATTCAATGGCACATCCCCCTGGCGGGTGCAGCCGAACGCGACGGACATGCCGGCGATGATCTGAACCTGGTGCAGCCCCAACTCATCGCGCAACTGGCACATCCGCGAGAGCTCTTCGACCATTTCCAATGGCGTGCGCCGCACATTGGCCAGACTGTGAGCGGCGCTGACGGAAACGGGGGCTATGATTCGATGGGCACCGGACTCAAGCGCATCACGACAGCCACGCAGGTTCGGGGCCAGGACCGACACGACCAGATTCGGAAAACTCAAGGCGTGGGCAACGACTTCCCTGGCATCGGCCATTTGCGGCAGCAGTTTAGCCGGCACGAAGGACGCGACTTCCATATGGCGCATACCAGCGGCATAGGCTTCATCGATCCATTGGCATTTGGCAGCGGTCGGCATGATGGCTTGAAGACTTTGCAAGCCATCGCGCATGCCGACTTCATTGATCGTTATTGTTGTCATGAAGGTCTCTCATAGGCTGGAGCACACCCTCAGACTAGAGAGACGTCATCCCCTCGAAAAGACTTCATTTACGGCCTGATCCATCGTCAGCCACGATGGATAGGCTCATCCCTCAGCGGGCAGTTTGTCGCGGTGGCGCACGTAACAGCAGATGATCCAATAGCCGGCGGGCTGAAAGTGACAGCGCTTCGCGGTCACGCACGCAAATCACGAACTCACCCAGTGCCCAATCGTCAGCCAACGGGATAACGCGTAGGTCGAACAACTGCGCATATCGCGCCACCGCTTCAAGCGGAAACACGGCCAGACCCAGACCGAACTGAAGCAGGCGGAATGCAGCATCAAACGACGATACATAAGATCGGAAGCGCAACTCCCTGCCCTGCTTTTTCGCCTCTTCACGCATGAAGGTATTGAGTGTGGCGAAGGCGGACAGCCCCAGGTGATCAAAGGCCAGCGTTTCTTCGAAGGTTATGCGAGTGTGATCCGCCAAGGGGTGAGTTGCGCTGACCACAACCGCCAGATGGTCCTGGCGGTAAGGCAGGAACTCCAGATCTCCCACTGCCATTGACTGCCGACAAATACCTAGATCGGCATTGCCTTCAGCCACCCCACGGACCACCTCCGGGCTGAAGCGCTCTTCGATATCGGCCTGGATTCTGGGGTTGTTCAACATGAAATCCGACAGCTCTTCCGGCAAAAACTCCATGATCGATGACACATTCGCCAAGACCCGAACATGCCCGCGAGCGCCTTCGGCGTATTCACTGAGTTCACTGTCCAGCCTTTCCATCGCCCGCGTGAGCGAACGCGCATGCCGAAGCAAGGCTTGCCCCGCCGGTGTGGGCTCTACCCCGCGCTTGCTGCGTTTGAACAATGGCGTGCCGAAACGTGCTTCGATGTCTGAGATTCGTTTGCTTACCGCCGACGGAGCAATGAAAGCCCGCTGACTGGCCCGCGCGATTGTGCCTTCCTCGCAAACCAGAATGAACAGGTGCAAGGAGAAATGATCCAGGTGCTGCATTTACACTCTCCATGCTGGCCGGCGGTTGTTTGAGCGGTTTGCCGGTGATTACTCCGATAGCTGATTAGGCCCATCGGCAGACCTGTACATGTCGACCTATCTGGAACGGAACACCCGAGAACTGTTCATTCTACTCGTGTGGATCGGACTTCAGCTTAAATGTGAGGGTGGCGTGACTCAGGGTTTCTGTATCGGGGTCTCCGGCTGAAGGAGCGTAGCCACAGCGACAACCATCTCATCCAATGACCAAGGCTTATGCAGGTAAATGGTGTCTGCCGGAACAGCGCCTAATTCAATTTGGTACCCGGAGGTAAGAATTGCGGCAATGTGAGGCCAACGACCTTTAACCATTTCTATGAATTCGATACCTTTTACCTGACCAGGAACACCATGATCTGCAATAACGATGGCGCACCGGCCCTGTCCTTCGAGCAGGTAGGTTAAGGCATCATCAGCCGTGTCAAATGCGATAGTTCTAGCGCCAATCTCTACCATGATGTTGGTGAGCAGCGATTGTAAGATGGGGTCATCTTCGATGACGATAACCTCCCCTCGAATTGGCTGTAACCCTTCCCAATTCACGTTCAAAGTACCCTCCAGAGCTGAACATATCACTCAAATTTCGGTACAAACTCGCCTCGTCCAGGCCGAGGCGTCAGTACGCCACAGTGGCATCTGTGCACAAGCCAATGACGGCGAGGCCATAAAAAGAGCATACGACGATTACCCGGCTGTTGTTAGCCATGTCGCACGTCACCCGAGCCTTGCGCTGCCGGCTGCCACAGGCCCGGTACAGCCTGCTCGGAGCGGGCGAGCAAGGCGAAGCGGTTGGTCAGGCCGGACACACTGATGGCGGAGTTGTTGGTCTCGACCAGCTCAACTTGCGTATCACTTTCAATGCTGAACAACCGTTTTTCAGGCGTTTTCCGTGGCCAGGCGTCTAGCATTACGCTCCAGCTGCCGATAGACACGCGGATCGATGCCCCTGGCGACCAGCGCTCTGGCAACGTCACGCAGAGCGCGAGCATCTCGTAAGCTAATTTCAGGATAGGTACCGAGAGAAATACGGGGTTGCTTATCCGCCCAGGAAAAGCGGAAGTGCCAGTACTTGGCGCCTTTCATATTCACGAAAAGAGCGAGGCCATTGTAGTCAGGGAGGGTGTAGTCCTTCGCACGGGGTTTAGCATGCCGGACTGCAGTGTCGGTGAGAGCCATTGTACAAACTCCGTCTCGTTTGAATAGAGGAGATTTGTACGATTTCCCGAGAGGCGAGTCCGATGAAAAATTGATCTACCGAGCGCCGGATTAATGTATTACAAAATGCATTAAGAAAACTTGGATGGTAGTGTTTTCGAGTGGAACTTACTGGAACGAAAAAAAGAGGCCGAAGCCTCTTTTTTCAGTTTCTGCAAACTTCAATAGAAGCCTGTAGAACAATAATTGGAGCGGGAAACGAGACTCGAACTCGCGACCCCGACCTTGGCAAGGTCGTGCTCTACCAACTGAGCTATTCCCGCGTCTTGGTGTGGCGCATTCTATAGATTCAGATTACGCCGTCAACCCTTTGATTCAAAAAAGTTTTATTTCGGCTCTACATCCGTCCGCAGATGCGGCCAGGCGGCGCGCAGGTACTGGACCATTGACCACAACGTCAGCCCAGCGGAAACCAGCAGCAACGCGTAACCCAGCAGCACCCAGAAGCTGAAATCCGACGGGTTGGCCAGCAGAATCACCAGCGCGAGCATCTGCGCCGCGGTTTTCCATTTGCCGAGGTTCGACACGGCGACCTGGGCACGGGCGCCCAGCTCGGCCATCCATTCACGGAGCGCCGAGACGACGATTTCGCGACCAATGATCACCGCCGCCGGCAAGGTCAGCCAGAGGTTGCCATGTTCCTGCACCAGCAGTACCAGGGCGACCGCGACCATCAGCTTGTCGGCCACCGGATCGAGGAACGCGCCAAAGGGCGTGCTCTGCTCCAGGCGTCGGGCCAGGTAGCCGTCCAGCCAGTCCGTCGCGGCGGCGAAGGCGAAGACCGAGGCGGAGGCCACGTAGCTCCAGTGGTACGGCAAATAGAACAGCAATATGAAGATCGGGATGAGCAGGACGCGTAGAACGGTAATCAGGTTTGGGATATTCATCGGCACAACTGGCTACGAGGTTGACGGGCATTCTACTCGCTATGCAGGTTTGCATAAATCGACTCTGCGAGCTTTTTACTGATACCGGGTGCTTTGGCTATCTCCTCGATGCTGGCACGAGACAGTTCCTGCAATCCACCAAAATGTTTCAACAAGTCGCGGCGTCGCGTCGGGCCGACGCCTGCCACACCTTCCAGTGTAGACGTCCGGCGCGTCTTGCCACGGCGGGCACGGTGTCCGGTGATGGCGAAACGGTGGGCTTCGTCGCGAATCTGTTGGATCAGGTGCAGCGCTGGCGAATCGCCCTTGAGAGTGAATTCATGGGCGGCATCGTTCAGGTACAAGGTCTCGAAACCAGCCTTGCGCGTCGCGCCCTTGGCCACGCCTAGCAGGATCAGGTCCGGGACCATCAACTCATTGAGCACATCGCGGGCCATGGACAACTGGCCTTTGCCGCCGTCCACCAGGAGGATGTCCGGCAACTTGCCCTCCCCGTCCTTCAGCTTGCCGAAGCGCCGCATCAACGCCTGATGCATCGCCGCATAGTCATCGCCCGGCGTGACGCCTTCGATGTTGTAACGGCGGTAGTCGGACTTGATCGGGCCTTCCGGACCGAACACCACGCAGGACGCCACGGTCGCCTCGCCGCTGGAATGGCTGATGTCATAGCACTCCAGCCGCTGCGGCGGCTCGTCCAGGTTCAGCACTTCGGCCAAGGCATCGAACCGCGCCGCCACGTGTTGGCGGTTGGCCAAGCGTGCGCCCAGGGCCTGTTCGGCGTTGGTCACGGCCAGTTGCTGCCAACGGGCTCGGGTACCGCGAACACGGTGGCTGATGGTCAGTTCACGACCACGGAGCTTGTCGATGGCTTCGATCAGGGCCGGGAAGTCCTCATGGACCACGTTGACGATCAGCTCGGCAGGCAGGTCGCGTTCCGGACTGCTGATGTAGTACTGGCCCAGAAACGCCGCCATGACCTCGGACACGTCTTCCTCGATGCCCACTTGAGGAAAGAAGTTCTTGCTGCCCAGCACCCGACCGCCGCGCACACTGATCAAGTGCACGCAGGCGCCGCCTGGGTTGATGAACGCGGCAACCACATCGACATCGCCACTGCCGCCTTCCATGCTTTGCTGGTCTTGCACGCGGCGCAGCAGGCCGATCTGGTCGCGCAGCTCGGCGGCCCGTTCGAATTCAAGGTTGACCGCCGCGTCCTCCATGGCTGCCGACAGCTCATCGGTCAGCGCATTGCTGCGCCCCTCCAGGAACATCACCGAGTGACGCACATCCTCGGCGTAGACCTGCGGCTCGACAAAGCCCACGCAAGGCGCCTTGCAGCGCTTGATCTGGTACTGCAGGCAGGGCCGGGTGCGGTTCTTGTAGTAGCTGTCTTCACATTGGCGAACGAAGAAGGTCTTCTGCAGCAGGCTGAGGCTTTCACGAATCGCCCCGGCGCTGGGATAAGGGCCGAAATACCTGCCCTTGGCCTTCTTGGCACCCCGATGAATGCTCAGGCGCGGAAACGCCCCGTCGGACAGAAACACGTAGGGGTAGGATTTGTCGTCACGCAACAGGATGTTGTACGGCGGGCGCCATTCCTTGATCAGCGTCTGCTCGAGCAGCAGGGCCTCGGTTTCATTGGCGGTGATCGTCGTTTCGATTTGCGCGATGCGCCCCACCAGGGCAGAGGTCTTCGGGGCGAGGCCGGTCTTGCGAAAGTAACTGGCCAGGCGTTTCTTGAGATTCTTGGCCTTGCCGACATAAAGCAGGCGTGCGTCGCCATCGAACATGCGGTACACGCCGGGGCGACCGCTGCAAGTGGACAGGAACGCGCTTGGATCAAACAAATCAGTCATTTTCAGGCGCTGGCATCGACCATGCCGTGGCGCACCGCCAACAGTGTCAATTCGACGTCACTGCTGATCGAAAGCTTCTCGAAAATACGATAGCGGTAGGTGTTGACGGTTTTTGGCGACAGGCACAGCTTGTCTGAGATGATCTGCACCTTCTGGCAACCGACAATCATCAGCGCAATCTGGATTTCCCGCTCCGACAGTGCATCGAAGGGAGAATCGTTGGTTGGCTGGAACGACTTGATCGCCAATTGCTGGGCGATTTGCGGGCTGATGTAGCGTTGCCCGGCAAAAACCAGACGAATGGCCTGGACCATCTCGTTCAAGCCAGCGCCCTTGGTGAGGTAGCCTGCCGCGCCCGCCTGCAACAGCCGGGTGGGAAACGGATCCTCCTCGCATACGGTCACCGCGACCACCTTGATGTCAGGGTGACTGCGCAGCAGTTTGCGCGTGGCCTCAAGGCCGCCGATGCCAGGCATCTTGACGTCCATCAACACCACGTCGGGCTTCAATTCGCGCGCTTTGATCAGGGATTCTTCCCCGGATTCAGCTTGGCCAACTACCTGCAGGCCATCGATGTCAGCCAGCATTCGTGTAATGCCCGTACGGACGAGATCATGGTCATCGACCACTAACACCCTAATCAAGCAGACACCTCACGATTTGGTCTTATTTGGGTTGCACAACACCTTAGCAAAAAGCGTCCAGCAGACCTAGCGCAAAGGAACAGATAAAAGTTACAACACATCTTTATTGGCACAACGTCCGAGGCTTCAAGCACCGGCGTCTCGCTGCATCCTCAGGAAATATTCGTCTTCGCCCACGACGCGCAGGCCCATGCGTTCGTACAACGCCCTGGCCGGATTTTCCTTGAACACCGTCAGGCGCAGCGCCGGGCGACGCTCCAGGCCCACCAAGCCCCAAACCTGTCCGATCGCCCAAGTCCCGGCGCCCTGCCCACGAAACGCCTCGTCGATCTGCAGCTCCCGGATATACAACGCCCGGGCGTCACGACTGAGACTGACAAAGCCCAAAACCTGACCGGCACGACTGATTATCCAGTTCTGGCGAATGATCCAGGCCAAGTCGAACGCTTCGTCCTGCCAGAGCAAATCATGCTTGAGGTAATAAGCAAGCATGTTGTCGCAGGTCAGCTGCCGGGCGAAGTCAATGTCCCCTGCCGTTGCCGCACGCCACTCGAAGCTCATGGACACCTCATCCAAGCACTGCCACCGGCACGACTTGTCCTGCCCAGCCGTTGACTTCGCGGCGGGCGATCACCAACAGCTCGCCCGCGCCGGGCGCTGCCGCGAGCAGCGAACCGTCCGGCCCCCAGATGGCACTGCGACCAGCCGATTCCCAGCCTCCGGTGGCGCCGCCATGATTGGCCATCAGCACGGTCATGGCATGCTGCCGGGCATATCCTTGCAGCAATGCCGTATCGGACACGTAGCCAGCCTCGGTGATCAACACCCCCGCCGCATAGAGCGTAGCGCCCTGCCCAGCTGCCGCGGCAGAATGGCTGGCGTGGGAAAAATCGGCGCATACCGCCAGGGCGATGCAATCCTGCCCCATCGCCAGTATCGAGCCGCCATGCCCCGGGGCGAAGGTGACTTCTTCCCCCAGGGTGCAGATGCTGCTTGCTGTAGACGCCGAGGGAGCCGTCGGCACCGAGGACCAGCGCGCCGATCAACACCGGGGCGTCCGCCGACAGGCGAATCGGCATGCCCACCACCGCTGTCAGGCCGAGCTCGCGGGCCAAGTCGCGCAGCGGTTGCAATATGGCATTCTCTGGCAGGATGGCCAGATCCGCCGCCAGGCCGCCTTCGTAGCCGGTGAGTGACAGCTCAGGAAACACTAGCAACTGCACACCCTGTTCAGCAGCCACCTGCATGGAATGCTGGAGGTTGGCGCGAACATCCCCCGCGATGGAGATCGACTGGGCGGCGGCGAAGGCTGGAGCGGTCATGGATCATCCTTGGGAGGCGCTGCAAACCTGAAGTTTGTCATAAAGCCCAGCGGACTCAAGCCGGGACGAACAATTGCATGCCCTCGATAGAATTTTCTGATTGAACCGGCGCCCCGCCCTCTAGTAAGCTCAGGGCCATTCATCGGAGACAGACCATGTTCAACGCCCTCTCATCGCTTCAAACCGCCAGCGCCCCGCGCTCGGTTGCGGCTGCCTGGGCGAACAGTGTTCAAACTCCGGTCAGCTTTTATTTTGGGTATTGGTTTAGCCACTGGCGCGCCTGATACCCAACCGGCGCCCACTTTAAACGGGTCGCCTTCCAGAGTTTTCCAAACCCCCGGTCGGCCTCCCGACCGGGGGTTTTGTTTTTTCAGGCCCCACACATTTGCAACACCAGACAACTTGAGGATTGAGCCATGAACTACGCCACCTATTACCGTTACGACAGTTTTTCCGCCTGGCGATTTACCAGCCACCGCTCGGGACAGCCTGCCGCCTCCGATCGGTCACCTACCGGTGGCAAGCCTCAATTGCGGGCCAATCCGGCCAATTGTCGAACACCCCACTAGGACCGGCGCGCGGGAACGAACCCGCCGCCCGTCCAGGAAGCCAGATCATGAATTCGTCCGTCTCCGCTTTGCCGCTGTCCACGCTCAACCCTGCCAACGAAACCCTGACCCTGCGTCTGCCGAGCTCGTTGCAACTCAAGCACCAATTGCCGCTCAGCACCGCGTTGAGCCAGCAAGTCAGCGCCCATCGCCAGGCCATCCGCGCGATCCTCGACGGTGAGGACTCCCGCCTGCTGGTCATCGTCGGCCCCTGCTCGATCCACGACCCGAAGTCCGCCCTTGAATACGCCGCCAACCTGGCTCGCGTGGCCCATGAAGTGAGCGACAGCATGCTGCTGGTCATGCGCGCCTACGTGGAAAAGCCCCGCACGACCGTAGGCTGGAAAGGCCTGGCCTACGATCCTGGCCTGGATGGCAGCGATGACATGGCCGCGGGCCTGACCTTGTCCCGGGAACTGATGCGAGAGATGTTACAGCTTGGTTTACCTGTCGCCACCGAACTGCTGCAACCTATGGCCGCCAACTACTTCGATGACCTGCTCAGTTGGGTCGCCATCGGCGCACGCACCACCGAATCGCAGATCCATCGGGAAATGGCCAGTGGCCTGGGCATGCCCGTGGGGTTCAAGAACGGCACCGACGGCGGGGTCGGCATCGCCTGCGATGCCATGCGTTCTGCCGCCCATCCCCATCGGCATTTCGGCGTAGACAGCCAGGGGCATCCGGCGATCGTCCAGACGCCGGGCAACCCCGACACTCACCTGGTGCTGCGCGGTGGTCACCGCGGGCCGAACTACGACCAACAGAGCGTCACGCAGATACACCACGACCTGACCCGCCTCAAGATACCGGCCCGGATCATGGTGGACTGCAGCCACGCCAACAGTGGCAAAGACCCGTTGCGCCAACCGCAGGTGTTCAATGACGTGCTGGAACAACGCCTGCAAGGCAACCGCGCCCTGATCGGCATGATGCTCGAAAGCCATCTGTTCGAAGGCTGCCAACCGCTGGGCCCATCGATGCGCTACGGCGTCTCGGTCACCGACGGTTGCCTGGGCTGGGAATCCACCGAGCAGTTGTTGCGCCAGGCCCATGGGAAATGGCTGTCCACTTAAGACTTTCCTGGGTTATGTGGCGAGGGAGCCCCCGCAGCCTGCGATGAGGCTGCGCTGTCGCGCAGAACACATGCCGGTAAATCGGCAAATAATTTATCTTTAAAATCAATTAGATAAATTTTGTTCTACAAGAGTTTGCTTCCGCTTGAGTGCGAAGCGCTCACACAAAAGGGCTACTGCGCAGCCAGCGGGAGCAAGCTCCCTCGCCACGTTTTTTTCATCTACTCAACTCTGCGCCTTGGAACGCACCTGGACCGTGACCCAGTCGGATTGCTGGCTGACGTCATCCAGGCGCTCGACCTGATAAAACAGACGCACCGATCGGTCGCGCTGCTCCTGCCAATACGCCGCCGGCACGACGAAGCTGACCGGCTGACCGGTCGTGTCCTCGGTGAGTTCCCGCTCTTCGACATGGGCATAGTTGCCATTGCACTGGAACCAGACCAGCTCGCCCGCCTCAAGTCCAGCACCGTCAATGACGACCGTCAGCCCACCCTGGAGCTCATCGACATCCACCACCCCCTCCGCCACCCCCAGGATCCGAGGCGCCTTCAGCGCTGGGCGCACCAGAGGGCCGATGTGCAACGACAAGGGCTCGGCGCGGCGTACCGTATGTCCGTGGCGGACGACATAAGCCAAGCTCAGTCCGTGGCCGAAATGGGGCGCGATTTGCGAATGATCGATCCAGAACGATACCTCGCGACCGATGGCGTGGGCCTCTATCTCCAGCACATCGCGCCAGAGCGCCTTATCCTCCCGGCTGGCGATCAGGATCAGGCGGTCTCCTACGGCCATTCTGGGATAAGGCCGGATGGTCAAACGCGTGCCTTCTGGCACCCGGGCCGGATCAAGGCTGCCACCCACCGCATCGTCGGCAACGGCGGCCAGCAGTTGCAAGGGTGCATCACCAATTTGCAGTTGAAGGGGCTCCGAGTCCAGCGCGGCCGGCAATTGCTTGCCAGTCACTCGGTAGGAAATCTCCAGCGAGCCGCCATCCAGCTCGGCGATATGCCGCTCTCGTACGACGAAAACGACGTCTCGCCCAACCTGGCGCTCCGTCACGAACCGGCTTTCTTCATGCCAGTAGGGCTGGGCGTCTGAATTGAGCCCTAGCCAACACAGCGACACCTCATCCCCACACGCCATCAGCGGATAAGGCTTCACGGTGATGACCGCTTTCCTCCAGGCGGGGTTGATCACCCCGCCCTTGGCGGCAGGCAGAGAAGGCGCCAACAGCCTCGCTGGCGATCTGAGCTGGGGTGGTTGGGCGGATCGGTAAGTAGTCATGCGTGGTTCCAGTCCTTGGATGAAGGCTCCGCCACACGACGGCGCCCGACACAGCCATTAAAACCCGACCGCCTCGCCCCCCGCAGTCAGACAAGACAACGGCATCAGTGGTCCTTGGCGCTTGAAGCTGTAGCTGCAAGCCCACAAGGGCCATCGGAAGTATCCAGGCACCTTTGGCGCCGCCGGGCTTCTTGTCCGATTCTTCCCACTTTTTTTATTCCAGTTTCAGTAAGTCACTGCGGTTTCTTCCTACACCGCCCAACAAAAGCCTGCATTAGAGTGAGGTCGCAATCTCAACGTGAACCTCTTCGAAAAAGGTACGAACATGCAACGGAATGCAACCACTCAATTCCCCATCCTGCTGGTCCATGGGTTGTTCGGGTTTGACAGGATCGGCGGCTTCGAACTTTTCCATGGCATCAAACAGGCACTGCGCCTCGCCGGTGCCCGGGTGTTTATCCCCTACCTGTCGGCCACCCATTCCAATGAGGCCCGCGGCGAGCAGTTGCTGGCGCAGATGGACCTGATCCTGAGCGGTACCGACACCACCAAGGTCAACCTGATCGGCCACAGCCAGGGTGCGCTGGCCGCCCGCTATGCCGCCGCCCTGGCGCCCGGCCGGGTTGCCTCAGTGACATCGGTCAGCGGCCCCAACCATGGTTCCGAACTGGCCGACTTCCTGCACAAGGCCCTCACCCCGGGGCGGCTGCCGGGCCCCGTCGCCAGTAAAGTCGCCACGCTGTTCGCCGACTTCATCTCCTTGCTCGATGGCCAGCCTCAGCTCCCGCCAGCCGCCGTTGCCGCGCTGGCTGCGCTGACCACCGAAGGCGTCGGCGCGTTCAATGACAAATACCCCCAAGGCCTGCCAAGGCATTGGGGGGAAAGTGGCCCGAACAAGGTCAACGGTGTGCGCTACTACTCCTGGAGCGGCACGTTGCCAGATGCACAGGAAGAAGGACGCCCGGCCATGGACCCTGTGCACGCCTTCTGCCGCGCCTTTTCCGAATACTTCATTACCGAAGCCGGGCAGAACGATGGCATGGTCGGACGCTTCAGCTCGCACCTGGGCAAGGTCATTCGCTCCAACTATCCCCTGCACCACATGAGTACCCTCAACCCGGCGACCGACCCAGTACGCCGAGGTACCGACCCGACGGAGCTCTACCTGCGCCACGCCGAACGCCTGCGCAAAGCCGGCCTTTGATCGTCCGGTTCAAGGTTTTGACGCAATTTTGACAACAACCGGTCAATGAATCCGGTAGGCTCAACACCTTTAAAAATATCGAAAGGAATTTCCCCCATGGCCAAAGCCACTGCCCGCCACATCCTGGTTTCCACCGAAGACAAGTGCAACGAACTCAAGGCCCAGATCGAAGCCGGCGCCGATTTCGCCGAAGTTGCCAAGGCCAACTCCTCCTGCCCGTCCAGCCGTCAGGGCGGCGACCTGGGTTCGTTCGGCCCGGGCCAGATGGTCAAGGAATTCGACACCGTGGTATTCAGTGCCCCGATCAATGTGGTCCAGGGCCCGGTCAAGACCCAGTTCGGCTACCACCTGCTGGAAGTCACCAGCCGCCAGGACTGATCCCGATTTATCGACATGACGGCCCGCCCTTCGGTGGGCCGTTGTGTTTGGGTCACACGGGGCTGGCGATCCAGGCGCCGCTCGCGTACAACTCGTGTCATCGATCACCCGGCTTTAAGGCTGACAATGCGACTGGCGTTCCCTTCCCTGCTATTGACTGCCGTGGTCCTGCTGACAGGCGCCGTCGGAGTCGATGCAGCACCGCAACATGCCCTGACCGTCTATGGCGAACCGGCCAAATATGCCGAAGGTTTCGGCCACTTCGCCTACACCAATCCCCAGGCCCCCAAAGGCGGGACCATGCGCCGCTCGGCCATCGAGATCGGCCACTTCGACCATATCTTGCCCTATATCGACAAAGGCATCGGCGTCAGCCAGATCGACGGGCTGCTCTACTCGCCACTGGCCCAACGCTCGCTGGATGAGCCCTATACCGTCTATGGCCTGGTGGCGCAGAAAATGGAGCGGGCCGACGATGGCCTGTCGCTGCGCTTCTACCTGAACCCCAAGGCCCGCTTCGCCGATGGCAAGCCCATCACCGCCCAGGACGTGCGCTTCAGCTTCGAGCTGTTGATGACCCAAGGCAGCCTGCGCTATCGCACCCAGTTCGCGGCGGTCAAGGACGTCGTGATCGAGGACGAACGCACCGTGCGCTTCAACTTCAAGAACAACGAAAGCCGCACCCTGCCCCTGGACATCGCCACCTTACCGGTCTTTCCCGAACATTGGTGGAAGACCCGCGATTTCGCTAACGGCGGCGGCTACGAGCCCCCGCTGGGCAGTGGCCCCTACCGGGTAAGCAAAGTCGATTCCGGGCGCAGCATTACCTTCAAACGTAATGCCGATTGGTGGGGCAAGGATCTGCCGGTCAGTCGCGGCCTCTACAATTTCGACCATTTCAGCATCGAGTATTTTGGCGACACCGATGTGGCCCGCCAGGTGCTGCGCGGTGGCGCCTATGACTACAATCGCGAGTTCTCCGCCACCGGCTATGCCATCGGCTATGACAGCCCGGCCCTGCACGACGGTCGCCTGCAAAAGGCTCACCTGGCCACCCAGGCTCCCCAGACCGCCCAGGGTTTCGTCTTCAACCTGCAAAAACCGCAGTTCCAGGACCGTCGTGTGCGCCAGGCCCTGGCGATGCTCTGGGATTTCGAATGGAGCAATCGCCAGATGATGCGCAACGTCTATGTGCGTCAGCAGAGTTACTTTTCCAACACTGACCTCGCCGCTCGAGAACTGCCCGATGCCGGCGAACTGGCGATCCTCGAGCCGTTGCGCGGCAAGATTCCCGACGAAGTCTTCACCCAAGTCTTCCAGGCCCCGAAAACCGACGGCAGTGGCGTGATCCGCGACAAACAACTGCAAGCCCTCGCCTTGTTGGAACAGGCCGGCTGGAAACCCGACGGCGACCGCCTGGTGAATGCCGAGGGCGAGCCGCTGAGCTTCACCTTCCTGAACAGCCAGAACGGTATCGACCGCCTGCTGCTGCCCTACAAACGTACCCTGGCGCAAATCGGCATCGACATGAGCATTCGCCGCATCGACGCCTCCCAGTACGTCAATCGCCTGATGAGTCGCGACTACGACATGATCATCACCGGCTACCCCGTCAGCACCTCGCCGGGCATGGAACTCTACAATTACTTCGGTTCAGCGGCCGCCAATGATCCAGGGGCCAACAACTACATGGCCTTGAAGGACCCGGCGGTGGACGCGCTGATCGACGGCTTGGTCAAGGCCAGCACCCAAGCCGACATGCTGCGCCATGCCCACGCCCTGGACCGGGTGCTGCAATGGAATTACTACTGGATTCCCAACTATTACCCGCCGGGCAGCTCGACCGTGTGGTGGAACCGCTTCGGCATCCCGAAAGTACAGGCCAGCAATGACGAAGCCATCGAGAGCTGGTGGGAAGTGAGCAGCACACCGTTGACCAACGAGCAGATGCGCGCCGAACTCATCAAGCGCGGCACACCCGGAGGGCGGCATTGATGTGGGCCTATATTGCGCGGCGCCTGCTGCTGATCATCCCCACGCTGGTGATTATCCTGCTGGTGAACTTCGTCATCGTGCAGGCCGCACCCGGCGGGCCGGTGGAACAAGCCATCGCCCACCTGCAAGGCATCGGCGGCGCCAGCGTCGGCGGTTCAGGCAATACCATGACCAACAGCTCCCGCGCCAGTCGCGGCCTGGATCCGCAACTGATCAAGGACATCGAGAAACAATACGGCTTCGATAAACCGGCCCATGAACGTCTGTGGCTGATGCTCAGCAGCTATGCCCGCCTCGACTTCGGCAAGAGTTTCTTCCGCGGCGCGACGGTTACCGACCTGATCCTGGAAAAGATGCCAGTGACCATTTCCCTTGGGCTCTGGGCAACATTGATCACCTATCTGGTGTCGATCCCCCTGGGCATCCGCAAGGCGGTGCATCACGGCTCGGCATTCGATGTGTGGAGCAGCACGGCGATCATCATTGGCTATGCGATGCCGGCGTTCCTCTTCGCGATGTTCCTGATCGTGGTGTTCGCCGGCGGCACTTCGCTGAACTGGTTTCCGGTGCGCGGGCTGGTGTCGGATAACTTCGAGTCGCTGTCGACACTGGGCAAGATCGCCGACTACTTCTGGCACTTGGTGCTGCCGGTCACGTCGCTGGTGATCGGCGGCTTCGCCACCCTGACGATCCTGACCAAGAACTCGTTCCTCAATGAAATCACCCGCCAGTACGTGGTCACCGCGCGAGCCAAGGGCATGAGCGAACGCCGGGTGCTGTACGGCCACGTGTTCCGCAACGCGATGCTGCTGGTGGTATCGGGTATTCCCCAGGCGTTCATCAGCGTGTTCTTCGCCGGCTCGCTGCTGATCGAGGTGATTTTTTCCCTCGACGGCCTGGGACGCATGAGCTACGAGGCCGCAGTCTCCCGGGATTATCCGGTGGTGTTCGGCTCGTTGTTCATCTTTACGCTGTTCGGCCTGCTGATCAAACTCGTCGGCGACCTCTGCTACACCCTGGTGGACCCGCGCATCGACTTCGCCGCGAGGAACGCCTGATGTTCAAGTTTTCCCCCTTGGGCCGTCGGCGCTTCGAGCGTTTCAAGAAAAACCGTCGGGGCTGGTGGTCGCTGTGGCTGTTCATCGGCTTGTTCATCCTGACGTTGGGCGGTGAACTGATCGCCAATGACAAACCGCTGGTGGTGAGCTACCAGGGCTCGCTGTATTTCCCGGTGTTCAAACGCCATACCGAGCAGGAATTTGGTGGGCAGTTGCCGTTCCAGGCCGACTACCGCAGCAGCTACGTGCAGAACCTGATCCACAAGGACGGCGGCTGGCTGTGGTTCCCACCGATCCCGTTCAGCGACGATACACCCAATTACGACCTCAATCAGCCGGCCCCGAGCCCACCCTCGACCGTGAACTGGCTGGGCACCGATGACCAATCCCGGGACGTGCTGGCCCGGGTGATCTTCGGTGCGCGAGTGTCGATCCTGTTCGCCCTGGCACTGACCGCCATCAGCACGCTGATCGGTATCGCCGCCGGTGCGTTGCAGGGCTATTACGGTGGTTGGGTGGATTTGCTCGGGCAACGCTTGCTGGAAGTCTGGTCCGGGCTTCCGGTGCTCTACTTGCTGATCATCTTGTCCGGCTTCGTGGAGCCGAACTTCTGGTGGCTGCTGGGGATCATGGCGCTGTTTTCCTGGCTGGCCCTGGTGGACGTGGTCCGTGCCGAGTTCCTGCGCGGGCGCAACCTGGAATACGTCAAGGCGGCCAGGGCCCTGGGGCTCAGTGATCGCAAGGTGATCATGCGGCATATCCTGCCCAACGCGATGAACGCCACCCTGAGTTACTTGCCCTTCATCCTCACCGGGGCGATCTCGACCCTCACCGCCCTGGATTTCCTCGGCTTCGGCATGCCGGCCGGCAGCGCGTCGCTGGGGGAACTGATCGCCCAAGGCAAGCAAAACCTGCAAGCGCCGTGGCTGGGGCTGACGGCATTTTTCACCCTGGCCCTGATTCTTTCCCTGCTGGTGTTTATCGGCGAGGCGTTGCGAGACGCGTTCGACCCACGCTCTTGAAAACAGCCATGAAGCGAAACCTTGAGATGAGCGACAACCTGATCGAAATCCGTAACCTGAGCGTGGCCTTCAACGACCAGACGGTGGTGCGCAACCTGTGCCTGGACATCCGCCCCGGCGAGTGCCTGGCGCTGGTGGGCGAGTCCGGCTCCGGCAAGTCAGTGACGGCCCACTCGATCCTGCAATTGCTGCCCGAGACAGAAGCCCGCACCACCGGCAGCATTCGCTACCACGGCCAGGAACTGCTGGGGGCCGATCCCACGACCCTGCGGGAGTTGCGCGGCAATCGCATCGCGATGATCTTCCAGGAGCCAATGACTTCGCTGAACCCGCTGCACAGCGTCGAAAAGCAGATCGGCGAAACGCTGATGCTGCACAAGGGCCTGGGGGGCAAAGCCGCGCGCCAGCGGATTCTGGAACTGCTGACCCTGGTTGGCATTCAAAACCCTGTCGAGCGACTCAAGGCCTATCCGCATCAACTGTCCGGCGGTCAGCGACAGCGGGTCATCATCGCCATGGCCCTGGCCTGCGAGCCGGAACTGTTGATCGCCGACGAACCGACCACCGCGCTGGACGTGACCGTGCAGCGCAAGATCCTGCTGCTGCTCAAGTCCTTGCAGCAACGGCTCGGCATGTCCTTGCTGCTGATCAGTCACGACCTCAATCTGGTGCGCAGCATTGCCCAACGGGTGTGTGTGATGAAGGCCGGGGAAATCGTCGAGCAGGCGCCGTGCGAAACCCTGTTCAGCGCACCAAAACATCCCTACAGCTGTGAGCTGCTGCACGCCGAACCGGAAGGCGAGGCCCTGCCCCGGGACGACCGCGAGGAAGTGTTGCAAGTGCAAGACCTGCGCGTGAGTTTTCCCCTGGGCGGTGGGCTGTTCCGGCGCAAGGAATACCTGCACGCCGTAGACGGTATCAGCCTGAGCATCCAGCGCGGCAAGACCCTGGGCATCGTCGGCGAATCCGGCTCCGGCAAGTCCACCCTCGGCCAGGCGATCCTGCGCCTGATCGAGTCCGAAGGCAGCATTCGTTTCCAGGGCCAGGCCCTCGATCACCTGTCGCAAAAAGCCCTGCGGCCGTGGCGCAAGCAGATGCAGGTGGTGTTCCAGGACCCGTTCGGCAGCCTCAGCCCACGGATGTCGGTGCAGCAGATCATCAGCGAGGGCCTGGAGGTCCACCAGCCTTCCAGCCCCGAACAATGTGAAGCCCGAGTGATCCAGGCCCTCAAGGAGGTCGGACTTGACCCTTCGACCCGTCATCGCTACCCCCACGAGTTCTCCGGCGGCCAGCGCCAGCGCATCGCCATTGCCCGGGCCCTGGTGCTCAAGCCAGCGTTGATTTTGCTGGACGAACCCACCTCGGCATTGGATCGCACCGTGCAGAAACAAGTCGTCGCCCTGCTCCGTCAGCTCCAGCAGAAGTACGACTTGACCTACCTGTTCATCAGCCACGACCTGGCGGTGGTCCGCGCCCTGGCCCACGACATGATCGTGATCAAGGACGGCAAGGTGGTCGAGCAAGGCGCCAGTCATGACGTGTTCGACTCACCCCAGCATCCCTATACCAAGGAGTTGTTGGCGGCGGCGCATCCGGGGTAATCCTGTCAGCTTGCAGGATTGCGTGCCGTGACGATCCACGCCGCGCCGTCCATCATCACCGACCGCTCACCAGGGAGGCCCGCGAAGGCGGCACGAACCGCGGCCCAGGCGCAGGTGCGGATGTCGTCGGACTGATCAGCTAACACAAGCGACAGCGGGCCGCCCTCGAACGCCATCTTCACCGCGTCGTCGATCGCCGCGTCCCGCGTCCCACCCTCGCCGAACGGGATGGCAGCATCGAAGGGCGTGAGAGCGATATCGGTGAAGCCGGCTGCCGTCAGGACGCGTGTCACCCGCCCACGGTCGCCGAACGAGAACGGACCGGGTGCTTCGGGACCGGGCGGCGCGGGTAGCGGGACGATGTCCTTGATCGCGCCCATCGGCAGGCGTAGCCAATCGTTCTCGGCCACGCCGCGCCAGCAGACGAAAGCGACTCGCCCGCCGGGCCGGAGCGCGCGTCGCATATGGGTGAAGGCCCCTGTGGGATCGTCGAAGAACATGACTCCGAAGCGCGAGAACAGGATGTCGAACGCACCCTCGGGCAGCTCGGTGCTGCTGGCGTCGGCTACCCGGAACTGGGCCGGCGTATCCTGTGGCGCCAGTGCGCGCGCTCGGCCGATCAACGGTTCGGATATGTCCACGCCCAGCACATGGCCGCCCGCACCGACGCGGCCAGCCAGTTCCAGACTCGACGCGCCCGCGCCGCAGCCGACGTCCAGCACGCGTTCGCCCATGGCGGGCGCGGCGGCTTCGATCGCGGCCTGGCCGAATACCGCAAACATGGCGTCGAGCCGGGCCTGGTTGGCGGCCCAGTACTCACCGCTTTGGCCATTCCAGTCGGCGACTTGATGGGCATTTTGCTCTGTCATGACATCTCCTCGTCTTGAGTCGTTCTTCAGGCCACGCAAAAGCCGGGGACGGCGACCTTCTGGAACAGGTGCGGGCTGGCTACAACGGATGACGGATATGCAGGAAGTTTCGCGAGGAACGCGGGATCAGTGAAGGCGGCGCGGACCGCCTCGGTGGATTCCCACACCACATAGTTCAGGTAAGTCGGGCTATCGCCGATCGCTCGATGCAGTTGCATGGAAATGAAGCCCGGTTGCTTCGTTATGACTTCGGCAGCTGCCTTGAAAGCATCCAGGAAGCCCGCTTCATCGGCGGGATCGACGACCATGAAGAGGTTGATAAGCACGAGAGGAGCGGCCGCGATACCGAGTTGGCGGTCAAATGGAAATTTCTCGTCTAGAGGTTTGAATGGTTTTATGGCGGGCATGGCGGCGCTCCTGTCTATTGTGCAATTGAAACTGGGGAGATCGATGCTGCTTGCCCTCAAACCAGCATCGACTGCTGAGCGGAGATGCCCGCCGTCGCGCCTTGCCATGATGCCGTGGTGACCGAGGGCATTGCGGGGTTGGCGAGGTCGCCGGCAGCGTAGATGCCGGGCACGCTGGTTTCGCGGCGCTCGTCGACCTTGAGGACGATGCCCTGGGGCGTTTCGACCGTGGCGAGACCCAGCGATTCATGCAGGCGTGCGGACGGCTTGTTGCGCGGATGCGCGAACAGGATGTCGACCGCGACAGAGGGGCCGACGTCGAGCCTGACGGTGGCGTTATGGGTCTCGTCATGGTCGATTTCGGTGATCCGGCCATCGACGACAGGGATGCCACGGCGCGCCAGATCGGCCCGGATGTCGGGTGAAATGTCGTGACCATTGGCGAAGACCGTCAACGTGTCAGTCCAATCGTGGTACAGCCTGACGTAGTTATGCGACATTGGGCCGGACCAGACAAGGCCCCAGTGCCGGCCGGCAACTTCAAAGCCGTCGCAATAAGGGCAAGGCACGATGGAGGAGCCCCAGCCTTCGGCAAAGCCGGGAACTTCAGGCATCTGGTCGGCAACGCCATAGCTCAGGATCAGGCGGCGCGCCCTGAGGGTTTCGCCCTCGCTCGTGAGGACGGAGAAATCATCGATGGCGCCGGAGACGCTCTCGGCCCGGGCATTGACCAGTTGGATCGTGGGATAGCGTGCCAACTGCTGCCGCGCCTCGACCAGGATCTCCAGCGGTGGCTTGTGGTCGTGGCCGAGCACGCCATGGGAGTGGTCGGCGAAGCGATTGCGCGGCAGGCCGGTGTCGAGAACGATGACCTTGCGGCGGGCACGGCCGAGCTGCAAGGCGGCGGCGAGGCCGGCAAAACTACCGCCGATGATGATGACGTCATTCATGGTGATGGGCTCCGCGCTGTGGATGAAGGGAGATTGGCTTGCAACTTTAAGATACTTTGAAGTACCGTAATTCAAGAATTAGAATACTGTCAAGTACTGGAATTTTTTATGACCGAAAACAACCAGACCCGGCGCGGCCGTCCTGCCAACGAGGCGCTTGGCCAAACTATAGTCGACGCTGCGGGCGAACTTTTTGTGGAGTTGGGTTTTCAAGCGACGACCATGGACAAGGTCGCCCAGCGGGCGAAGATCTCCAAGCTCAGCATCTATCGGCACTTCGAGAACAAGGAGGCGCTGTTCAGTGCGGCCATCGCGGCCCACTGCCATCAATTTGCACCGCAGGCCCTTATTGAAGGCGTCGGCGGTTCGGCGGCAGATCAGCTCATGGCGGTGGGAACATCCCTGCTGCGCACGTTGTTGAGCCCCGACGTGCGCAGTGTCGAAGCCATGATCATGGCCGACAAGACGAATCAAAAATCGTTAAGCAAGCGCCATTACGAAGCCGGCCCCGCCTATGTCATCGCCCAGATCGAGGCCCTGTTGCGTCAGTTGCACGCGAAGGCGGTGCTGAACGTGCCCGATCCTCTGGGGTCCGCCCGCTTGTTTGCCGCGCTTTTCAAAGGATCCGATCTCCTGATGATCGCGCGCTTCGATGAGGCCAGAGCAGAGGACGACAACGAAATCGAATCCTATTGCCGGTCGGCCGTTGCCATGTTCATCGCCGCGCACGGTGGTAACGACCACGCGGGCGGATAAGTATTTGATTGCTCCGGGCGGCTTGGCCGGGGCCGTCCATTTGGAGAGCTTCTAACCGTACAAGTTAGCTAGAAAGCAACAGCGGCGCTTCGATCCTGGAATTTCCCCCGGCATAATGCGGCTCTTGGCACCCGTCCATGGCTGCCGGCAAATCCCTCCTCTCTGGAAATGCCCGATGAACCCCACCGAAAGCCTCAAGGACTACAAGCGCGTACGCACGCTGGCGATCCGTTCGTTATTCGAGATCATCGAGCAGTCCAGCGAAGGCACGGTGATTGTCGACCGTGACGCGAACATTGTCTGGATGAACGAACGCTACGCCCGGCGCTTCGGCCTGAACTCGGCGCATGAGGCGATTGGCCGGGCGTGCGAAAGCGTGATTCCCGGCAGCCTGTTGCGGGAGGTTGTGCGCACCGGGCGCCCGATCCTGCTGGACATGCAAGACACGCCCAAGGAGCCGTTGGTGGTGATGCGCCTACCGATCCACGACAGCGCGGGTGCGGTGATCGGTGCCATCGGCTTTGCCTTGTTCGATGAGTTGCGCAGCCTGTCGCCGATGCTCAAGCGCTACCTGAGCATGCAGGAAGAACTGGCCTCCACCCGCTCGCTGCTGCGGGCGCGGCAGACCAAGTACAACTTTGCCCATTTCATTGGCACCAGCAACGCCGGCCTTGAGGTCAAGCGTCGTGCCCGGCGCAGCGCCAGCGCCGATTCGCCGGTGCTGCTGCTCGGCGAAACCGGCACCGGCAAGGAACTGCTGGCCCAGGCCGTCCACAGTGCTTCGCCGCGGGCGCACAAGGCGTTCGTCAGCATCAACAGCGCGGCGATTCCTGAATCGCTGCTGGAAGCCGAATTCTTCGGCACCGCGCCAGGGGCGTTTACCGGGGCCGACCGCAAGGGCCGCGCCGGTAAACTGCAGATCGCCCAGGGCGGTACGCTTTTCCTCGACGAGATCGGCGACATGCCGCTGCCGCTGCAAAGCAAGCTGCTGCGGGTGCTTCAGGAAAAGGAATACGAACCGGTGGGTTCCAACGAGGTGCTGCAAAGCGACGTGCGGGTGATCGCCGCCACCTCCATGGACCTGGAGGCGGCGATCAAGCGCGGAGAGTTTCGCGCCGACCTGTATTACCGCCTCAACGTGCTGCCGATCCACGTTCCGCCCTTGCGTGAACGCCTGGATGATTTGCCGGCCCTGAGCGAAGCGATCCTGGAAGAGTTGCGCAGCCAGCACGAACTGAACCCCACCGCCCTCGCCCTGCTACGCCAACACGCCTGGCCGGGCAACATCCGCGAACTGCGCAACGTGCTGGAACGCGCCGCGTTGCTCAGCGACGACCTGATGCTCACGGCGGCGGACATCCGCGCGGCCATCGGCACGTTCATACCGGTAACCCGCCCGGCGAGTCCGAGCCTGGAGCCGTTGCCGCAAGAAACTTTCAGCCAGGCCCGGGCACGCTTCGACCGACAGTTGATCGAAACCACCCTCGCGCAATGCGGGGGCAAGGTGGTGGAAGCGGCCGAGCGGTTGGGGTTGGGGAGGTCGACGTTGTACAAGAAGATGGTGGCTCTGGGAATTGCAGAGTCTCAATAGAGAGACTTCATTCTCAAAATATAGACTTGTGGTTTTGGAGCGCTTTGCACTCATCGCGAGCAAGCTCGCTCCCACAGGGATAGGAGTTCTTCTGAAGTACGCGGTCAACTGTGGGAGCGAGCTTGCTCGCGATGAGGCCTGCACACTCCACAAAATTCTCAAAACAGAGACATACCTCTCATTCGCGCCCTACAATCTCAATTAATTTCCTTATATTTCAGTCAGTTACATACCTGGCACAAAACTCGCTAAAGCCCCTCCCACAGCTTCATCACAACAATAACAATCCAGGAGACACACCATGAGTGTGATCATTGCCTTGGCAGCCCTCGCGCTGCTGATGGTCGCCGCCTACCGTGGCTACAGCGTTATCCTCTTTGCCCCCATCGCCGCCCTCGGTGCCGTCCTGCTCACCGACCCGTCCGCCGTCGCCCCCGCATTCACCGGGGTGTTCATGGAGAAAATGGTCGGCTTCATCAAACTGTATTTCCCGGTGTTCCTGCTCGGCGCGGTGTTTGGCAAGCTGATCGAGCTGTCGGGCTTCTCCCGCTCCATCGTCGCCGCGGCGATTCGCCTGCTGGGTACGCGCCAGGCCATGTTGGTGATCGTGCTGGTCTGCGCCCTGCTGACCTATGGCGGCGTGTCGCTGTTCGTGGTGGTGTTCGCGGTGTACCCGTTCGCCGCCGAGATGTTCCGCCAGAGCAATATTCCCAAGCGCTTGATCCCGGCCACCATTGCCCTGGGCGCGTTCTCGTTCACCATGGACGCCCTGCCCGGCACGCCGCAGATCCAGAACATCATCCCCAGCACGTTCTTCAACACCACCGCCTGGGCCGCACCTTGGCTGGGTGTGATCGGTACGATCTTCGTGTTCAGCCTCGGCATGCTGTTCCTGCAGCGCCAGCGCAACAAGGCCCAGCGTATGGGCGAAGGTTACGGCACCGAACTGCGCAACGAGCCGGAAACCGCCGAAGACATCAAGCTGCCGAACCCTTGGATCGCCGTTTCGCCACTGCTGGCGGTGGGCATCATGAACCTGCTGTTCACCCAGTGGATCCCACAGTGGTACGGCAAGACCCACAGCCTGGCGCTGCCGGGCATGGCGACGCCAGTGACCAGCGACATCGCCAAGCTCACCGCAATCTGGGCAGTGCAGGCGGCGTTGCTGGTGGGCATCATCATGGTCCTGATATTCGGTTTCCGGGCCATTCGCAGCAAGCTGGCCGAAGGCAGCAAGAGCGCCGTGGGCGGTGCATTGCTGGCGGCAATGAACACCGCTTCGGAATACGGTTTCGGCGCGGTCATCGCCTCCTTGCCGGGCTTCCTGGTATTGGCCGACTGGCTCAAGAGTATTCCCAACCCACTGGTCAACGAAGCGGTGACCGTCACGCTGCTGGCGGGCATCACCGGTTCCGCCTCGGGCGGCATGAGCATCGCTTTGGCGGCGATGTCGGAAAGTTTCATCAGCGCCGCCCACGCCGCCAACATTCCCCTGGAAGTGCTGCACCGGGTGGCCGCCATGGCCAGCGGCGGCATGGACACCCTGCCCCACAACGGCGCGGTGATTACCCTGCTGGCGGTGACCGGGCTGACCCACCGCGAAGCCTACAAAGACATTTTCTGCATTACGCTGATCAAGACCCTCGCGGTGTTCTTCGTGATCGGTGTGTTCTACGCCACTGGCATTGTGTGAGGTTCCTATGACATCCCCTCTTTCGGGCAAGACCGCCCTGGTCACCGGTTCTACCAGCGGCATCGGCCTGGGCATCGCCCTGAGCCTGGCCAAGGCCGGCGCCCACCTGATCCTCAACGGCTTTGGCGATGCCTCGGCGGTGATCGCCGAGGTGAAACAGTTCGGCGGCAAGGTCGGTCATCATCCGGCCGATGTCAGCGACCCGGCGCAGATCGCCGACATGCTCGCCTACGCCGAGCGCGAGTTCGGCGGCGTTGACATTCTGGTGAACAACGCCGGGATCCAGCACGTGGCCGCCGTGGAAGATTTCCCCGTGGAGCGCTGGGACTCGATCATCGCCATCAACCTGTCCTCGGTGTTCCACGCCACCCGCCTGAGCCTGCCGGGCATGCGGGCCAAGGGCTGGGGGCGGATCATCAACGTCGCCTCGGTGCATGGCCAGGTCGGCTCGGTGGGCAAGGCGGCGTATGTCGCGGCCAAGCATGGGGTGATTGGCCTGACCAAGGTGGTCGGCCTGGAAACCGCCACCAGCAACGTGACCTGCAACGCCATCTGCCCGGGCTGGGTGCTGACGCCACTGGTGCAAAAGCAAATCGATGATCGCATTGCCGCCGGCGTCGATCCGCAACAGGCCCAGCATGACCTGTTGGCCGAGAAACAGCCGTCCCTGGAATTCGTCACCCCGCCGCAACTGGGGGAACTGGTGCTTTTCCTATGCAGCGAAGCCGGCAGCCAGGTGCGCGGCGCGGCGTGGAATATTGATGGTGGGTGGCTGGCTCAATAACCCCACTATCCTCTGGCAAACGCGGTTTTGTGGCGAGGGAGCTTGCTCCCGCTGGACTGCGCAGCAGGCCCATTAGGCGGCCGCTACGCAACCGAGCGGGAGCAAGCTCCCTCGCCACAGAAGCGGTTCTCGCCATAAATAACGCCTTGTGCTGCAATGTTTATAAGCCCGAAAAAACAAGAGGCACCCCATGTCCGACATCCTCTGGCAACCCAGCCCCGAACGCATCGCCCAGTCGCGCATGAACGCCTTTCGCCAGTTCGTCAACGCGCGGCATCACCTGCAACTGAATGATTACCCCGCCCTGCACGCCTGGAGCATCGACCAGCGCGAAGCCTTCTGGCAGGCCATTGTCGATTTTTTCGAGATTCGCTTTCACCACGCGCCCGACGCGGTGTTGGTGGAAGGTTCGCAGATGCCCAGCGCCCAGTGGTTCCCTGGGGCCACCCTGAACTTCGCCGAGCACCTGCTGCGCCGCCGCGATGACGCCGTCGCGGTGGTGGCGCTCGACGAAAACGGCGGCCAGGAACAACTGACCTGGGCCGAACTCGCCGCCCATGTCGCTGGCCTGCAAAAAAGCCTGCAAGCCGCTGGCGTCAGCCAGGGCGACCGGGTGGCCGCGTGCATGCCCAACACCTGGCAAACCCTGGTGGGCATGCTCGCCACCACCAGCCTGGGGGCTATCTGGTCGTGCTCGTCACCGGACTTCGGCACCCAAGGGGTCATCGACCGGTTCGGCCAGATCGAACCCAAGGTGCTGATCACCTGCGGCGGTTATCGCTACGCGGGCAAGGTCATCGACCAGCGAACCAAGGTCAACGAAATCCTTGAACGTTTGCCGTCATTGCAGCAATTGATCGTACTGCCTTATGCCCAGCCTGACGCCCGCGTCGAGGACTTCAAGACCCCGGCCGCGGTCGCGTTGTGGAACGACTTCTATCAAAGCGGTGGCGAACCGGCGTTCGTCAGCGTGCCCTTCGACCACCCGCTGTACATCCTGTATTCCAGCGGCACGACCGGCGTGCCGAAATGCATCGTCCATGGCACCGGGGGCGTGCTGCTGCAACACGTCAAGGAACATGGCCTGCACGTCGACCTCGGGCCCGAGGATCGGCTGTTCTACTACACCACCTGCGGTTGGATGATGTGGAACTGGCTGGTGTCGGCCCTCGCCGTGGGCAGCACGGTGGTGCTCTACGATGGTTCGCCGTTCCACCCCGGTCCCGAGCGCTTGCTGGACCTGATCGACCAGCAGCGCATCAGCGTATTCGGCACCAGCCCCAAGTTCCTCGCCGCCCTGGAAAGCGAGGGCCTCAAGCCCCGCCAGACGCACCGTTTGGACAGCCTGAGAGCCCTGCTCTCCACCGGTTCGGCACTGGCGCCCCATAGCTACGATTATGTGTACCGCGACATCAAGGCCGATGTCTGCCTGGCCTCGATGTCCGGCGGCACCGACATTGTGTCCTGCTTCGTCAACGGCAACCCGCTGTCACCGGTGCGCCGGGGCGAAATGCAGGGCAAGAGCCTGGGCATGGCCGTGCAGGTCTGGAACGAGGCCGGCAATCCGGTCATCGGTGAAAAAGGTGAGTTGGTGTGCACCCGGCATTTCCCGGCGATGCCCATTGGTTTGTGGAACGACCCTCGGCAGGAAAAGCTTCGCGCCTCCTACTTCGCCCAGTTTCCCGGCGTGTGGGCCCAAGGCGACTACGCCGAAGAACTGCCCCACGGCGGTTTCCTGATCCATGGCCGCTCCGATGCCGTGCTCAACCCAGGCGGCGTGCGCATCGGCACGGCAGAAATTTATCGGCAGGTGGAAAAAGTCGAGCAAGTGCTGGACTGCGTCGCCATCGGCCAGCGATGGCAGGCCGATGTCCGGGTGGTGCTGTTCGTGCGCCTGCGCGATGGCGTGACGCTGGATGAAGCCTTGGCGCAACAGATCCGCCAGGTTATCCGGGCCAACACCACACCGCGTCATGTGCCGGCGAAGATCCTCGCGGTCAGTGATATTCCACGAACCATCAGCGGCAAGGTGGTGGAGTTGGCGGTGCGCAACGTGGTGCATGGCGAGGCGGTGAAGAACACCGATGCCCTGGCCAACCCCGAGGCGTTGGAGCAGTTTCGGGATCGACCGGAGCTTGCCGACTGAGCGCAACAGGCAGTTTTGTGGCGAGGGGATTTATCCCCGCTGGGGCGCGAAGCAGCCCCTGAATCTGACACCCCGGCATGTCAGACTGATTGAGCCAACTGTATCGGGACTGCTTCACGCAGTCCAGCGGGGATAAATCCCCTCGCCACAGGGGTGGTCCCCGACACGATCAGTCCATAAGCCCCCACTCTCCCGCCGCCGGATCGACCGGTGGCACCGCGCCCGACTCGGTATGCAACTTCAACCGCAACCGCAGGTTGTTCGCCGAGTCGGCATTTTTCAGCGCTTCTTCCTCATCAATGGCACCTTCGACCACCAGATTGAACAAGGCCTGGTCAAAGGTTTGCATTCCCAGTTCCTCTGACTTTTCCATGATGCCCTTGAGCTCGCCAAGCTCGTTGCGCCGGATCAGGTCGGCCACCGTCGGCGAACCCAGCATGACCTCCACCGCCGCCCGCCGCTGGCCGGTGCGGGTACGCACCAGGCGCTGGGAGACAAACGCCTTGAGGTTGTTGCCCAGGTCATTGAGCAATTGCGGCCGGCGTTCTTCCGGAAAGAAATTGATCACCCGGTCCAGGGCCTGGTTGGCGTTATGGGCATGCAAGGTGGAAATCACCAGGTGCCCGGTGTCGGCGAAGGCCAAGGCATGCTCCATGGTTTCCCGATCACGGATTTCGCCGATCAGCACCACGTCCGGCGCCTGGCGCAGCGTGTTTTTCAGGGCTGCATGGAAACTGCGGGTGTCGACACCGACTTCCCGTTGATTGATGATGGATTTCTTGTGCCGATGGATATACTCCACCGGGTCCTCGATGGTGATGATGTGGCCGCTGCTGTTGCGATTGCGGTAATCGATCAGCGCCGCCAGGGAGGTCGACTTGCCCGAGCCCGTCGCACCGACGAACAGCATCAACCCCTGTTTCTGCATGATGGTGTCTAAAAGCACTCGAGGCAGTTTCAGGTCTTCGAAGCGCGGGATGTCCAGCTTGACGTTGCGAATCACCATGGACACGTCATTGCGCTGCTTGAAGATATTGACCCGGAACCGCCCGACGCCGGCCAGGGAGATCGCCAGATTCATTTCCAACTCCCGATCGAACTCAAGGCGCTGTTCGGCGTCCATCAGAGACCCGGCGAGCCTGGCAATGTCGCCGACCTTGAACGCCTCGTTACCCAAGGGTTTGAGCACCCCCTCGAAACGCGCGCACGGCGGCGCCCCCGTGGACATGTAAAGGTCGGAACCATTCTGGCTCGCCAGGATTCGCAACAACGGATCGATTTCCATGGACTGAAACTTCCGCGAGACACCAATGAAACAAGCTGAGCCGAACATGAACCTCTTCAGACCCACCTGCACTTACGTTCCTCAAAGGATAGTAGACGCCGTGGTACAGACACGACAGCCAGGGGTCGCCTGATGCACGCGACACCCGCCGGCAGCGATATACAGCGCCTGATCAGCCAGGTGGACTGGACCCTGACCCCGCTGGGCGCTGCCCAGAACTGGCCCCAGAGCCTGCGCACCGCCGTGGACATCATGCTCCATTCGCCCATGGCGATGGCCTTGCTGTGGGGACCGCAGCTGTCCCATCTCTACAACGACGCCTTCGGCCGACTGGCCGGTGACAAGCACCCCCGGGCATTCGGCCAACCGACCCATACAGCATGGCCCGAACTCAAGAGTACGACCGAAGGGATTTATCACCGGGTGTTGCAAGGCCAGACACACTCCTGCCGCGACCAGCAATGGCGCGTACCCTTCGCCGGCCGTCTCTGTGATGTCTGGCTGGACCTGACCTACAGCCCGGTGCGTGACGAAAGCAACAGCGTCGCCGGCATCCTGGTCACCGCCATCGAGACCAGCGAACGCCGCCGCCTGGCCATGGAGTTCGAACGCCGCTCCGAGGCCAGCCTCAAGGCCCAGCACGAAAGCGAAGAACGCCTGCAATTGGCCCTGGCCGCCGCCGATGCGCTGGGCACCTGGGATTGGGACATCAGCGAAGACCGCTTTATTGCCGATGCACACTTCGCCCTGTTGCATGGCGTCGACCCCAGCCTGTCACGCCAGTTGCCTATCAGTGCCTACCTCGAAGGCGTGCACCCCGAGGACCGGGCGATGGTTGCCCGCAGCATCAAGCACTGCATCACCCATGGCACCGAATACGCCGAGGAGTACCGACTGCTGCAGCCCGACGATGAGTTGCGCTGGGTGTACGTGCGCGGCCGTTGCTACAAGGATCGCCACGGCCGACCCAAGCGTTTTCTTGGCGCGGCGCTGGACCTGACCGAACGCAAGCGCACCGAGCAAGCCCTGCGCCAGAGCCAGACCGAGCTGCAGTTGATCATCAATGCCATGCCGATCCTCATCAGCTACGTGGACCGCGAAGAGCGTTTCCGTCTGAACAATAGCGCTTACCTGGACTGGTACGGCCTGACCCCGCAGGAGCTCTACGGCAAGACCATCCGTGAAGTGCTCGGCGAAGAGGCCTATGCCGCCCGCGCCCAGCAGATCGCCGATGCCCTGGCCGGCAAGCCGTGCAGCTTCACCGTGCAGATGGACCATCGCGACGGGCGCCCGCGCCATTCGCTGATCAACTACCTGCCTCGCCATGGCGCGGACGGTGCGGTGAACGGTTTCTACATCTTCGTGATCGACGAAACCGAGAGCCGAAAAACCGAGGAGGCCCTGCGCAACCTCAACGAAACACTGGAAGAACGCGTCATCGCCCGTACCCAGCAATTGGCCGAAGCCAATCACCGCCTGCAAAGCGAGATGTTCGAACGCGAGCGCGCCGAAGAAGCCTTGCGCCATGCGCAGAAAATGGAAGCCGTCGGCCAGCTCACGGGCGGCATTGCCCATGACTTCAACAACATGCTCACCGGCATCCTCGGCAGCCTCGACCTGATGCAACGCTACATCGCCGCCGGCCGCGCCGCCGAGATCGGGCGCTTCACCGAAGCGGCGGTTTCCTCGGCCAACCGCGCGGCGGCCCTGACCCATCGGCTGCTGGCTTTTTCCCGGCGCCAGTCCCTGGACCGCAAACCGCTGGACGCCAATGACCTGGTGCATTCGCTCGAAGACCTGCTGAGCCGTACCACCGGCGATCACATCGTGCTGCGGCTGCAACTGGCCAGCGAGCTGTGGCCGGTCAACACCGACGCCAGCCAGTTGGAAAACGCCCTGCTCAACCTGGTGATCAACGCCCGCGATGCCATGCCCGAGGGCGGCGAATTGATCATCGAAACCGCCAATGTCTATCTCGACGGTACGGACATCAACACCCTGGAGCCGGTCAAGGCCGGGGATTACGTGATGATCGCCGTCAGTGACAACGGCAGCGGCATGACCCCCGCCGTGCTGGCCAAGGCTTTCGATCCGTTCTTCACCACCAAGCCTATCGGCCAAGGCACCGGCCTGGGCTTGTCGATGATCTACGGCTTTGCCCAGCAGTCGGGTGGACACCTCAACCTGGACAGTGTGCCGGGCCAAGGTACGCGGGTGCAGCTGTACCTGCCGCGCTTGCACGCTTCGTCGGCCCAACCACCCGAGACGCCAGAGACGGTCGTCGTACCGCCGGCCATCGCCGGGGAGACCGTGTTGCTGGTAGAGGATGAACCCGCCGTGCGCATGCTGGTGCTCGACCTGTTGCAAGCCTTGGGCTACACCGCCCTGGAAGCACGGGACGCCATGACGGCCCTGCCCATGCTGGAATCGGACCAGCGCATCGACCTGCTGGTGACCGACGTCGGGCTACCGGGCATGAATGGCCGGCAACTGGCGGAAATCGCCCGCCAGCACCGCCCGGGGCTGAAAGTGCTGTTCATGACCGGTTACGCGCAGAAAGCCGCCGAACGCCAGGGGTTCCTCGAACAAGGCATGGACATGGTCGCCAAGCCGTTCACCCTGGATCTGCTGGCCAACAAGATCCGGACGATGATCAACCATGGCAACTGACTTGAGGCATAATCGCCGCCCCGTCGCACCGTTCAGGTCACCGCAGCAATGAAAGCCCAAGCCCGCCATATCCTGGTGAAAACCGCCGAAGAAGCCGAACAGCTCAAGCAACGCATCGCCAAGGGCGAAGCCTTCGATGTGCTGGCCAAGAAATACTCCACCTGCCCTTCGGGCAAACGCGGCGGCGATTTGGGTGAGGTAAGGCCGGGGCAGATGGTCGGCGTGATCGATGCGGTGATTTTCAAGAAACCGCTGCGGGTGGTGCACGGGCCGATCAAGAGCAAGTTCGGGTATCACCTGGTGCAGGTGTTCTACCGGGATTGAAACGATGGTGTGTTGCGAACACCGTCCCTGTGGTGAGGGAGCTTGCTCCCGCTCGGCTGCGCAGTAGCCGCCAATCGCTTATTGGGCCTGCTTCGCAGGCCAGCGGGAGCAAGCTCCCTCGCCACAGGGAAAGCAACTTTTGTGCCGTCAGTCCTTGGGCATCAACGCCCCCGGTACCTGGATCACCCGGCTCGCCAACAGGTGCCCTGCCTCGGCCGCCTCCGCCGGGCTGCCGCCCAGCAAACGACTCGCCAGGTACGCAGCACTGAAGGAGTCTCCCGCCGCCGTGGTGTCCACAACGCGCTCGACCCGCAAGGCAGGGACTTCATAGGACTGGCCGTCGCAACGAATCAGGCAGGCCTCGGCACCGCGCTTGAGTACCACCTCGGGGGTGCCAAGCTGCGCATAGGCGGCGAACACCGCTTCGCTGTCGGCATGACCGAACAATGCCTGCTCGTCCTCTACGGTCAGCAGCGCCAGTTCCACATAGGGCAAGACGCTGCGATACGCCACCCGCGCCGCTTCGATCGAGGCCCAGAGCCGGGGCCGGAAGTTATTGTCGAACACCACCAGCGCCCCGCGCCGACGTGCTTCGACCAGGGTTTCGATGAGTTTGCCACGCCCCTGCTCGCCGAGCACCGCCAGGGTGACGCCGCTGAAGTACAGCACCTCGTAATCCGGCAATGCGGCCAGGATCGGTGCGGCGGCCGGGGTGGTAAAACAATCGCGCACCGCCGCCTCGTTGCGCCAGTACAGGAATCGCCGCTCCCCCGCCGCGTCAGTCTGGATGCAATACAAACCCGGCAGGCGTCCAGGCAAGCGCTGGACCCGTTGCAGCCCGATGTTCTCGGCGGCCCAGTTTTCACACATGGCATCGCTGAAACTGTCATCGCCCAGGGCCGTGACGTAATCCACCGTGCCCCTGTCGCCCAAGGCGCGGGCCAGGTACACCGCGGTGTTCAGGGTATCGCCGCCGAAGCTTTGCAGCAGGCTGCCATCGGCGCGTTGTTGCAGTTCGATCATGCATTCGCCGATCAGGGCGATGCGGGGTTTGGGGTTGCTCATGGATGATCCTGATAATTCAGCGGTGTCTGGCAGGCCGCTATCGCGAGCAAGCACCCCCCCACAGGGAGATCACAGATTCTGTATTCACAACAATCCAGTGTGGGAGCGGGCTTGCTCGCGATAGCCGCGACTCGATCTCAAGCCTTAGAAACAAGTCTCCATGCTCTCGACCACCCGCAATTGCTCATCCACCAGGCATCCCACCCGCCACTTGTCGAACGTCAGGCACGGGTGTGAAGTGCCAAACGAAATGATGTCGCCCACACGCAGCTCAACCCCTGCCGCCACATTCATGAACGCATGCTGGTCCATCACCGCCGTCACCTTGCAGCCACTCACATCGTCAGCCGCTACCGTGTCCGATCCGGGCTGGTAGCGCTTGAGGGGGACCGGCAATCCGGCGTCGTAGGCCACGTCGCGCTTGCCCAGGGCGATCACCGCGAAGCCCGGCTCCGGCAGCGATTGCACATGGGCCCAGACTTCCAGCGCCGGGCGCAGGCCTTCGTGCAAATCGCTGCGCCGCTCCAGCACGCAGCACTGGGCTTCTTTGTAGATGCCGTGGTCATGGGCCACGTAACTGCCGGGACGCAGCACGCTGAGGAAACGCCCATGGGCATTCTGGGCTTCGAAGGATTCGGCGATCAGGTCATACCAGGCCGACCCCGAGGCGGTGATGATCGGTTTGTCGATGGCGAACGCGCCGTTGTCCTGCAACTGCACCGCCAACCGCACCAGGGACGCTGCGAACGCACGAATGCCACTGATGGCGTGGTCACCGTGGATCACCCCTTCGTAGCCTTCGATACCGGTCAACGCCAACGCCGGTTGCGCCTGGATCGCCTCGGCCAGGGCCAACACCTCGGCTTCGGTCCGGCAGCCACAACGACCGCCGACCACGCCGTACTCGATCATCACGTTCAGCTTCATACCGCGCGAGGCGAAGAACGCCCCCAGGTCCGCGACGTTGTCCGGATGATCAACCATGCAATGGAATTCGAACGCCGGGTCAGCCAGCAGATCGGCGATCAGCGCCATGTTTGGCGTGCCCACCAATTGGTTGGCCATCAACACTCGGCGCACACCATGGGCATAAGCGGCACGGGTCTGCACGGCGCTGGCGAGGGTCAGGCCCCAGGCACCGGCATCGAGCTGGCGTCGAAACAGCGCCGGGGTCATGCTGGTCTTGCCGTGGGGGGCCAGTTCGGCGCCGCTGTCGGTGACGAACGCTTGCATCCAGCGAATGTTGTGCTCCAGCGCCGCGCGGTGCAACACCAGTGCCGGCAGGCTGACGTCCTTGAGCAAATGAGCGCCGACGGTGGCCGCACCCTTCTCTACGCCAGCATTGGGAATGACAGAAGACATGTTGGTACTCCTCGCACGCGACCGCTCGCAGCCGCGGTTATCTATTCATTGATGCGCCGGGCCAGGTTGTTGGCGCTTTCGATCAGCACCCGGCGGTAGTCGGCGTAATTGTTCTTGGCGTCGGCCCGTGGGGCGACGATGCACAGGGTGGCGATGGCCACGCCGTCGGGGTTTTTGACCGGTGCGGCAAAGCAGTGGGTGAAGGTGTCGGCGACACTGTCGAAGGAGAAAAAACCATCGATGCCGGCCTGGCGGATTTCCTTGAGGAATTGCTCCAGGGGCAGGCGATCGCCGTCCGGCAAAATGAAGTCGTCAGGGTCGATCAGGTCGACGATCTGCTGGTCACTCAAATGCGCCAGCAGCAGACGCCCGGACGCCGTCCACGGGATTGGCGCATTTTCCCCGATGTCCGATGAAATGCGAAAATGCCGCTCGCCTTCCTTCATCAGCGCGACGGTGTATTTGCGCCCGTTGAGCAGGCACATCTGCGCCGTTTCCCGGGTCTGGCGCACGATCTCCTGCAAGGCCTGGTCAGCCTCGCGGCTCAGGTCGAAATGCCGCAGGTGTGCCTGCCCGAGAAAATACAGCTGGCGGCCCAGGTAGACGTGACCGTCCTTGCCCACCGGCTCGAGGATGTGCCGCTCCAGCAGCGACGCCACCAGTTCATAGACCGTGGACTTGGGGCTGCCGATGCCGCTGGCAATATCGTTCGGGCGCAGCGGCTGGCCGATTTCCTTGAGGAAGTCGAGGATATCGAACGCCCTATCCAATCCTCGGGCCCGGCGTTTGATGGTGTCTTCGGTCATGTCTTCGGTTCCTGAAGTTTCACTCATAGTCGCATGTATCTTTATTGTGGCGAGGGAGCTTGCTCCCGCTGGCCTGCGCAGCAGGCCCAATTTCTTGCGACTGCTGCGCAGCCGAGCGGGAGCAAGCTCCCTCGCCACAAAAGCGAATTCGCCAGAATATCCTGTTCACCCTTTTTTCTTGTAGGCCACACAATCGATCTCGACCTTGCAATCGACCATCATGCTCGCCTGCACACAGGCCCGGGCCGGGGCGTGTTCCGGGCTGAAGTACTCGCTGAATACTTTGTTGAAACTCCAGAAATCCCGCGGGTCATCCAACCACACGCCGCAGCGCACCACGTCCTTGAGGTCGTAACCGGCCTCTTGGAGAATCGCGATCAGGTTCTTCATGGTCTGGTGGGTCTGCTCGACGATCCCGCCGACAATGATCTCGCCGTTCACCGCCGGCACCTGGCCGGACACGTGCAGCCAGCCATCGGCTTCCACGGCGCGGGCGAATGGCCGTGGCTGACCGCCGCCTGCGGAGCTGCCGGTGCCGTAGCGCGTAATGCTCATGGGTGTTTCTCCTTACTGAATAAAATTAAAAACGGGTGTTCTTGAGGAATTCCGCCAGGCGTGGCGACTGTGGCCGTTCGAACAATTCCTTCGGTGGCCCTTGCTCTTCGATGCGGCCCTGATTCATGAACACGATCTTGTCGGAGACCTCGAAGGCAAAGCGCATTTCGTGGGTCACCAGCAGCATGGTCATGCCGTCTTCGGCCAGGCCCTTGATCACGTTCAGCACCTCGCCGACCAGCTCCGGGTCCAGGGCCGAAGTCACTTCGTCGAACAGCATCAGGCTGGGGTTCATCGCAATCGCCCGGGCAATCGCCACGCGCTGCTGCTGACCGCCAGACAACTGGCCGGGAAAGTGATCGCGCCGCTCCAACAAGCCCACCCGCTCCAGCCATTTCTCGGCCAGGGCCACCGCTTCATCCTTGGGCAGTTTTTTCACCTTGAGCAGGCCCAGGGTGACGTTCTGCAACGCGGTCAAATGCGGGAACAGGTTGAATTGCTGGAAGGCCATGCCGGTCATCGCACGGTGCCGGGCGATGACTTTTTCGGCGTGGCGCACACGCTTGCCGTCGATGTCGTCGTAACCGATGGACTCGCCGTCGAGCATGATCTGCCCGCCCTGGAATTCCTCGAGCATGTTCACGCAGCGCAGCAGCGTGGTCTTGCCCGAACCGCTGGAGCCGATCAGCGTGACCACGTTGCCGCGCTGCATGCTCAGGTCCACGCCCTTGAGCACTTCCAGCGGGCCGTATTGTTTGCGCAGGCCGCGAATGTCCAACAGCGGTTGGGTGTTGGAAGGAGTCGAAATATCAGTCATGGCAAGGCCACCCGCTTTTCAATGTGCCGTCCGAGCAATTCGATGGCGTAATTGATGATGAAAAAGAGAAACCCGGCGAACAGGTAAAACTCCAGGGTCATGAAGGTCCGGGCGATGATCTGCTGGGTGCTGAGCAGCAATTCGGCGACGCCGATCACCGACAGCAGGGTCGAGGCCTTGACGATCTCGGTGGAGGAATTGACCCAGGTCGGCAAGATTTGCCGCAAGGCCTGGGGCAACAGCACATAGCCCAGCGACTGGTAAAACGTCAGGCCGATGGCCTGGCTCGCCTCCATCTGCCCACGGGGCAAGGCCTGCAAGGCCCCGCGCACGATCTCGGCCACGTGGGAGCCGCAGAACAGCGTCAAGCCCAGCACGCCGGCCTGGAACGCGCCGATCTGCCAGCCCAGGGCCGGGGCCATGTAGAAGCAGGCCAGCACCAGCACGAACACCGGCGTGCCGCGGATCAGGTCGACGTAGAAGCGAAACGGCGCGCGCATCCAGGTCCGGCCATAGGTCAGCACCAGGCCGGCCACCAGACCGATCAGCGTGCCCAACACAATCGCCAACAGCGAACACTGCACACTGGTCAGGAAACCGGCCCACAGGGTGTCCCGGGCGACCCATAACTCATGCAACCAACTGGGTGATTCGTACATGGGAGACTCCTAACGGCGAATCGCCAGGCGTTGCTCGAAATACCGCAGCACCATGGCAATGAGGTAACAGGCCGCGACATACAGGGCCGTGGTCACCAGCCAGGTTTCGATCACCCGGTAGCTCTCCACGTTGATCTTGCGGGCGTAATAGGTCAGCTCCGGCACGGCAATCGCCGCCGCCAGGGAGGTGTCCTTGAACAGCGAAATGAAGTTGTTCGACAAGGCCGGCAACACGTTGCGCAGCATCACCGGCACGGTGACGTAGGCCTTCACCTGCCACTCGCCAAGACCGATGGCCAGCCCCGCTTCACGCTGTCCCTTGTGAATGCTCAACAGTCCGCCGCGAAACACTTCGGTCAGGTAGGCCCCGGCGTACAGCGAGAGGGTGATGACGAACGACGGCAGCTTGTCCAGGCGGATGCCCAGGCTCGGCAAGGCAAAGTAGATCAGCAGGATCAACACCAGGATCGGTGTATTGCGGATCACCGTGACATACACCGACGCCAGCACCCGCAGGACCCGATGCTTGCTCAGCAGCGCAAACGCCATCGCCAGGCCGATCACGCAACCGATGGCGATCGACACCAGCGCCAGGGAAAGCCCCAGGCCAAGCCCCGCCAGCAGCGTGTCGAAATCGCGCCAGACGGCGGCAAAGTTCAACTGATAATTCATGGTCGGCAGTACCTTCGACGAAGCGCCCGCAAGGGGCGCCCCGGGCTCACAGGGTCATTTGAATTCAACAGGGAAACCAATCGCTGGCGACGGCAGGTCCACACCGAACCACTGCTTGAACGATGCGGCGTAGGTGGGGAATTCCACGCCGGTCATGGCTTCATGCAAGGTCGTGTTGACGAAGTTCAGCCAGTCCTGGTCGCCGCGCTTGACCGCACAGGCGTAGGTTTGTGGGCTCCAGGCGTAGGCCGGGCTGCGATAACGGCCGGGGTTCTGCACCATCAGGTATTTGACCGAGGACTGGTCGGTGGCGGCGGCATCGGCGCGGCCGGAGTTCACCGCTTGGTACATCAGGTCAACGCTGTCGTACTGGTCGACCTTGGCCTTGGGCAATGCCTGATGCACCAGCTCCTCGGCGTAGACGTTCTGCAGCACCGCCACGGTGACGTCATCGCCCGCTGCCTTGAGGTCTTCGATTTCCTTGTACTTGCTGTTGGCCGGCAGCAGCAGGCCCACGCCTTCGCGGTAGTACGGCAAGGTGAACGCCACTTGCTGGGCGCGGCTGGCGGTGACGGTGATGAACTGGCAGCTCATGTCGACTTTGTCGGTCAACAGGTTGGGGATGCGCGCATCGGAAGACTGCACCACGAACTCGACCTTCTCCGGGTCGTTGAACAGGCCTTTGGCGACCATCCGCGCGATATCGATATCAAAGCCCTGCAACTTGCCATCCGCTCCCTGGAAGTGCCACGGCGCATTGGTACTGCCCGTGCCCACGATCAATTTCCCCCGCTGCAGCACGCTATCCAGCTTGCTGTCGGCCGCCTGGGCGACACCCAGTGCAGCCGTCGTGGCCGCGAAGAGAAAAACACACGCTTTGAACAAGGAAGGTCGGCGTTGCATGGCAAGCACTCCAGATTGAGTTTATTCCGCTATACCGGAATATGGTATGTAACAACGGAATAGACAGCAGAAAGTGTGCCACAGGCTTGGAGCGCATGGGTGAGAAAAATGGAAAGTCAGGGAAATCAGGGAGATGGGAAAAACAGACCTGCGGGCAGCAGCGTCCGCATTCGAAGGGTGTTGCTACCGTTGGCTACGAGGCACGGGTAACAAGGCCCCAAACCGGGTACCCGGCGCACCGAAACGGAGCCACGCTGGAGTTGTAAATGGATACCCTGTGGGAGCGAGCTTGCTCCCACCATTGTTCGGCGGTGTACCTGGGCTATTTGCGCTTGTAGCTCTTGCTGCCGCCAGGTGTGAGGCAATAGACCCCGCCCCGGGGGCCGACACAGTAATTGCCACTGCCGCACTGGCAACCGTCGGCGGACTTGAGCAACGACTGCGGCCGGGCCTCGTTGCGAAGCCCCAGCACAGCGGAACAGGACTTCTTCGAAGCACTGATCGAGCCGTCGTTGCAGAGGAAGGTATCGCCATCACACCCGGCGATCCCGCCCTTGCGCCCGGAACAAGGTTGATTGGCGGCAAGGGCCGAAGTGCCCAGGACCAACAACAGGATCGCGACACAGGTGCGAAGTAAAGCGGACGTTCCGTGACAGCAGTTCATGGCAGCTTCCTGGCTGATAGATGGCTCTATGCTAGCACTGGAAAGAATTCCACAAACGCTATCGGGAAAATTTGGCCATCACCGCCTGGCTGCCTCGTCATAAACCTGGCCGCGCTCACGCTTACCCACTGCAATCACCGTGACGACCAACACATCATCTACCACGCGGTAAACCAATCGATAACCCGCACTGCGCAGCTTTATTTTATAAGCGTTGCCCAACCCGGTGAGACGGTCCGCTTGGACATGTGGATTCACCAGTCGCTCTTCAAGCTTTTTTTTGAATTGCTCCCTGAGTGTTGCCCCCAATTTCTGCCATTCCTTCCATGCCTTATCGGAAAATTCCAACTCATAGGTCATCGAGAGAAACCTTGATCGTTGGATCGTTTTCACGCTCGCGGCAAAGAGCAGCCAACTCCATGTCCTCAAGCCGGTCCATCATGGCTTCATATTCCCTGGCAGGGACGCAATAGAACGCGGGCTCATTACGATTGAGGATCGCTACAGATAATCCTCCACCGGCAGCAACGGTGCCCATTGGGTTTTTCTTGAGTTCAGAAATGCTGGCGACTACTTGGGAAAGCACGATATGTGTCATGAAACGAGTCCTTGAGTACTCTTAATAGCGCTAAAAATAGCACTCTAAAACACCCCTTGCCACTGCTCAGCGCCCGCAAAACCTCACCCTGGACAACATCCGCAAATCCCCCTCGCGGTAATAGTCATCACTCCAGCTGTCATCCACCGCCAGTGGCTTGACCTGCTTGAGGGCGAGTTTTTTCGCAAAGTAGCGAAAGCGGTAATGCTCATAGAAACGCAGCAATTCCAATCCGTAGCGGTCGGCCAGGTCGGTGTCGCCCTGGATGATCAGGTAGTTCTCGTCGTTGCCGCTGCTGGCGGCAGCGCTGAGGTTGTGGCTGCCGCTGATGATGGTCGGCGTGTCGCTGGTGAAGTCGGTGACGATGGCCTTGGTGTGCACCAGCAGGTTGCCCTTCTGGCCTTTCATGTTTTCCTTGAGCCAGCCTTCCAGGCCGGTGTTGAGCAGTGCGGTGGCGGCGAATTCAGCGGTGCGGTCGGCATGGAAGCCGGTGATGCGGCTCTTGGTGTTTTGCAGGCCGTAGCGCAGCACGTCGTCATTGGGTTGGCCGAGCACGGCGTCAAGAATCCGGTCGGGCAAGACGAATGCGGTGACGAACAACAGGTCCTTTCGGGCCGCGTTGATGATGTCGACGAAGCGGTCCAGGTCGCCCTCTCCTGTGCGTGGCGAAAAACCGATGAACAACTGTTCCTCCGGGACCATGGGATTGTTCTGATTGATCCACTCACGGGTGGTCCCGACGTCCTGCGGTACGGCCCAGATCTGCTCGAACACCTGGCGATAGCTGTCGCTCACCCGCGGATCGTCCAGCACATGGACCACATTGGCCTGGCGGTAGACGCCGTTGGCGGTGAAGTTGGTACTGCCGCACAACACCGCCTCCGGTTGTAACGCACCGCCGCCATCGACCTTGCTCAACACAATGAACTTGTCGTGGAAAATGTTATGGGTGACCCGCCCACGCTTGTTGGCCGCCGGCAATTTTTCCAGGTTGGCTTCGTTGCGCAGCGTGGTGTCGTCGCCTGGCTCGGCGTGGTAAAGCACGCGAACTTGTGCGCCGCGCACGTGAGCGGCGTTGACCGCGTCGACGATCACCGGCAATTCGTATTCATAGATGGCGACGTCCAGGGCCCAGTGGGCATCCAGCGCCCGGTCGATGAAACCGGTCAAGCGCCCCAGCAAGCCATTTTCCAACCAACGGCGCGGGGCATCGGGCCAGTCATCGATGGACAGGTTTTTGTTGGCGCTAATCAAAGCGTCCACGTCGGGAAACTTGCGCTGGAACGCCTGGCTGGCGGCCACGGCCCGATTGAAGATCACTCGCTGGTTGATTGGCTGACCGTCGTCGCTGGTGACCGTGACGGCCAGGGATTCCCCCAGCTGTGGCGCGTCGGGACTGCCATAAGCCAGGTGCACGCGGTAGTGGATCGTCACACCGGGGTTGACGGCGTAGTCGGCCCAGCGAAATTTCTGCAACGGCGCCTTGTCGCTGGGGGTGGCGTGGAACTGGGGAAACGTGTGGGCCTTGTCGGGGAAGGTCAGGCTGTTGAACAGGAACAGCCAGGGTTTGTCGCCCTGCTGCTTCTCGATGGCAAAGCCCAGCAAGCCCTTGCGCCGGGGTTCGGCCAGATCCATGGCGAGCAGTACGCCGTTGGTGCCGGCATAGGCCTTGACCCGAAAATCGTCCTGGGCGTTGGTGACGAGTACGCGCATGGTTCACTCCTGTGAGGGGCTGCCTGAGCATAGTGCAGCAATCAATGCTTACCTCAGCCAGGTGACTCTTCGTCAATATGCCAATACTCAGCCTGCAACTGCCCCGCCAACTGCCGGGCCCGGCCCAGGCGGATCGGGCCTCTCTCGATGTCGATCAACAGGCATGGGCAATCGAGAAGCGGCGGTGAAAGCCCCTCCTTGACTCGTCCGTCGGTCATCACCAACACCCGTTGCTGCTCCGCCGGGTAGCGCTTGCGGCGCGCCACCAGCCAGCGCCCGGCCTCGTTCAGCGCCGCCAGCAACGGCGTTCCGCCACCGGCACCCAACCCATCGAGCCAGGCGCGCAGGCCCGCCGAGGCCTTGAGCCCTTGCACCTGCCAATTGGGGAGCGTGCCGCTGGCCGTCAACAGCGCCAAGCGCGCGCGTTGTCGGTAGGCGTCGTCGAACAACTGCGCCAGCAGGCCCTTGCCGTCACTCAAGGCGCGATGACGCCGGGTCGAAGCCGACGCATCGACGATGACCAGCCACAGCTCATGGGGCGACCGATGACGACCGTGCCAGCGCAGGTCCTCACGCAGGCGCGGTCGGCCATGGAGCAACGTCCCGGGCCAGTTCACCGCACCGCTGGCCGCGGCTTTGCTGCGGCCCTGGCGTCCTTGCTCCAACTGTCCTGCACGGGGTCTGGCATTCGCCCCCGCCGTTGAACGAGGGCGAATGCCTAGGGCTTTTTTGGCCAGCTCGGCACGTCACGCCGGGCACCGGTCGGCAATGCCCGGGCCGGCAGATCACCCCACTGGCCTTGGCCTTCGTTGGGTTCAGCAGTTTTTTCCGCGCCGGTCGGCGCCTGGGACGGTGCCGGTGCCGAATGCCCGCGCCGCCGGTGCCGCAAGGCAAACTCGGCGACCGCATCGATGTCTTCATCCGCGATGGCATCGGCCCCGCGCCACGCGGCATGGGCCCGGGCCGCCCGCAGCCAGACCAGGTCGGCGCGCAAGCCATCGACACCGGCGGCAAAGCAGCGCTCGGTGATCTGCGCCAGCGCGGCATCATCCAGGGCAATCCCGGCCAACCGGTTGCGCGCCTGTTGGCAACGGTCACGCAACTGCTGTTGAGCGCTCTCCCACTGCGCACAGAACGCCGCCGGATCACTGTCGAAATCCAACCGCCGGCGAATGATCTGCCCACGCTCAGTCGGCGCGGTGTGACCGTCGAGGGCCACGTTCAAACCGAACCGATCGAGCAACTGCGGGCGCAGTTCGCCTTCTTCCGGATTCATGGTGCCGATCAGCACAAAGCGCGCCGGATGCCGATGGGAAATGCCGTCACGCTCGATCAGGTTGGTGCCGCTGGCGGCCACGTCCAACAGCAGGTCCACCAGATGATCGGGCAGCAGGTTCACTTCATCGACGTACAACACGCCACCGTCGGCCTTGGCCAACACGCCGGGAGAAAACTGCGCGCGACCCTCCCCCAGCGCTGCGTCCAGGTCCAGGGTGCCCACCAGCCGCTCTTCGGTAGCACCGAGGGGCAAGGTGACGAACTGACCGCTGGCCAGCAAGTCCGCCAGGCCCCGGGCCAAGGTGGACTTGGCCATGCCCCGCGGGCCTTCAATCAGCACACCGCCGATTTTCGGATCGATCGCGGCCAGGCACAGGGCCAGTTTCAGGTCATCGGCGCCGACCACGGCGGAGAGCGGGAAATGGGGAGTGTGAGTCATGCTGAAGGTCTCATGAATGTGCGAGGTTCCCCTGTGGCGAGGGAGCTTGCTCCCGCTGGGGCGCGAAGCGGCCCCCAGAACCTGGGGTCCCAGTGCCCTTCCAGAACGACGACTGCTGCGCAGCCGAGCGGGAGCAAGCTCCCTCGCCACAAGTGCGCGCCTGTTGTCCTCATTTCAACCATCCTCTTCAATGTCCAACAACAAATTCTCCAACGCCTCGCGGTACTCCCCCGGCGCCTGCCACATCCCCCGCTGCTGCGCTTCGAGCATGCGCTCGGTCATGTCCCGCAGGGCGTCGGGGTTGTGCTGGCGGACGAAATCCCGGGTGTCCGGGTCGAGCAGGTAGGCATCGGCCAGCAAGGCGTACTGGTGATCGTCGATCAACCGGGTGGTGGCGTCGAAGGCGAACAGGTTGTCCACCGTCGCCGCCAGTTCGAACGCGCCTTTATAGCCGTGACGCTTCACGCCGTCGATCCACTTCGGATTCGCTGCGCGGGAACGGATGACGCGGTTGAGCTCTTCTTTCAGGGTGCGGATCTTGGGCAAGTCTGGCTGGCTGTGGTCGCCATGGTAACTGGCCGCCGCGACTCCACCGAGAGTCTCGACCGCCGCCAGCATGCCGCCCTGGAACTGGTAGTAATCATTGGAATCGAGCAGGTCATGCTCGCGGTTGTCCTGGTTCTGCAGCACCGCTTGCACCTGGCTCAGACGTCGGGAGAACTGCCCCCGGGCGGCAGTGCCTTCATCGCTGGCGCCGTAGGCGTAACCGCCCCAGTTCAGGTATACCTCGGCCAGATCCTCGCGGCTCTGCCACAAGCGCCCATCAATCGCGCCCTGCACGCCCGCGCCATAGGCCCCGGGCTTGGCGCCGAAGATCCGCCAGCCGGCCTGGCGCGCCGCCGCTTCCGGCTCCAGGCCCGACGCCAACAAGGCCTCGCATTCGCCGCGGACCTTGGCCGCCAAGGGGTTCAGGTCGTCCGGCTCATCAAGGGCGGCGACGGCCTGCACGGCGGCATCGAACAAGCGGATCAGGTTGGCAAAGGCGTCCCGGAAGAACCCGGACACCCGCAGCGTGACATCGACCCGAGGCCGGTCCAGCAAGCTCAACGGCAGGATCTCGAAATCATCGACCCGCTGGCTGCCCGTGGCCCACACCGGACGCACGCCCATCAGCGCCATGGCCTGGGCAATATCATCGCCACCGGTGCGCATGGTGGCGGTGCCCCACACCGACAGGCCGAGCTGGCGCAGGTGATCGCCGTGGTCCTGCAGGTGCCGTTCAAGGATCAGGTTCGCTGATTGGAAACCGATGCGCCACGCCGTGGTGGTCGGCAGGTTGCGCACGTCCACCGAGAAGAAATTGCGTCCGGTGGGCAACACATCCAGGCGTCCGCGACTCGGCGCGCCGCTGGGGCCGGCCGGCACGAAGCGCCCGTTCAAGGCATCGAGCAGGCCGCGGATTTCCGCCGGACCGCAGGCGTCCAGGCGCGGGGCCACGACGGAGCGCAGGTTTTCGATGATGCCGGCCACCGTCTCCCAGCCCGGCGCATTGAGCTGCTCGACCCCACCGTCCAGTGCTTGCTCGATCAACTGCGCGGCGAACAATTCCAGGCGCTCGCGCGTATCGCCGGCGGTGCGCCAAGGCTCGGCGCTGACCCGGCGCAACGCCTCGGGACACTCGCCGGTCCAGGGCTCGGCCAAGGCACAATCCAGCGGATCGAAACCCAGCCCGAACGCCGTGGCCAGCGCCCGCAACAGACTCGACTGCGCGCCCTTGCCGTCGCCCCGGGGAATGCGCAGCAACGCCAGCAAGGTGTCGATGCGCAGCCGTCCGCTGGGCGACTCGCCAAAAATATGCAGGCCGTCGCGGATCTGCGACTCCTTCAAGTCGCACAGGTAAGTGTCCAGGCGCGGCAGCCAGATCGCCGCATCGGCGTCGCTGTCGAGCCCGGCATCGAGTTGCAGTTCGCGGTCGATATGCGTCTCGCGCACCAGGTTGAGGATGTCCCGTTGCAGCTCCCGGGCACGGCGCGGATCGAGCAATTGCGCCTCGTAGTATTCGTCGGCCAACAACTCGAGGTTGCGCAGCGGTCCGTAGGTTTCGGCCCGGGTCAGGGGCGGCATCAAGTGGTCGATGATTACCGCCTGGGTGCGACGCTTGGCCTGGGCGCCCTCACCCGGGTCGTTGACGATGAACGGATAGATGTTCGGTAGCGGCCCCAGCAGCGCGTCCGGCCAGCAGCTCTCCGAGAGCCCGACGCCCTTGCCCGGCAGCCACTCAAGGTTGCCGTGCTTGCCAACGTGAATCACCCCGTGCACGCCGTAGGTGTTGCGCAACCAGAAATAAAACGCCAGGTAACCGTGGGGCGGCACCAGGTCCGGGTCGTGGTACACCGCACTCGGATCGACCTGATAACCCCGGGCCGGCTGGATACCGACGAACGTCAGGCCCAGGCGCAGGCCGGCGACCATCAGGCGGCCGTCACGGAACATCGGATCGTTCTCGGGCGCGCCCCAGCTCTCCAGCACCGCTTGGCGATTGGCCTCGGGCAGCGCGTCGAACATGGCCTGATAGGCATCGAGGGCCAGGCTCTGGTGACATGGCCGCAGGTCGAGGCTGTCCAGGTCGTTGCTGACACCACCGAGCAACTGCTGGATCAACGCGGTACCGCTCCCAGGCAAATCAGGCGGCAGCGGATACCCCTCGGCCTGCATGGCCCGCAGGATATTCAACGCCGCTGCCGGGGTGTCCAGGCCGACGCCATTGCCGATGCGCCCATCCCGGGTCGGGTAGTTGGCGAGGATCAACGCCACACGTTTTTCTGCGTTGGGCAAACGCGCCAATGTTGTCCAGCGCCGCGCCAGCTCGGCGACAAAATCCATGCGTTCAGGCACAGCCCGATAACAGACCACGTCGCTCTGGCTGCGCTCGCTGCGCCAGGCCAGGTCCTTGAAGCTGATCGGGCGGCTGATGATCCGCCCGTCCAGCTCCGGCAAGGCAATGTGCATCGCCAGGTCTCGCGGGCCCAGGCCCTGCTCGCTTGCACGCCAGCCCGGTTCGTTGTCCTGGGCGCAGATCGCCTGGATCACCGCAATGTTGCGACGGAACGGTCGCAGGTGCGGCGCTTCCGGGCTGGATTGGGCGAAGCCGGTGGTATTGAGGATCACCCCGGCCTCCACCGCGTCCAGCCAGTCTTCGACCAGCGCCAGGCAACCGGGCTCCTTGAGGCTCGCCACGGCAATCGGCAACGGATTGAGCCCCGCCGCTTGCAGGCGCTGACAAAACACGTCGATGAACGCGGTGTTCGCCGCTTGCAAGTGAGAGCGATAAAACAGCACCGCCGCCACCGGTTGTCCGGCCTGCCAGTCGGCTTGCCAATCGTCGAGGCTGGCGTTGGTCTTTCCCGGGTGATAGATGGCCGTGCGTGGCAGGACTTGCGGTTCGGCCCACGGATAATCGCGGCCGAACCATTGGCTACCCAGGTTGTGAAACAGGTCCAGGGCATTGCCCAGCCCGCCCTGGCGCAAGAACTGCCAGAGCCGATCGCGGTCCTCGAAGGGCACGTTGCTCAGGTCGCTGAGTTCCGGGTCCGGACGATCATCCCCCGGCACCAGGATCAGCTTCACCCCGCGCCCGGCCAGTTCCATCAGGCGCTCGATGCCGTAGCGCCAATAGCCGATGCCGCCGTGCAGCGACAACAGGATGACCTTGGCGTGGCGCAGCACGTCTTCGAAATACAGATCCACCGAGGCATGGTTCTGCACCTGCATCGGGTTGGCGAGGCGAAACTGCGGATAATCGCCCGGCAACTGCTTTGCCGCTTCGGCCAGCAGCGCCAGGCTGGAATCGCCGCTGCACAGGATCACCAGCTCGGCGGGGGTTTGCCCCAGGTCGGCAATGTTGTCATCCGACACGAAACCGCCGGGCTGGGTCCTGAGCAGGTGCATGGCTTAGGCGCCGAGGGCGGCGCGCAACTGCGCTTCGAGCAGCGCGGCGTCGAGCGCTTGGCCGATCAGCACCAGGCGGGTGACCCGCGCTTCCTCAGCGCCCCATTGGCGGTCGAAATGCTTGTCGAAACGCGTCCCGACGCCCTGGATCAAAAGGCGCATCGGCTTGTTCGGAATCGCCGCGAAACCCTTGACCCGCAGTACGCCGTGCTGGACCACCAGTTGCGTCAGCGCGTCGAGCAACAGGCTTTCGTCGGCCTGGGGCAGCTCGATGGAGATAGAATCGAAGGCGTCATGATCGTGGTCGTCATCGTCGCCGTCATGGTGGTGATCGTGATGGCTGTGGCGGCCGTCGATGTGTTCTTCGGAACCGGCGCCCAGGCCAATCAGTACGTCCAGCGGCAGGCGACCGCTGCTGGCCTCGATGACCTTGACCGCCGGCGGTAGCTCTTCGGCGACTTCCAGGCGAACCTTGGCCAGGTCTTCAGGGCTGATCAGGTCAGCCTTGTTGAGGATCACCAGGTCGGCGCTCGCCAACTGGTCGGCGAACAGTTCGTGCAGCGGCGATTCGTGGTCCAGGTTCGGATCGAGTTTGCGCATGGCATCGACCTGGTCGGGGAACGCGGCAAAGGTGCCCGCGGCCACGGCCGGACTGTCGACCACGGTGATCACTGCGTCGACGGTGCAGGCACTGCGGATTTCCGGCCATTGGAAGGCCTGGACCAGCGGCTTGGGCAGGGCCAGGCCGGAGGTTTCGATGAGGATATGGTCGAGGTCGCCACGCCGGGCCACCAGTTCGCGCATCACCGGGAAGAATTCTTCCTGCACCGTGCAGCACAGGCAGCCGTTGGCCAGTTCGTAGACGCGGCCGTTGGCTTCTTCTTCGGTGCAACCGATGGAGCACTGCTTGAGGATCTCACCGTCGATGCCCAGTTCGCCGAACTCGTTGACGATCACGGCGATACGCCGGCCCTGGGCGTTGTCGAGCATGTGCCGCAGCAAGGTGGTCTTACCCGAGCCGAGGAAGCCGGTGACGATGGTGACGGGGAGTTTGGCCAGTGTTTTCATCGGATGCCCTTTGGCAAGGTGGCGGGCAAACGGGACGACAACCGCTGGCACAGGCGCGCGCGGAAGATTTCGCCACCGGATCACCCCGCCCGGTTGTAGTGAGAATCTGTGTCGAGGCAGGTCTCCTGGCTGACGGCGGGCCAATCTTTCGACTGGCAATTGCTGCGCCTTCCCGTGCGCCCGTTTAAATAAGGGCATGCACAGTGGCCTTGCAGAAACAGCACCGTTCACAGTTGCGGGGGCAGCCGCGGCTTGGACCGCGTTCCCTTCTTAGCTCCGGCACGTGCCGAAGAACCTCGAAGGCGCAAGGCTACGCAGGGTGTGGGGGCGGGTCAATCTCCGCAAGTAAGATGCAGGATGCTGTTGTGGCGAGGGAGCTTGCTCCCGCTCGGTTGCGCAGCGACCGTAAAGAGCCGGGGGCCGCTGCGCTGCCCAGCGGGAGCAAGCTCCCTCGCCACAACAGCCCGCTCGTCGGCCCTTGTACATTGACGCCCCGCCCCTCCCCATGCTCTCCTGTGCGCCTAGTTACGGGTGCCCTTCACAGGGTGAAACGGGAAACCGGTGAATCGTGCGCTTTACTCCAAGGCCACGTCAGTCCGGTGCTGCCCCCGCAACGGTAAGCGAGCGAAGCGTCTGAACCACTGTGTCCCAGGACATGGGAAGGTGACGCTTGCAGGCCAGGCGCAAGCCCCGCCCCTCGCGAGCCCGGAGACCGGCCCATGACTCATGCACCAACAACCCGCGGTGGGCGGGCGCTGTTCGAATCCTGGCGGGCCTTCGCCTGGGGTTTCATTGCGCTCGAATCACCCACTGAACAAGAACAGAGGGAAGCGCCATGTCGACCATCAGCAGCACCGCCCGCACCGCCAGTAGCACCACCACCCTGAGCCAACGCCTGAGCGCCGCGATCTTCGCTTCGATCCTGGGTGCGAGCCTGGTCTATTTTGCCGGGTTCTCTCACATCGAAGCGGTCCACAACGCCGCCCACGATACCCGTCACAGCGCCGCATTCCCTTGCCATTGAGACCTGACGCCATGATCAAGCGTATCGCGCAGACCGCTGGTTTCAGCGGCTTGCTGGCCGCCCTGCTGCTGACCCTGCTGCAAAGTTTCTGGGTATCGCCGCTGATTCTCCAGGCGGAAACCTTCGAGAAGGCCCCGGCGACCGAGGCCCATGAACACGCCGACGGGGCGGCTCATACCCATGATGCCGAGGCCTGGGAGCCGGAAGACGGTTGGCAGCGCGTACTGTCCACCACTGGCGGCAACCTGGTGGTCGCCGTGGGTTTTGCCCTGATGCTGGCGGGCCTGTACACCTTGCGCGCACCGACTCGCACGTCCCAAGGCCTGCTCTGGGGCCTGGCCGGTTATGCCACTTTCGTCTTGGCGCCGACGCTTGGCCTGCCGCCGGAACTGCCTGGTACCGCAGCGGCCGACCTGGCCCAACGGCAGATGTGGTGGATCGGCACCGCGGCGTCCACGGCGGTGGGCATCGCCCTGATCGCCTTCGGCAAGCATTGGCTGCTCAAGTTGCTGGGCGTGGCGACGTTGCTGGTGCCCCATGTCATCGGTGCACCGCAGCCTGAAGTCCACTCGATGCTGGCGCCCGAAGCGCTTGAAACGCAATTCAAGATCGCCTCGCAAGTGACCAACGTCGCGTTCTGGCTGGCCCTGGGCCTGATCAGCACATGGCTGTTTCGCCGTGACGGCCAAGCCCGCCACGACGCATGAGCAACGGGCCGATACTGGTGGTCGGCCTTGGCTGCCAACGCGGTTGCCCGGCCAGCACGTTACGGGCATTGCTCGACCAGACGCTGTTGGCCCACGGCATTGCGCTTGATCACGTGCGGGCCCTGGCCAGCATCGATCTCAAGCGTGACGAGTCGGGCTTGCTGGAATTGGCCAGGCAACTGGCGCTGCCGCTGACCTGCTTCAGTGCCCAGCAGTTGGCCGGTTATCAGGATCGACTCAGTCACCGCTCCGAAATTGCCTTCGAACGCACCGGCTGCTACGGCGTCGCCGAAAGCGCGGCCCTGGCCCTGGCCGACCAGCTAGGCACGAAGCCCGCAACCCTGCTGATTTCCCGCCAAAAGGCCCCCAGCGTCACGTTGGCATTGGCGCTCGTGTCGTAAATCCCGATAATTCGCCCTCAGGATCATGAGCGATCTTCATCTGGGCGACGCTCACCCACCTTTCACAGGAGCCGGTCATGACCGTTTACTTCATCGGCGCCGGCCCCGGCGACCCGGATCTCATTACCGTCAAAGGCCAGCGACTGATCCGCCACTGCGCGGTGATCATCTACGCCGGTTCCTTGGTACCAACCGCCGTCCTTGAAGGCCATTGTGCCGAACAGGTGATCAACAGCGCCGAGCTGCATCTGGAACAGATCATCGAATTGATCAAGAGCGCCCATCTCAAGGGGCAGGACGTGGCCCGGGTGCATTCCGGCGACCCAAGCCTGTACGGCGCCATTGGCGAGCAGATTCGTTGCCTGCGGGAACTGGGCATCCCTTTCGAAATCATCCCGGGCGTGACCGCGACCTCAGCCTGTGCTGCTTTGCTGGGTGCAGAACTGACCTTGCCGGACATCTCCCAGAGCCTGATCCTCACCCGTTACGCCGATAAATCCCCGATGCCAGCAGGGGAAGAACTGGGCAACCTGGCACAGCACGGGGCGACCATGGCGATTCACCTGGGGGTCAATCACCTGGAAAAGATCATCGACGAACTGCGGCCCCACTACGGCGCCGACTGCCCGATTGCGGTGATCCACCGGGCAACATGGCCGGATCAGGATTGGGTGCTGGGTACACTGGCAGATATCGCCGAGAAGGTGCAGGCCAAGGGTTTCCGCCGAACGGCGCTGATCCTGGTGGGGCGTGTGCTGGGCAATGACGTGTTCAGCGAATCATCGCTGTACCGTGCCGGGCATGCGCATCTCTACCGCCCTTGACGCAACCGGCTGGAGCCAACCCGAGTCCCCTGTGGGTCCAGGCTGACGACTGAAACTATTGTGGCGAGGGAGCTTGCTCCCGCTGGACCGCGAAGCGGTCCCCCTGCAACTCATATGCCCATCACGAAGAGCACATCGGTTGCCTTGCGATTGCTTCGCAATCGAGCGGGAGCAAGCTCCCTCGCCACAGCGAACACCTATCAGTAGTAGGCGTTTTCTTTCTGGGTATGGTCGGTCACGTCGCGTACGCCCTTGAGCTCCGGAATGCGCTCGAGCAAGGTGCGCTCGATGCCTTCCTTCAAGGTGACGTCAGCCTGGCCGCAGCCCTGGCAGCCGCCGCCGAACTGGAGCACGGCGATGCCGTCTTCCACCACGTCGATCAGCGAAACCTGGCCGCCGTGGCTGGCCAGCCCCGGGTTGATTTCGGTTTGCAGATAGTAATTGATGCGCTCGTTGACCGGGCTGTCGGCATTGACCATCGGCACCTTGGCGTTTGGCGCCTTGATGGTCAGTTGGCCACCCATGCGGTCAGTGGCGTAGTCGACCACCGCATCGTCCAGGAAGGCTTCGCTGAACGAGTCGATGTACGCGGTGAAGCTCTTGAGCCCCAGCGCGGTGTCTTCGGGTTTTTCTTCCCCCGGCTTGCAGTAGGCAATGCACGTCTCAGCGTACTGGGTGCCGGGCTGGGTGATAAAGATGCGGATCCCGATACCTGGGGTGTTCTGCTTGGACAGCAGGTCGGCCAGGTAATCGTGGGCGGCATCGGTAATGGTAATGGCGGTCATGGAAACTCCTCGCAGGCTTGCCGGCAGTTTACGCCAATCATCGCGCCGGACAAAGTCCCAGTATTTTTGTCAGGAAAGCGTCCGGCGGCACGGAGTTTGCCGCCGGAGCTGTCGATCAGAGGTTCTGGTAGCGATTCATGTCCAACACGCCGCTTTCCAGGGGCTCCGTCTCCTGGATGTACTGGCTCAGGTCGTGGAAGTAGTACCAGAACTGCGGGTGGCTGCGACGAATGCCCCAGCGCTCGACAATCCGCTCGAACGCCGGTGCATCCTGGGCGCCTTGCATGGCCTCGACGAATGCCGGCACTTGCCCGGCCGGAATGTTGAACATGAAGTTCGGATAGCTGCTGAGCACGCCCGGGTAGACCGTGAGTGTGTCCAGCCCCGGCTGGTATCGCGCCTCCTCGCCCAGCAGGAACGCCACGTTGCTGTGGGCTCGGTTGCGCAGCAGGCTGTAGATTTCACGATGACCACTGGCGGTTTCGACGCGCAGCAGAGTCGCTTCCGGCAGTTGGTCGATCACCTTGAGCCCCGCCGCAGGGCGCGACACCAGCCGACTGAGGGCCTGTTCGGCGTTTTGCAGCGCCGGGTCGATGTTCGGGCGCGAGCAGTAGGCGCCGTCGCAGCGGTTGATCGGATCGGGGCGGGCATTCAGCTCGCCGTACCGGGCCAGCAGTTGCTGGGTGAAATCGCCCTTGGGGTCGCGCTCATCAAGCTTGAGGGCGGTCGGTTTGTCATCGTCGATGGCCTCGTAATCGAGCCACATCTTGAATTTGCCGCCGGCCTGGTACCAGTCGTCAAGATAGCCTTCCCGGGAGTCGGCCGGCATCAGGCGCAGGAAGTTCTGCTCCGCACCGTTGCGGATCAGATCGAAATACAGCCGGGTCTGGGCCTGGTGGGACACGTTGCCGAATACATCGAAGTTCACCGCCAATTGGTAATAGGTGCGCTCCAGCAACGGGAAGTCGAACAGCCACATCGTCTGCGGCACTTCGCCGATCAAGCCCTTGTTGACCGAGGCACTGTCGAAGTGCCGGAAAATGCTCAGCAATGCATTGTCATTCCCGGCCCACAGCGTCGACCAACTCGGCGCCGGCGCATCGGCATAGACGTCGCGGCGCAAGGCTTCGTACTCGTTGCGCTTGTCCCGGTAGTCGAGCCACAGGCTGAGGACGCTGCCCACGTCGTCGTTCTGCCCCGGCATTGCCAGCAGCGGCGTGGCCTGGCCGCGGTAGTTCGGATCTGTAATATACAGGTCATGTTCGGGGGCCTGGAACAGCGCCCAGAAATTGTCGCGGATCACGTCCGTGGCAATCTGGCCCCGGCACACCGGCCCGCGAATGAAGGTGCGCACAAAATACTCGGCGTTATCGAGCATGAACTGGTAGCGAGCCTGGGCCGGGATCGCTTCGAAGGTGGAAAATGGATTGGCCCGGCGCTCCGGACCGTAGCCCGGCAACGCGGTCACCTGCCATTTGCCGCTGTAGAACAGGCTCTTGATGCGCCCCATCTTCGCCGCGCTCAAGCCGTAGGTGATGTGGGTCTTGTGCACGATCACCCCTTGCACCGGCCAGAGCCGGTAATAGACGCGGGTGCCAGGGTCATCATTCGGACGGCGGGTATTGATCAGGTCGATCGGCTGCCCGGTGGGCGTGCGCGAACGGACCCACTGGAAGAAATGCCCCGGCTCGCCGTCCTTGAAATAGATGTGCGCCAGGAACCAGTGCTCGAACAACCAGCGGCCCACCAGGCTTTCCCGGGCGCCAGGGGCGTTGAGCAGGTTTTCCCATTGCACCACCTGCAAGGCTTCGGCGGCACTCGGGGCCAGGGCCTGCTGATCGATGGGGGCGCCTGCGGCCAGCCAGCGTTGCAGGGTCTGGTATTGCTGGTCGGTCAGGCCGGTGACGGCCAGGGGCATGCCTTCCTTGGGATGGGCGCCGGCGTATTCGTTGAATTGATCCGGCATCGCGCAGCTGTTTTCGCGATTGAGGCCCAGCACGATCTCTTCCGGCAGCTTGGCGTTGGGCTGCAACGGCGTGCGATGGCCCAACTCCAGCATGCGCGCCATCAGGGCAGCCTGGCTGCCTTGGGCATCGAGCACCGAATAGAAGCCCTTGCGCTGCCAGGCGCGCTGGCCGGAGGCGTCATAGAACAAGCGGGTCGGCTCGGCCGCCTGGCGCCGCTCGCCGTCGTACACCGACAGCTTGCTCGCGCCCCGCGCCGCGCCTTCGCCGCTGCCCAGGTTCAACTGGCAAGCGGAGTCGTAGCAGGCATGGCAGGCCACGCATTTTTCCGTGAAGATCGGCTGGATGTCGCGGGTGTAGGAGATCGCTGGAGCGCGGCTCCCGGCGGCTGCGGTAAAACACAACAGCAGCAACAGACTGCCGAATAAGACGCGGTACGGCATGTCTCGGGTCCCTAAGAGATAGTCCGGCGATTCTACCGGGCCAGCATCGCCTTGCAAACATGAGCGATATTCATGCAAAAGCCCATCATGATCAAATCCTGCACAGGTTTGCTATCATCCTGGCCTTCGTAATGGTCTTTTTTTCCAGGTAGTCCTATGTCCGATCGCAGCGCTCGCCTTTATCTTCTCCAGCAAGCCCTCAAGGAGCGCATCCTGATCCTCGACGGCGGCATGGGCACGATGATCCAGAGCTACAAGCTCGAAGAGCAGGACTACCGTGGCAAGCGTTTCGCCGACTGGCCGAGCGACGTCAAGGGCAACAACGACCTGCTGGTGCTGAGCCGCCCGGACGTGATCGGCGCCATCGAAAAAGCCTACCTGGATGCTGGCGCCGACATCCTGGAAACCAACACCTTCAACGCCACCCAGGTGTCCCAGGCCGACTACGGCATGCAAGGCCTGGCCTACGAGCTGAACCTGGAAGGCGCGCGCCTGGCCCGTAAAGTGGCTGACGCCAAGACCCTGGAAACCCCGGACAAGCCACGTTTCGTTGCCGGCGTACTCGGCCCGACCAGCCGCACCTGCTCGCTGTCGCCGGACGTGAACAACCCCGGCTACCGCAACGTGACCTTCGACGAACTGGTGGAGAACTACACCGAGGCCACCAAGGGCCTGATCGAAGGCGGTGCCGACCTGATCCTGATCGAAACCATTTTCGACACGCTCAATGCCAAGGCAGCGATTTTCGCCGTGCAGGGTGTTTATGAAGCGTTGGGCGTCGAACTGCCGATCATGATCTCCGGCACCATCACCGATGCGTCCGGTCGTACCCTGTCCGGCCAGACCACCGAAGCCTTCTGGAACTCCGTGGCCCACGCCAAGCCGATTTCCGTGGGCTTGAACTGCGCCCTCGGCGCTAGCGAGCTGCGCCCGTACCTGGAAGAGCTGTCGAACAAGGCCAACACCCATGTCTCGGCGCACCCGAACGCCGGCCTGCCCAACGAATTCGGTGAATACGACGAATTGCCGGCCGAGACCGCCAAAGTCATCGAGGAATTCGCCCAGAGCGGCTTCCTGAACATCGTCGGCGGTTGCTGCGGCACCACCCCGGCGCACATCGAAGCCATCGCCAAGGCCGTGGCCGGCTATGCCCCGCGACCGATTCCAGAGATTCCCCGGGCCTGCCGCCTGTCGGGCCTGGAACCGTTCACCATCGATCGCAGCTCGCTGTTCGTCAACGTCGGCGAGCGGACCAACATTACCGGTTCCGCCAAGTTCGCCCGGTTGATCCGCGAGGACAACTACACCGAAGCGCTGGAAGTGGCACTGCAGCAGGTCGAGGCCGGCGCCCAGGTGATCGACATCAACATGGACGAGGGCATGCTCGATTCGAAGAAGGCCATGGTGACCTTCCTCAATCTGATTGCCGGCGAACCGGACATCTCCCGCGTGCCGATCATGATCGACTCCTCCAAGTGGGAAGTGATCGAGGCCGGCCTCAAGTGCATCCAGGGCAAGGGCATCGTCAACTCCATCAGCATGAAGGAAGGCGTCGAGCAGTTCATCCATCACGCCAAGCTGTGCAAGCGCTACGGCGCCGCCGTGGTGGTGATGGCGTTCGACGAAGCCGGCCAGGCCGACACCGAGGCGCGCAAGAAGGAAATCTGCAAGCGCTCCTATGACATCCTGGTCAATGAAGTCGGCTTCCCGCCGGAAGACATCATTTTCGACCCGAACATCTTCGCCGTCGCCACCGGTATCGAAGAGCACAACAACTATGCCGTGGATTTCATCAACGCCTGCGCCTACATCCGCGACGAACTGCCCTACGCGCTGACCTCCGGCGGCGTGTCCAACGTGTCCTTCTCGTTCCGAGGCAACAACCCGGTGCGCGAGGCGATCCACTCGGTGTTCCTGCTGTATGCGATCCGCGCGGGCCTGACCATGGGCATCGTCAACGCCGGCCAACTGGAGATCTACGACCAGATCCCGGTGGAACTGCGCGACGCCGTGGAAGACGTGATCCTCAACCGTACCCCCGAAGGCACCGACGCCCTCCTCGCCATCGCCGACAAGTACAAGGGCGACGGCAGCGTCAAGGAAGCGGAAACCGAGGAATGGCGCGGCTGGGAAGTGAACAAGCGCCTGGAACATGCCCTGGTCAAGGGCATCACCACCCACATCGTCGAAGACACCGAAGAATCGCGACTGTCGTTCGCCCGACCGATCGAGGTCATTGAAGGCCCACTGATGGCCGGCATGAACATCGTCGGCGACCTGTTTGGCGCCGGTAAGATGTTCCTGCCCCAGGTGGTGAAATCCGCCCGGGTGATGAAGCAGGCGGTGGCCCACCTGATTCCGTTCATCGAGGCGGAAAAAGGCGACAAGCCGGAAGCCAAGGGCAAGATCCTGATGGCCACGGTCAAGGGCGACGTGCATGACATCGGCAAGAACATCGTCGGCGTGGTGCTCGGTTGCAACGGCTATGACATCGTCGACCTGGGCGTGATGGTGCCGGCGGAGAAGATCCTGCAGGTAGCCAAGGAACAGAAGTGCGACATCATCGGCCTGTCCGGCCTGATCACCCCGTCCCTGGATGAAATGGTGCATGTGGCGCGGGAGATGCAACGCCAGGATTTCCACCTGCCGCTGATGATTGGCGGGGCCACCACCTCCAAGGCCCACACGGCGGTAAAGATCGAGCCCAAGTACAGCAACGACGCGGTGATCTACGTCACCGATGCCTCCCGTGCCGTGGGCGTGGCGACCCAGTTGCTGTCCAAGGAACTCAAGCCGGCTTTCGTCGAGAAAACCCGCCTGGACTACATGGACGTGCGCGAGCGCACATCCAACCGCAGCGCTCGGACCGAACGCCTGAGCTATGCAGCGGCCATCGCCAAGAAGCCGCAGTTCGACTGGAGCAGCTACCAGCCGGTCAAGCCGACCTTCACCGGCGCCAAGGTGCTGGATAACATCGACCTGAACGTCCTGGCCGAATACATCGACTGGACGCCGTTCTTCATTTCCTGGGACCTGGCCGGCAAGTACCCACGCATCCTCACCGACGAAGTGGTCGGCGAAGCCGCCACCGCACTGTACGCCGATGCCCGGGCCATGCTGCGCAAGCTGATCGACGAGAAACTCATCAGCGCTCGCGCGGTGTTCGGCTTCTGGCCGGCCAACCAGGTGCATGACGACGACCTGGAAGTCTACGGTGACGACGGCAAGCCCTTGGCGCGCCTGCACCACCTGCGCCAACAGATCATCAAGACCGACGGCAAGCCCAACTTCTCCCTGGCCGACTTCGTCGCGCCCAAGGACAGCGGCGTGACCGATTACGTCGGCGGTTTCATCACCACCGCCGGCATCGGCGCCGAAGAAGTCGCCAAGGCCTATCAGGAGGCCGGCGACGACTACAACTCGATCATGGTCAAGGCCCTCGCCGACCGTCTGGCCGAGGCCTGCGCCGAATGGTTGCACCAGCAAGTGCGCAAAAATTATTGGGGCTACGCCCAGGACGAGAGCCTGGACAACGACGCCCTGATCAAGGAGCAATACACCGGCATCCGCCCTGCCCCCGGTTACCCGGCCTGCCCGGACCACACCGAGAAAGCCACCCTGTTCCGCCTGCTCGATCCCGAGGCCAGCGAACTGAAGGCCGGACGCAGCGGCGTGTTCCTCACCGAACACTACGCCATGTTCCCGGCAGCGGCGGTCAGCGGCTGGTACTTCGCCCATCCCCAGGCGCAGTACTTTGCGGTGGGCAAGATCGATAAGGATCAGGTGCAGAGTTATACCGCGCGCAAGGGTCAGGAGTTGAGTGTGACGGAGCGTTGGTTATCGCCTAATTTGGGGTATGACAGCTGATATAAGATCTTGGCCCAAACAGACCGCAGCCTTCGTCAACTGCATGGATACATAATCCTGTCGTTGCCGAAGGCTGCGATTTTCAGGACTCAACTGTCGTCTTTCGAAAGCCCAGCAGCGCTTCCAACGCAAAACACCGCGATAAAATACTGACGCCACCGCTTTATTTACTTCTTCACCGAGACAATTATATTTATCGGTTCCTTCCAATCGGAATTAGCCCTTCGAGCCTCCAACTGCAACAATCCATTATAGTATCCCGCCGGAAGCGCTACGTTATCCCGAACATCGTATTGTATTTCAAGCCCAACCATGGGGCCGAGTGCTCCGAGAAAACGCTTACTGTTCATATGTTCCCGCCAACCATTTTCCTCTTGAACGCGAATCCCCCGTAACTTAACGACCACTTCATTACCTGCCGCATTGAACAACTTCACCCTCAGCATCGTGAACTTTTCATCTGTTCCTGGCTCCAGCTCTGTAGGACCCACATCGGCTGACAGAGCAACGATCCCGCCCATGTAAAGTCGCTCTATTCCAGGAATCCGGATGTAAGTAGACGCCTGATTATGGAGACCGCTGACGACCAGCATACGCAGACCTGGCAGTTCCGGCTTGTAACCCGTCAATCGCGCCGCACTCTCACGCCAGACGCGTGCCATGTCGGCCGTCCTTGCATTCCCTATCGGCAAGCCGTAAGTATCATTGACGGCAGGTGTCGAATAGTAGAGGGATCGACTGCCGGTACACATATTGGTTTTGGTTTTGCCGTTATTGTAGCCATAGTTGTAGTCCGAACCGTTTGCCTCTTCGCAATGGTCCCCTCCGACGTTATGCCCTATCTCATGGGTAAAAGTGGTGGGTGCATACCAGGCGCTGACGCTTGAATATCCACGAAAATAGGCTCTTCCCTGCTCTTGGTTGGTACCCGTCGCAATGGCTGCGTTCACATCGGTTTTGTACCGGTCCCGATAGGGGCTGAGAAGATCTTGCCAGTTGGTCAATCCCTCGTTGCTGGTATTGTAAGGCACATCAAAAACGCTGACGGCACCGAGTCGCAATGAAACTTCCCCGACGCGCGAGTTTCGTAAGCTGAGATTGACCATTTCAACCTGTGCAAGCGCGTGAGCAATGGGATCGACCTCCAGCTGATTCAGCGCATTGGCAGAATAAGCGAAGAGCATATCAATATAAGAGTGCCCGTCACTGGCCGTCTCCGGGCGACCAATATCTTCCTGTGGTTCGACCATATCGTTTTCCAACAAGTCTTCAGCTGGCTCGGCAATGAATGTAAGGCGCCCCTGGGGGTCAACTTTTAACAAGCCATGCTTATCGGGCTCGTTGACAATCCCAACGACCGCCCCCTCCGGAGACCGAACCACCACCAGCGAGCCTGCCTTCCCATCACGGGCATACAAATTGCCACTTTCAATCGTATAGCCCTGCTCAACGTGTATCGCCGAACGTTCAAAGCGGGCATCGCCAATCGCATTGGCATAAACACTCGCCGACGTCGGTTGAGGTGTGTTCTCTTGGCTTTCGGTTGCCGCATTGCTTACCGGCAACCCCAAGAGGAAAACCAGCGTAGCCGTAGCACAACGGTAAAAAACCGTGGCCGTGAACGAGCTTCGGACGTTCATGGCTAATATCTCCGTGGGTGACAGGAGTCATCAGCGTGATCCAATCCCACCGGGACGGATACTGACAGAAGTACCAGTAGCGACACGGGTCAGGAAGGCTTAGGTTGACTGATTTTCTGTCTGCCAAGGCGTTGGGGGAAAACCGGGCGCCAGAGATCCATGACTGAGGCCACCGCGGATCGAGATCTTTTGTCTATGCTTGTCCCACACACATGACAGACGAGGGATTTATGGACGATCCAACCGATAATAAGCCACCCACTCTGTTGCAAATGCTGCACAGCGTGGGGGCGGCGGCCTTTGGCGTGCAAAGCGGGAAAAACCGCGCCCGGGACTTTACCCATGGAAAGCCGAGTCACTTCGTGATCCTCGGCATCCTGTTTACGGTCATTTTCGGGTTGACGTTGTATGGGATCGTTAATTTGGTGTTGTACTTTGCGGGTGTGTGAACACTTAGTATCCACAGATCATTATGGACAGCTTGCCTGCAATCCGGGCCGAGGCTAGCGACGCCCCAGCCCATCGAGCGAAAAGGCATAGCGCTCGCCATCCGGGCGAGACACCAGGCTGAAGCGCTTGAAATCCAGGCGATAGTCCTTGGCAGGATCCATGTTCAGCCACGCTCGAGCGCGGGCCGGATCGAGCGATTGCATCAGGTCGATCTGCTGGTTGTAGCCGCCATGACGCGCGAGGTCAGTGCCCCGGGCGTGATCATGGAGTAGCACCATGGCCCACCCTCCCAAGCTGAAGTGTCCGGTGAACAGCACGCTCAAGCGCCCGTCGATGCGGGCCTGGAGCGCCGCCCTGGAACTGTTCATGGCGCTGAACAACACATCCTTGCCTGGCTGGCGCCCCGCCTCCTCGAACGCCTGCATGGCGCCCAGGGCCATCTCATCGTTGGCGGACCACACCAGCGCGGTCTGCGGATACCGCTTGGCCAGTTGGCTGGCCTGCTCGTAGGAGCGCTCGCGATTCCACTCGCCATAGACCAACTGGCGCAGGTGTACCTGTGGATGCTCGGCCAGCGCCCGGTACAGACCTTTCTCACGCAGTTGCGCCGAAGGCGTGGACTTCTTTCCGGAAAATGCCAACAGGTCGAGGGTTTGCCCAGGCGCCAGCGGCCCATGCTGGCGCAACAGCTCGGTGAGCATCAGGTAGCCACTGCGCTCGTCGTCGGGCACCAGGCTGCCAAGCAGTTCGGGAGGCGGCGCGCCTTGCTGTGCCAGCAGGCGGGTCTGGTCGCTGGTCAGCGTGTTGTTCACCAGGAACAGCTTGATCCCGCTACCCTGGGCCAATTGCAGGATGCGCGGGGCAACATACTGTTCGTTCACCAGCACAAGGTAGTCCGGACGGTCAACCGACGTGATGACGTCTTGAGCCTGGCGGATCATGCGCTCGGGATCGCGCTCGGCGTACTCCACGCGCAGGCGCAACCCCAAGCCATTAGCCGCGGCCTGCATGAACTCGCTATAGCTGACCCAGAACGTCTCGGTCGAACGCCCCGGATTGAGGAACACCACCGAAGTCGCAGCCCTCACCTGGGCTGAAGGAGAAACAGCGCCGGCGGCGTGCACCGGTAACCAGAATGACAGGCATAACAACGCTACCAGCCTGCAGATAAACTTAAACATCCCGCCCGCCCTGAATAATACGCCACCCAGTATAACGACCCGGGTGGCGAACGGGCACATGAACGCGAGACCTTCATGTAGCTGGCAACGGCTCGAACCTATTGATGACTGACCCAGAACACTGCGGTGCCCACCACCAGGATAATCAGGAACAAAATGGCCCAGGCATCAACGGTACTGTCGCTTTTCCTTGCTTTGGTCGGATTGCTCATTGCATCGCCTCTTGTCGGTTTTGTAGGTGATTGCATAGGGACTCGACCACAGTTAAGACGATGATTGCCCGCACGACAAATGTGGGTTAGGCAATAATCAATCTCATTAGTCGATTTGGTTCTTTACATATACTCAAACATCACTTTTGCGCATAACTCAAAACAGGTATCTTGCACCGGCTCCTCTAGGAGTGCGCGGCCGTGCGCGCAGAATTGCCGAGGCAGAACCCGATTCCAGCGAGCCAACATGCAGCTGTTTCTGATCGGCCCAAGCCTGAGACCGAGACTTATATGTACGTATATGACGAGTACGATCAGCGGATCATCGAGGACCGCGTCAAGCAGTTCCGTGATCAGACCCGACGCTATCTGGCAGGCGAGCTGAGCGAAGAAGAATTCCGCCCTCTGCGCTTGCAGAATGGCCTGTATATCCAGCGCTTCGCCCCGATGCTGCGGGTGGCTGTGCCTTATGGCCAGCTGACTTCGCGCCAGGTGCGCAAGCTGGCGCAAATCGCCCGCGACTACGACAAGGGCTACGCCCACATCAGTACCCGGCAGAACGTCCAGTACAACTGGCCAGCCCTGGAAGATGTGCCCGAGATCCTCGCCGAACTGGCCACCGTGCAGATGCACGCGATCCAGACCAGCGGCAACTGCCTGCGCAACGTCACCACCGACCAGTTCGCCGGTGTCGCAGCCGACGAGTTGATCGACCCGCGCCCGTGGTGCGAGATTGTCCGCCAGTGGACGACGTTCCACCCGGAATTCGCCTACCTGCCACGCAAGTTCAAGATCGCCATCAACGGCTCGACCTCTGACCGTGCGGCCATCGAAGTCCACGACATTGGCCTGGAGACGGTCTACAACGCGGCCGGCGAGTTGGGCTTCCGTGTACTGGTGGGCGGTGGCCTGGGGCGTACGCCGGTGGTCGGCGCGTTCATCAACGAGTTCCTGCCGTGGCAGGACCTGCTGAGCTATCTCGACGCCATCCTGCGGGTATACAACCGCTACGGCCGTCGCGACAACAAATACAAGGCGCGGATCAAGATCCTGGTCAAGGCCCTCACGCCTGAAGTGTTCGCCGAGAAGGTCGAAGCCGAGATGGCTCACCTGCGTGGCGGCCAGACCACCCTGACCGAAGCAGAAGTCCACCGTGTGGCCAAGCATTTCGTCGATCCAGACTACAAAGTCCTGAGCAACCAGAACGCCGAGCTGGCTGCCCTCGACAAGGAACACCCTGGCTTCGCCCGCTGGCGCACCCGCAATACCCTGGCCCACAAGAAGCCGGGTTATGTCGCGGTGACCCTGTCCCTGAAGCCAACCGGCGTCGCGCCGGGCGACATCACCGACAAGCAACTGGACGCCGTGGCCGACCTGGCCGAGCGCTACAGCTTCGGCCAACTGCGCACCTCCCATGAGCAGAACATCATCCTGGCGGACGTTGAACAGAGCCAGTTGTTCACCCTCTGGGGCGAGTTGCGCGAGCAAGGTTTCGCCACCCCGAACATCGGCCTGCTGACCGACATGATCTGCTGCCCGGGCGGCGACTTCTGCTCCCTGGCCAACGCCAAGTCGATCCCTATCGCCGAATCGATCCAGCGTCGCTTCGACGACCTGGACTACCTGTTCGACATCGGCGAGCTGGACCTGAACATTTCCGGCTGCATGAACGCCTGTGGTCACCACCACGTCGGCCACATCGGCATCCTGGGCGTGGACAAGAAAGGCGAAGAGTTCTACCAGGTCTCCCTGGGCGGCAGCGGTAGCCGCGACGCCAGCCTGGGCAAGATCCTCGGCCCGTCGTTTGCCCAGGACGACATGCCTGACGTGATCGAGAAGCTGATCGACGTGTACATCGAACAACGTACCGAAGACGAGCGTTTCATCGACACTTACCAACGTATTGGCATCGACCTCTTCAAGGAACGCGTCTATGCAGCGAATCATTAAGAACAACGAGGTCATCGACGAAACCTGGCACCTGCTGCCCAAGGACGCGACCCTCGATGGCATCTCCAACTGTGACGACCTGATCGTGCCCCTGGCCTTGTGGCGCGATCATGCCCACGCCCTCAAGGCCCGCGACGGCGGCCTGGGCGTGTGGCTGGACGCCGACGAGGAAGCCGAGGAAATCGGCGAGGACGCCAACCAGTTGCAGGTCATCGCCCTGAACTTCCCGGCCTTCACCGACGGGCGCAGCTACTCCAACGCCCGCCTGCTACGTGAACGCTATGGTTTCAAGGGTGAATTGCGGGCGATTGGCGACGTACTGCGCGACCAGTTGTTCTACATGCGCCGCTGCGGCTTCGACGCCTTTGCCTTGCGTGCCGACAAAGACCCCTTTGAGGCCCTCGAAAGCCTCAAGGACTTCTCGGTGACCTACCAGGCTGCCACTGACGAACCGCTGCCGCTGTTCCGTCGTCGCTGAGACAGCCCTATGAAAAAGCCCTGAGCCGGGTGTACCGGTTCAGGGCTTTTTCATTTGATGGTCCTACCACCGTGGCGGCCCAGCCCGCTCCCACAGGGGCAGTGCGAGGGCGGGCTACGCGGATTACCAGAACCGCTGCTGGGTCAGGCGGCTCCACCAACTGAGCAGCACACGATCCACCGAACCGCTGGCCGCCATGCCGATGCGTTCCTGCAGGCTTTTGCGTTCGGCGTAGTGCAGGTGGTACAGCTCGGCACCCTTGGCGCGTTCGGCCAGGTATTCATCGCTGGTTTTCAGCTCGTCCACCAAGCCCTTGCCCTGCGCCGCGACACCCAACCAGACCTCACCGGTCGCCACTTCATCGATGGCCAGTTGCGGGCGGTAGTTGGACACGAAGTTCTTGAACAGCTCATGGGTAATGTCCAGGTCTTCCTGGAATTTCTCCCGGCCCTTCTCGGTATTTTCGCCGAACACCGTCAACGTGCGTTTGTATTCCCCGGCCGTCAACACTTCGAAATCGATGTCGTGTTTCTTCAGCAGCCGGTTGACGTTGGGCAATTGCGCGACGACGCCGATGGAACCCAGGATCGCGAAAGGAGCGCTGATGATCTTCTCGCCGATGCACGCCATCATGTAGCCACCGCTGGCCGCGACCTTGTCGATGCAGACCGTCAACGGCACGCCGGCCTGACGGATCCGCGCCAGTTGCGACGAGGCCAGGCCATAGCTGTGGACCATGCCGCCGCCACTTTCCAGGCGCAGCACTACTTCATCCTTCGGCGTCGCCAGGGTCAGCAGCGCAGTGATTTCATGACGCAGGCTCTCGGTGGCCGAGGCCTTGATGTCACCGTCGAAATCCAGCACGAACACCCGGGGCTTGGCCGCCGGTTTGTCCTTGTTTTTCTTCCCGGCCTTTTCAGCCTTGCCTTCGGCCTTGCGCAGCGCCTTGAGCTGATCCTTGTCCAGCAGCGTCTGTTCCAGGCGCTCACGTAGCTCCTTGTAGAAATCGTTGAGTTTGCTCACCTGCAACTGACCGGTCGACTTGCGCCGCCCCTTGCTGCGCAACGCAGCAAAACTGACCAGCACCACCAGAATGGCGATCACCAGCGTCACGGTCTTGGCCAGGAAACCGGCGTACTCGATGAAAAACTCCACAGCAACTCCTTAAATGCAATGTGCCACTGAACACAGGCGCGTAACGGTCCCAGCATACCCATGCGGCTGCGTCGCGACCAGTCATGAAACCGGTGGTTACGTTAACGCGAGCGAGGCAGGACAAGGCTGCAACGGGCATTTCAAACAAGCGTATGTTTTTTCATTGACAGCTCACCGCCATCCCCATAACCTCGCCAAACCTTCAACGTACCGGGATGACGCGGACGTGGGCAGTATCTATCTGATTCGACATGGCCAGGCCTCCTTTGGTGCGGACGACTACGATGTCCTTTCACCCAATGGCGTGCGCCAGGCGCAAGTGCTCGGCGGCCACCTGGCGGAGCTCGGTGTCGTGTTCGATCGCTGCCTCTCGGGTGACCTGCGTCGCCAACAGGATACCGCCATCGGCGCGCTGGAACAGATGTCCGCCGCCGGGTTACCGGTTCCCGGGCTGGAAACCGACACCGCGTTCAACGAGTTCGATGCCGACGCGGTCATTCGCGCCCTGCTGCCGGACATGCTTCCCCAGGAGCCCGAGGCGCTGCATATCCTGCGCAACGCTGCGCAGAACCGCGCCGAATTCCAGCGCATCTTCGCGCTGATCGTCGAACGCTGGCTCAGCGGCCAGTATGACCCGCCGGGCCTGGAAAGCTGGCTGGGTTTTGTCGAGCGGGTCCACGCGGGCCTGCAGCGCATCCTGGAGCAAGCCGACAACACCCACAAAATAGCCGTGTTCACCTCCGGCGGCACCATCACCGCCCTGCTCCACCTGATCACCCAGATACCGGCCCGACAGGCCTTCGAACTGAACTGGCAAATCGTCAACACCTCGCTCAACCACCTGAAATTCAGGGGCCGCGAGGTGGCCCTGGCTTCCTTCAACAGCCATGCCCACCTGCAACTGCTGAAGGCCCCGGACCTCATCACCTTTCGCTGAGTCCGGATTACTGTAGACCCTTGCTGTACCACCCAAATAAGGATCGAAACCATGACCTCCGTAGCCGACGCCGTACAAGCCATGAAAGCCAAGTTCAACCCAGCCGCCGCTGCCGGCCTGGATCTGGTATTCGGTTTCCGCATCGACGATACCAAGAATTTCTCGCTGGTCGTCAAGGACAACACCTGCGAACTGCAGGAAGGCGAAAACCCGGACGCCCAGGTGACCCTGGTGATGGACGGCGAAACCCTGCAAGGCATCGTCGACGGCAGCACCGACGGCATGCAAGCGTTCATGAGCGGCAAGCTGCGTACCGAAGGCGACATGATGCTGGCCATGAAACTGTCCGAGCTGTTCCCTGGCTGAGACTGCGCTCGCGTTCTTCGCGGGCCTCTGATTGCAAACGAATCCCGCCCCCGTGGCGGGATTCGTGTTTCTGCCCTGCGCTGATTCTGCCTTGCACTCACAACCTTGATCCCTGTCAGTTGTCGCTCCTCCCCCAGCCGCTAATGTAGCGCTTCCATCAAGCCAGGGACGGCTCATCGGGAGCCGGCGCCTGCTCATCTCACGGAAGAGAGACTCATGCCCACACTGAAGATCATTTTGCTGTCGAGTGCCTTCAACGGCTTGACCCAACGCGCCTGGCTGGACCTGCGCGAGGCCGGCTATCACCCCAGCGTCGTGCTGTTCACCGATCCGGCCTCGGTCTGCCGGCAAATCGAAGAAAGCCGCGCCCACCTGGTGATCTGCCCGTTTCTCAAGGACCGTGTACCCGAGCAGTTATGGCGCAATCCGCGGCGCCCGGTGGTGATCATTCATCCCGGAATTGTCGGCGACCGCGGCGCCAGCGCCCTGGACTGGGCGATCACTCGGCAGCCCGAGCGCTGGGGCGTCACGGCATTGCAGGCGGTAGAGGAAATGGACGCCGGGCCAGTCTGGGCCACGTGCGAATTCGACCTGCCCCAAGGCCTGCGCAAATCCGAGCTGTATAACGGCCCGGTCAGCGACGCCGCCATTCGTTGCATCCGCGAGGTCGTGGAGAAGTACCTTGACGGTTTCATCCCGGTGCCACTGGACTATGGCCGTCATGACGTGGTCGGACGCCTGCAACCGAACATGACCCAGGCCCATCGCACCTTCAGCTGGCACGACAGCAGCGCTTTCATCAAGCGCTGCATCGACGCGGCCGACGGTCAACCCGGCGTACTCGCGAGCCTGGCCGGCGAACAGTTTTACCTGTACGACGCCCATCCGGACGTTCGCCACGGCCTGCCCGGCGAACTGCTGGCCGTGCGTGACGATGCGGTGTTGGTGGCGACAGGGGATACAAGCCTGTGGATCGGCGCCCTGCGCCGCAAGCCGCAGCCCGGCGACCGGACCTTCAAGCGTCCGGCGCGCCATGTTTTGTCGAACCTCCTCGAAGGCGTCCCGGTGCTCGACGGTTCCCTGGCCCGCCAGCCGTTCAGCGATGAGTCTTATCAGCCCATTCGCTACCGGGAATGCGGCCATGTGGGAGAGCTGACGTTCGAGTTCTATAACGGAGCGATGAGCACTGAGCAATGCCAACGGCTGGTGGCGGCATTGCGCTGGGCCAAGTCCCGGGACACCCAGGTGCTGTTGATCCGCGGCGGGCGCGGCAGCTTTTCCAACGGCGTGCACCTGAACGTTATCCAGGCCGCCTCCGAACCCGGCCTGGAGGCCTGGGCCAACATACAGGCCATCGATGACGTTTGCCTTGAGTTGTTCAGCGCACGGCAACTGGTGGTCAGCGGTCTGACGGGTAACGCCGGGGCTGGCGGTGTGATGTTGGCTCTGGCGGCCGATATCGTGCTGGCGCGCCGTGACATCGTGCTCAACCCGCACTACGCGACCATGGGCCTGTACGGCTCTGAATACTGGACCTACAGCCTACCCCGCGCGGTCGGGCCGGACATGGCCTGGAAACTCACCCGGGACTGCCTGCCGATCAGCGCCCTCCAGGCGTTGCGCTACGGCATGGTCCAGGAGATCGGACCACGCTGCCCCGACGAGTTCGGCCTGTGGCTGCTGCAACGAGCCAACAGTGCGCTGCTCGATCCGAACTATGAAAGCATCCGGGTTCGCAAAGCCGAGCGGAGCCTGTCAGCGATCCAGGCGTGCCGCGAGGGTGAGCTCGCGCAGATGCGACATGACATGGTGGACAATCGCCACGGCTTCGCCGACAAGTGCCGTGGTTTCGTCTTCAAGCACAAGGCCTGCCGCACGCCAGAACGCCTGGTCGCCCCTTGGGCACGAACGGCACAGGTCCAAGCCGTCCAATAATGTCCGGTATCGGCGAGGCGCGGCAGCTCTTACAATGCCCGCTTCCCCCGTATCGGCCTGAACATGGACATCGATCTCGCCCGCACCTTCCTGGAAATCGTCCGCCACGGCAGCCTCGCTGCAGCGGCCGAAAAGCTGCACGTGACCCAGACGGCGATCACCGCCCGGGTCCAGAAGCTCGAAAGCCAGCTTGGCTGCGCGCTGTTCGTACGCAATCGTGCCGGCGCGCGCTTGACCAGCGACGGCGAGGCGTTTGTGGTCTATGCCAACCAGCTCGTGCAGACCTGGGAAGCGGCCCGTCGGGACCTGCCACTGCCCGAGGGCTATCGCAACGTCTTGCACCTGGGGGGCGAGGTCAGCCTGTGCAATCCCTTGATGCTCGCCTGGGCCGGCGAGCTGCGCCAGAAAATTCCCGGCCATGCCCTGCGCATGGACATCCGCGACGGCGAGAAACTGCTCCAACAGCTGGAGCTGGGTCTGCTGGACGCGGCAGTGGTCTATCAGCCCGAATACTGGCCGCGCCTGCAGGTAGAACAGCTGTTGGAAGAGAAACTCATCCTGGTACGCCTGGCCGCCCGTCCCGAGCCCTACGTGTACATCGACTGGAGTGCTGACTTCCGGCGCCAACACGACACCGCGCTACCGGACAAGGCCAAGGCCGCCGTGACCTTCAACCTCGGCCCCCTGGCCCTGCAGTACATCCTGGAAAACGGCGGCAGCGGCTACTTCCGCACCCGAGTCGTGCAGAGCTACCTGGACAGCGGCATCCTGGAACGGGTGCCCAAGGCACCGGAATTCAACTACCCCACCTACCTGGTCTACTCCCGCGATCGGGATTCAGCGGCGTTGCAGCAGGCATTCGAGGTATTGCGAGAGATCGTCAAGACCGGCAGCGACTGGTCGCAGCGTTGGGATCCACTGACCTGATAAATCCCCTTGCCACAAAAGTGTAAAACCTGCCAAAGCGTTTTTCCTGCTGCCCCGTGTCGAATGGTTTTGGGGCTGCTGCGCAGCCCAGCGGGAGCAAGCTCCCTCGCCACGGGTTCATTGAGTTTCGCCCTACACGTTCAGGGCCCTTCAAAAAGGGCCCCTCAGGCAGGCCAGCCTCACGGCTCCTTCAATTTGTCTGCAATCTTATCCTTGAGCAGCAAGCGTTTCTTCTTGAGCGTCTCCAGGACATCGTCGGACAGCCCCGGCGATGATGGTTTTTCAGCGTCAACGACCTCGGCATCAAGTTGGGAATATTTCTGAAGTAACGAGTCGAGCCTCGGATCCTCGCTGCGTTTTTGCTGGATGTGGTCTTTTGTGCAGTTCAGGTCCTGGCACAAATCGTGGGACACCGGCATGGAACACCTCCTTCAGTGGGTCGGTGGAAGACGCCTTTACAGCGCTCATCGATGATCAGGATGGCCTCGTCGACGGGGTTCTGTCGACCGCCAATCCGACCAGCGGTGACCGTTCGTCGTAACGCAATGCGCTCCAATCAAACCTTTGTCTGGCCCCCGCTCTCCATTGATCAGAGACGAAAAGAATCGCTCTTTCAACCTGTGTGGAGACTTACCTATGGACAGATTCACCCTGCGTCAACTCGGCCTGGCAATTGCCCTGAGTACCAGCATGGGCATGGCATGGGCCGCGACTTCCAACGACTTTGTCGATAACGCGGCGGCCGGTGGAATTGCAGAAATCGAGACCAGCAAACTGGCCTTGGAAAAAAGCCAATCGGCGGACATCAAGGCATTCGCCAACAAAATGATCACTGACCACACCAAGGCCAACGAAGAGCTGAAAGCCCTGGCGCAAAAACATGACATCAAGGTACCCGACGACACCACGTTGATGAAAAAAGCCAAGGCGAAGATTCTCGACGTGCGCGATGAGTCTTTTGATGCGGCCTATGCCAACAACCAGGTCAAGGCCCACGAAGAAACCATCGTCCTGTTCAAGAAAGAAGCCGAAACCGTTACCGACGATAAGAAGGCTGGCAATACCGAACTCAAGGCGTTCGCCCAGAAGATGCTGCCAGACCTGCAACATCACCTGGAAGAAGCCAAGAAACTGCAGGCTGCCCATCCGAGCAAGTAATCCTGAGGCACAGAATAAGGGCCGTCTTCATGAAGATGGCCTTATTCAACCCAAGTCCATCGGTGTTCATGGCTACCGCTGGTCAGCACTGTCATTTCTGACAGTAGAATATTGCAACCCACGCTCCTAGGGTCTTGCTCAAGACCATCCTGCTGATACAAGCATCCAACCTCTTGGGGCTTTGCAGTCGCAGGTGCCGCGAAGCAGGAGCCAAGTCATGAGCGATGAACCGGTGTTAACGCAAAGCGCTGGCGGTATCGCGGTGAAAATCGCCGCACTGCTGGGATGGTTCGCATTGATCCTCCAGCTCTACCTGATCCTGACTTCGCGCTGGCAGGGCGGCAAGAGCCTGTGGGGCGCAGTTGACATCTTCTTCAGTTATTTTACGGTGCTGACCAATATCCTGGTGGCAGTGGTGCTGACCTATGCGGCCACCTCAGGGGATTCGGCGCTGCGGCGATTCTTTCTCAAGCCCACGGTCCAAAGCGGCGTAGCCGCTGCCATCATACTCGTGGGGGTGGCGTACAACCTGCTGCTGCGCAATGTCTGGAACCCCCAGGGCTTGCAGTGGGTGGCCGATGAATTGCTGCATGACGTGATGCCGGTGCTGTTTGTGGTCTATTGGTGGTTCTGCGTGCCCAAGGGCACTTTGCAATGGCAAGATGTCTGGCCGTGGCTGATCTATCCGCTGGTCTATTTCATCTACGCCTTGGTGCGTGGTTACTTTGTCGGCGCCTACCCCTATCCCTTTATCGAAGTGGACACACTGGGTTACCCCCGGGTGTTCCTTAATGCGGTGATGGTACTGCTGGGATTCGTCGTGGTGTCTCTGGTGCTGATTGCCTTGGACCGCTGGAAAGGCAGGCACTGAGGCAGCCCAAGCGCCAAACGACTCATCAGCACCACTGTTCCGACAAATCGGGTTAGCGGTTAACCACCGTCGGTGTCGATATCCGCATCCGTGCTTTCGCCGGACTTCGGCCGATCTGGATCCGGCTCGAAGCCAGGGCTGAAGGTATTGTCGTTGTCCCGATGAAGATTCTTCTGATCGACCTCCGGGGCCGCGCTCTGGGCCTGGTCAGTCCCGGCGGGGCTGACGGGCTGGGTGTCCGATGAGTCCGCCGCAAGCTTGGGATCGATCGCCGGGTCATTGCGCGGGGACGGGGTTTGCGTCTGGCCTTGTTGCTGGGTGTTTGCGGGATCGTCGTTCATAGGCACCTCGTTCATGACAGGGCCGGATGGATGACCGGTCTTGAACATTCGAAGGTGACGCGACGGCTTCGGTTCCATTTGTTTGCAGCGCCGCGATCAGCCGCCCAGCACACGCCTCACCATCCGGGTCAGCGCGTCCGGGCCGTAGGGTTTGCTCAACAAATGGGTATCGGGGCTCAGTTGATGATTCCGGGAGATGATGTCCCGGGTGTGCCCCGAGGTGAACAGCACCGGGACCGGCGGTTTCTGCACCTTGGCCCAGGCGGCCAGGTCGGAACTCTTGATCAGGCCGGGCATGACGACGTCGGTGAAGATCAGGTCGACCGAGATGCCTTCCAGCAGCAGCTTCATCGCCTCATCACCGTTGGCAGCCGTGAGGGTCCGATAGCCGGACTGTTCCAGCAGTTCCACCGACGCGCTGCGCACCTCGTTGTTGTCCTCCACCACCAGGATCGTCTCTTGCCTGCCGGACTGAAGCACGTCGTGTTGCTCGGCTTCGCCCGCTTCGGGCGCAAGGCTTCGAGGGAAATACATCCGTACTCGCGTGCCCTCGCCCAGGTCGCTGGAGATCTCGATATGGCCGCCACTCTGCTTGACGAACCCGAACACCATGCTCAGTCCAAGCCCCGTGCCCTGGCCATCGGTCTTGGTGGTGAAAAAGGGTTCGAACACCTGCTTCAGGATCTCGGGCGGCATGCCGGCACCGCAGTCGATCACCGACAGCCGGACATAGTCGCCGGCCGAGATCCCCTTGCCGGCACAGAACGCTTGATCGAGCACGATGTTCTCCCCAATCAGGCGGATGGTGCCCTCGCCGCCCATGGCATCGCGAGCATTGATCGCCAGGTTCAACAGGGCGTTTTCCAATTGATTGCGATCGACGTGAATGCACCAGGGCTCCTGGGGCAAGCTCACGTCAATCTGGATGGTTTCGCCCAAGGCCCGTTGCAACAGTTCACCCATGCCATCATAGATGCGTCGTGGGTTGTAGACCGCCGGTGACAATGGCTGGCGCCGGGCAAAAGCCAGCAGCTGCGATGACAACTTGGCCCCCCGCTCCACGGCTTCGATGGAGGCACTGACCCGCCGTTGCACGTTGACGTTGTCCCGTTCGTGGCGGGCCAGCAAGTGCAGGTTGCCGGCAATCACTTGCAGCAGGTTGTTGAAGTCATGGGCCACGCCGCCAGTGAGACCGCCAATGGCCTCGAGCTTTTGAGACTGACGCAACTGCTCTTCTGCCGCCAGCCGCGCCTGCACCTCGTCGGCGACCCGCTGTTCCAGGTCGCGGGTGAATTTGAGCAGCGAAGCTTCGGCTGTCTTGCGTTCATTGATGTCAATCAGCACACCTGGAAAACGCAAGGGCTTGCCCGTGGCATCGAATTCGCAGCGACCGCTGGCCAGCACCCACCGGTAATCACCGCCCACGCGGCGCACCCGATATTCAGCGCTGTAGGGGATGCCCGTGCGCAAGGTCAGTTCGATCCGCTGGTTGACCTCTTCGAGGTCATCGGCGTGGATGCGCTGGCGGGCAATTTCGATGGGCAGTGCATCCAGCGAACAGTCTGGCGGGTAGTTGAAGGTACGGGCGAAACGCTCATCGCCCGACAGTGTGTCGGCCTGGATGTCCCAGACGAACGACCCCAGCAATGGTCCGGCCGAGAGGGCCAGTTGGATGCGCTCGTTGACGGCTCGGTAACTGCGTTCGGCCTCTTGCCGGGCGCGCTCGGTCAACACGAGCTCGGTGGTTTCCACCACAATCGCCAACACGCCCGCCGGGGACTGGTCGTCATCGGGCACCGGGCTGTAATAGAGGTCCATCCACACATCTTCAGGCTTGCCATCGCGTAGCAGGACCAGCTCTTTGCTGCGGTAGGACAAGGTGCCGCCGGCCAGGCAGACGTCCAGCACATGCCGATTGAATTCGGCGACCTCCGGCCAACCCAACTCCACTGCACACCCCAGCAGGTAAGGATGGCGGCCACCGGCGAACTCGGCATAGGCATCGTTGTAGATCATGAAGCCCTGGCGGCCCCACAACATCACCATCGGCAGGGGCGAAGCCAGCAACAACTGGACGGCACTGCGCAGGCTGGCGGACCAGTGCTCGATGGCGCCCAACTCGGTCCGGCTCCAATCGAACGCCCGGATACGCCCGGCCATTTCACCGCCCCATCCAGGGCACCCGTGATTTTGGGATAGAAACTGCATGATCGATTTTGAACCTCAAAATGCCTGCAGGGAGTCGGCATCCACAAACCCCTTGGGATCAGAGCTTCGAGCGCTGGGTTGGCGTTTGGTTTCATGCTGGTCGATCCAGGCCCGATCCTGTGGCGAGGGAGCTTGCTCCCGCTCGGCGGCGCAGCCGTCGTAAACCGGCTGATGCGGTGTGCCTGATGGATTGCGTAAACCATTTTTTTGGGGGGCTGCTACGCAGCCCAGCGGGAGCAAGCTCCCTCGCCACCAAAACGGCGGTGTTGCTGAGGCTCAGCGAAAGTCACGGCTTTGCACCTGGATACCCGCCAACAACTCGGTCAGGTCGCTCAAGCGCCCGGCGATCAGGTGGCGGACCTCGCCGACGCTTTCCCAGCGCCCGTCGACCTTGAGCAGTTGCGAGCCCACCAAGGTCTTGCGCTGGCGTTCGGCCAAGTCGCGCCAGACCACCACATTGAGGTTGCCGAATTCATCTTCCAGGGTGACAAAGGTCACACCGCTAGCCGTGCCCGGGCGTTGGCGACCGGTAACCAGCCCGGCGACGCTGACGTTGCGGCCATGCTCCACCTCTTGCAGCTCCCGTGAGCTGCGGCAGCGCCGTGCGCGCAGTTCGGGGCGCAGCAGGGCCAATGGATGAGGGCCCAGTGTCGTGCCGAGCGTGGTGTAATCGGCAAACAGGTTTTCCCCCAGCGTAGGTTTTGGCAGGGCCACGGGCGGTTCCTCCTGGCAGGGCAAACCGGCGAACAAGCCCAGTTGTTTCTGCACCCCGGCCACTTCCCAGCGGGCACGATGGCGATCACCAGCCAGGCCCTGCAAAGCCCCCGCATCGGCCAATTGCGCCTGGGCCCGGGCATCGAGCTGCGCGCGCTCGCCCAAGTCAGCCACGTCGCTGAAGGGCCGATGCCGGCGGGCCGCTTCGATACGGCGGGCATCCTCTTCGCGAAAGCCCTTGATCATGCACAGCCCCATGCGGATCGCCGGTTGTCGACCGTCCATGGGCTCGAGGCTGCAATCCCAATCGCTGGCGCGCACGTCCACCGGGCGGATCGACAGTTGATGCCGGCGGGCATCCTGGAGGATCTGGTCCGGGCTGTAGAACCCCATGGGCCAACTGTTGATCAGGGCACAGGCGAACGCCGCCGGTTCGTGGCATTTGAGCCAACTGCTGGCGTAGGTCAGCAAGGCGAAACTGGCGGCGTGGGATTCCGGGAAGCCGTAATTGCCGAAGCCTTTGATCTGTTCGAAGATTTGCGCGGCGAACTCAGCGGTGTAGCCGTTTTTTTTCATCCCCTGCGCCAGGCGTTCCCGATGGGGCTCCAACCCACCGTGACGTTTCCAGGCCGCCATGGAGCGACGCAATTGGTCTGCCTCACCCGGGGTGTAATCGGCCGCGACGATGGCGATCTGCATGACCTGCTCCTGGAACAAGGGAACACCCAGGGTGCGGTTGAGCACTTGCTTCAACGCTTCAGAGGGATAAGTCACCGCCTCTTCTTTGTTTCTGCGGCGCAGGTACGGATGCACCATCCCACCCTGGATCGGCCCGGGGCGTACGATGGCCACTTCGATGACCAAATCGTAGAACGTCTTGGGCCTCAGCCGAGGCAACATCGACATCTGCGCCCGGGACTCGATCTGGAACACACCGATGGTGTCGGCGCGACTGATCATTTCGTAGGTCGCCCGATCATCCTTGGGCAGCGACGCCAGGGCGTAGCGCTGGCCCCGATAGCGCTCGATCAAGTCGAAACAGCGACGAATCGCACTGAGCATGCCCAGGGCCAGGATGTCCACCTTGAGTAACCCGACCGCGTCCAGGTCGTCCTTGTCCCACTGGATGATGGTGCGTTCGGCCATGGCGGCGTTTTCCACCGGCACCAGGGTGTCCAGGGGTTGCTCGGAAATCACGAAGCCACCAGGGTGCTGGGACAAATGCCGGGGAAAACCGATCAATTGCCGGGTCAGGCTCAGGACCCGGCGCAACACTGGGCTGTCCGGGTCGAAGCCACCTTCACGCAAACGCTCCACTGGCGGCGCCTCGTCGCTCCAGCGGCCACAGCAATCGGCCAGGGCGTTGACCTGGTCCGGCGGCAAGCCCAGGGCCTTGGCCACATCGCGCACCGCCCCGGCGCCGTGGTAACTGCTGACCACCGCCGTCAATGCCGCACGATGACGACCGTAGCGCTGGAACACGTACTGCAGCACTTCCTCGCGACGATCGTGTTCGAAGTCGACGTCGATGTCCGGCGGCTCGTTGCGCTCCCGGGACAGGAAGCGTTCGAACAACAGGCTGGTAAGGCTGGGATCGATTTCGGTGATGCCCAAGGCGTAGCACACCGCCGAGTTGGCCGCCGAACCACGCCCTTGGCAAAGAATATGACGGCTGCGGGCGAAGCTGACGATGTCCTGTACGGTGAGGAAATAGCTGTCATAACCCAGCTCGGCGATCAGGCTCAGCTCCTTGTCGATCTGTGCCCGCACTTTGTCTGTCACGCCATCCTTCCACCGCTCGCGCATGCCGCGCTCGGTCAGCTCCCGCAGCCAGGACGCCGGATCATGCCCCGCGGGCACCAGCTCACGGGGGTATTGGTAACGCAGTTGGCCGAGGTCGAAGGTGCAACGCCGGGCGATGTTCAGGGTTTCGTCGAGCAAGGCCCGCGGATAGAGATCGGCCAGATCCTTGCGGCTGCGCAAGTGACGCTCGCCGTTGGGGTGCAAGCGCTGGCCAGCCTCGGCCACCGTGACGTGGTGGCGAATGGCGGTCATGGTGTCCTGCAGGGCACGACGGCCGCGCACGTGCATGTGCACATCACCACTGGCCACAACTGGAAGACCCAAGCGTTCGGCCAGCGCCAACGAGTCTGCCAATCGGCGGCGGTCGTCCTGTGCGCAATGCAACTGGACCGTCAGCCACAGGCGCCCGGCAAAGATCGACTGGAGCCAACGGCCGTGTTCCTCGGCGTCCTTGCCCTCGGCTATCCATAACGCCAGCAGCCCCGACAAGGGCTGGTCGAAGTCCTCTCGCACGATGCGATAGTGGCCTTTCTCGCTGCGCCGCCGGGCGCGGGTGATCAGCCGGCACAAGGCTTGATAGCCTTCCAGGTCTTCCACCAGCAACACCAGTTTCGGGCCGTTCTCGACCTGGATTTCGCTGCCGACGATCAGTTGCAGCTCCAGCTCCTTGGCCGCCTGCCAGGCCCGGACGATTCCGGCCAAGGTGCATTCGTCGGTGATCGCCAGGGCCTGGTAGCCCTGCTGCTTGGCGCGACGGCACAACTCCAGGGCACTGGAGGCGCCGCGCTGGAAGCTGAAGTTCGACAGGCAATGCAGCTCGGCATACTCAACGTTCATGCGAACCAGCCCTGCAGCCACAGCGGCCCGCCCTCGCCCACCGTTCGATAGGCCCAGCCACGTTGTCCGCGGCGGGTTTCGATCAGGTAATAGTCACGACGCACATCCGCGCCGTCCCACCAACCGGTCTCGATGCGCTCGGGGCCCATGAGGATGTGCGCCTGACCTTGCGCCAATGCCTGGGGCTCCTCCAGCAGCCAGCCGGGACGCTGCACGCCGTCGCGCACCGGACAAGCCTGGGAGCGGGGCTGGGAGGTCATCTGCCAGGCGCACTCAGGCCGATGGTCGTCGCGAAACCCCAGGCCCTGCACGGCCTCATCCCCCAGCCGGGCCCGCAAGCGTTCGCGCAGTTGCTCCCAGGGCAATGATTGCTGGGGACGTTCGTCGAACAGCTCCAGGCGCTGGGGCACGAAACTCGGCAGGTCCTCGGCACACAAGCGAAAGCCCCGCACCGGGGCCTCGACCTGCACCTGTTCCAAGCGACCGCGGGCCAGTTCGAAGAGCATCGCCGGGGCCCGCTCGGCGCTGAGCAGGCCGACCTTGATCACTGTATCCGGCAACCCGGCATGCTCCAGGTGCAGGTCAAAGCGCTGCACGCCGCTGTCGCGCCCGCAGAGGAAGGCCGACAAGTCACCGGTCAGCCGGCGCAACGGGAACAACAGCGCCTGATGGGATTGCACGTCATAGTTGAGCTCGATGCGCACATCAAAACGGTCCGGCGGCAGGTAGAACGACAGCGCCAGGGTGCGATGGCCCATCAACGCGTCGAGGTGCTTGAGCACTTGGGCCTCGAAGCGCCGCGCCAGGGTCTGCCGGGGCAAGGCCTGGACCTGGCTCAAGCGGCGCAGGCCCATGCGCGACAGCGCCGTGGCGACGTCGGGTTCCAGGCCGATACGCTCCACAGGCATGTCTCCCAGGCACTGTTGCAAGGTCTCGGCGTCGGGCACCACCAGGGCGTCATAGGCATTGGCCAACACCCGTGCCGCCACCGGATTGGGAGCGGCGACGATGCGATGACGAAAGCCCAGCTCGGTCAGCTCGGCCCGCAAGCGCGCCTCGAACACCGGCCAGGGGCCAAACAGGCCAAGGCTCGACTCGATCTCGAACAGCAGCGTACGCGGATAATGCACGCTGACCTGGGCGCTGAAACGGTAGGCCCAAGCCGCCAGGAACTGTTGCCAGTGTTCGATTTGCGCCGCGTCGTATTCGACGGTGGCAAAGCCTTTGCTCAAGGCCTGGGCGGCGGTCATGGTCTGGCCTGGACGCAAGCCCAGGGCTCGTGCCGGCGCATTCACCGCTTGCAGCACCCGACGCTGGGCCGGACCGGTCAGCAATGCCAGGGGCTGATCGGGATCGGGGCGCTGACGCAGCGCAGCGTCCAGCGCCAATTGCGGGAAGAGAATACAGACCCAGCGCATCGCAACCTCAATGCCCGGTTTGTGTGGCGAGCGTGGCAAAGGCAATCGGCGCCGAACGAGCCAACCCGCCGCGGCATTTGAGCACGCGCAATTGCGCAGGCCGGGTATCGATGGCGATGCGCAGCGCCGCTGGCGACGGATTGATGGCCTCCTGGATCGAGCGCCAGGCGAACGCCAGGGTCTGGCCGGTTTCCGCCGCCACTTGCAAACGACGCAAGGCCCGGTCATCCGCCTGGCGGGGCCAACACAGCACCGCGCCACAACTGCCAGAACGCAAGCATTGTTCGGTGGCCCACAGGGCATCGCGCTCATCGGCGCGGATTACCGACAACTGACGCAGGTCGACGCCAGCGTTCTGCCAGGCCTGGGGATAGGGCACGAACGGTGGCGCCACCAGCACGATCCGCTCCCCCGCCGCCGACAGCCGCGCCAGGGTCGGCCACACCAGTTGCAACTCACCCACGCCCGGCGCGGCGATGAGCAGTTCCGTCAAGGCCGCCTCCGGCCAGCCACCACTGGGCAACGCCGCGTCCAGTGCCGCATGGCCGGTGGGTTGCGGGCTGGCGGCTGGCGGCGCAGGCCGGCCCTTCCAGACCTGGCCGCCGTTGAACAGCGTGTCCAGCGCAACGACAGCGCCCATCAGCCTTGCCTCACCAAGCCACAGAACACCCCTTCTATCGCCAGGTCCTGGTCGGCCTCGACGATGATCGGCTGGTAGGCCGGGTTGCGCGGCAACAAACGCACCCGCTCGCCAATGCGCTCGAAGCGCTTGATGGTGACTTCGCCATCCAGGCGCGCCACGACAATCTGGCCGTTGGCGGCCTGCGGCGTGCGCTGCACACCCACCAGGTCACCGTCGAGAATGCCGTCCTCGATCATCGAATCGCCCTGGACCCGCAGCAGGTAATCCGGCGCCTTGGTAAAAATCGCCGGGTCCAGCATCAGGCGACTGTGGACCTCGGCATCGGCGCCGATCGGCAGCCCGGCAGCCACTCGCCCCAGCACCGGCACGTCCAGCAGCTCGGGTCGTGGTGGCTGGTTCAGCAAGCGAATGCCCCGGGCCTGGTGCGGATTGACCTCGATGAAACCGGCTTCGGTCAGCGCCAGCACATGCTTGCGCGCCACACTGCGGGAGGCAAAACCGAACGCCTCGCTGATTTCAGCGAGGCTGGGAGGCTGGCCCTGATCGGCGATGCGTTCGCGGATGAAGGTCAGGATGGCGGTGCGGCGAGGAGTGAGAGTCGTCATGGAGTACATTTGTACTCTTTAAGGATTTTTCTGACAAGCGCCGCCAGTCAGTTCACAGTTTGCCTGTACCCATCATTGTGGCGAGGGAGCCTGCTCCCGCTCGGCTGTGCAGCGACCGTGGGAACAGCGCGCCGGTGAAGGGACGCCGTTCGACATGAGTTATGCCCGCGCGGGCTCGCCTCAACGGCGTTGGAGAATGCGGTCCATCACCCAGTCGGTCTTCAAGGCCTCTTCGGCCACGGCGGGATGCTTCGACTCACCACGGATATGGGCATTCATGCCGAGTACATGGTGCCACTGGATATGCTCAGGATGATGAGGAATGTCGAGGCTGACGGAGGTATCCGTGCACAGTTGCAGCGGCGCCTCATCGAACACCGAGAAGCTGATCCGCCCCTGGCTGCCAATCACCTCCACGCGGTCCTCACGTCGGTCAGCGACGAAGTTCCAACAGCCCATGCCTGTGGCTCCGCAGGCAAAACGCCAATTGGCCACGACCGCATCTTCTGCCTGATACAAGCCGTTCTGGCGAGCGGCGAGACCTGCCACTTCGACGATGTCCCCCAACAGGAACTGGAACAGATCAAGGCCATGGCAGGCCAGGTCCGTGAAATAACCTCCGCCTGCAATCGCCGGATCGGTACGCCAGTTGGTCGCGCCGTTGATATCCGCCAATGACGCGGGCTTAGTCAGCGTCCAGGTCAAATGCCGGATGTCACCGATGCATCCTTGCTCGATCCATTGCCGCACTTTGCAAAAGCGCGGCAGCGAGCGCCGGTAGTACGACACAAACAGCTGCACCCCGGCGCTGTTGAATACGCGCTGCATTTCCCGGCTCTGCGCGACATTGAGGGACATGGGTTTCTCGACACAGCAATGCTTGCCGGCAGCAGCCACCAGCAGGCTATAGCTGAAATGACTGTCGGGCGGCGTCGCAATGTAAACCGCATCGACTTCGGGATCATCGATCAGTGCCTGCGCGTCGGTGTAGAACCTGGCGATGCCGTGGCGTTCAGCATAATCGGACACGGCCTCCAGACGTCGCCCCATCACCGCAACCAGCGCTGAACCGGGCGCCTTGTAGAAGGCCGGCCCACTTTTGCGTTCCGTCACGCTGCCACACCCGATCATGCCCCAGCGTACCGTTTTCATCGTTTGACTCATGGAATCAAGGCCACCGGCTGCGCAATGAAGCCCCTCAAAAAAGGCAGGAGTTTAATCAGCCCCAGGCTGAATGTCTTGGCTACAACGTTTGCCCTTCGTTGCGAAACGCGCTCGGGCTCATGCCTGTCCAGCGCCGGAACGCCCGGCGGAAGCTGCGCACATCGCTGTAGCCGACTTCTTCGGTGATGCGCTCGATGGACAGCTCGGGATTGGCCAACAGGTTCAGGGTGCGGCTGCGACGCACCTGTTCGAGCAAGGTCTCGAAGGTCAGGTTGTGCTCGCTCAGGCGCCGACGCAGGGTGCGGCTGCTCATGTTGAGATCACCGGCGATTTTCTCGATGTGGCTGCCACGGGTCAGGTCTCGGGCAATTGCCCGTTCCACGGTCTGGATCAGGTCAATCTTCTGGTGAACTTCGATGGCTTCCTGTTCCAGCAAGGCCAATGCCTGGCGCAGGGCCAACGAGTGGTGATTGGGCAAACGCATATCCAGCCAGCGCACGTCGATCAGCATGCGATTGTGTCGGCAACCGAAGTGCACATCCGGTCCCAGGATCCGCTGATATTCCTGGGCATAGGACGGCGCGGCGTGCATGAACTCCACGGCCAGGGGCTTGAAATCGGGCCCCGCCAGGGCCCGGCCATAGACCATCAGGCTGGCGAAGAACTCTTCCACGGCAAACACCTGGATCTCGGCGAAAGGCAGCCGGCAGGTCGCCTCGACCATGATCCGGCCAGTGGCTTCTTCGACGCTGGTCACCGCGATGCCACCGGTGGTGTGCTGGTAACGAACCCCCAGGGCAAAGGCATCGCGCAGGGTTTCGCACAATGATAGGACGTGGCCCAGCAGGCCGAGGGTGCCAAGCACGTTGCGGTCCCCCACCCACAACCCCAGCCCCTGCTCGGGCAACAGCTTGAGCGCCCGTTGAATCATGACCACGGCCTGGCGGTGGGAAATGCGCTGGGCGGGATCTTGCAGATCATCAAGGCCGACCCCCAGACCGCGACACAGGCTGGCGGCATCGAAGCCCTTGTCCGCCACAACCTCGGCCAGGGTCTGTAGCAGGAATGGCGATACCAACGCCAATTCATAGGTCGGGTCGATGACTTTCATCTGCATGGGCGGGTTCCGGAGGACGTTAGGTCGCGTTTTTGTAACCGGTTATTTCACAAAGTTAGCATGCCCCGGCGGATCGTGGGGCACAAAAATCTGGCCGCCCAAGTCCCCTGTATGGCCGCCAATACCCTGCCCTGTTGGCGGCGAACGGCTTATTTGTATGGCTCGGACTTTCGGTGCATCTCCAACAATAATAATGAGCCCCCACATGAACCCGATCCGCACGACATTCGCCTTGCAATTGACCCTCGGCCTGGCCTGCGGCGGTGCCCTGCCCGCCCTGGCTACCGAATCGGGGGTGGACAACATCGGCCCGGGCACCGACGGCTTTTTTGTGTTGCCGCTGGAGGTCGACAGCCTTCCGGACCACATGGTCGCGTTCAACCTCTACTACAACCATTACAAGGCCCGGAAATTCAACATCAGTTCATTGGGCGGCGAACTGCCGGATGTCGAAATCGAATCCACGGCAGTGGTCCCGCGCATCGATTACCTGAGCCCGTTGCGGGTGGCCGGTGGGCGCGCGGGGATCTACATCGCCCAACCCTGGATCAAGCAGGAAGTCTCGGTATTCGGCCTGCACGACACCCGCGAAGGCATGGGCGACACCACGATTTCGCCCATCGTGCTCTGGGACATGGGCAAGAACCTGACCCTGGCCGCGGCGGTGGAAATCACCGTGCCGACCGGCGAATACAGCACCGATCGACTGGCCAATACCAGCAACAATTTCTACACCTACAAGCCGCTGTTTTCCTTCACCTGGCTACCCACGGAAAACACCGAGGTGTCGATGAAAACCACCTACAGCTTCAACCGCAAGAACAAGGACACCGACTACCGCTCGGGGCAGATCTTCCACTTCGATTATTCCGCCAGCTACCGCGTGACCGACAACGTGATGCTGGGGCTCAACGGCTACTACCTCAAACAGACCACCGACGACAAACAGTACGGCCGCACCGTGCAATTTGCCGGGCAGGACGTCGACGACGGCGTACGCGGCCAGGTCTTTGCCATCGGCCCTGCGCTGCACCTGACCTTCCTCAAGTACGCCAGCGCCGAAATCCGCTGGGCCAAGGAGTTTGCAGTGGAGAACCGCACCGAGGGCGAAATGCTCTGGGCCAAGGTCAGTATTCCGTTTGCGTTCTAGAGTGTTTCACAGCACCTGTGGCGAGGGAGCTTGCTCCCGCTCGGCGGCGTAGCCGTCGTAAACCGGCTGACGCGATCTGTCTGGAAAGCAGTGTTATCCGATTGGGGCCGCTGCGCTGCCCAGCGGGAGCAAGCTCCCTCGCCACAGGTTTTGTGCCTGACAGGAATGACTGATGCACCGCCATCGCGAGCAAGCTCGCGCCCACAGGTTCTTCCTTCAGCTCAAACCCAGAATCGATGAAAGATGCCCATTGAGGAACTTGCCGCTGGGGTCCAGCGCCTGGCGCACCTCGGTGAATTCCGTCCAGCGCGGGTACAGCGCCTGGAGTGCCTTGGCGTTCAGGGAATGCAATTTCCCCCAATGCGGACGGCCCTGGTATTTCCAGAAGATCGGCTCGATGGCGGCAAAGAAATTGTGATGGTCCATCTGATAATGCTGGTGCACCGAGATCGAGCAACTGTCCCGGCCTTCGAACATGCTCAGGGCAATGTCGTCGGCCTTCACGTAGCGGTACTCAATGGGAAACCAGGTGCGCAGGTCCTTGTCGCGGATCAGCGCCAGAATCTCCCGCAGGCACGCCGGACCGTATTCGGCCGGCACCGAGTACTCCATCTCGTTGAAGCGCACAGTGCGCGCGTTGGCGTAGATGTCATGGGAGTCACCGACCCGGTCGTCGAAATCGGCCACCAGCCGCAGGCTGTTGAGCAGCGCTCGCCGGATCGTTGGAAAGTCGCTGCCGTACTTGTCGAGGTTTTCGATCAGGCTGACGAAATCGTTGCCGCCCTCCTCCTCGGGGCTGATCGGCGGCGTGGCCGGATCCGTGGTTTCGTTCAGGGTGATCGACAACGCATAGTCGGAATGGGTGACGACCTGCATTTCCCAGTGCTGGTTGTCCCGGGTGTTGGTGCCCACGTCCTCGAGCAACTCCTCGGTTTTCGCCACCCACTGGTGCTCGCGCAAGCGATAGGCGGCGCGGTTCTGCAGGCGCACGCGAGTCACCAGCCCCAGCGCGCCAAGGGACACCCGGCCGGCCTTGAACACTTCTGGATGACGCTGGGCATCGCAATCGAGGACCGCGCCGCTGGCCGTCACCAGTTGCAGGCCGACCACTTGGGACGCGTACGAGCCGAAGGCCTTGCCAGTGCCGTGGGTCGAGGTGGCGATGGCACCGGCCAGGGTCTGGTAATCCACGTCGGCCATGTTCGGCAGTGCCTGGCCGATGGCCTTGAGCGCCGGCCCCATGCGGGACATGAGCGTGCCACCGCCGAACTCGGCTTGCAGGCTGGCGGCATCATGAGCCAACAGGCCGCTGAAAAAACTCAGCGACAACAAGGTGCCGTCAGTGGGTACCAGGGCGCTGAAGGAATGGCCGGAACCCACCGGACGAATCCGCCCTTCGGCGCGCCTCACCACGTTCACCAGTTCATCGAGGTCCTTGGGGGCCAGGCGCGCCGCCGGCAAGCAGCTCTGCGCACCGGACCAATTGCGCCAGGGGATCAGCCGCGGCGCGCGCATCAACTCGGCCAGGGCGCCCTGGCTGCCCAGGGCCGTAAAGGCCGCGACAACGCCGGCTTGTTGCAGCAACCGACGCCGTGAGTAATCCATCGTCATGCCGTAGTACCCGTAGTTATTATTGGAAGTGATGACCGGACATGAAGGCGATCAGGGCCAGGAACTGTTCTTCGGAACAGTGCATGCACAAACCCATCGGAGGCATGCCGTTGTAGCCGTTGATCGCGTGATCCAGCAGGGTGTCGGCGCCCTGGGCCACCCGTGGCGCCCAGGCGTTCGTATCGCCGGTCAACGGCGCCCCGGCACCGGGGTTGGCGTGGCAGAGCTTGCAGCTACTGTCGTAGACCTGAGCCAACGCCGCATCGCTGGGCATCGCCGTGAATACCGTGGGCGCGGGCGGCTTGGCCTCATCGCCACACGCGGCAAGCAACGCGCCGAACGATACGACGGCAGCGGTTCGAAGCAGGAAGGAAGGCGTGATTGCCGACATAAGGCCCCTCTTGGCGGCGCAAGGGTTGCGCCTTTCTTGTTGTGGGTCTGGCAGTTCCCACACTAAGGCACGCCACCGCGTTGGCTTGAGGTCATTGGGGGCCATAAAAGGGGGCTTGGGCGGCCAGCACTTGCACAGCCCTCTGTGGCGAGGGAGCTTGCTCCCGCTGGGGTGCGAAGCAGCCCTGAACCATTCATTGCGGTGGGTCAGGGGCATTGCGAACTGAGGTTTGGGGCTGCTGCGCAGCCCAGCGGGAGCAAGCTCCCTCGCCACAGGGGTACTACGTGGTCAGGGCAGCAGCAGCGCCTGCTCGCGCTCGCACAACTGCACCACGTAATCCCACAACACCCGCAGGCGTACGGATTTGTGCAGCTCGCGACGGGTGCTGATCCAGTAGCTGCGGCGGATGGTTTCGTCCGGCAGCAACGGCACCAGCGTCGGGTCGCCGCTGGCCATGTAGCAAGGCAGCACGGCAATCCCCAGGCCGGAGCGCGCGGCCTGCTGCTGGGCGATGACGCTGGTGCTGTGGAACACCACCCGAGGGTTGCGGCAAAAGCTGTTGAGGAACATCAGTTCCTGGCTGAACAAAAGATCATCGACATACCCGATCCAGGCATGGCGGGCCAGGTCCTCGCGGCTGCGCAGCGCTGGCGAGCGGTCCAGGTAGGCCTGGCTGGCGTACAGCGCCAAGCTGTAGTCGGTGAGTTTGCGGGTGACCAGCAGGTCGGCCGCCGGGCGTTCGAGGTGAATGCTGATTTCCGCCTCACGGTTGAGGATGCTGACAAAGCGCGGCACCGCCACCAGTTCCACTTCCAGCCCCGGATAGCGCTGGAACAGCCCCTCCATGCGACTGGCGAGAAACATGATGCCCAGCCCTTCGGTCACCCCCAGGCGGATCTTGCCCAGGGGCGCACTGGACTGGGTGATGTCCTCCTGGGCCAGCAACGCCACGTTCTCCATGGCTTCGGCGTGCTTGAGCAGCGTCTCGCCGGCCGGGGTCAGTTCATAGCCCTGGGCATGCTGGACAAACAGCGCGGTGCCGAGGCTTTTCTCGATGGCCTCGATGTGCCGTGCCACGGTGGCGTGGGTGGTGTTCAAGCGCCGTGCAGCCGTCAGCAGACGCCCGCTGCGTTGCAACTCCAGGAAATAACGCAGGTCATTCCAGTCGAACATGAGGCGATCCTTGAACGCGCCTGAAGGCATGACTGTTTATAAACGCACAGCCGCTGCGCAAAAACTAACATTCTTTTGACGAAAACTAACAACTAGGATGGGTCCCACAACAACAAGAATGAGGTCGCGAATGCAACCTGTCGTCGATGAATACGATTACGTGATCGTGGGCGCCGGCCCTGCCGGATGCCTGTTGGCCAATCGGCTGTCGGCCCATCCGCAACACCGGGTGCTGCTGCTCGAAGCCGGCGGGCGCGACAACTATCCGTGGATTCACATCCCGGTCGGCTACCTGTTCTGCATCGGCAACCCACGCACCGACTGGTGCTTCAAGACCGAAGCACAACCCGGTCTGCAAGGGCGTGCCCTAAGTTATCCGCGCGGCAAGGTCCTGGGCGGTTGCTCCTCCATCAACGGCATGATCTACATGCGCGGCCAGGCGGCGGACTACGACGGCTGGGCCGCCGAGGGCAATTCTGGCTGGGCCTGGAACGACGTGCTGCCACTGTTCCGCCAGAGCGAAAACCATTTTGCCGGCGCGTCCGAATTTCACGGCGCCGCAGGGGAATGGCGGGTCGAACGCCAGCGCCTGTCATGGCCGATTCTCGATGCGTTCCGCACCGCCGCCGAACAGAGCGGCATCCCCAACGTCGACGATTTCAACAGCGGCGACAATGAAGGCTGCGGCTACTTCCAAGTCAACCAGAAAGCCGGGGTACGCTGGAACGCGGCCAAGGCGTTTCTCAAGCCGGTTCGCCAGCGCCCTAACCTCACCGTGCTGACCGATGTTGAAGTCGATCGTGTGTTGCTGCGTGACGACCGCGCCCACGCCCTCAGCGCGCGCTGGCAAGGCAAGGGCATGACCTTCAAGGCCCGCAAGGAAATCGTCCTGTGCGCCGGGGCCGTGGGATCGCCGGGGATCCTGCAACGTTCCGGGATCGGCCCGCGCAGCCTGCTGCAACGCCTGGGCATCGGCGTGACCCATGAACTGCCCGGTGTCGGCGGCAACTTGCAGGACCACCTGCAACTGCGGCTGATCTACCAGTTGGAAAATGCCCGCACCCTGAACCAGATCGCCGGCACCCTGTGGGGCAAGATGGGCATGGGCCTGCGCTACCTGTACGACCGCAGCGGCCCGCTGTCCATGGCCCCCAGCCAACTCGGCGCGTTTGCCCGCTCGGGGCCGGAACAGACCTCGGCCAACCTCGAATACCACGTGCAGCCGCTGTCCCTGGAACGCTTCGGCGAACCGTTGCACAGCTTCCCGGCGTTCACCGCGTCGGTCTGCGACCTGCGCCCGCAAAGCCGTGGCCGGGTGGACATCCGCTCCGCCGACCCGCACGAAGCGCCGCTGATCCAGCCCAACTACCTGAGCCATCCCGAAGACCTGCGAGTCGCCGCCGACGCCATCCGCCTGACCCGCCGCATCGTCGCGGCCCCGGCCCTGAGCACGTTCAAACCGGTGGAATACCTGCCGGGCCCCAGCCTGCAAACCGAAGAAGAGCTGCACCAGGCCGCCGCCCGGATCGGCACGACGATTTTCCACCCGGTCGGCACGTGCCGCATGGGCCAGGATCGTGACGCGGTGGTGGATGCACAACTGCGTGTCCACGGCATCAAGGGCCTGCGCATTGCCGACGCCTCGATCATGCCGCGCATCACCTCGGGCAACACTTGCTCGCCAACGTTGATGATTGCCGAGAAGGCGGCGCAGATGATGCTCAACCCCGCGACGAGGAATACCGACGTCGAAAAAGCACCTGCTACGGTCTGAAGAACAACAGAAACACCTGTGGGAGCGAGCTCCCACAAGGTGAGGAGTCGATTCAAGGAAAGTGTGTCAAATCAGGAGACGCCACCCCGGCGTCGCAGTGGAACAACAAAAACAATCACTGTGAGGGATACCGCTATGTCCGAGCATGTTCAGCCCCTGGAAGCCACGCGCAGCGTCGGCACCAGCCAGGAAACCCAGAAAGTCATCTTCGCCTCGTCCCTGGGGACGGTGTTCGAGTGGTACGACTTTTTCCTCTACGGCGCCCTGGCGGCGGTGATCAGCAAGCAGTTCTTCGCCGGGGTCAACGACACCACAGCATTCATCTTCGCCCTGATGGCCTTCGCCGCCGGTTTCATCGTGCGGCCGTTCGGGGCATTGGTGTTCGGTCGGTTGGGGGACATGATCGGGCGCAAGTACACATTCCTGGCGACCATCATCCTCATGGGCGTGGCGACGTTCTGCGTCGGCCTGCTGCCCAACTACGCCAGCATCGGCATTGCCGCGCCGATCATCCTGGTGGTGCTGCGCATGCTCCAGGGCCTGGCCCTGGGCGGTGAGTACGGCGGCGCGGCGACCTACGTTGCCGAGCACGCGCCAATGGGCAAGCGCGGTTTTCATACCAGCTGGATTCAGTCCACGGCCACCCTCGGGCTGTTGCTGTCGCTGCTGGTAGTACTGGGCTGCCGCTACTTCACCGGTGATCAGTTCGAAGTCTGGGGCTGGCGCATTCCGTTCCTGTTGTCGATCCTGCTGCTGGGTATCTCCACCTGGATTCGCCTGAGCCTGCATGAGTCGCCGGCCTTCCTGAAAATGAAAGAAGAAGGCAAGAGCTGCAAGGCGCCGATTCGCGAATCCTTCGGCAAGTGGGAAAACCTGAAAGTGGTGCTGATCGCCCTGTTCAGCATCAACGCCGGGCAAGCGGTGACCTTCTATGCCGCACAGTTCTACGTGCTGTTTTTCCTCACCCAGTTCCTGAAGATGGACCCGGCCCTGGCCAACAGCCTGCTGATTGTCAGCGTGGTGATCGGCGCACCGTTCTTCATCTTCTTTGGCTGGCTGTCGGACAAGGTCGGGCGCAAACCGGTGCTGATGATCGGCCTGCTGCTGGCGACGGCGCTGTACTTCCCGATCTTCAAGACTCTGGCCCATTACGCCAACCCGGCCATCGACCAGGCAAGCCGCCAGGCACCGATCACCGTGATCGCCGACCCGGCCACCTGCACCTTCCAGTTCGACCCGGTGGGCAAGGCGCGTTTCGACAGCCCGTGCGACAAAGTCAAGACCTTCCTGGTCAAGCAAGGCCTGCCCTACAGCAGCGTCGCCGCCCCAGCCGGCAGCACGGTGCAGGTCAGCGTCGGTGACGTGAAACTCGAAGGTTACGACGAAGCCGCCCTGCGCGGCGCGGTGACCCTGGCAGGCTATCCGCAACAGGCCGACGCCCAGCAGATCAACCGGCCGATGATCGTCGCCTTGATCGTGGCGCTGATCATCATCTCGGCGATGTGCTACGGACCGCTGGCAGCGTTGATGGTCGAACTGTTCCCGACCCGCATTCGCTACACCTCCATGTCCCTGCCCTATCACATCGGCAACGGCTGGTTCGGCGGTTTCCTGCCCACCGTATCGTTCGCCCTGGTGGTCTACACTGGGGATATTTTCTATGGGCTGTGGTACCCGGTGGTGATCACCGGGGTGAGCCTGGTGGTGGGCATGATCTGCCTGCGGGAAACCCGGAGCGTGGACCTGGACAAGAACTGAGGAGAAACCGTGGCGAGGGCGCTTGCGCCCTCGCCACCGGATCAGAAGCGCGCTTTCATGGACAGGGTGAAGTTGCGCGGCTCGCCATAATAGTTACCAAAGCCCTCGGTCCCGATGGTGGCGTAGTAGCGCTTGTCGAACAGGTTGTTGCCATTGAGTGCCAACGACCAGGTGTCATCGATGCGGTAGCCGAGGCGACCGTTCCACACCGCATAGCCGGCCTGGGTGATCTTCTCGCCCGTCGCTGGCGACACTCGGAAGTTGTCGCTTTGTGCGTTGACGCCTGCGCCGACGCTGAACCGTTCCAATGCCCCGCCGAGGGCATAATCGCCCCACAGCCGCAGCACATGGCGCGGCACATAGCTGTTGAACGAACCACCGTTGAGGCTGGTGTCAATGTCTTCGAGGGTCTTGGTCTGGGTGTAGGTGTAGCCGGCCAGCAGTTGCAGGCGCTCGATGACTTCACCGCTGATCTCGGCTTCGAAACCTTGGGCGCGGACCTTGCCGGCGTTCTCATAGCAGAAACCGTCCGAGGACGAACAGCTTGAGATGTAGTCGGTCTGGGCCTGGTCCTTCTGCAGCGTGCGGAACAGGTTGAAGGCGCTGTTCAGGCGCCCCTCGAACCATTCGCCCTTGATCCCCAGTTCGTAGCTTTCACCCACCAGGGGCTTGAGTGCCGAACCGCTTTCGGAGCGGTAGTTGCCTTGGGGCGTGAAAATGTCCGAGTAACTGGCGTAGGCCGTCAGGTGTTCGTTGAGGTCCAGCAACACGGCGGCAAACGGAGTGACCTGGCCCGTCTCCGTGCTCTTGGCGTGTTCCGAACCGCCGGTGAGGAACACCGAGTCGGTCTTGGAGCTGTACCAGCTTACCCGGCTGCCCACCACGAACGTCAAGGGATCCGCCAGCTTCAGGCGCAGGGTCGAATACATCCCTTGCTGCTCGGTAACGGTCTTGACCGGACCACCGCGCGTCGAGTTTTCGATGAAGTAACTGTCGTCCGGTTCGGGAATATGACGATCCGGATCGAACACATTCTGTTTCTCTGGCAGCAATGCCACCGAGAAAAAGTCATCTTTGTCCGAGCGACTGGCGTTGAAGCCGATGACCCATTCGTGCTGCTGCCCAAAGGCATCGAACTTGCCGTCCAGATACGCATCGAGGCCGTAATCGACCTGGTCGTAATCGTACATGCTGCCCAGCATGTTGGTGGTCGAGATGCCTGGCGTCACCGAGCCCGATGCAAACGCGTATTTGATGTCCTGGGTGTTTTTCGTATAGACACCGGCCACCTTCACGGCCCAGTCGTCGTTAAGCTGATGCTTGAGATCGCCGAATACCGTGGTCCGCTGGCTACGCCAGGTATTCCACGACGGATCCAGGCAAGTGGAGCGGCTGAGCTTCAGATCGCTGCCATCCCTGTAGCGAGGCAGCCCGCCCCAGCAGGGGCTTGCATCGACGTCTTCATAGGCAACGCCCAGGCCGAGCGTCGTATCGGGGCTCAGGTCGAAGTCGAGCGCGCCGTAATAGATCTGGTCCTTGCGACGGGCATCGTCATAAAAATAATGCCGGCTCTGCTCGGCGATCACCGCCCTGCCCCGCACAGTACCGGAATCATTCAGTGGGCCACCGGTGTCGACCTGCCCACGGTAGTTGTCCCAAGTACCGCCCGAGAGGCTGAGTTCGGTCTGGGCCGTGGCCAGGCCGCGTTTGCGGACGAAATTGACGCCGCCGGAGGTGCCGCCCGAGCCCTTCATCATCCCGGCCGCACCGCGCAGGACTTCGACACGGTCGTAATACGCCATGTCACTGCTGAAACTATCGGCCTGGACATAGCTGTTGCCCATGTCCAGCGGAACGCCGTCATATTGATACTGGCCGGACATCCGGAACCCACGGGAATAGAAATATTTTCCGCCCATGGTCGAGTCGTAGACGGTAATGCCGGGCGTCTTTTCCATCACTTGATCGATGGTGTTCAGGTTTTGGTCATCGAGCATCTTGCGGGTGATCACCGTCACCGATTGTGGCGTTTCGCGCAGCGAGTGCTCGCCTTTGCCAATGGTGACCGCCCCTGTCGTGTAGGAGCCACTGTTCTCGGTGGTCGCGCCGAGCCTCTGTCCGTCGATGGTGGTGACGCCCAGTTCCATGGCCGAACCATTGCCGGGCACGGGGCGCAGCACATACGTACCGTTGGCCTGGAAGTCGGCTTGCAGGCCGCTGCCACCCAGAATGCGCGCAAATCCGTCAACCACGCCAAACGAACCGCTCAGGCCAGGCGATCGCAGGCCCTGGAGTTGCCGGGCATCGAACGAAATGGCGACCCCGGCAGCGCTGGAAAAACGGGTCAGGACATCCACCAGGCTGCCGGCTCCGATATCGTAGACCTGCACCCAACGCTGCTGCGCCGAAGCCTCTGGAACCGGGCTGGCATTCACGGCCCCGGCGCTGCCCGTAGCGGCTGCCAGCAGGCCGATTTTTACTGCAAACACCAGACGACCTGGCGCGCTCACCCAAGACATGCTTCCCCTCCCCAAAACGGTCGTTAAAAACTCACTGAGGAAGAGCCGAACGATGCGGATGAAAAGTGCAGAACATTTTTTTTATCGCGCCGTAGCGTCAGCGTCGGTCGCCACTCGATACCTGGACCCAGAAACGGCTGTATCGGGTCACTCGCAACGAAAAACCACTCTCCAGTGCCGCCAGGGCGAGGTCCGTGTCATCGACGGGAAACACACCCGACACCTTCAAGTCGCCAATGGCCGGATCACAACGCAGCACACCGTTGCGGTAACGCGAAAGCTCCTCCAGCAGCGCCGCCAGGGGACGGTCAATGGCAATGATGCTTCCCTTCTGCCAGGCACCCACCGACACATCGTTACCACGCAGCGTACCCAGCGACCGATCATTGAAGTCCAGGCGTTGGCCGGCTTCGACCCGCCGCCTTGATCCGATCGCCGGCAGACTGACCTCGACCGCTTTCTCCAACACCGCCACCTCGCCGCCCCGCGCCTGGCCACGGACGATAAAACGCGTCCCCAACGCCAGTACTTCGACAGGCCCCGTGGCCACCTTGAAAGGACGCCGCAAGGGATCAACCGCCGTCGTCACGAGAATCTCCCCCCGCAACAGCTCCAGTCGCCGCTGGTTTGCATCGAAACGAACATTGACCGATGTGTCGGTGTTGAGCAGTAGCGTGCTGCCGTCCGCCAGTTGAAACTCACGGCGCTCGCCCACCGTGGTGCGGTAATCGCAAAACAGATTCTGAGTCGCCTGGCTGCGCCAGCCCAACCACCCCAGGCCACTGGCGGACGTCAGCAGTAACACGCTGCGCAATACCTGGCGACGGGATCGGTTGTGGTTATCACTCAAGGTCGGCGCCGCCAGTGCACCCGGCACACTCGCCATCTGTTCGGCCACCGCCGTCATTCTTTGCCAGGCCTGGCCATGCAACGGATCGGCGCTCAGCCAGGCATTCCACCCGGCCCGATCCGCGTCGGTCGTGATGCCCGAATGCAGCTTGGCGTACCACTGCGCGGCGGCACGAATGGCCCTCAACTCTTCGGGCGGCAGGTTCATGACAGCTGCAATTGAATTTGCATCAGGCAGCAATGTTCCATGGCCTTGGCCATGTGGTTATTGACCGTGCGGACACTGACGCCCAAGCGCTCGGCAATTTGCGGATACGTCAGGCCATCGAACTGCGACAGGATGAACGCCTGCCTGATACGCGGCCCCAACCCCAGCAGCAAGCGGTCGATTTCCATCAAGGCCTGGAGCAGGATGGCTTGGTCTTCCAGCGATGGGTGCTGCTCTTGCGGCATGGCGGCCAATGCTTCGAGATAGGACTGTTCCAGTGAACGGCGGCGGAACAGATCGATCAACAGCCCTTTGGCGATCATCGACAGGTACGGTCGCGGTTCACGAATGTCCAACGCGGAGCGAGCCTTGAGGACGCGCACGAAGGTGTCCTGGGTGAGGTCCGCTGCATCGAAGGCGTTGCCCAGGCGCTTGCGCAACCAGCCCTGGAGCCAACTGTGATGATCGCTGTACAGAACGTCGACGGCACTGCGTAAGGACAGATCGTTGGCGGACATGGCAATGGAATAATTCGCGACTGATAATGACTCGCATTGTCATGGGAGCCATCGCCGCTTGCAACCCAAACATGAGTGCGACGGGTCGATCACAACCCGTCGTTCTGGGATCGATCAGTGCAGAGAGTGGCTTTTCACCGTACTTTCCACCAGATCCAGCATCTGTCCCAACGCCCAAGGCTTGGCGATGAAGGACGCGTGGTGCTTGATCCCGGCGCTTTCCGGCGTCTCGAAACCGGACATGATCAGCAGCGGTATCTGCGGCCAGCGGTCTCCGGTCAGGTTGGCCAGGTCCGCGCCATCGATCTTGCCGGGCATGGTGATATCGGTGAGCAGCAGATCGACGTAATCCGCGCTCTCCTCCAGAAATGTCAGCGCTGCGTCGGCGCTTTCCCGAGGCTCCACGACAAACCCTTCCTCCTCGAGGATTTCACAGAGGAACTCCAGGATGGTGGGATCATCTTCCACAACGAGAATCAAACGTGTAGTCGCCTGGCCGTTGCCATTTGGCATCGAATTCATGAAAGTGACACTCCTTGACCTCATAAACCTTCTTTGCGGTAGCAACCGCCTTGAAGTTATGAGCCATCCCCCTGCGAGAAATTCATTCTGCGTGCCAACAGGCCGCCGAATGTCATGCCAGACACCCCTTGGCAACGCAGCGCAACGCTTTTTATCTGTATATCCATACAGATAAAACTTGCCCTTGCGCGCATCCATGACCATGCTACAGCCCCATGAAATCTGCTCAGGAAAAGGGCGCTATGCAGCTGTACCTGTGTGAAAAACCGTCCCAGGCCAAGGACATCGCCGCCGTGCTCGGTGCCACGCGCCGTGGCGACGGTTGCTGGCTGGGCCCTGGCATCACGGTCACCTGGTGCATCGGCCACCTGCTGGAAACCGCCCCGCCCGACGCCTACGATGCGCGCTACAAGCGCTGGGTACTGACCGACCTGCCCATTGTGCCGGCGCAATGGAAAATGACCGTCAAGCCGAAAACCGCCAGCCAGTACAAGGCGGTCAAGCGCCTGCTGGGGGAAGCGAAGGAATTGGTGATCGCCACCGACGCCGACCGCGAAGGCGAAATGATCGCCCGGGAGCTGGTGGAACATTGCCGTTATCGCGGACCGATCCGGCGGTTATGGCTGTCGGCCCTGGACGAAGCGTCGATCCGCAAGGCCCTGGCCGCCCTCAAGCCGGGAGTCGAAACCTTCAACCTGTATCACTCGGCGCTGGGCCGTTCCCGGGCCGACTGGCTGATAGGCATGAACATGAGTCGCCTGTTCACCCTGCTGGGGCGTCAGTCCGGCTACCAGGGCGTGCTGCCGGTGGGCCGCGTGCAAACACCGACGCTACGCCTGGTGGTGGATCGCGACCGCAGCATCGCCGACTTCGTACCGGTCGCCTATTGGGCCATCGACGTGCAGCTCAGTCACGAAGGCATGGCCTTCACCGCCCAGTGGCGCGCCGACCCGGATGCCTGCGACGATCAGGAACGCTGCCTGAACCAGGCCCTGGCCCGAGACGCGGCCCAGGCCATGCGCAACGCCGCCACTGCCCGGACACTGAAGGTGCGTACCGAGCGCCTGCGCGAAGCGGCGCCGTTGCCCTTCGACCTGGGCACCCTGCAAGAAGTCTGCTCGAAGAAGCTCGGCCTCGGCGCCCAGGAAACCCTGGACATTGCCCAGTCGCTCTACGAGACCTACAAGCTCATCACCTACCCTCGCAGCGATTGCGGTTTCCTGCCCTTGAGCCAGCACAGCGAAGCACCGGCCATCCTGGCCGCCCTCGCCCAGGTCGACCCCAGCCTCGCGCCGCTGCGCGAGCACCTGCAGCCGCAGCGTAAATCCCGAGCCTGGAACGACGCCAAGGTCAGTGCCCACCACGGCATTATTCCCACCGCCGCCGCCAAGAACCTCGACAAACTCGCCGGCAAGCAGCGTGCGGTCTATACGCTGATTCGCGCACGCTACCTAGCGCAGTTCCTGCCCAACCACGAATACGACCGGACCCAGGCCGACTTCGACTGTGCCGGCCAGGCGCTGCGCGCCGTGGGCAAGCAGATCGTCGAACCCGGCTGGAAACGCGCCCTGCCCGAAGCACTGGCGCCGGCAAAGGGCCGTGAAGCGCCGGCACCGCAAACCTTGCCGGCACTGGCCGAAGGTCGCGATTGCACGGTGGACGAGGTGAAACCCAAGGACCTGTGGACCCAGCCGCCCAAGCCCTTCACTGAAGGCGACCTGATCAAGGCGATGAAGAACGTCGCCAAACTGGTGGAGGACCCGCTGCTCAAGCAGAAGCTCAAGGACACCACCGGCATCGGCACCGAAGCGACCCGAGCCTCGATCATCCAGGGGCTGCTCGACCGCGGTTACCTGGTGAAGAACGGCAAGGCCCTGTCGGCCACCCCGACGGCCTTCAGCCTGATCGACGCCGTGCCCCGGGCCATCGCCGACCCGGGCACCACGGCCATCTGGGAGCAGGCCCTGGACATGGTGCAAAGCGGCGAAATGAGCCTGGAAGAATTCGTGACCCGTCAAGCCGCCTGGATGAGCAAGCACGTCGCCCGCTGCCAGGGCATGAGCCTGACCATCAGCGGCCCGGCCAGCCCCGCCGGGCGTGGCGCAACCCCGTGGAAGAACAAGCGCAAGCCGGCCAAGCGCAAGGCAGCCGGTGCACCGCGCAAGGCGAGCAAGGCCAAGGCCACCTGAGCCTATGATGCCAAACACAGACCCTGTGGCGAGGGAGCTTGCTCCCGCTGGGGCGCGAAGCGGCCCTAAACCTGGCGGCACGGTGGATCAGGGTAATCGAGGGGATTTGACAGAGGGCCGCTACGCAGCCCAGCGGGAGCAAGCTCCCTCGCCACAGGGCTCGGCTCAAGCCCAATTGCTCATACCCAAACCATTTTGTCCGACAATATGTAGTGACCAAAAATAATCACTACAAAACCGTTGACGCCTCCGATTTGCCCTTGCATGATGCAGACGTCTCCCCGATCGGGAGTACAGGCAACTGTTTGAGCAAGCTCGTCTGACCGCCGAGCTGTTTTTTGGATAAGGGACTGCCCACAAGGCAGATTGAAGGTGCTGACCTGGCCTGACCGTCCGGTAACAAGGACGAGAAACGTCGGTGAAGATCCTCATGACGCACGTGGTTCAACCCTCGAAAGTTGACACTGACTGAAGATTCTTCGCTGTTTCTCTTCGTTGTAGCGCATTTGCGTAGCAGCCCTTCGATAACACTACACAACCGATGCACGACCCCGTCGAAGTTCGACGGAAGCATGCTGACGGCCTGGTTTCGGTAGCAGGCAGGTACTTACCGAGTAGCGAAGTTTTTGCGAACCACCAGACAGATCAACCAAATGGTCAAGGGGCTTACACATGAATCTGAATAATCAACCATCTATTGATGAACTGGCTCGCATATTCGCAGCACACAAAGACACGCTCGACAGCCATATCCTGTGGATCAGCAAGACTGGCCAGGTGCATATGGACTGCCTGTCGCCCTACACCCGCGAAGACGAGTTCGAAAAGAACACGCATGAGCTGGGTGCCCGGCTGAAGATGTACCGCCGTGGCCAGGGCTATGTTGGCAAGAAGGCTGCGGCCGACAAAGACTTCATCGGTCGCGTGTTGCAAACGCTGACCCAGGCCTGGCAGTCGATGCAGAACACTTCCGAGGTCCGGGTCATCGACCGCCTCTGCTGATATCCCCTGACAAGAAGGCCCGCTCCTGAATCAGGAGCGGGCCTTTTTTGTGCGGCAGGAAACTAGAACACCGACCAGCCAATCCGCTGACTCATCAATTCCAGCGCCGCCATGCCGGCCAGGGAGTTGCCGGCGGCGTTGAGTTCAGGCGACCAGACGCATACGGTGAACCGCCCCGGCACCACGGCGACAATCCCGCCACCGACCCCGCTCTTGCCCGGCAGGCCGACGCGATAGGCGAAATTGCCGGCCTCATCGTACAAGCCGCTGGTGGCCATGATGGAGTTGACCTGCTGGGTCTGCCGGGCGCTGAGGATCTGCTCGCCGCTGTGCTTGCAGAACCCGTCGTTGGCCAGGAAGCAGAACGCCCGCGCCAGGTCGACACAACTCATCCGCAGGGCGCAGTGGCTGAAATAACTGCGCAGCACCGCTTCCACGTCGTTATGGAAGTTGCCGAACGATTGCATCAGGTACGCCATCGCTGCGTTGCGAGCGCGGTGCTGGTATTCCGACTCGGCCACCTTGCCGTCCACCATCACTTGCGGGTTGCCTGATAAACGCCGCACGAAATCGCGCATCGACAACGCCGGGGCGGCGAAACGCGACTGGTTGATATCGCAGATCACCAACGCGCCGGCGTTGATGAACGGGTTGCGTGGTCGACCACGTTCGAATTCCAGCTGCACCAGGGAATTGAACGGTTGGCCGGACGGCTCATGGCCCAGGCGCTCCCAGATCGCTTCGCCGGAATGCCCGATGGCCTGCACCAGGCTGAACACCTTGGAAATACTCTGCACCGAAAACGCTGTTTCGGCGTCGCCGGCGCAGTACAACTCGCCGTCGTTGCCATACACGGCAATACCCAACTGGTTAGGCGCCACAGTGCCCAGGGCCGGAATGTAATCGGCCACCTTGCCCTGACCGATCAGGGGGCGAACCGCATCGAGGATCTCGTTCAACAGTGCTTGCATATGCGCGGGGTCCAGTCATTCCCCGTTCGAGTGCGGGGATACAGACGCTAGACGCTGGTGGGCGGCGTCAGAGCACACTGAATTGCCCGCAAAATCCCGTGGCGAGGGAGCTTGCTCCCGCTGGGGCACGAAGCGACCCCTGACCCAGCCACTGCATTCCCTTGATGGGGCTGTTTCACAGCCCAGCGGGAGCAAGCTCCCTCGCCACAAGATGCTGGGTTTTCACCAACGCTTATCGCGAAATCAAGCGGTCTATAGTTGAGGGGATCAACCGATAGGAGGAACGCCATGCGTCAGATCGTGCAAAAAGAACCCTGGTGGGCCTCGCCGCCCAGGCCCGGGCAGGATGAAAGCGAGCTGGAATGGGGCTGGCTGGTGATCTACAGCGAAGGCGAGCCGCGCTTCGAATTCGTAAAAGAGCGTCCCACGGACGAACAGATCCGCCAGCGCAAGGGGTGTCGCGTCACCCTTGGGTCAGAATGAGCCAGCCCGTCACGGCTTGATGTCCGGCAATGCCACCGCTCGATTGGCCAAGTCCGCCTCCACCAGGTTGCCTTCTATTTCCTCGTCCAGGTAGTACACCGGCGCCATCACCCCGCTGAGGGGATGCTTGAGCGACTTGAACCACGCCTCATCGAACGCAGCACTCAGGCTTTTGCGGATCTGCGCCTCCATTTCCGGCCGCTCGCCCTCGTGGATGATCGCACGAATGCCCGCCACGCCCACCGAGATCAACGCCCCGGCCGCCTTCCCGGCAACGGCCGCCGCTGCACCGGTTGCCCCTCGCGTGGCGAACTGGGCCTCGATTTTTTCGCTGGTACGCTGCGCCACCGTGGCGATCACCGCCTCAGAGGGTCCGGCACCCGTGGCAGCGGCCTTGTTGACGTGATCGATCAGCGCCGCATAGGCCGGCAGGGTGTTCAACGGTTCGGTGTGAACCATCTCGTACAACGAAGCATCACGCGCCGCGGGCGGACCTAGGCGGATGGCCGGGATGCCGTGCAAGCGCCGGTTCATCAGTTCGTTCGGGATGCGATGCCGCAGGGCGATGACCTGGACCTGCTGATTGAGCTGGCGCAGGTAGTAGCCTATGGCGTTGGCCCTGATCGCCTCGGGATCGATTTCCACTGCCACCGGTTCCAGCACCTGCTCGCGATATTGTTCCTGCAGGTAAACCGCCAGGCGCCTGGCCGAAGAATCCGTCTCGCCCTCGGCGCTGGCGGCGTACCAACTGACCTTCACCGCCAGCCACTCCTGGGTCCAATAGCTGCTGAACCAGGGAATGAATTCAACCTCGGTGCGCTTATAGACCAACGTGCGCCAATGCTCCATCGACCCACGGGCGTAAAGTGCCGCCTGTTCTACGGCGCTTTTCGATGCTGCGATGATCTGCTGGTCCACCTGTCGCCAAGTGGCCTGGTCAATCGTCACCGTGGCAGCCTGTTGACCGCGCTGTGACGTGGCGCACCCCGCCAGAACGAGCACAACGGCCAACATCAGCGAACGCAGCACGATCGCGCCACCCCGGATTCATGTCATTCACCACGGGATTGAGTATAGGTGCAGAGCAGCAAAACCTGCGGGCCAAGGCAGGCTTATCCGGCGTTTGCGGTTACCCTGGCCTGGTATCTCGGTCTTAGCAGGTTTATTGAATGGCAACGCTCCTCGAACGTCTTCGCCACTGGGCCACGGCCCTGAAGCGCCAGACCATCACGCTGTGGTTCTGCTATCGCCATCAGCAGACGCCATGGCTGCCCAAATGGATCGCAATCATCGTGGTGGCCTACGCCCTGAGTCCTATCGACCTGATTCCGGATTTCATCCCGGTGCTGGGTTATCTGGATGACGTGATCCTGTTACCGATGGGCATCTGGCTGGCCATTCGATTGATGCCGCCGGCCATACTGGCCGAGTGTGAAGCCAAGGCCCGACAGTGGCAGGAGAACGACGGTCAACGCCCGGTGAACAAGATGGCAGCGGCACTGATCGTGCTGGCATGGGTGGCAGCGCTGGCGGCCACGGCGTGGTGGTTTTCAGGGGCCCGGGTCAAAAACGGGTGAACTGCTCGAACTGCCACTCGAACGCAGCCCGGTTGCGGAGAGCTTCGTAGAGGGTGCCGGTTGGTCGCCAGTCGGTGCACTTGCCCACCAGGGTGCCGAGGTAAGGCCTGGCCACTTCCAGTACACGCTCATGGTCCATCTGCTCCGGCTCGACGATACCGCGATCCGGATGCTCCACCGCCCACACGATTCCCGCCAGCACGCCCGCAGCCACCTGCAGGCTGGTGGCATTGTTGAAGGGCAACAGCGCGCGTGCCTCATCGATGCTCAACACCGAGCCGAACCAGTAGGCATTCAGTTCGTGCCCCATCAGCAGGACACCCAGCGCATCGACGCCGCCGCCGTCGATTTCACCGTTGAGGATGCGTTGCCGGGGCTGGCCCTGCCAGCCGTGCCCGATCAGCTCGTGCATCGATAACAAGGCATCGTTGCACGGATGGTAGGCGTAATACAGGGTCGGCCTGTAGATCAACTGGCGTTGATCTTTCACGGTCAGCAGGTCGGCGGTCGAGGCCGTTTCGTGATGGGTGATCATCAGGCCCAGGCAGGGCCCGCCCAACGGTGTCCAGGTCTTGACCCGTACGCTCGCGCTCGGCCGTTCCAGGTAAATGGCGTTGCGACTCCCGAAGCGATGGCGCCTGGCAGACGACGGCCAACTGCGCTCGTGGGTGCCCCAGGCCAACTCCGCCGGTTGGCAGCCCTCACTGATGAATCCTTCCACCGACCATGTGTTCACAAACTCATCGTCCTGCTTTATTTGCTTGGAGCACTGAGTATCACGCTCGGCAAAATGGATCACTCTGATGCCCGTCTCCATGCACAACCGGGCCCAATCCACACCCTTGCTATTGTGTGGCAGCGGATGATTCAGTTGCACCGCCAGCTCCACCAGCCCGGCCTTGAGCAAATGGGTGATCAGGCCGGGATTGGCGCCATGGGCCACCACCGCCGTCGGCCCCTCGCCCAGTTTTTTTCGCAAATCCAGGACCTGATGGCGCAAGGCGTAGTTGGTACGACGCGATAGGCTCAACTGCGGATCGTCGTAGCCGCCCGCCCAAGGCTCGACGCAGGTATCGAGGTACAGCGCGCCCTTCTCGAAGGCATAGGCCATCAGCGCCAGCGAACTGACCGCCACCGACAGGTTGACGATGAAGTCGCCGCGCCTGACGAAGCGATCCAGGATTTGCTCGAAGGTCGACTCAGTCAGCGCCTTGGGAACGAAACTGATGCCTCGCTCCTTGAACCAGATGTGCTTCTCGATAACAGGCGCAATGACCGTGATGTGCTGGACCGGGACATGATCCTGTCCCAATAGCAACGGCAAGGTTGCCCGGGTGATTGAACCGAACCCGATGAAGATCAGATGCCCGGTGAATGGGACCCGGTGTTCCATGAGCTGCCTCCGGGGAGAACGCAAACAATGGAGCCATGAGATACCGGCATCGAGTCTTTGGCTACTGTCAGAGTCGACAGGCGCTTGGCGCAGGCCTTGTCGATCCTGCGCCAGCCCCCGACTGGCCGGTCGTCAAGAGTCCATCGTCGCGGCCTGGTTACCGCCCTGCTCGGCGATCTTGGACAGTTTCTCGTCGGTGGCCTTTTCTTCCTTGAGCGTCGCCAGCAACAGCCCGACCACTTCATCGCCGAGGTTCAAGTGCTTGGCCATGGCAATCAGGGTGCCGTAACTGGCGATCTCGTAATGCTCGACTTTTTGCGCCGCGCCGATCAACCCGGCATCGAGTACCGCCCCTTTCTCGATTTCCTCGAGCAGTTCCTTGGACTCTTCCACCAACCCTTCCATGGCTACGCACTTCATGCGCTTGAGCTTGATGCCGGCCACTTCGATGAGGGTGTCGATGCGTTCGATCTGGCCTTGGGTTTCTTCCAAGTGATCGTTGAAGGCTTGCGCCAGCAAAGGGTTGGTCGCAGCCCTGGCCATGCGGGGCAATGCGCGGGTGATCTGCTTCTCGGCGCTGTAGATATCGGACAGTTCGTGAATGAACAGGTCGGTCACTGTTTTCCTGGCCATTTTCAATCATCCTCCGGTCAAGAAAAGGCGCCGCATTGGCGGGCCTCAAAGGGTAGATGAGGGTGGAGCCGGCATCCGCTGCTTCACCTGTCATCAACACTGACCCGAAGAAAATTTCAGATGTTCAAGAAATTTTTCGAAGCGTGGACGGAGGGTATCGAGACGGTCGAGCAGCCTTCAGCCGAGCGCCGTGTCGAGAAACATCATCACCGCAAACCCCATCATCAGGCCCAGCGTCGCCGGCGTTTCATGGCCGTTACGGTGGGTCTCGGGAATCACTTCGTGGGACACCACGAAGATCATCGCCCCTGCCGCCAGCCCGAGGCTGATGGGGTAGGCAACCGCCACACCCGATGACATGCCCAGGCCAATCACCGATCCCAACGGTTCCATCAGCCCGGACCCCACTGCAATCAGCGCAGCACGCAAGGTGCTGATGCCCGTGACCCGCAGCGCCATCGCAATGGCCAGTCCTTCGGGGATGTCCTGGATGGCGATGGCAGTGGTCAGGGGCAAGCCGACCTTGAAATCGCCGTCGGCAAAACTGACGCCGATGGCCATGCCTTCCGGCAGGTTGTGCAAGGTGATGGCGAGCACGAACAGCCACACACGATTAATGCGCTTGACCTCGGGACCGCGCCGCCCGCTCAATTCGTGTTCGTGGGGCACGAAGCGGTCGAGGCCGATCATCAGGGCTACACCCAAGCCCAGGCCAAGCACGACGACAAACGCGGCCAGCAACTGATTGCCACAAATCACCTGCGCGGCTTCGATGCCCGGCAGAATCAGAGAGAAAGAGCTGGCGGCGAGCATCATGCCGGCGGCGAAACCCAGCATGATGTCCTGGGTGCGTGACGAGATATCGCGCAGCACCACCGCCATCAATGCGCCCAAGGCCGTGGCGGCGAAACCGGACGTTCCGCCCAGGACCGCGTAGCCCAGATTGTGCCGATCAGCGCCGACCAAGGCGTTATAGCCGCTGTAGAGTAACAATGCGGTGATCACCGCAAGCCCCAGCCAGAAACTCACGCCCAACAGCAGATTGTCTTGTACAGGACCCAGCCAGGTGCGCCAGGGGGATCGGATCCGGGAAGTGGGCTGGTCCATCGAATGTCCTTAATGCTCTGTGGGCATAACCAGTCTGAGCGTTGCATGGCGGGAACGCTCAGACGCAAAGGTTCAGGCGAGGGAGTCTCCTCCCTCGCCGTTGTTTACAGTTTGTCACCTTGCATCCCTGAACCCAAGTCGGCACCTGTGGTGGGGTTGCTTTCCGGGTTGGACATCGTCCGTGCCTTCATGTCCATCAGCAGCGCTTCGTCCTTTTCACTGAGCTGGACGCTGGCCAGGCCATCGCCGCCATCCACCGCCGGCGCTGGATTTTCGACGAACTCCCAATCGTCGCCCTGATTCCATGGGCCGCGCACGGTAGGTTCGCCTTGGGACATATTGAAGTACACGTTGGTGAACTCCGGCATGCCCGGCAATTTGCCTTGGGGGAAATTGGGCTGGATCGAATGCAGGGCTTTTTCGAACGACAATTGGTGGGCGATTTCGCGGGTCATCAAAAAGCCCAGCGCTTCCTTCACACCGGGATCGTCAGTGACATTCATCAAGCGCTCATAGACGATTTTCGCCCGCGCCTCGGCCGCGATATTGGAACGCATGTCCGCTGTCGGCTCGCCGATGGTGTCCACATAGGCGGCGGTCCAGGGCACACCGGCGGAGTTGGTCAACGGCGAACCGGCGCCATACAGGAGGCTGGTGATGTGGGAATCATTGCCGGCACCGTTGATGTCCCGGTACAACTGGCCCTCCTTTTCCACGCCCTCGGCCATCTTGCCCTTGGCACCTTTGTTCAACATCACGATGATCGAACCGATGACTTCCAAGTGACTGAGCTCCTCGGTGGCGATGTCCATCAGCAAATCCTTACGGCCTGGATCGTCCTCGGACAAGGCCTGGGTGAAGTAGCGCGACGCCGCCGCCAGCTCACCCTGGGCACCACCGAACTGTTCAAGCAGCAAGTTGGCAAGCCCGGGATTAGGTTCGGCGACACGCACGGTGTATTGCAGTCTTTTATTATGTAAAAACATGATAAAACCCCTCGATCAGACATAAACCATGGAGACACTGTCAGCAATAACAGGCCCACAAGACATCAGAAAAAGTTAAGAGAATTTGATTTTATTTTTTATTCGATAAATAAGATGAACGGTAATGAAAAAACAATACCGCACATCTCATTTCGAATAAAAAGGAAAGCTTGTAAAGCCAGGCGAAACTTTATATCCGCATTCAATTATTGCCGCCCATGGGGCCCCATGCCATGGGCACGGGGCCTGTCTGTTCAGCGGGCATTACGAGTCACGACCGCCGCCACGGCTGTTTTCGCCGCCCTTCCTACCGGCTTCGGAGGCCTTTTCCCGGTCATTGGCAAAATTGCCGCCCGAAGCCTGGCCACCCTTGCGGCCCGCTTCCGAGGCGCGCTCAGGATCGTTGGCGAAATTACCGCCCGATGCCTGCCCGCCTTTGCGGCCAGCCTCCGCAGCGCGTCCAGGGTCGTTGGCAAAGTTACCGCCCGATGCCTGCCCCCCCTTGCGACCTGCTTCGGAGGCGCGTTCCGGGTTATTGGCAAAGTTGCCACCGGACGCTTGTCCACCTTTTTTCCCGGCTTCCGATGCCTTCTCACGATCGTTAGCGAAATTGCCAGGATTGTTATTTCCTGTATTAGCCATTTCATTCACCTCGTTAGTTAGTGTTTAACGAGCCTCGCTGGCTCGTATGTACTATGAGAATTGGACTTCGCCAAGGTTTGAAAGAAATTCAGCGAACGGCGACGAACGGTCAGAAGGCGAAAATTCAAATCCATTCAACTGCTGAGCATTACAACTCGCTATCAAACAAGCGATGAGTCATAAATTATCTTAAACACCTTAGCAGCTAGTTATTACATTCAATTGAAAGCAGTGCGTGTCTTTCCACGCTGTCCGCCAAAGGTCGGGCGGCGCCGGCACCCTACTGCACCGGTCTCGTCACCCTGGCCTCGCGCCGTTCCAGGAAGCCAAAACTCGCGGGCTGCCGGTGTTGTCCTGCACCACCGCACTGACCGGCTTGCGGCGTCCGGATACCCTGTCGCCGATACCCGGATTCAAGAATGCTCAGGGTGAAATCGGATCGCTTGCCGGAAACGTCTCCTCCAGCGCGTCGTCCAGCTGCTTATTGGTGACGTCCCGCTCGCCCACCTTGCCACTGCGTTCGCAATGGCAGTCTGGCGCCGGACACGGTTCACCGTTGGGGTGTTGTTCGGCGCAGGCCTGGCTGCAGTAGGCTTCGCCGTCATGATTGAAAACCCGTTGCGGATCTATCTCACACTGGCAATCGGGGCAACCGCACTTTAATTCGCTCATGCTCTTTCTCCCGGGATAGGGGTCGAGGCGCCGTCAGGAAGACCCGACCATCAGCTGGACTTCGAGATTCGCCGCCGCAACGCCGTGTTTGGCCACGTACACATCAGCAGTCCAGCCCTTGGTCAGGTTGTGATAGGACTGCGTGCCCAAGGCCGTGCCGCTGTTCCATTCAAGGATGTCGCCAATATCGATGTCGTTGGCCGAACTCAGCTCGAGCACGGTATGGCCGTCCTCTTGCGCCACATACACCCCCACCATTGCGCTCTGTCGATTGATGGCCCGTACTTCACCCGTGGTCTGCTTCATACGTTTCCTCTTCTCGGCCGCTTCAAGGAGCACTCGACACGCCATCCGGTCGCTCTTTAACACTCAGCCGTATTCAGCGCTTGGCTTCGGTGTGCGGATTGGCCGAACGCTCCAGGAACGCCTGGGTAATTTCCGGCAAGTGGTCGCGCAACCACTCGGCCATGGCGATTTCCTGGGGCAGGATCTGTTCGCACGCCCGTTGCGTTTCCACATCCCCGGCTACTTTCGCCGCCTCGATCAGCACGGTGTAGGAGGCGATTTCAAGGTTCTCGAACACATAGCCGCTCATGGCCCCCTTGACCACTTCGTCGCTCATTGTCATGCCGCCCACCGCCTGACCAAAGGCCATGAGCTTGCCGGCCAGGTCCTTGAGCGTCGACGTACTGCCGCCCAGGCGTTGGATGCATTGTTCGACCAACTTTTGTTGGCCGAGGGTTTCCTGCAAGTGCTCCTCGATCCGGGCCTTGAGCACCGGATAATGCTCCAAGCGCTCGGCCTGGGCCTTGAGCATTTTTTCCGCTTGCTGCTCCATGGCATGGGCATCGTTGAGCCAGTCCAGCAGGTTCTCTTTAGGCGTTGCCATTTCCTTCTCCTTAGCCGTGGTCGCTACTGCAACGCAGCGCGACGGTTCTGAAGTACCGCACATAAAAGTGGATAGCGCGGCGTCGGGGAAAGTTTGAAAAGACCACGGGCCAGGGCGACGAAAGGCGCTGGGACCGTTTTCCTGCGCAATTGCAGTGCTAATCTCAACGGCTCCAGGCCCACGGAGACACCCAATGCCCGACGACCTTCACCTTGCACCGTTCGATCGGTTACTGGAGCACATGGCCGGGCGTCGTTTCCTGGTGCTCACCGGCGCCGGCATCAGCACGCCTTCGGGGATTCCCGACTACCGCGACAGCGACGGCGTACGACGGGGTCGACAGCCTATGATGTACCAGGAGTTCCTCGCCCAGGCCGAAGCACGACGGCGCTACTGGGCGCGGGCGATGCTGGGCTGGCCACGGGTGAGGCAGGCCAGGCCGAACGTGGCCCATGACGCCTTGGCCCAACTGCAGGCGCAGCAGCGCATCACCGGGTTGATCACGCAGAATGTCGATACGCTGCATGACCAGGCCGGCAGCCAGGACGTCATTGAACTTCACGGCAGCCTGCACCGTGTGTTGTGCCTGGATTGTGGCCAGCGCAGCGAGCGGCAGCAGATCCAGTTGTCGATGGAAGCGCAGAATCCTTACCTGGCCGGTGTCGACGCCGTGCAGGCGCCCGACGGCGATACCCTGCTGGACCCGGCGTTCGAGGCGCGCTTTCAAGTGCCCAATTGCCCCCATTGCGGCGGCGAGCGGTTGAAGCCCGACGTGGTGTTTTTCGGCGAGAACGTCGCCCCCCTCACCGCGACCCGCGCCATGCAAGCCGTCGAGCAAGCCGACGGCCTGCTGGTGGTGGGCTCGTCGCTGATGGCGTATTCGGCGTTTCGCCTGTGCCGGGCCATCAAGGACCAGGGCAAGCCGTTGCTGGTGATCAACCGGGGCAAGACCCGGGCCGATGAGTTGCTGGACCTCAAGCTTGAAGAGCCGTGTGAGCAATTACTGCCATTGCTGGCGCAACACCCGCGCTAACCACACCACTCCCACAGGGTCAGTGTTGGCCTGTGGTCAACGAGCCCAACTCCTGATCCCTGAGCGTATCGAACAACGCCTGCGCCGCCGCCGACAGTTCATGCCCCGGTTTGGTCAGCACCCCGATGGCTCGCTCGATCACCGGATCACTCAAGGTGATGCAGCGGGCACCCAGCTCATGCATCTGCCCGACGCACAGCGCCGGCACGGCACTCACCCCCAGCCCGCTGGCGACCATCCGCCCGACGGTCGCCAACTGGTGGCTCTCGAACTCCACAGGCAGTTTCATGCCCCGGGCCTGCAAATGCTCCTCCAGCATCACCCGTACGGTGGATGGCCGTTGCAGCGTGATGAAGGGCTGTTCCAGCAGGGTTTCCCAGTGGATTTCGTCGCGCTGGGCAAGCGGTGAGTCCAGCGGCACTACCGCGACGAAGCGATCGAGATACAAAGGTGTGAACGCCAATGACGCACCCTGCATCGGCTCGAACGCCACACCCAATTCGACATGACGATCGCGGACCATTTCCAGCACCTGTTCGTTGATCACATCGTTGACCGTGACGTTGACATTCGGAAAGCGGGCGCGGAAGGTCTTGAGGATCGGTGGCAGCAGGTTGCCAGCGAACGAAGGCATTGCCGCCAACGTCACGCGACCACGCTGCAAGGTGAAGCGTTGACGCATTTCGTCTTCGGCATTGTCCCAATCGGCAACTAGCCGTCGGGCCAGTGGCAACAAGGACTCACCTTCGGGCGTCAGCGCCACGTTGCGGGTATTACGGCTGAACAAACGACCGCCGAGGCCTTCTTCCAAGGCCTTGATGGTCAGGCTAAGGGCCGACTGGGACAGGTGCAGCCGTTCGCAGGCCACGGCAAAGCTCAGGCTCTGGGCCACCGCGAGGAAGGCTCGGATCTGCTTGAGGGTCATGGGGATCGCTTCGCTCCAGGGGCAAGCCGTAAGTTTCGAGCCGCCAGTGGATGGCGGCGACTGTTGAGTTTTATCAATCAATCCAACCTAAAAATCAACTTAACAAATATATGACTTAGCGCAACACTGCACTCCATTGCGACCCCATCAAGAATAAAAGAGGTGTCTATGGCAGGTTTCGACAAACGCGTGAGTTCTTATGAAGAAGCGTTGGAAGGCTTGAAAGACGGCATGACCGTCATCGCCGGCGGCTTTGGCCTGTGCGGTATCCCGGAAAACCTGATCGCCGAGATCAAGCGCAAGGGCATCCGCGACCTCACCGTGGTGTCCAACAACTGCGGCGTCGACGGCTTCGGCCTCGGCGTACTGCTGGAAGACCGGCAAATCCGCAAGGTGGTCGCCTCCTACGTGGGCGAAAACGCCCTCTTCGAGCAGCAACTGCTGAGCGGCGAAATCGAAGTCGTGCTCACCCCACAAGGCACCCTCGCTGAAAAAATGCGCGCCGGCGGCGCCGGCATCCCGGCGTTCTTCACCGCCACGGGCGTCGGCACGCCGGTGGCCGAAGGCAAGGAAGTGCGTGAATTCCATGGCCGCCAGTACCTGATGGAAGAATCCATCACCGGCGACTTCGCCATCGTCAAGGGCTGGAAGGCCGACCATTTCGGCAATGTCATCTATCGCCACACCGCGCAGAACTTCAATCCGCTGGCCGCCACGGCGGGCAAGATCACGGTGGTGGAAGTCGAAGAAATCGTCGAGCCCGGCGAGCTGGACCCGACGCAGATCCACACCCCTGGCATCTACGTCGACCGGGTCATTTGCGGCACGTTCGAAAAACGCATCGAACAGCGCACCGTGCGCAAGTGATCCCCTGCCCCCGGCCCGAATGAAGGAATAACACCATGGCACTTTCCCGCGAACAAATGGCTCAACGCGTCGCCCGCGAAATGCAGGACGGCTACTACGTGAACCTGGGCATCGGCATTCCGACCCTGGTCGCCAACTACATTCCCGAAGGCATGGAAGTCATGCTGCAATCGGAAAACGGCTTGCTCGGCATGGGCGCATTTCCCACCGAAGCCGAAGTCGATGCCGACATGATCAACGCCGGCAAGCAAACCGTCACCGCGCGCATTGGCGCGTCGATCTTTTCCTCGGCCGAATCGTTTGCCATGATCCGCGGCGGCCACATCGACCTGACCGTACTGGGTGCGTTCGAGGTGGATGTCGAAGGTAACATTGCCTCGTGGATGATCCCCGGCAAGCTGGTCAAGGGCATGGGTGGCGCGATGGACCTGGTGGCCGGCGCCGAGAACATCATTGTCACCATGACCCATGCGTCCAAGGACGGCGAGTCGAAACTGCTGCCGCGTTGCAGCCTGCCACTGACCGGCGCCGGGTGCATCAAGCGGGTGCTGACCGACCTGGCCTACCTGGAAATCCAGGATGGCGCCTTCATTTTGAAAGAACGTGCCCCAGGCGTCAGCGTCGAGGAAATCGTCGCCAAGACCGCCGGCAAATTGATCGTGCCGGACCACGTGCCTGAAATGCAGTTCGCTGCCCAGTGAGGAGAGATTCGATGCAAGAAGTCGTGATTGTCGCCGCTACCCGTACCGCCATCGGCAGTTTCCAGGGTTCGCTGGCTTCCATTCCCGCGCCGGAACTCGGTGCAGCGGTGATTCGGCGCCTGCTGGAGCAAACCGGCCTGTCCGGTGAGCAGGTCGATGAAGTGATCCTCGGCCAGGTGCTGACGGCGGGCTCCGGGCAAAACCCGGCTCGCCAGGCGTCGATCCTCGCTGGCCTGCCGCATGCGGTGCCGGCGTTGACCCTGAACAAGGTCTGCGGCTCGGGACTCAAGGCGTTGCACCTGGGCGCCCAGGCGATTCGTTGTGGCGACGCCGAAGTGATCATTGCCGGTGGCATGGAGAACATGAGCCTGGCCCCGTACGTGTTACCGGCCGCCCGCACCGGCCTGCGCATGGGCCACGCGAAAATGATCGACAGCATGATCACCGATGGCCTGTGGGATGCGTTCAACGATTACCACATGGGCATCACCGCCGAGAACCTGGTGGACAAGTACGGCATCAGCCGTGAAGAACAGGATGCCTTTGCCGCCGCGTCCCAGCAGAAAGCCGTCGCCGCCATCGAGGGCGGCCGCTTCGCCGATGAGATCACACCGATCCTGATCCCCCAGCGCAAGGGCGATCCCGTGGCGTTCGCCACCGACGAGCAACCGCGCGCCGGCACCACCGCCGAATCCCTGGGCAAGCTCAAGCCGGCCTTCAAGAAGGACGGCAGCGTCACTGCGGGCAATGCGTCCTCGCTCAATGATGGCGCCGCCGCAGTGATCCTGATGAGCGCCGAAAAAGCCAAGGCCCTGGGCCTGCCGGTGCTGGCGAAAATCAGTGCCTACGCCAATGCCGGCGTCGACCCGGCCATCATGGGCATTGGCCCGGTCTCGGCCACCCGTCGCTGCCTGGACAAGGCCGGCTGGTCGTTGGACCAACTGGACCTGATCGAAGCCAACGAAGCCTTCGCCGCCCAATCGCTGGCGGTAGCCCGGGAACTGAAATGGGACATGGACAAGGTCAACGTCAACGGCGGCGCCATCGCCCTGGGTCACCCCATCGGTGCGTCGGGCTGCCGCGTGCTGGTGTCGCTGCTGCATGAAATGATCAAGCGCGACGCCAAGAAAGGCCTCGCCACCCTGTGCATCGGCGGCGGCCAGGGCGTGGCCCTGGCACTGGAACGGGCCTGACCGGCGAAGCGTTCAACGGTGGTTGCTCGGACCCACGAACATCCGCGCAATCACTGGCAACACCACCGGCGTAACTTCGGTTGCGCCGGTTTTTTTTGCCTGTTGGTTTTGCGCATGACTGGCCGGATCGGACTCTGGTGCCCTTCATGTCGTCAACATCGGTGTACCTGACGGAGCGGTCCATTGTGGCGAGGGGATTTATCCCCGCTGGGCTGTGGAGCGGCCCGAAAGCAGTGAACTCAACCTTCCTGACACACCGAGTTGCTTGGTTTGGGGCCGCTTCGCAGCCCAACGGGGATAAATCCCCTCGCCACAGAGGTAGGTGCTCGCCTAACCAGGACAGATTGCCGAACTGTTTTTAGCAGAAAACTGTTTGTCAGGTCCGCGCACCAAACCGATCACGGCTGTTGGTCAGGTGCAGCCACATCCCGTGGCGAGGGATCGGTGTCGATTGGCAGATTCGTGCCGGCCACCATTCCACGGTGGAAGCGAGCCTGCTCGCGATGGCGGTGGCTCAGGCGACGGCGAATTGTCAGGTCCGCGCACCAAACCGATCACGGCTGTTGGTCAGGTGCAGCCACATCCCGTGGCGAGGGAGCTTGCTCCCGCTGGGGCGCGAAGCGGCCCTGAAGCCTGACGGCTCGGTGTCTCAGGCAAAGGCTTGGGTCTGCTGCGCAGCCCAGCGGGAGCAAGCTCCCTCGCCACAAGGGATCGGTGTCGATTGGCAGATTCGTGCAGGCCACAGGTGGGAGCGAGCCTGCTCGCGATGGCGGTGGCTCAGGCGACGGTGAACTGTCAGGTCCGCGCACCAAACCGATCACGGCTATTGGTCAGGTGCAGCCACATGGCGGCTCGGGCGGCGTCGGGGTCTTGGCGCTTGATGGCATTGAAGATCGCTTCGTGCTCGAGATTGGCCAGTTGTGCCAGCTTGCCCAGGTCAGCCTGGCCGCGCTCGGCCACGTTCACTCGGGTCCTGGGGATCATCGCACTGCCCAGGTGCTGCATGATTTCGACGAAACAGGTGTTGTCCGTGGCCTCGGCGATAAGCAGATGAAAACGCCGATCGGCTTCGACGCAACTGTCGTTGTTGCTGAACAACCGCTGATAGTCATCCAGCGCCTGGCGCATCTGCTGCAACTGGCGCTCGCTACGACGCTGGGCCGCCAAGGCGGCCGCCTGGGTTTCCAGGCCCAGGCGCAACTCCAGGATGCCCCGCACACCGGCAGCGGTGTCGACATTGAGGCGCAGCCCGGGCTCGTCGCTCTGCTCCAGCACAAAGGTGCCGATGCCGTGGCGGGTCTCCACCAGTCCCGAGGCTTGCAGCTTGGAAATCGCCTCGCGCACCACCGTACGACTGACCCCATGCTCCTGCACGATGGCCCCTTCCGATGGCAGTTTCTCCCCCGGTTTCAGTTGCCCCAGCAGAATGCTCTGGCTGAGCTTCGCCACCAAGTCATGGGCCAGGTTGTGGGTGCGCTTGCGCAGCGGGGCTTCAGTGTCTTGCATCGCCAGGGTTCCTCGAAAACAGGCTAAGCAATCCTACCATCAGCGGGCCCGGAAATGATCATCGTGAACGCTTAACTTGTATGACAACACTCAAGTTAGAGCGAAATCCCATCCATAACTGACCCAGCACAACCATCACTTCCCGCAGCCGCTTCGCATCATAAATCCCAAAAACCCACCGAATAACCCAACAATTACGGCATAAAAAATCCAGCATTCCTTTCCATTTGTCATCAAAAACCCCTTGTCATCGAAAAAATTCAAGTTGTATGATGTCTATCAACATCGGCACCTGCACGATGCCCCGCATAAAAATAACGAGTGGGAGAAAAACCAAGTGAACACATCCAGCCTCAAGGCGAATGCCGGAGCGGATCCGGTGCTGCTGTCGGCCATTGCCAAGGTCAAGCGCCACATCCTGCCGCTGTTCGTCATCATGTTTATCGTCAACTACATCGACCGTGTGAACATCGGCTTCGTCCGTGCCCATATGGAGCACGACCTGGGGATCGGTGCCGCCGCCTACGGCTTAGGTGCCGGCCTGTTCTTCATCGGCTACGCGCTGTTCGAAGTCCCGTCCAATATCCTGCTGCAACGAATCGGCGCGCGTATCTGGCTGACTCGCATCATGCTCACCTGGGGCCTGGTGGCGGCGGCCATGGCCTTCATCCAGAACGAAACCCACTTCTACATCCTGCGTTTCCTGTTGGGCGTGGCCGAGGCCGGTTTCTTCCCTGGGGTGATCTATTACTTCACCCGCTGGTTGCCAGGGGTTGAACGCGGCAAAGCCATCGCCATCTTCCTCAGCGGCTCGGCCATCGCATCGCTGATCTCCGGCCCGCTGTCGGGGTTGCTCCTGCAAATCAACGGCCTGGGCATGCACGGCTGGCAGTGGATGTACTTCATCGAAGGGATGTTCTCCGTCTGCCTGTGCGTCTTCGTCTGGTTCTGGCTGGACTCCAAGCCCCACGATGCCAAATGGTTGAGCCGTGAAGAACAAGACGTGCTGGTCAAGACCATCGACGATGAACAACGCGCACGAGAAGCCGCTTCGCCGATCAAACTGTCCATCGGCCAACTGCTCAAGGACCGCCAGATCATCCTGTTCTGCCTGATCTACTTCTTCATCCAGCTGACGATCTATGCCGCCACCTTCTGGCTGCCCAGCATCATCAAGAAGATGGGCGAGCTCAGCGATATCCAGGTCGGGATGTTCAACTCGATCCCGTGGTTGCTATCGATCGTCGGCATGTATGCCTTCGCCTCGCTGTCGGCCAAATGGAAGTTCCAGCAGGCCTGGGTCGCAACCGCCTTGCTGATAGCCGCAGCCGGGATGTTCATGTCCACCACCGGCGGGCCGATCTTCGCCTTCGTCGCCATCTGCTTCGCGGCCCTGGGCTTCAAATCCGCGTCGTCGCTGTTCTGGCCAATTCCCCAGGCCTACCTGGACGCCCGGATCGCCGCCGGGGTGATTGCGCTGATCAACTCCGTGGGCAACCTCGGCGGGTTCGTCGCCCCCACCACCTTCGGCCTGCTGGAAGAACACACCGGGTCTATCCAAGGCGGCCTCTATGGCCTGGCGGCCACCTCGATCATCGCCGCGATCATTGTGTTCGCCGCACGCAATACGCCTAAACCCAAATCTGCAACGACGCCGGCCAATCCTCCTGCCGCCAGTCACGCCTGATCATCAAGGATAAGCGCACATGACCACCCCAGAAGCCAGCAAAGCCCCGATCATCACCAGCATGCAGATCGTCCCCGTGGCCGGTCACGACGGCATGCTGCTGAACCTCAGTGGCGCCCATGGTCCGTTTTTCACCCGCAATATCGTTATTCTCAAGGACAACGCCGGCCACACCGGCGTGGGCGAAGTGCCCGGTGGCGAACGCATTCGCCAGACCCTTGAAGACGCCCGTTCGCTGGTGGTCGGCAGCCCCATCGGTACGTACCAGAAGATTCTCAATACCGTGCGTCAGGCGTTCGCCGACCGCGACGCCGGCGGCCGTGGCCTGCAGACCTTCGACCTGCGCATCACCATCCACGCGGTGACCGGCCTGGAAGCGGCGCTGTTGGACCTGCTCGGCCAACACCTGGACGTACCGGTCGCCGCCCTGCTCGGCGAAGGCCAGCAACGCGATGAAGTGAAGATGCTCGGCTATCTGTTTTATGTGGGCGATCGCCAACAGACCGACCTGCCTTACCGCAGCGAGCCGGACGCCGACAACGACTGGTTCCGTGTACGCCACGAAAAAGCCCTGGACGCCGACGCCGTGGTGCGCCTGGCCGAAGCGGCCCATTCGCGCTACGGCTTCCAGGACTTCAAGCTCAAGGGCGGCGTGCTCCAAGGCGACGCGGAGATCGAAGCGGTCAGCGCATTGGCCGAGCGTTTTCCCCAGGCCCGCATCACCCTGGACCCGAACGGTGCCTGGTCACTGAAAGAGGCCATTCGCCTGTGCCGCGACCAGCACAAGGTGCTGGCCTATGCCGAAGACCCTTGCGGCGCCGAGAACGGCTATTCCGGTCGTGAGGTCATGGCCGAATTCCGTCGCGCCACAGGCCTCAAGACCGCCACCAACATGATTGCCACCGACTGGCGCGAGATGGGCCACGCCATCACCTTGCAATCGGTGGACATTCCCCTGGCCGACCCACACTTCTGGACCATGCAGGGTTCGGTACGGGTGGCGCAGATGTGCAATGAATGGGGCCTGACCTGGGGCTCGCACTCCAACAACCACTTCGACATTTCCCTGGCGATGTTCACCCACGTGGCCGCTGCGGCACCGGGCGAGATCACGGCGATCGACACGCACTGGATCTGGCAGGACGGCCAGCGCCTGACCAAGGCACCGTTGCAGATCCAGGGTGGCTGCGTGCAGGTGCCGAAAAAGCCAGGGCTGGGGATTGAGCTGGACACGGATCAGTTGGCCAAGGCCCATGAGTTGTACAAAGGCATGGGCCTGGGGGCGCGGGACGATGCGGTGGCGATGCAATACCTGATTCCAGGCTGGACGTTCAACAACAAGCGGCCGTGCCTGGTGCGCTGAAGGAATCATAAAACTCCTTCAGGTGGGCACATCCAATGGGGTGGTCTTGGATTTTATGACCACCGCAAACTCTTGTGGCGAGGGAGCTTGCTCCCGCTCGGTTGCGCAGCAACCGCCCGAAGGGGCCTGCTGCGCAGCCCAGCGGGAGCAAGCTCCCTCGCCACAGTCATCATTTACCTTCAGGCTTTTGTGAAATCTAACCCTCCGGCCGCAGGATCAACACCGCCAACGGCGGCAAGTTGAGTTCCAACGACAGGGCCTGGCCATGGCTGGGCACTTCTTCGGTGGAGGCACCACCGCCATTGCCATAGTTGGAACCGGCGTAGGTGTCGGCATCGCTGTTGAGTAATTCGACCCAGCGCCCGGCGAACGGTACGCCGACCCGATAGGCCTCGCGCGGCACCGGCGTGAAGTTGGCGACCACCAGCACCGGCCGGCCCTCCTTGCTCCAGCGCAGCCAAGCGTAGACGCTGTTGAGCGCATCGTCACCAATCAACCACTGGAAACCCTGGGGCGCATCATCCTGGTCATGCAGCGCCGGTTCTTCGCGATACAGACGGTTCAGATCGCTCACCAGTTTCTGCACGCCACGGTGCTCAGGGTATTGCAGCAGGTACCAGTCCAATTGCTGGTCGTGGTTCCACTCGCGCCATTGGCCGAACTCACACCCCATGAACAACAGCTTCTTGCCGGGATGGCCCCACATGAAGCTGAGGTAGGCCCTCAGGTTGGCGAATTTCTGCCAGCGGTCACCGGGCATCTTGTCGATCAGCGAGCGTTTGCCATGAACCACTTCGTCATGGGAAATCGGCAGGACGAAGCGCTCGGACCAGGCATACACCAGGCCGAAGCTCAGTTCGTTATGGTGATGGGCGCGGTACACCGGGTCTTGCTGGATGTAGTGCAACGAATCGTGCATCCAGCCCATGTTCCACTTGTAGGCGAAGCCCAGGCCGCCCTGCTGGGTGCTCTGGCTGACGCCCGGCCAAGCCGTGGATTCTTCGGCAATGACCAGCGCACCGGGGGTTTCCAAGGCCACCACGTCGTTGAGGTGCCGCAAAAAATCGATGGCTTCCAGGTTTTCCCGTCCGCCATGGCGATTAGGCACCCACTCGCCGGCCTTGCGCGAATAGTCGCGGTACAACATCGAGGCCACGGCATCCACTCGCAGGCCATCGACGTGGAAATGCTTGAGCCAGTGCAGCGCCGACGCCAGCATGAAGCCGTGCACTTCAGTGCGACCCAGGTTGTAGATCAGCGTGTCCCAATCCTGGTGGAAGCCTTCCAGCGGGTTGCCGTATTCGTACAGCGCGGTGCCGTCGAACTGGGCCAGGCCGTGGGTGTCGGTGGGAAAATGCGCCGGCACCCAGTCGAGGATGACCCCGATACTGGCCTGGTGGCAGGCGTTGACGAATGCCGCGAAATCGTCCGGCGAACCAAAGCGTGCCGTTGGCGCGAATTGCGACAGCGGCTGATAGCCCCAGGAGCCGCCGAATGGGTGCTCCATGATCGGCATCAGCTCGATATGGGTGAAGCCCAGGTCCTTGACATATGGGATCAGCCGCTCGGCCATTTCATGCCAGTTGTATTGCCGGGCCACCTCCCCCGCCTCGTCGATTTCGCACTGCCAGGAGCCGGCGTGCAATTCGTAGATCGACAGCGGCGCACCCGGGAGCTGCCGCTCGCGACGGTGCTGCATCCACTCGTCGTCCTGCCACTCGATCTTCAGGGGGGAGGCAACTTTCGACGCCGTGTCTGGCGGCATCTGGGTGGCCAGGGCCACTGGGTCGGCCTTGAGTGGCAAGATGCCGTGGGCACCGAGGATTTCATACTTGTAACCCTCACCGGCACCCAGCCTCGGGATGAATATCTCCCATACGCCGGACGGATAACGGATGCGCATCGGATGCCGACGCCCGTCCCAGACGTTGAAATCCCCGACCACCGAAACGCGCCGGGCATTCGGCGCCCAGACAGCGAACCGCACGCCGTCGATGCCATCGACGGTGGTCAGTTGCGCACCGAGGCAGGAACTGAGGTCGCGGTGATTGCCCTCGCCAAACAGGTAAAGGTCCATCTCCCCCAACAACGGACCGAAGCTATAGGGGTCTTCGGCAACTTGCTCGCCACCGGCCCAACGGGTGCGCAGCAAGTACGCCTGGGCACGGTCGAAATGGCCGACGAACAGCCCCGGGGTTGCGGTGGGTTGCAGTTCCCCCAGCTCTTCGCCGCCATCGCGGGCCAGCACATGCACGCTCAGGGCACCGGGCAGATACGCGCGAATGAATTGGCCGCCGGCGCCGTCGCCATGAGGTCCCAGGATGGAAAACGGGTCGTGGTGTTCGGCGCGCACCAGCGCGTCGATGTCATGGGGCGCCGGCAGCAACGACTCTTTGGCCTGCCCCTGTGGTTCTTTGTTCGAGACACTCATGATTCTCTCCACTAAATCGGTCCGGCTACGTCGGAAAAGGGTTGCAGCCCACTCAATAACCCGACCAGACCGTGCAACGGCACGGGCAGCCAGGTGGGGCGATTCTCGGCTTCATAGGCCACTTCATAGGCCGCCTTCTCCAGGCCGAACAACGCCAGTGCGGCGTCTTCGCCTTCAGCATCCTTCCACTCATGGGCAAGACTAGCTGCCGCCAGCCGATATGCCTCGACAAATGCCTGGCGAGCCTCTTTCAGATAACGATCAGCGACCCGTTGCCGCGCCGCATCGGCATCAGCCGTACTGTCGACGGTGTGCAAGTGAATCGCCATGGCCGCGGCATAATCGAAGGAACGCAACACGCCGCTGACGTCCTTATAAGGGCTGTGCTTGCCCCGTCGTTCATGCAATGGTCGCGCCGGCTCACCTTCGAAGTCGATCAGGTAGGCGTCGCCCTTGATCACCAATACCTGCCCCAGGTGCAGGTCGCCATGGACGCGAATGCGCAAGCCTCCTTCAGCCTTGCCAGCCAGTGCCTGGACATGGGCCAGGACGGTTTTCTTGTGCTCCAGCAAACGTGCGACCATGGCCTGGTCCGCCGGGTTCAATTGGCCTTGGTTCTGCTTGAGCAGGCGCAAGGCGTTTTCCACTTGGGCAGCCACGTCCTTGCCGATGGCCTGGGCTTGCTTGGCGTTGGTGGCCTGCGGCGCGAAGTCCGGATCGTCGGTAGCCTGGGCCAATACCTGGTGCATTTCCCCCAGGCGCTGGCCGAGCATGCCGGCGAAATCCTTCAGTTCGCCCAGGGCGTTGTAATGCTGCTCCTGCTCGGACACCGCGTCCGCCAGCTCATCGCGCAGGGCGCGTTCGAGGTTGTTCTGGGTCCATTCCCAGGCGTCGCCCTGATTGCTCAAGTAGCCCTGGGCGATCATCAGCAGCGCATCTTCACCCTGGGCGTCGCGGCGAACCACCGAACCCAGCAACGGTGAAATATTGCCGAAACCGGCAGCAGTCAGGTAGGCGCTCATTTCCAGTTCCGGGTGCACACCCGAGGCGACCTTGCGAATCAGCTTGAGCACGAGGCTGCTGCCCACCACCACCGAACTGTTGGACTGCTCGGCGGACAAGTAACGTACCTCTGGTTCGTCTCCCAGGTTCAGCGCGGCCAGGCCTTCGGTGGGTTCGAAGCGCAACTCACCTTCGGCAAACGGCAGCACCGTGGCGGCCTGCATGCTGTGCAGCACGGCTCGCACGAAGCTTTCCAGGCTGAATGCATCGGTGATCAGGCCCACCTGACGCACCCGACGCACCCGCGACAACGCCAGTTGCTGCGGCAACGCCGCACCGACCTGGTCTTCGGCGAGCAGGCCGAACGGCAGCTGATAACGCAGGGTCTGACCGCCACTGGTGACATCGATTTCGCTGAGCAGCACCGGGTGCTGCGGGTCACCAAAGCGCACGCCATAGACAATCTCGACCTTCTCGATCGCACTGTCCTTGCCGGCGAACCAGCGCCGGTTCTGCAGCCAGCTCGGCAGGATGGTTTGCTCCAGCGTGGTGCGCGATGGCGCTTCGAGCAATTCTTCCAGGCGTTTTTTCAGCACCAGGGTGGTGAAGTCCGGCAGGCTCTGGGCCGGTTCCACGTGCCAGCTCGGCATCTGGTTCTCTGTTGCCAGGGCGAACCAATAGAAGCCGTACGGCGCCAGGGTCAGCAGGAAATTCAGTTGGCCGATGGGTGGGAAGGCGTTGCCGCCGAGCATCTCCACCGGGACCATGCCGGCGTAGGTCGACAGATCCAGTTCAGCAGCCTGGGCGCTGCGGGACACGTTGGCCACACAGAGGATGATTTCGTGCTTGCCGTCAGGCCCGGTGTATTCGCGGGTATAGGCCAGGATCCGGCGGTTGCTCGGCGAGAGCATCTTCAACGTGCCACGGCCGAAGGCCTTGGACTGCTTGCGCACCGCCAGCATCCGCCGTGTCCAGTTGAGCAGCGAGTGCGGATCGCCCGCCTGGGTCTCGACGTTGACCGACTGGTAGCCGTACTGCGGATCCATGATCGGTGGCAGCACCAGGCTGGCCGGGTCGGCGCGGGAGAAACCGCCATTGCGGTCGATGGACCACTGCATCGGTGTACGCACGCCATCACGGTCGCCCAAGTAGATGTTGTCGCCCATGCCGATTTCATCGCCGTAGTACAGCGTCGGCGTGCCGGGCATCGACAGCAGCAGGCTGTTGAGCAACTCGACGCGACGACGGTCGCGCTCCACCAACGGCGCCAGGCGCCGACGAATGCCCAGGTTGATACGCGCCCGACGGTCGGCGGCGTAGTAGTTCCACAGGTAGTCACGCTCCTTGTCGGTGACCATCTCCAGAGTCAACTCATCGTGGTTGCGCAGGAAAATCGCCCACTGGCAATTGGCGGGGATCTCCGGGGTCTGGCGCAGGATATCGGTGATAGGGAAGCGATCTTCCTGGGCCAGCGCCATGTACATGCGCGGCATCAGCGGGAAGTGGAAAGCCATGTGGCATTCGTCACCGTTCATCCCCTGGGCGTCGACATCGCCAAAGTACAACTGGGTGTCTTCCGGCCACTGGTTGGCTTCGGCCAGCAACATGCGGTCGGGGTAGTTGGCGTCGATCTCGGCGCGGATCAACTTCAGGACGTCATGGGTCTCGGGCAGGTTTTCGTTGTTGGTGCCGTCGCGCTCGATCAAGTACGGGATGGCGTCCAGGCGCAGGCCGTCGATGCCCATGTCCAGCCAGTAGCGCATCACCGACAACACGGCCTTGATGACCTGCGGGTTATCGAAGTTGAGGTCGGGCTGGTGGGAATAGAAGCGGTGCCAGAAATACTGGCCCGCCACCGGGTCCCAGGTCCAGTTGGACTTCTCGGTGTCGAGGAAAATGATTCGCGTGCCGTCGTATTTGTGGTCGTCATCGGACCAAACGTAGAAGTCCCGCGCCTTCGAACCCGGCTTGGCCTTGCGCGCACGCTGGAACCAGGGGTGCTGGTCCGAGGTGTGGTTGATGACCAGCTCGGTGATTACCCGCAGGTTGCGCTTATGGGCTTCGGCAATGAACCGCCGCGCATCGGCCATAGTGCCGTAGTCGGCGCTGACGCCACGGTATTCGGCAATGTCGTAGCCGTCGTCGCGCCTGGGCGAAGGATAGAACGGCAGCAGCCAGATGGTGTTGACACCCAGGTCGGCGATGTAATCGAGCTTTTCGATCAGGCCGGGAAAGTCACCGATCCCGTCGTTATTGGAGTCGAAATAGGATTTTACGTGGACCTGGTAAATCACCGCATCCTTGTACCAGAGCGGATCTTTGATGAAGGTGGCAGACCGGGGTTTCTTCGCCATTTGCAACTCCTGATGAATTCAATAAAGCCGCTGGAGCAAGCTTGTGAGGTCTATGTGGCAAGGGCGCTGTTGCAGGAAGCTGTTGTGTGGCGAGGGAGCTTGCTCCCGCTTGAGTGCGCAGCACTCATCGCTTTTTTGGGGCCGCTGCGCGACCCAGCGGGAGCAAGCTCCCTCGCCACACAACAGCTCACTCGACACAACAGCGCTTTCTCGGCATCGCGCCTGTCACGCCACGCTGATCCGCCAGATTCCAAAGGGCTGGTAAGCCGGGTCAATGCGCATGAACTGGTACTTGCCATACCAGCTCCAGCGATGGCCATTCATCAGATCCTCGCCCTGGGTCTGGGCGTCGTCGGGCAGGCCCATCTCCCACAGCGGCAACTCAAAACTGGCTTCCTGCGGGTTGTGCGGATCAAGACTCACCGCCACCAGAATGAAGTTGCTGCCGTCGGCGGTGCGCTTGCCGAAGTACAGGATGTTGTCATTCCAGGCGTTGTAGACCTTCAGGCCCAAGTGCGTATGCAACGCAGGGTTCTGTCGACGGATACGATTGAGCTGGGCGATCTCGGCAATGATGTTGCCCGGCGCGGTGAAGTCTCGGGGGCGGATCTCGTATTTCTCCGAATCGAGGTATTCCTCCTTGCCCGGCACCGGTGCCGACTCACACAGCTCGAAGCCCGAATACATGCCCCACAGGCCTGAGCCCATGGTTGCCAGGGCCGCGCGGATCAAAAAACCGGCGCGCCCCGACTCATGGAGAAAGGCCGGGTTGATGTCTGGCGTGTTGACGAAAAAATTCGGCCGGTAGCATTCACGCCACGGCGATTCATTGAGTTCACTGAAGTAGGTCGCCAGCTCAGCCTTGGTATTGCGCCAGGTGAAATAGGTGTAGCTCTGGGAGTAACCGACCTTGCCCAGCCGCGCCATCATGGCCGGCGTGGTGAATGCTTCAGCCAGGAAGATCACTTCAGGGTATTGCGCCCGCACATCGGCGATCAGCCATTGCCAGAACGGCAACGGCTTGGTGTGAGGGTTGTCGACGCGGAATATCTTCACGCCTTCCTTGACCCAGCCCACCACGATGTCCCGCAGTTCCGTCCACAGGCTGGGAATCGCATCGGCCGCGTAGAAATCGACGTTGACGATGTCCTGGTATTTCTTCGGCGGGTTTTCCGCATATTTGATCGTGCCGTCCGGTCGCCAGCTGAACCAGCCCGGGTGCTGCTTGAGCCAGGGGTGATCCTGGGAACACTGGATCGCAAAGTCCAGGGCGATCTCCAGGCCGTGGTCAGCGGCCGCCGCCACCAGGCGCCGGAAGTCCTCGCGGCTACCCAATTGCGGGTGAATGGCCTCGTGCCCACCCTCCTCGCTGCCAATGGCATACGGGCTGCCCGGGTCGTCGGGACCGGCGGTGAGGGAATTGTTCGGGCCTTTGCGGAAACTGCGACCGATGGGGTGGATCGGCGGGAAGTACAGCACGTCGAAGCCCATGTCCTGGATCACCGCCAGGCGCGAGTGCACATCGTTGAAGGTGCCATGGCGCGCAGGATCGTCGGTGATCGAGCGGGGAAACAGCTCATACCAGCTGGCAAACTCAGACAGCTTGCGCTCCACATCCAGCGGATACTCGGGGCTGATGCTCAAGTACGGGCGATGATCGGCCCGGGACATCAGATCGGCACTGCGCGGTGCCAGGAACAGCGCCACCTGTTCCGTCGGCAACAAGCCGGAGAGCTCGTGGTGCAAGGCCGCCAGTTGCTCGCTCAGCTCCCCTGTGCTGCGCTCGACGGCCATTTGCACCTGGTTGCGTCCTTCCTGCAGCTCCAGGCTGATCGGCACCCCTGCACCGAATTTCTTCTCCAGCTCGTAGCGAAAACTGGCGAACTGATCGATCCAGGCCTCGATGCAGAAGACATAGCGACCTTGCTCCGGCACATTGAACTGGCCGCGCCAGCCGTTGTTGCCCAGGTCGCTCATGATCTCGCTGTTCCATACCTCATCCTGCAGCGAACGCCAGCGAATGCGCACGGCCAACTTGTCATGTCCATCGGCGAAGACTTTGCTGGTCACTGTCACGTCCTGCCCAGCCACGGCCTTGGCGGCGAATTGTCCGCCGTCGATCACCGGCATGGTGTTTTCAATAGCGATACGCGGCAACAGCAAGGCTTGAGACAGCGGCAAATGCGGGTTGTAGGCCAGTTCAGTCGGGTGTTCGGCAGTCATCGAGCATCGCTCCTTTTACGCCCCATGGACGCGCTTGTGGCGGTAAAGGCCCAACGGGTCCCTGAAAAAACTCACTTAAACTCCGAACCGAATCAACGACTAAAAGTTCAGAGGGATTTGCCCCTATGCATCCCGGGGATCAAAGCCGGTGCAAGGAGGTCAACAACAATAAGCACGACTCAAGCCATGTGCGTCACGGAGACCCGTCCTGATGAATATTCCCATCCCGGCCGAAACACCCGATCCGAACATCGATGATCCCACCTTGCCACCGCCCGGCCCTGATCCCGAGCCTATTCCAGAGAAAGACCCGCCGCTCGCCCCACAACCGCCGCTGGGTGACCCGCCGAGCGAGGCACCGCCGGAGCGGGTTTGATTCAAGCGTAGTAATAAAAAACCTGTGGGAGCGAGCCTGCTCGCTCCCACAGGTTGTATTTGCAGGCATAGCTGCGTCACGGCCTGCCGTCCTTCTCCAACGCCCGGACAATCACCGGCATCACACTGAAAATAGCCAGCGCCAATATCGTACTCAACACAGCTGTCGCTTCCCGTCCCAACCCGGCGGCGACACCAATGGCGGCGGTCATCCACAGGCCGGCGGCGGTGGTCAGGCCTTTGACATGACCTTCGTCGCCGTCGGTGTTTTTCAGGATGGTGCCCGCGCCGAGAAAACCAATGCCCGCGACGACGCCCTGGATCACCCGGCTCATGGCGTCGGCCTGGGAGCCAGACATCTGTGGCACCAAGACGAACAGCGCCGCCCCCAGGGCCACGAGCATGTGGGTTCGCACGCCGGCAGCCTTGCCCTTGTGTTCGCGCTCGAAACCCAGGATGCCGCCCAGCAGCGCGGCCATCAGCAGGCGCACCGTGACCCGGGTCATCTGCTGGGCATCGGTGATGTCGGCGAATTCCGCCTGCAGGGTTATCCAGACTTCATGCCACCAGGCGTCCATGGACCGTCCTCTTTCTCATTGGATAAACGATGGACCGCAAGCGAAGCCAGAGGTGCGCCCGACCGCTGATCAGCCACGACGAACCCTGGCCAGCGAGCGAGACCTAATACTCAGGACATTCAGGAAGGAGCGACGTCATGCTTGAGCAAATCGACAAAGACAATACCTGCCACATCAAAACCGCCAACGGAACGAAGCTGCGCCCCGCCAGTGAGCTGGTCATCATCACTGACCCGGACAAGGCCATGTCAGCCGTGGAAGTCAATGGTGACCTGGTCCATCTCACCGAAGCCGAAGTGGATGCCCTGACCGTGGCCGGCGCGACCGATAAGCGCAAGCACCTGAAGGCTACCGACAGCGGCTCGGTGATCTGAATCCCGATCCACAGGCAACAGATGCGATTTGTGGCGAGGGGATTTATCCCCGCTGGGTTGCGAAGCAACCCTAAAGACCCTCGACCGGGTCTGTCCGGTATACCGGGTGCACTGACCTGGGGGCGCTTTGCGCCCCAACGGGGATAAATCCCCTCGCCACAGTAAATTCCCGTGCCACAGTAAATCCCTCTCGCCACCGTAATATGTTCGGCACTTCCTGGGTGCATCAAAGTGTCGCAGGGCCTGGGCTTTGCGGCATCTGATCCGGTTTTTATCGAAACACCTGAGTCTGTTATGCAAACAGTTCCATGGTCATAGTGCGCCGGCCAGATAGAGGCTGATGAGCGACCGACCATGAGCGATAGAATCCCCGTCCAGTTGATACAGACCTTCGAACCCGCGCCGTCGAAAATCAAGGCCAGGACCACCGATAACCTGATCCACACCCGCAGCTTCACCGGTTTGTTCCGCACCTTGCGCATCAGCGGTGCGGGGGTTCTGTTCCTGCTGTTCTTCGGCACGGTGTGGTTGGACTGGGGCGGCCGCCAAGCGGTGCTCTGGGACCTTTCCGAAAGCAAATTCCACATCTTTGGCGCGACCTTCTGGCCCCAGGATTTCATCCTGCTGTCGGCTTTGCTGATCATTGCCGCCTTCGGCCTGTTTGCGATCACCGTGTTTGCCGGTCGCGTGTGGTGCGGCTACACCTGCCCGCAGAGTTCCTGGACCTGGATCTTCATGTGGTGCGAGAAAATCACCGAAGGCGAACGCAACCAGCGGATCAAGCTGCAGGCCGCGCCCTGGGGCCTGAACAAACTCTTGCGCCGCAGCGCCAAGCACACACTGTGGCTGGCCATCAGCCTGCTCACCGGCCTGACGTTCGTGGGGTACTTCACGCCGATCCGTCCCCTGGCCGAAGAACTGCTGACCCTGCAAATGGCCGGCGTGAGCCTGTTCTGGGTGCTTTTCTTTACCGCAGCCACCTACCTCAACGCCGGCTGGCTGCGTGAGGCGGTGTGCATGCATATGTGCCCCTATGCACGCTTTCAGAGCGTGATGTTCGACAAGGACACGCTGACTATTTCCTACGACGCGGCCCGTGGTGAAATCCGCGGCCCACGCAAACGCGAGGCAAACCCGGCCAATATTGGCCTGGGCGACTGCATCGACTGCCAGATGTGCGTGCAGGTCTGCCCCACCGGCATCGACATCCGCGACGGCCTGCAGATGGAATGCATCGGCTGCGCGGCCTGCATCGATGCCTGCGATTCGATCATGGACAAGATGGGCTACGCCCGTGGCCTGATCAAATACACCTCCGAACATCAGTTGCAGGGCGGCAAGACTCACCTGCTGCGACCTCGGCTGATCGGCTATACCACCGTGCTGCTGGTGATGATCGGCGCGCTGGTCGTGGCGCTGATGCAACGACCCATGGTGTCGCTGGATGTCAGCAAGGACCGTGGCCTGTTCCGCGAAAACAGCGCAGGCCAGATCGAGAACATCTACAGCCTGAAAATCATCAACAAGACCCAACAGCGCCAGGACTATCAGCTGTCCCTGGTGGACGGCGACGGCTTCATCCTGCAAGGCAAGACCCAACTGAGCCTGGCCCCGGGGGAAATCGTCGATGTGCCGGTGTCGGTGGCGATGCTCAGCGAACGGCCCGGTAAAGGCTCCCAGGCAATGACGTTCAAGGTCGTCGACAGTGACGAACCGGGCATCTACAGCATCGCCAAGAGCCGTTTTGTCGCACCAATGAATCGTTGAAGCTTTAAGATGCCGGACACCTGTGGGAGCGAGCTGGCTCGCGATAGCGGTGGGTCATATGTCACCGTCATCGCGAGCAAGCTCGCTCCCACAGCTAAGTCCACAAATGTCACTCGAGACTGGTCCCTCCATGAAACGCTACGAGAAATTTGCCGACGACATCGCCGAACTGATCCGCTCGGGCATGCTGGGGCCAGGTCAGCGCGTGCCGTCGGTACGCTACGCCAGCCAGACCTACGGTGTCAGCCCGTCCACCGTATTCCAGGCCTATTACCTGCTGGAACGACGCGGCATGATCCGGGCCCGGCCGCGCTCCGGCTACTTCGTCAATACCCACGCGCCGAGCCCGTTTTCGGAGCCCGCGATCAGCAGCCAGGTGCACGAGTCCACCGAAGTCGACGTCAGTGAGCTGGTATTTTCGGTCCTCGACTCGATCAAGGACCCGGCCACCATACCGTTCGGCTCGGCATTCCCCAGCCCGACACTGTTCCCACTGCAACGGCTGTCCCGTTCACTGTCCAGCGCGACACGGGACATGGACCCGCGAATGGTGGTCACGGACATGTCGCCAGGCAACCCGCAACTGCGACGACAGATCGCCCTGCGCTACATGGTCGGCGGGTTGATGCTGCCCATGGAGGAACTGCTGGTCACCAACGGTGCCCTGGAAGCGTTGAACCTGTGCCTGCAAGCCGTGACCGAGCCCGGCGACCTGGTGGCGATCGAAGCACCAGCGTTCTACGCCAGCCTGCAAGTGTTGGAGCGCCTGAAGCTCAAGGCCGTGGAAATTCCCGTCCACCCACGCGACGGCATCGACCTGGACGTGCTGGCGCAAACACTGGAACGCTATCCGATCAAGGCCTGCTGGTGCATGACCAGCTTCCAGAACCCCATGGGCGCGACCATGCCCGAGGAGCGCAAACAGGCGCTGGTAGAGTTGCTGAGCCGTCATCAGGTGCCGCTGATCGAGGACGACGTGTACGCCGAACTCTATTACGGCCAGCAGGCCCCCAAGCCCGCCAAGGCGTTCGACACCGAAGGCTTGGTGATGCATTGCGGCTCGTTCGCCAAGAGCCTGGCGCCGGGTTATCGCATCGGCTGGGTCGCCGCTGGGCGCTACGCACAGAAGATCGAACGACTCAAGCTCATGACCTCGTTGTGCGCCTCGATGCCGGCCCAGGCCGCCATCGCCGACTACCTGCAACATGGCGGCTACGACCGCCACCTGCGCAAACTGCGCTATGCCCTGGAGGAACAGCAAAGCGCGATGCTCGCCGCCATCGCCCGCTACTTCCCCGCCCAGACCCGGGTCAGCCAACCGGCGGGGGGTTACTTCCTGTGGCTGGAGCTGCCGGAGCAGATGGACTCACTGAAATTGTTCCAGATGGCCCTGGCCCAGGGCATCAGCATCGCGCCGGGACCGATCTTTTCACCGACCCGGCGTTTCAGGAATTGCATCCGCTTGAACTATGGCAGCCCGTGGACCGAGGCCTCGGAAAAAGCCATGGAGACGTTGGGGCGGATTATTCGATCGTTTTGAATTTGGGTTGTCTGTCAGACCGCCATCACGAACGAGCTCACCCACAGGAGACCGTGTCCAATGTGGGAGCGAGCTTGCTCGCGATGGGGCCAGAATAGCTCCCCAGGACTCAGCGCCCACCCCCCAGATCCACAAACGTCCCGGTCGCATACGAAGCCTTGTCCGACAGCAGCCAGATAATCGCTTCGGCCACTTCATCCGGACGCCCGCCCCGAGCCATGGGGATCGCTGATTCCAGCTTGCTGACCCGGTCCGGGTCGCCACTCAGGGCATGGAAATCGGTGTAGATGTAGCCGGGACGCACCGCGTTGACGCGAATGCCTTCGCCGGCCACTTCCTTGGACAAGCCGATGGTGAAGGTGTCCAGCGCGCCCTTGGAGGCCGCGTAATCGACGTACTCCCCCGGTGCGCCCAAGCGCGCGGCCACCGACGAGACGTTGACGATGCTGCCACCCTGCCCGCCGTGCCTGGGCGACATGCGCAGCACCGCGTGCTTGGCGCAAAGAATCGGCCCCAGCACATTGGTCTTCATGATCTTGAGAATGCGGAATTCGGACATTTCATCGAGCCGGGATTTCTGCGCGACCGTGCCGGCGTTGTTCACCAGGGCGGTGACACGGCCAAGCTCGGCGTCCACCCGGTCGAACAGGCCGATCACTTCGTCTTCGATGCTCACGTCGGCCCGCACGGCAATCGCCTGCGCGCCCTTGGCCCGGACCTGTTCGAGCACATCCTGCGCGGCACTTTCGTCGGACTGGTAATTGATGCAGATCCGATAACCCAACTCGGCAGCCAACAGCGCCGTGGCCGCCCCGATTCCGCGGCCGCCACCGGTGATGACGATGACTTTATCCACGTTTGCTTCCCCCATTCCACGGATAGACGTGCGCTGCCAAGAATAGCGTTCGCGTCACACTTTGCACAAACCGCTGTGCTTACCGGGCCAGGGCGCGCAGATCCAGGCGTCCGTCCAACAGCGGCGGGCACCAGTAATAGCCGCCGGTGATGGGCCGGCTCATGCGATACAGGCCATCGGTGATACCGTCTTCCAGGCCACTCATGCGGCGCAGTTGTGCCTCGAAAGCATCGAGGGAGAAACCGAACGCCAGGAACATCAGCCCCGCACGGTCGCCTTCGATCCACGGCATGGAGCGACGGACCACGAACGCCTCCGGGGCGAAGCTTTCCTGGGCGGTGCGCTTGACGTGGGCCGATTCCGGCGCGTCATCGATTTCTTCGTTGTCGCTCAGGCGACGGCCCATGATGTTGTCGCGCTCATGGGGTTGCATCGCCGCGAAACCGTCCAGATCGTGCTGCCATTGCTGGATCGCGGCGAAACTGCCACCGCGCACCCCATCGGCGCCCTGGGCCAGGGCGGCAGCGATGGCAGCCTCGTCGTGCGGGTTTTCGGTGCCATCTTCGTAGCCGGTCAGGTCATGGCCGGTCATATGGCGGAAGGTTTCGTTCATCTGTACCAGGCGCAGCGCCGGGGCCAGCGCCGCCTCGATGGCGCGACTGCGGTGCATCAGCTCGCCACGGTCTTCGCCGTGCAGCCAGCACCACAACGCGTGTTGGGTCGAGGGGTTGTCCACACCCACGCCGGCCAGCGCCGGAAAAGCCCGCAGGCCCTCGACCTGGGCGCCCAACGCCTGGACCAGCGATTCACCAAAGCCGATCACGGCACGGTTATCGAGCAACAACCGGAGTTTGTCTAGCGCAGCCGGCAATGCCTCGACCGATTCCAGGGCAAAAAACAAATGACGGGCCTGAGGCGGAACAGGGGTGGCGAGAATGCCGGGCTGGTAGTAACTCATGTGAACTCCTTTAGAAAGAGCCGCGAGTTTACCCGGCGGCTGCCGCTTTGTGTGGTTTGGCTTGAGGTCCGGTCGCGTCGGATAACCCGACCGTTTTGTGGGAAGGTTCCCGCAGCCCCGTCAGACGACTCAGAAAACGCGCCTCGGCCCGATAACCTCGGATTGCCGGGCCGCCAAAAACGCCCTAGATTGAGCCCCCTCCAGGAAGGTCAACGAGAATGCTGCACCATGCCAATTGCCAGATCGATACTCGCCGGGATTTTTTTCCTGGTCTGCGGAACGCCCGTAAGCTTTGCCCAGGAACGCATTGAAGACACGGTCAATGCCGTCATCCAGCCCTTGATGAAACAGCAGGACATCGCGGGCATGGCGGTAGCGATCACGCACAACGGCCAACGGCAGTTTTTCAGTTTTGGCGTCGCCGCCAAGGATACGAAAAAGCCGGTCACCGACCAGACCCTTTTCGAAATCGGCTCGGTCAGCAAGACCTTCACCGCCACCCTCGGCGCCTATGCCCAGGCCCAGGGCAAACTGTCCCTAGAGGATCCGGCCAGTCGCTTTGCGCCCGAGCTGCGTAGCAGCGCCATGGAGAGCACCCGCCTGCTCGACCTTGCCACCTACACCGCTGGCGGCCTGCCATTGCAGTTTCCCGACGAGGCGGACCATCCGGACCGGATGTTCAGTTACTACAGGAACTGGAAACCGCTCTACCCGGCCGGCACCCAGCGGCTCTACTCAAACCCGAGCATCGGCCTGTTCGGCTATCTGGCGGCCCGCAGCCTGGGGCAGCCATTTGATGAGGTGATGGAGCGCACGCTGATGCCAGGACTGGGCCTCAAGCACAGCTATGTGCGGGTGCCGCAGGATCAGATGGGCCGATACGCCCAAGGCTATGCAAAGGACGGCAAACCCGTGCGAGTCGGTGCCGGCGCACTGGATTCCGAAGCCTATGGGGTCAAGACCAGTTCAACGGACCTGATTCGTTTCGTCGAGGCCAACCTGCGACCTGAAAAACTGGACGCAGACCTGAAGCAAGCCATCGCCACGACGCATATGGGGTTCTACAAGGTTGGCGGGATGAATCAGGGGCTGGGCTGGGAGTTCTACCCCGCCCCGTTCACCTTGGATGACCTGCTCGCTGGCAACACACCGCAGATGGCCCTGGCCCCACAAAAAGCCGAACCTCTCGACCCGCCCCACCCGGCGCCGGACGGCGCCTGGATCAACAAGACCGGCTCGACCAACGGGTTTGGTGCCTACGCGGCTTTCGTGCCCGGTAAAAACATGGGCATCGTGCTGTTGGCGAACAAGAATTATCCGATTGAGGAGCGGGTGAAGGCGGCGCACCGGATCCTGACGGCGCTGGAAGCGCAGTAGAAGGTTGAGTAAGTCACTGTGGCGAGGGAGCTTGCTCCCGCTGGGCTGCGTGAAGCAGCCCTATGCTTTTTAGCATGGTTCGTCGACCGATAAGCTGGGGGGCTGGGGGGTCGCTTCGCGACCCAGCGGGAGCAAGCTCCCTCGCCACGGGACTATCAATCGTCCAACGGCTTCACCGCAGCCGGCGGCTTGACTGCCTTGCCAGCCTTGGCGCCTTTCGCATCCTTGGCCGGTGCGGGCTCCGGCGCGGGAGGTGGCGCCGGGGGCGTCGCTTCTTTTTCCGCGGCGGGGAGTTTATCGACGGTGTCGAAGAGGTCTTTCAGTTCGATCGCCCCGGAATGCTCAAGCTTCTTTTCCCCGTCCTTGCCCACCAGGATGATCTTGGTCTGAGCCCCGGCGCCCAGCTTGAGGGAGCGGATCAGCGCCATGGTGCTTTGCGGGTCCAGGTCCTTGCCATCGCGCTGCCCAATGGTATTGAGCACGGTGTAGAGCACCATGTTGCGCTCGGAAAAACCCTGCTTGCCTGCTGGTTCATCCAAGGCCTTTTTCAGGCTGACCCAGGCCGGGTCGACCGTACTCGGCGCGATAACGATCAGGGGGCGTGCCCTGCCTGCATCCGCCACCAGGGGTGAGTCGCCATCGGCAGCGAACAGGGGGCCGGCGATGGCCAGCAAGGTAGCGAAGGTCAACGACCGAATGAGCATGCGCCTCTCCTTTTGATATTTACGCTGTACTGATTGCACAGGGCGGCGATTGTTCCGCGAGAGTCGCTCAATACTGCGCCTGCCTGACTTGAAGCTTAGGCCAGGGGGGTCATTGCGCAACCGCAAGGAGAGTGTGGCGCGAGAGTTGGAGCGGGGACCACTGTGGGAGCGAGCTTGCTCGCGATAGCGGCTTGACAGTCAACATCGAAGTCGACGGTTCGATCGCTATCGCGATCAAGCTCGCTCCCACATTGGACCAGGGTGATCGTTCTAGAACGCCAGCTTGAACCCGATCATCGCCAGCATCACCGCCAGACAAGGGCGCAGCAACTCGTCGGAGATGCGTCCCGACAAATGACTGCCCAGGTAGATCCCCGGCAACGAACCGATCAGCAGGAAACCCAGGATGTGCCAATCCATGTTGCCCATGCTCGCATGGCCCAGGCCAGCCACCAGGGTCAGCGGCACGGCGTGGGCGATCTCGGTGCCCACCAGGCGCTTGGTGACCAGGAACGGGTAGAGGATGAACAGCGCAACGGTGCCCAGGGCGCCAGCGCCGATGGAGGTCAAGGCGACCATGGTGCCCAGCACGAGGCCGGTGATGACCGTGAGCACATTGAGGCGCGTGCCAGTGGGGTTGTAGTGCCCGCCGGCACGGTCATGGGCGAATTGCAGCAAACGCTTCTTGAACAGGATCGCCAAGGCAGTGGCGAACAACACAAAGCCCAAGGCTTGCTTGATCACCGCGTTCATGGCGTCGGGGGAGCTGTGCAGGCTGCTGAGAAACCACAGCGTCAAGCCGACTGCCGGCACACTGCCCAACGTCAGCCAGCCAGTGATAGCCCAGTCGATGTTGCGATTTTTTGCATGAACCAGGACACCGCCAGACTTGGTAATGGCTGCGTACAGCAGGTCCGTACCCACCGCCGTCGCAGGGTTGATACCAAACCACAACAGGATCGGGGTCATCAGCGAACCACCGCCGACGCCGGTCATCCCAACGATGAAGCCGACCACCAGGCCTGCAACGACTAAACCGACATTACCGAAATCCATTAAACCCGTCTCAGCACGACCGCATGAAAAATCTGGCCGCGAGCATAGCGATTTTTCTTATAACCCCCTATATCGATGTGATCTATCTTTATTCCTTTTCCGTCATTTCACTGGACCGGCAGGAAATTGAGGAACAGCAGGCTCTGGGCGTAATTCAAGCCAATCCGCCGGTAGCGCTCATCGAGCATCTGGGTCAGCAGGTCCAATCGGGCGACGATTTTTCCAAACTCCACGGCGAAACTCAGGTTGCTGCCCTCCTCCGAGATCTCATTGGAAAACAGCAACAGCTTGCCGTCCTTGTTCTGCCGCTGACTCAGCAGCCAGGTGGCTTTTTCGATATTGCGCGCCGCGTTGCTGACAAAACGCGGGTCGATGGTGTCGGTCATGTAGAACTCGAGGCGATTGCCGTGCGCGGTGACCAGCATGCTGCCGATGGCATAGATGAACGCCCCTACCCGATCGCCGAGAAACTCCGGGCTCATGGCGTAGCTCAGGGCCGCCAGGTCCTTCTTGCCACCCAAGGTCGGCAAAGGCTGTTGCTGCTCGATGGCCATGCGCACCTGTTTTTCCGCAGTGCGAGCGTCGAGAAAGCCGGACTTGCGCAGCTCCTCGGGGTTGCGCAGGTACAGCTTGTTCATCAGCAGATAGAGGCTTTGCAAGTTGTCGTGCATCGACAACGTGGCCATGCGGTCGACGCTGGTCTGCAAGAACTCCTGGGGCTTGGCGTTGCTGAACTGCGTGACCATGTCCTGTCCCTGCTGATGGCTGCAGCCGCCGCTGAACAGCATCGACACACCGACCAACAATGCCAGGCAGCAGCGGCGCAATCTCGTCACAGGATAAAAAACACCGGCCATCGAATCTCGGTCTGGGCATGGGGAAGCGATGGGGGTCGTCGCTTCCAGGCCATGGATAGAGCGGCAAAAATCACAAAAGTGCAGTACCTGGAGAAAACCCTCGGTCTTCAGCAACGACCCAATCACGCAATTAGTCTTACTTTTTAATTGATAAATCCCCATTAATGGCTATAAATCCCTTCTCACCCACCAAATAGAAAGACTACTAACCAGAAAAACCTTCAGCGCTGTCCGACCAGTAGCGGACTCGCCCCGCGTTCAAAACAACAACAAAACAACAGGAAGGAAGGTCATACCATGCTTGAATCCAGACAACTGCTCACGGCCCTCGGAGTGTCTCTGATGATCGCCACCTCGGCTTCCCACGCTGCCGGCCTGACCAATGAACGCGGTGCGTTCGGCAAAACCGACGACGGCACGGCGGTGGAAAAATTCGTGCTGCGCAACAGTCACGGCATGGAGGCCACGGTCATCACCTACGGCGGCATCCTCCAGTCATTGAGCGTGCCGGACAAAAACGGCAAGGCCGCCGACATCGTGCTCGGCTTCGACGACGTGCAGGGTTACCAGAAGAACGGCAGCGTGTATTTCGGCGCGACCATCGGCCGCTTCGGCAATCGCCTGGCCGACGGCGCCTTCGAGCTGGACGGCAAGCGTTACCAGGTGCCGCAGAACGACCATGGCAACTCCTTGCACGGCGGACCGCAAGGGTTCGATAAGCGCGTCTGGAAGGCCCAGCCCCATGACGGCAAGGACTCGGTGGGCGTCACCCTGACCTACGTGTCACCGGATGGTGAGATGGGCTTTCCCGGCACGTTGAAAACCGACGTCACCTACAGCCTCAACGAACAGAACGAGTTGCGCATTGAGTACAAAGCCACCACCGACAAACCCACGGTGCTGAACCTGACCAACCACAGCTATTTCAACCTGGCCGGGGCCGGTAACGGCGACATCCTCGATCAGCTCGCCACCCTGCACGCAGCCCACTACACGCCGGTCACCGGCAAGCTCATTCCCACCGGCGAACTGGCCCCCGTGGCCGGTACACCGATGGACTTCACCCAACCCACCGCCATCGGCACCCATATCAAGGCCGATCACCCACAACTCAAGTTCGCCGAACCGAAACAGGGCGGTTTCGATTTCAACTGGGCGCTGGACGCCAAGGGTGACGTGAGCAAACTGGCCGCAGAAGTGTATGACACGGACTCCGGACGCCGCCTGCAGCTCTACACCACCGAGCCTGGCGTGCAGTTCTACACCAGCAACTTCCTCGACGGCACGGTCAAGGGCAAGCAAGGCAAGGTCTATCCACATTGGGGCGCGTTCACCCTGGAAACCCAGCACTACCCCGACTCGCCCAACCAGCCGAACTTCCCTTCGACGCGGCTTGATCCGGGCCAGACCTACACCCAGACCATGGTGTTGAAGTTCTCCGCGAAGTAACGCCCCCGCCGAATCGTTCCCATGCTCGCGTGGGAACGATCAACACTGAACACTTGGTCTATCCTGCTGCCACACGTCAAAGCAAAAAACAGGAGATAGGCATGAGGACGCTGGAATTGGCGGGTGTGTCCGTACCGGTCATTGGCCAGGGCACCTGGCGCATGGGTGAGGAACCGTCCCATCACAAGAAAGAAGTCGCGGCCCTGCGGTTGGGGATCGAACTGGGCATGACCCTGATCGACACGGCGGAGATGTATGCCGAAGGCGGTGCGGAGACCGTCGTTGGCGAGGCGATCACTGGCCTGCGGGACCAGGTTTTCCTAGTGAGCAAAGTCTACCCTCACAACGCCAGTCGCAAAGGCATTCCCCTGGCCTGCGAACGCAGCTTGCGCCGGCTCGACACCGATTACATCGACCTTTATCTGTTGCACTGGCGCGGGCAGTACCCGTTGGCAGAAACCGTCGAAGCGTTCGAACGCCTGCGCGAAGAAGGCAAGATCGGCCGCTGGGGTGTGTCGAACTTTGACGTCGATGACCTCGAGGAGCTGGCCTCGCCTGCCTGCGCCACCAACCAGGTGCTGTACAACCTGCAGGAACGCGGCATCGAATTCGACCTGCTGCCCTGGTGCCAGCAACGGCCCATGCCGATCATGGCCTACTGCCCGGTCGGCCAGGGCGGGCACCTGCTCAAGGATCACACCCTGGGACAGATCGCCGAACGCCATCGCGCCACACCGGCACAGATCGCACTGGCCTGGCTGTTGCGCCAGGACAATGTGATTGCCATTCCCAAGGCCGTGAAGCCTGAGCATGTGCGTTTGAATGCCGAAGCGGCCAACCTCAAGCTGGAACCGCAGGACCTGGCCGCCCTCGACCTGATATTTCCCCAGCCCCGGGGGAAGCAGCGGTTGGCGATGGTCTAGTTTCCCCGGGCCTGGCAGCTTTTTGTGGCGAGGGAGCTTGCTCCCGCTCGATCGCGAAGCGGTCGCAAAAGGGGCCGCTGCGCAGCCCAGCGGGAGCAAGCTCCCTCGCCACAGGAACCTTGACCCTCGTCATCAGAACAACCCCATCTGCCCCCCCACCAACGTCGAGAAATCATCGTCCACAAACGGCAGGATCGCATCCGCCACCGGTTGCAGTTGTTTGCTCACGTAATGGTCGTAATCAATCGGCGCGCTGCGGACTTCCAGCGGCTCGGGGCCGGCGACGGTGATGACGTAGCTGATCCAGCCGCCATTCTGGTATTGCCGTGGCCGGCCCTGGCGCTGGTTGAACTCATCGGCCAGCCGCGCAGCCCGCACATGGGGTGGGACGTTGCGTTCGTAGTCTTCCAGGGGCCGACGCAGACGCTTGCGGTAGACCAACCGATCATCGAACGCACCGGCCAGGGTCTGCTGCACATAATCGCGCACATAATCCTGATAGGGCTGGCGGTGGAAGATCCGCCCGTACAGCTCCTGCTGGAATTGCCGTGCCAGCGGCGACCAGTCGGTGCGCACGGTTTCCAGGCCCTTGTAGACGATTTCGTCGCTGCCATCGGCACGGGTGACCAATCCGGCGTAGCGTTTCTTGCTGCCCTCCTCGGCGCCGCGGATAGTCGGCATCAGAAAGCGCTTGAAATGGGTTTCGAACTGCAGCTCCAGCGCACTCTCCAGGCCGAACTCATCGCGCACCTGCTCACGCCACCATTGGTTGACGTGGGCGACCAACTCGCGACCGATCCTGGCCGCTTCCTCCTGGCCATGGGCACGACGCAGCCAGACGAACGTGGAATCGGTATCGCCATAAATCACCACATGCCCCTGGGCTTCGATCAACTGGCGGGTGCGCTGCATGATCTGGTGGCCGCGCAGGGTGATGGACGAGGCCAGGCGTGGATCGAAGAAGCGACAGCCGCTGGAACCGAGCACGCCATAAAAGGCGTTCATGATGATTTTCAATGCTTGGGACAGCGGCGCATTGTGCTCGCGCTTGGCGGTTTCCCGGCCTTCGGAGACCCGCGCCACGATGGCCGGCAGGCAATGGCGGGTACGGGAGAAACGCGCCCCGCGAAAGCCTGGCACCGACTCCTGGTCAGCCGGGTGGCGCAGCCCTTCGATCAAGCCCACCGGGTCAATCAGGAAAGTGCGGATGATCGATGGATACAGGCTCTTGTAGTCCAGCACCAGCACCGACTCGTAGAGCCCCGGCTGGGAGTCCATGACAAATCCACCCGGGCTGGCCTCGGGCGGACGCTGGCCGAGATTGGGGGCAACAAACCCCTGGCGGTGCATCAGCGGCATGTACAGGTGCGTGAAGGCCGCCACCGAACCGCCGCTGCGGTCCGCTGGCAGGCCGGTGACGCTGGCCCGCTCCAGGAGGAACTTGAGCAGTTCGGTCTTGGCGAAGATCCGCGTCACCAGCTCGCAGTCCTTGAGGTTGTAGCGGGCCAGGGCCGGTTTGTCCTCGGCGAACATGCGGTTGATCTCGTCCATGCGCTGGTACGGGTTATCGATGGACTTGCCCTCCCCCAGCAGCGTCTGGGCGACGTTTTCCAGGCTGAACGAGGGAAAACTCCAGGTCGCCGAACGCAGGGACTCGATACCGTCGATGATCAACCGGCCAGCGGCCGAGGCGAAGAAGTGGTTGTTGCGCGCTCCGTGCTCGCGCCATTGCATCTCTTCCCCACCACGCCCCAGGCGCAACGGCACCGCCAGGCGCCGGGCGTGTTCATGCAGTACCCGCAGGTCGAACTGCACCAGGTTCCAGCCAATGATCGCGTCGGGGTCGAAACGGGCGAACCAATCGTTGAGTTTCTTCAGCAGCAGCGTGCGCGATTCGCAGTATTCCAGCTGGAAATCCACGCCGGTATCGTCGCCATTGGCTGGCCCGAGCATGTAGACCTGGCGCTCGCCGCAGCCTTCCAGGGCGACGGAATACAATTCGCCCTGGGCGGTGGTTTCGATGTCCAGGGACACCAGGCGCAACGGTGGGCGGTATTCGGGCGCCGGTTTCATCTGGACATCCACCAGCAGGCCATCGGCGGCCGGCGTACCGCCGAACCACACCGGGGCGGTGATGAAACGCTCCATCAGGTAGCGCTCCGGCGGCCGGATGTCTGCTTCGAACACCTCCACGCCAGCGCGGCGCAAGGTGGTGTCCAGGCGCATCAGTTGGGCGTGTTGCTGGCAATACAGCCCCAGCACCGGACGATGCTCGAAATCCAGCAGGTCCAGGGGACGCAACTCAACGTCCTTCTCCCCTTGCAGCAGCGCTTCGGCCTGGCCGCGCTGGATCTGCGGCACGAAGGCCACCGACGTCTGCACCGGCAAGCGCACGCGCCGGGGACCGGCGTCGGTCGCCAGCCAGAACTCGACTTCGGTGCCGGCCGGGGTATCGCGCCAATGCCGGGTCAGGACGAAGCCCTGCTGTAAATCCACCGCTGCAACCTCGAATTTTGCGTAGGCGACGATTCTACCTGTGGCGAGGGAACTTCACCTGCCCAACTGACACACCACCCACCCGCTTTTTTTGTGGCGAGGGAGCTTGCTCCCGCTGGGCTGCGCAGCGGCCCCTTTTTGCGATCGCTGCGCGATCGAGCGGGAGCAAGCTCCCTCGCCATAACGGCGCCTGGCCACGGGATTGAGGGAAATCCCCGGGCAATGACGCTTTTGGACGACTGGCCGCCGCTTTACCGCTTGCTCTGCGCCGTTGGGTCTACGATGCTTTAACAACCAGCAAAAACAACACCCGAGGCCCACCATGAAAACCGTCGCGCAGTTGCTCCGGCTAAAAGACGAGAAGAACCAGCAAGTGCACACCATCTCACCGGACGACATGGTATTGCAGGCCCTGATGCGCATGGCCGAGAAGAATGTCGGTGCCTTGCTGGTGGTGAAGAACGATGAAGTGCTGGGGATCATCAGCGAGCGCGACTATGCTCGCAAAATGGTCTTGCGCGGTCGCTCATCGGTGGGCACGAAGGTCAGTGACATCATGGTCTCCCCCGTGATCACCATTGACCCGCACCAGAACGTCGAGACCTGCCTGAGCATCATGACCGAAAAACATCTGCGGCATTTGCCAGTGGTGGAGGACGGCAAACTGGTCGGCCTGCTGTCCATCGGCGACCTGGTCAAGGAAGCCATCGCCGAACAGGCCGATCTGATCAAACAACTGGAGCAATACATTCGCGGGGAATGATCCGTTCGGTCGGGTTGCTCATTTCCAAGGCACTTCTATATTGAAGGGGTTGTTCCTGCGAGCATCCCGATGGCCGACACCGACCGATTGATCATTTGTGAACATTGCGATGCGGTGTACGAACCGGTGATGCTCGCTGCGCACCAGAAAGCCTCGTGCGTGCGCTGCCACGCGGTGATCCAGCGCTACAACGGCCTGACCATCGAGCAGCGCCTGGCCTTGAGCGTGACCGCGGCGGTGCTGTGGGCCTTCGCCAACATCTACCCGATCATGAGCATCCGCCTCCAGGGCCTGAGCAACAGCGCGACGTTATGGGATTCCATCGTGGCGCTGAACCAGGGGCCGATCGCCTTCATCGCCCTGGTGACAGCGGTGGCGATCATCATTGCACCAGCCTTTCAATTGGCGCTGCTGCTCTGGGTACTGGGCCATGCCTACCTCCAGCAGCGGGCGCCGGGGTTCAACCTGTGCATGCGCAGCCTGGAAACCCTGCGGCCCTGGAGCATGCTGGAGGTGTGCCTGCTGGGCGCGCTGGTGGCGGTGATCAAGCTCGCCGGCCTGCTGGACGTGCTCCCGGGCATCGGCCTGTTCGCCCTGGCGGCTTTGAGCCTGCTGATGATCCGCATTGCCGGGCGCGATGTCCGCGACCTTTGGGACAGCCTGTGAACGGCCAGCCGCTGGACACCCCGCCAGAGGCCCGCGACCTGGGCCTGTGCCTGTGCCACAGCTGTGGCCTGGCCTGCGACATGACCGACGAGCCCGAAACCTGCCCCCGCTGCGACGCCGCCCTGCATCGACGCAAACCCGACGCCATCACCCGCACCTGGGCCTACATGCTGGCCGCGCTGGTGTTCTACATCCCGGCCAACCTGCTACCGGTCATGAATACCCAGATGCTCGGTGAAGGCGCCGACAGCACCATCATCAGCGGCGTCATCGAGTTCTGGCAAAGCGGCGCCTGGGACATCGCCCTGATTATCTTCATCGCCAGCATTGCGGTGCCCGGCATCAAGTTCGTGGTGCTGACCCTGTTGCTGGTGACCGCACAGCGGCGCAGCACCTGGGCCCAAGTCCAGCGGGCGAAGCTGTACCGGCTGGTGGAAGTCATCGGCTACTGGTCAATGCTCGATGTGCTGGTGGTGGCCCTGGTGGCGGCACTGGTCAAGTTCCAGGCATTGAGCGACATCGAACCACGACCGGGCATCCTGTTCTTCGGCCTCGTGGTGCTGTTCACCATGCTGTCGGCCATGAGTTTCGACCCCCGGCTGATCTGGGACACTCAACCATCCGAGGAGGTCATGGATGAAGTCGCAAGCCACTGACGGGCAGCAACCCGCACCCGGCCGCGCCCACGTCACCACCCGCCGCTGGACGGTGTCGCTGGTGTGGATCGTGCCGATCATCGCGGTCCTGGTGGGGCTGTCCCTGGTGGTCCACAACTGGCTGCAGGAAGGCCCGACCATCACCATCACCTTCAAGACCGGCCAGGGCCTGACCGCCAACAAGACCCAGGTGAAATATCGCAACGTGGTCATCGGCCAGGTCACCGATGTGCAACTGAGCGAGGACCAGAAGAACGTCACCGCCACGGTCAAGCTCGCCAAGACTGCCGACACCTTCACTCACGAAGATTCGGTGTTCTGGGTCGTACGGCCACGCATCGGGGCCGGCGGTATTTCGGGGATCGACACCTTGCTGTCGGGGGATTTCATTGGGGCCGACGCCGGTCAGTCGAAAGTGCGCGCCAAGTCCTTCACGGGCCTGGAGAACCCGCCGCCCATCACCTACGGCGAACCAGGCAAGCGCTTCACCCTGCACTCCCAGGACCTCGGTTCACTGGACATCGGCTCGCCGGTGTACCTGCGCAAGATCCCGGTGGGCCAAGTCGTGTCCTACGCCCTGGACGCCGACGGCAAAGGCGTCAACATCGACGTGTTCATCAACGCGCCCAACGATGTGTATGTCACCGAAAACACCCGGTTCTGGAACGTCAGCGGCGTCGACGTGAACGTCGGCGCCAACGGTTTCGCCGTCAAGACCGAATCGCTCTCGGCCTTGCTCTTGGGTGGCATCGCGTTCCGGGCACCGGAGTACAGCCCCAACGACACCGCCGCCAGCGAAGACAAGACCTTCGAGCTGTTTGCCGACCAGCAGAGCGCCCTCGCCCCGCCCGATGGCAAGGGCCAATACCTGGCCCTGCGTTTCGACCAGGCCCTGCGCGGGTTACGCGTCGGTGCGCCGGTGGAGTTCCTCGGCGTGGAAATCGGCAGGGTGGTGGCCATCAACCTCGATTTCGATGAGAAGCAACGCAGCTTTCCGGTTAACGTCGGCGTGGTGATCTACCCTCAGCGCCTGGGCAAGGCCCATGAAAAACTGCTCAAGTCGCTCAACCACGACCCCGAAGACGAAGCCGCCAGTGCCCGCCTGATGGGCAGCTTCGTCGAGCGCGGGCTGCGTGCCCAGGCCCGTAGCGGCAACCTGCTGACCGGGCAGTTGTACATCTCGCTGGACTTCTACCCCAAGGCTGAAAAAGTCGCCTTCGACCCAAGCGCCCGGCCCGTGCGCATTCCAACCATCCCAGGCAGTCTCCAGCAACTGCAGGAACAACTGCAGGCGATGATCGAGCGGATCAACAAACTGCCACTGGAGAGCATTGCCGGCAACCTGGATGGCAACCTGGTGGAGCTGCGCAAAGGCCTGGCCCAGTTCAACAGCAAGACCCTGCCGGGCGTGCAAAGCACCTTGCAAGACGTCAGCAAGACCCTGCAATCGGCTAACTCGACCCTGGCCGAAGATTCACCGCAGCGCGAACAACTGACCCAGACCCTGGACGACCTGGGGCGCATGTCGCGCTCGCTGCGCGAACTGTCGGACTACCTGAGCCGCCATCCCGAATCGCTGCTTCGCGGGCGTCCCAAGGACGCACCGGCGCAGAACCTCACATTGCCGGTGAAAGAATGATCACAGGAGCCCGCCCCATGCCACTGACGCTGAAACTCACCCTGGTTGCCGTGGCGTTGCTGCTCGGCGCCTGCCGCAGCGATCCGATCCACTATCACACGTTGAGCCCGGCCCAACCGGCAGGCCAATCGCGCTCCAGCGTGGACATCCAGATCGAACAGGTCAGTGTCCCACCCCAAGTGGATCGCACCCAGATGGTCATTCGCCAAGGCAACAGCGGGTTGGCGATCATGGAAACCGAATGGTGGGGCGCCAGCCTGGCCGATGAACTGCACAGCAGCCTGGACGAACAACTGAGCAACCCTGGCGCCCCCAAATCATTGCTGCGGGTAGAGGTGCAACGCTTTGACTCGATCCCTGGCCGCTATGCCCGCATGGACGTGCAATGGCGACTGCGCAACCCGGGCAATGACGCCCGTCCCATCACGTGCCGCAGCAGCCTGCAAACGCCGGCGGGCGCCAGTATCGACGAACTGGTGACGGCGCATCAGGAGAATGTCCGGCAATTTGCCGGCCTTGTCGAGCAAGCGGCTGCACGCAAGGCGTGTCCTTGATTCACTCAGGCCAATGCAGCGACAGCACCGGCGCAACGCGCGGATGGTGGTCAATGCGCTCCAACAGCTCATGGAACGCTGGACGGGCGCTCAGCATCGCCTCCCGCGTATTTCTCCACTTCGTGATCACGGCCGCCAGGATATCCAGCGCTCCGGGTTCGTCACCGCCTAGAAAAGGTCGGGCCGGGAACTGGTCGGCAAACAGCGCCCAATTGCGATACAGCCGTTGCTGCGTGCCGGATATCAATCGCTGTCGAGTCGCTTCGTCCGCCTCGTCCAGCCAGCGTTCCGGAAAATCGATAATGCCGATGGGCGTGTAGCAATTGGCCGCGATGTAGACCAGGCCCCGTATGGCCTGGGCACACTGGGCCGGGTCTTGCGGGAGCAGCTTCGAGGCTGGGAAGGTCAACCCGAGGTGAATCAGGATCGCCGCCGCTTCAGTCAGCACCGAACCGTCCGGCAACTGCAAGGTCGGCACCTGCTTCAGAGGATTGAGTGTCTCAAGCTCTTTCGCCGCATCGTTGTCTTGCGTCGAATAGGCGTCGACCCGCCGATAAGCCACCTCACAGAGACACAGGGCAACCTCCACCGCCGAAGAGCCCGATTGCCTGCAACCGAATAACTGATACATGAACGTACCTCCTGCATAAGCGTTATGCCGGTAGAGCCCGCGAGCCCATCAGTGTTCCATCGAGCTGACCGGTAGCGGGCCAACGAGCTATCACTGCCATCGATGTTCACCATCATGTCAATGAAGTTCTCTTGATGATCACCCGGGACAACAATGGCCCCACACAAACCACTGCACCCCCGGAGCACACCATCATGAAACGCCAAGTCATCCTCAGCCTCGCTTTCTCTGTACTGGCCGCCAACGTATTTGCCGCCTCCTCCCAACCTGTCGTCGCCGAAGGCGGTTCTGATCGCCTGATCGAAAACCGCGTCGCCGAAGGCGGTGCCGATCGCCTGCTGGAACGTCGTGTCGCCGAAGGTGGCTCCGATCGCCTGATCGAAAA